>DATJQI010000051.1:0-4902 GCA_035505915.1 Gemmatimonadales bacterium | reverse complement strand
CAGATCGCGATCGACAGCGCGATGCTCGAGCTCGACGGCACGCCGAACAAGGGTCACCTCGGCGCCAACGCCATCCTGTCCGTGAGCCTCGCGACCGCGCGCGCCGCGGCGGACGAAGCGAATCTGCCGCTCTACCGGTATCTGGGCGGTCCGCTCGCGCACGTGCTCCCGGTGCCGATGATGAACATCCTGAACGGCGGGGCGCACGCGTCGAACACGGTGGACGCCCAGGAATTCATGGTCGTGCCCATCGGCGCGGAGACGTTCCCGGAAGCGCTGCGGATGGGGGTGGAAGTCTTCCACGCCCTGAAGAAGGTGCTGTCGAAGCGCGGGCTCTCGACCGCGGTGGGGGACGAGGGGGGCTTCGCGCCCAATCTCCCGCACGACGAAGCGGCGCTCGAGGCGATCATGTCCGCCGTCGAGGCGGCGGGCTATGCGGCCGGCAAGGACGTCGCGATCGCCATCGACGTGGCCGCGTCCGAGCTCTGGGAAGACGGCACCTATGTCTTCAAGAAGAGCGGGGGCGGGAAGAAGTCGGCCGAGGAAATGATCGCCCTCTACAAGGGCTGGGTGGACCGCTACCCCATCGTGTCCATCGAGGACGGCCTGGCCGAATCGGACTGGGCGGGGTGGGCCAAGCTGACCGAGGCGCTGGGCGGGCGGATCCAGCTCGTGGGCGACGACATCTTCTGCACCAACCCCGACATCCTCGCGCGGGGCATCGACGAGAACGTCGCGAACGCCATCCTGATCAAGGTCAATCAGATCGGCACCCTGACCGAAACGCTCCAGTGCATCGAGCTGGCGCGGTCCAACGGGTACGGGGCGATCATTTCGCACCGCTCCGGCGAGACCGAAGACACCTTCATCGCCGACCTGGCGGTGGGCTCGGGCGTGGGGCAGATCAAGACCGGCTCGGGCTCCCGCACCGACCGCATCGCGAAGTACAACCAGCTGCTGCGCATCGCCGAGGAGCTGGGAGACGTGGCCCACTATCCGGGCCGGGACCTCTACGGACTGTGACCCCGGCCCGGATCGTCGCGCTGATCGGGGGCGTCGCCCTCGTGCTGTTCGCGGCCTTCGCCGGTGAGTACTCGACGCCCGACTGGCTGAAGCTCCGGCGCCAGCTGGCGCAGGAGCGGGACTCGGTCCGCTCGCTGGAAGGGCAGGTCGATTCGCTGGGCCGGGCGGCGCACGACCTCGAGACCAACCCGGCCACCCAGGAGCGGGTGGCGCGCGAGGAGTTCGGGATGATCCGGAACGGCGAAACGCTCTACCGGCTGGTGCCGCGGAGCCGCCCCGCGCCCTAGCGGCGCGAGTACCCGACCCCCAGGCTGACCCGGTTCACGGTGTCGAGCCGCGACCCGTCGCCCAGCCGGATCTGCTCCAGCCCATACCCCAGGCTCAGCCACACCGGCCAGCGCCGCGGCGAGAACCGCAGCCCCAGTGTTCCGCCCCGCCCGCTCGAGAACGGCTGGACCACGTTCACCGTCGTGGCGGCCACGATCCACAGCTCGGCGTACCCCGTCACCGTCGTGGGCACGATGTTCTGCTCCGCCCGCGCCTGAATGCGCCAGGTGAACCAGCGCTCGGTGCCGGCGGGCGTGGTGTACGCGCGCGCGTAGGGGCCCGCGGAGATCGTCAGCCAGTGCACCGGCGCGACGCCCAGCAGGACCTTTCCTTCGACGACGTCCTCGTTCGCGGCGGGGCCGCTCTGGTTGGACAGGCTCCCCTGCCAGTACCCGAGGTCGAGCCGCACCGGGCCGAACGCGACCCGCCCTTCACCGCCGAAGGTCGTGCCCGAGAGATAGCTGCCGACCGACCCGATCTCCGGGGCCGACGAGATGGTGGCGCCGTCCAGCTCCACGTCCACGCGGAACCGCGAGACCTGGCCCGCGAGCGGAGCGGCCGCCGCCAGGAGCGCGACGGTGACCGGGAGCGCCCTCATTGCGCCTCGCGGGAGATGACGAGCGGCGTGCCGGCCCGGATCCGCTCGAGCACCGCGGTGCGCCGGCGCGCGTTGTCCTGCTTGGTCGTCTCGATCTGCCGCTGCCAGAGGGCGCGGCGCGCGACGTTGTGCGCCACGTTGTCCGGGAGCGGCGTGCCGGGACGGCGGCTCAGGTAGCCGGCGACCCCCGAGACGGTGAGCGCCCCCGCCACCACGAACCGGCCATCCGGCCCGTGCGTCCCCGATGCGAGCACCGACGGCAGCACCACCACCGCCAGGGCGCCGAGCACGCCGCCCGACAACGACCGGAGCGCCGGTCCGGTGGTCGCGCGCTCGGGCAGGAGCGCGGTGTCGGGAAGTCCCGGCCAGGGGAGCGTGTCGGCGTGGGTGGCCCGGACGTCGATCGGCACGCGGACCACCCGCACCACCTCGCCGCCCGGCGTGGGCCGCGAGGTCACCGTGAGGGTCAATGGCCCGTCGCCCGGCGGCGCCCCCGCCGAATCGAGGCCGTCCCAGTTCACCACCAGCGAGTCGCCGATCGGGCCGGCATAGAGCCCGCGCAGAAAGCGGCCGTCGGTGCGCTCGAGCGCCACCACCACCTCGTGAAACGAGCTGGCGATCAGGCGAATGGGGTACTGTTCCCGGCCCACCCGCAGCGTCGTGTCCTGCGGAGGCTCGACCGCCACGACCTTGGTGACCCGTCGCTGGCCCTCGAATACCGTCGTCACCTCGGGCGGGAAGAGCAGGGGGTCCGGACGGAACCGGGGATCCTGCCGGATCAGGCGCCGGAACTCGGCCTCGGCCGAGTCGCGGTGACCGCGATAGAAATCGCTGGCGGCGAGATAGGTCAGCGCCTTGGTCCGCAGCCCGGCGGGCACGGTGTCGGGGCTGGGAGCCTCGACGGCCAGGGCGCGGCGCAGGAGGGCCGCGGCGCCTTCGTAGTCGAGGTTCTGATAGGCCTCGATCGCGGACGCGACGAGGCGGTTCTGCTCCTGGGCGGGCGCGCGGCGGGGTGTCGCCACCGTGACGGCGACGGCCGCCGTCACCAGCAACCCCGCCCGCCGGCCGATCACGGCGTGACGGGCGTGAGGACGATGCTGGTCAGCCGGACCGACGCGCCCGCGGCCACGAGCACCGACGTCTCAAACGGGCGGAAGCCGTCCCGGACGAACCGCAGCTGATGGTTCCCCGGCTTGACCGGCAGATCGGTCTTGGGCGTGTTGCCGACCGCCACGCCGTCCAGGTAGACCTCGGACCACGGCTGCGTGTTGAGCAGGAGGTGTCCGTCGGCCGGCGGGGGCGGAGCCCGGCGCACGGGCGGCCGCACCGAGGCCGCCGGATTCGCCGGCGTCGGCGTGGGCCGGGGCGTCGTGGCGGCCGGCGTCGCGGCCGGCGTCGCGGCCGGCGCCGGACGAGACGCGGCCCGACCCGGATTCACGGTGGTCGATCCGGGCGGCGCGGTCGTGGCGGACGTCGCGGACGGCGGGGGCGTCAGCACCGCGGGGGTCGTGGGCTGCAGCACGAGCGGCGCCGGAGTCTTCGAGTCCGTTCCCTCGTCGAGCCACCACCACGCCGCCGCGGTGACGCCCAGGAGCAGGAGCGCGGCCACCGCGAGCGTGATCCTCGCCCGGCGACGCCGGGGCGCGGCGCCGAGGGAGGCGCGCGGCGGGCGCGGAGGCGGCGCGGCGGCTTCGGGGTCGATCACCACCAGCGGCGCCGACACGGCCGACGGGCGGCGCGGGAGCGGCGGGGGCGGAGCCACGGCCACGGGCGCGGGCGGCGCCGACTCCTGCTCGAGCGCCGCCACGAAGTCGAGAATCGTGGCGAACCGTTCGCTCGGGTGCTCGCTGGTCGCGCGCTGCAGCGCCTCCAGCACGTGCGGGGTGGGCGCCGCGCCCCGCAGGCAGTCGTGCGCCACCACCGCCAGTCCGTACTGGTCCACGCTCGGCCCGGTGAGGTTGCGCGAGGCGAACTGCTCGGGGGCGAGGTAGCGCTGCTCCGCGGGCGCGTCGGCGCCGAACACCGCCTGGGGGCGCCCGAACGCGCGGGCGATGCCGAAGTCGGTGACCCGGGCCCAGCCCCGGCTGTCGATGAGGATGTTGCCGGGCTTGATCCCGCCGTGGGTCATCCCGCGCCGGTGGGCGTAGTCGAGCGCGCTCGCCACCTGGTGAATGACGCGGAGGGACTGCGTCCAGTCGGGCGCCGTCTGATCGGTGGACGCCAGGGCGTCCGCCAGGGACCGCCCGTTGGCGTACTCCATCACGTACCAGAGGAAGATCCGCGTCGTGCCGCTGCGGAAGATCGGGACGATGTGGGGATGGTCCAGAGACGAGGCGAGCGACGCTTCACGCTGGAGCAGCCCGTCCGCTTCGGGCGCGGTGCCCGCGGTGCGGGGGATGATCTTGAGCGCCACCAGCCGGTCCCGCTCGCGCTCGAGCGCGAGGTACACGACGCCGCGCGGACCCTGGCCCAGCACCCCTTCGATCTGGAACTCGTGCTCCAGGTCTTTGCGGGCACTGGCCTCGAGCTCCCGCGGGAACGGCGCGGTGAGCGTCGCCACCCCGGCGGGAGAGAATCCGCAGAGGGTGCATTCGTGGGTCTGGTCGGAAATCTCGCCGACCGAACAGCGGGGGCAGATCATGGCGTAATGTTAAATGAATTGCTGGTCGCGGAGGAGACTCCCCCGGAAGAGGCCTGGAGGGTAAAGCCCGGTCCCACCTGGCTGATCTGCAAATCCGAGAACGTGGCGACCCCGGCCACCGCCGTCTGGGGGATGGTTCCGCTCAGGACACTGGCCCCGCCGTTCGGGTCGTTCGAGATCACCAGCCCCACGTTCCCCACAAACGTCGGGTCCACGTTGCCGAACTGATCCTCCGCGGTCACGACGACCCCCGCCATCGTCGTATTCACGGTCGCGTCGGCCGGCTGGGTGGTGAACACCAGCTGAGTCGCCG
>DATJQI010000050.1:0-81154 GCA_035505915.1 Gemmatimonadales bacterium | reverse complement strand
CGGAGCGCACCGGCGCGCCGTCGATGTAGACGTTCGCCTCGCCGGGCCGGCCGCCGCGGATCGACACCCCCGCGCCGTTGCCCGACTCGACCACGCCCGGCTGCAGCGTGATCACGCTGCGGACGTTGTCCACCGGCAGATCGTTGATCTGTTCACCGGAGATGATCGACTTGGACGTCACTTCGTCACGCGGGACGATCGGGTTCGCCGCCGCCACCACGTTGATGCCGCCCACCACCACCGCCGACGGCTTCATCGGGAAGTTCTCGGTGAGCGTCTGGCCGCCGAGCACGCGCACGCCGGTCAGCTCGGTCGGCGCATAGCCGATGAACTGGGCCCGGAGCGTGTAGGTGCCGGGGGGCACGTTGTTGATGAAGTAATAGCCCTTGTCGTCAGTGACGGCGCCGAACGCGGTCCCGACGACGATCACCTGAGCCTTGGCGACCGCCTCACCCGCCTGATTCGTCACCGTGCCCTGAATTTTCCCCGTCGACTGAGCCGCCGCCGGCGTCGCCGCGCTGATCAGCGCGATCACCGTAAGCGCACCCAGCGCGAGGAAGCGCTTCAAGGCGCTTCCCACACGATGCGTCATGGAAACATCCTCCAAGTGCGTGAACGCGAGTGGACTACCGAACGGATAACGTGCTGACGACACGCCACCTCCCTTCGGGTGGAGGTTTCGAACGACGGACTGGATGGACATCGTACCGGCCTTAAAGTGCGCCCCGTCACAGAGGTCGTCAAGGAGACGTCACGGCCCCGTCACAAAGAAATGTCACCGTCCGGGGACATCACCGGCGGCGGCGAAGATGCAGGCCGGGGGAGACCCCCGCAAGGGGGAGCGTCAGATGAAGAGCAGGTCCCGCTGCGGGGCCCGTGGGGTCACCTCGGGCCCCGTTTCTCCCAGAAATACATTGATTTCGGTCCGCATCCCGAACCGCCCCGACAGATAGATCCCGGGCTCCACTGAGAACCCGATCCCCGCCATCAGGGCCCGGTCGTCCGAAGTTTCGAAGTTGTCGAGGTGCGGACCCGAGCCGTGCAGGTCCCGATCGATCGAGTGGCCGGTTCGGTGCACGAAGTGCTCGCCATACCCGGCCCGCTGGATCACGCCGCGGGCCGCGTCGTCCAGGTCCGCACCCGTGACCGGTGCGCGCGCGTTCCAACGGGTCCGGAGCAGGTCCACCGCCGCATCCCGCGCGCCCCGGACCGTCTCCCACACCTTGACGACTTCGGCGCCGGGGTTCGTCCCCGTGAATCCCATCCAGGTCTGATCCGCGAACACGGTGCCGCGCGCCGGGCCGGCCCAGAGATCGAGCAGCAGCACCTCGCCCCTCCCCACGACCCGGTCCGCGCCGGCGACCGGCTCATAGTGGGGATTGGCGGCGTTCTCCTGCGCGCCCACGATGGGCGGGTCGGTCGTCACCAGTCCGGCCCGCTGGAACGCGTCGAGGACCCGGCGCTGGACCGCGGTCTCGCGCACTTCCGCCCCGCGGGCGACCTCCGCCCCCGCCCACCGCAGCGCTTCGGACGCGATCACCGCCAGCGCTTCGGCCGCGCGCCGGTGCCCCGCGAGCTCCGACGGCGTCCACCGCGACGCGAACTGCGTCACCAGCGGCGCCGACGACACCACCCGGGCCCCGCAGCGCTCGAGCAGCTGGACCACACCGTGCGGGACCCGGTCCAGATACGGCACGTTGTCGTTCGCGGAGGTCTCGAGCGCCGCCACCTTGCCCTGCAGGAGGGCGGTCAGCGCCGCATGCAGCTCGGACCAGGCCGCGTACGGGCGGATTTCACCGGGGAAACCGGCGAACGGATGCAGCTCGATCTTGTGCGCCACCACGATCGGGGCGCCGGCGCGGGGCACCCAGACGAAGTACCGGCGGGTGCCGAGTCCCTTCACGCCCACCACCCGACCGGCGATGGGATTGAGTCCGTGGAAGTCGAAGAGGAGCCAGCCGTCCGCGCCCATCGCGGTGAGGGCGGTGCGGACGGCGGGGAGGTCGAGTCCGTCGAGTGGTGGCATCAGTGGTGCCGGGGGTCGGGAGCGGCCGCGCGCCACTCGCACGCCGCTCCGCCGGCGCCTCGGCAGCTCACGTGGAGCATGGCGCCCTCGAAGCCCGCGAACAGCCGCAGCAGCTCGGTAAAGGCGGCGCCGTACATCGCGCACGCGGCGCCGTCGGGAGTGGCACGGATGGCGAGCGTGTCGGAGAGCCGCACCACGGGAATGTCCTGCTCGCGGCGGAGCTCGCCGCCCAGCACCGCCCGCGCCGCCCGCCGCGCGACCCGGAAGCCGAGGGCCCGGGGCGCCGTCCGCGCCATGCCCCGGGCCAGGCTCGAGGCGCGGGCGGCCGCCCGCCGGGCGGCCCGCCGCCCCGCGTCGGCGAACACCAGGTCGGCGTCGGGGCGGCGCCCCACCAGCCGGAGCAGCGCCTCCACGTTGGACGCGTCAACCCGGGCGTCGCGACGGACCAGCCCCTCGTATTCGTTCACCTGCATGGCGACGGTGGCCGACATCCCCAGACGCTTGGACAGGAGCTCGTCGGCGAATTCGGCGAGCCCGTCTTCGACGGGCGTATCCAGGTTCCGGATGGCCTCGAGCACGGCGAGAGGGACAATGCTGTGGACCACGGCGCGGAACCTAGCACCCCATTGCGGAAGCCGGGAGCCCGGGCGAGCCTTACCATCCATGCCCGCGCCGAAGCCCACACCCCCCCCGACCACGCCCCCCGCGCCGACGGATGCCCGCCGGGCCGGTTTCGAAAAAGAGGCGTTGGTGCATCTCGACAGCCTCTACCGCGTGGCCCTCCGCCTGGCCGGGAACGCCGCCGACGCCGACGACCTCGTCCAGGAGACGATGCTCAAGGCGTATCGCTCCTGGGATCAGTACCAGCCCGGGACCAACGCCAAGGGGTGGCTCCTCACCATCCTCCGCAATTCCTTCATTAATGAATACCGGCGCCGGACCCGGCACCCGGAAACCGTGGACGTGGACACAATCGAGCCCTTCGCGGTGTTTGAGGATGTACAGGAAGACGACCCCCAGGGGGCCTTCTTCGACCGGATCGTGGACGACGAGGTGCTGCGCGCCATCGACGGGCTTCCGGAGGCGTTCCGCGAGACCGTCGTCCTGTCCGACGTCGAAGGGATGAGCTACCAGGAGATCGGGAAGATCCTGAACATTCCGGTGGGGACGGTGAAGTCGAGGCTCTTCCGGGCCCGGCAGATGTTGCAGGCCAAGCTGTACGACTACGCCGTGGGGATGGGCTACATCAAGGGGCGTCCGGCATGAAGTGTCGCGAGTGCATCGAACATCTCTACGAATATCTGGACCGGGAGGTCACGCCCGCGCTCGAGGTCGAGATCCGCGAGCACCTCGCGCACTGCCCCCCGTGCGGCGACAAGTTCGACTTCGAGTCCGCCTTCAAGAAGTTCCTGCAGATCAAGGCCCGCACCCAGGGCTGCCCGCCCGAGCTGAAGCAGAAGATCCTCCGCGAGCTCTTCAACGAATGAAGTGGCTCACCGGGGACGGCGTCGCCGCGGCGGTCGCCGTCGGCGCCGCGACCGCGTGGGGACTGGGATGGCGAGGAGTGGTGCTGCTCTTCGCCTTCTTCGTTTCGAGCTCCCTGCTCACCCAGATCGCGGGCGGGGGAGGCGGCCGCCGGACCGCGCGGCAGGTCCTGGCCAACGGCGGCGTCGCGGCGCTCGCCGCGTGGATCGGCTCCTGGTCCCTCGCCGCCGGCGCCCTGGCCGCGGCCACCGCCGACACCTGGGCCACCGAGATCGGTTCCTTCTCTCCGCGCCCGCCGCGCCTGCTCACCACCGGCCGGCCGGTCCCGCCCGGAACGTCGGGGGGCGTCACGCTCGCCGGCACGGCCGGCGGCCTCGCCGGCGCGCTCTTCCTGGGAACCGTCACGACCCTGTTGTTCCGGCCCCCCCGGCCGCCCCTCGCGCTGATCACCGTGGCCGGGCTCGCCGGAATGCTGGCGGACTCCCTCCTCGGCGCCACCCTGCAGGGCAAGTTCACCTGCCTCACCTGCGGCCGCGCGAGCGAGAGCCGGAACGCCGCCTGCCACGGCCCCATGATCCTCGTCCACGGAACGCCGGCCCTCGACAACGACGGCGTGAATCTCGCCGCCACGGTCGCCGGCGCCGCGACGGCCCTGCTGCTCTCGTGACCCGCCGGGATGTCGTGGTGGTGGGCGCCGGGCCCGCCGGCTCGGTGACGGCGCTGCTCCTCGCCCGACGGGGCATCCGCGTTCTCCTGCTCGACCGCGCGCGGTTTCCGCGCGACAAGCCCTGCTCCGAGTACCTGACGCCCGAGACCACCCGCGTGCTCGAGCGCCTCGGCGAAGGGATCCTCCCCGCCGTCGAGGCGTCGGCCCCGGCGCGCCTCACCGGCATGCGGATCGTGACTCCGGACGGGAGCTCGGCCGTCGGGCGGTTCCGGCCGGGCCCCGGCTACGCGCCGCCCCGGCCGTACGGATTCGCCCTGCCGCGCACCACCTTCGACCGGATCCTGGTGGACGCCGCGGTGGGAGCGGGCGTCGAGCTGCGGGAGGAGGCTACGGTCAACGACTTGCTTCGAGACACGGGCGCCGTAAACGGCGTGCGAACCGGGGAAGCGGGAGGAGGGAAGCGGGAGGAGCTTCGCGCCCGGATCGTCGTCGGAGCCGACGGGCTGAGATCAGTGGTCGCACGGCGTCTCGGGTACCGCCGCTCCGGACCGCCGCGGCGCATCGCCTACAGCGCCCACGCCGCCCTGGTCGCCGGAGTCGCCGACGTCGGGGAGATGCACATCGGGGCCGCCGGGTACGTGGGGATGGGCCCCATCGGAAATGGAGAGACGACCGTGGCGCTCGTCGTGCCCGCCGCGCGGGCCGCGCGCGAGCTCACGGACCCACGGGGCTTCGTGCAGGCCCTCGACCGGTTCCCGGGACTCCGGGGCCGCTTCCGGGCCGACCGGCTGACCCGCCCCGTTCTCGCGACCGGTCCCTTCGCCCAGTGGTCGCGGAGGTCCACCGCGGACGGCGCGCTGCTCGTCGGCGACGCCGCCGATTTCTTCGACCCCTTCACCGGTCAGGGGATCTACTCGGCTCTCCGCGGCGCCGAGCTGGCGGCGGACACGATCGCGGACGCGCTGGCGGCCGGGGGCGCGGGGCCCATTCCGGCGTTCCGGCTCGAGCCCTACCGCCGCGGGAGACGGCGCGTCTTCGGCGGCAAGTGGGTGCTCGAGCGCCTCATCGGCGCCGGCGTGGGGTGGCCGGCCCTCGCCACGCGCGTGGTCCGGCGGCTGGCGCGCCGCCCCGACCTCGCGGATCTTCTGGTGGGCGCCACCGGCAACTTCATCCCGGCGGCCCTGGTGCTGCACCCTGCCACCCTCACCGCCCTGATCGCCTGACCGTGAACGGCGTCGACGCCTCTCTCTTCCGCCAGCTGCTCGGCCGCTTCGCCACCGGCGTCACGGTGCTCACCACGCGGGGAGCGGACGGACTCCCGGTCGGGATGACCGCCAGCTCCGTGGCGGCGGTGTCCCTCGAGCCGCCGCTCCTGCTCGTGTCGGTGGACCGGAAGAACGTGATGCACGACGCGCTGGCGCAGGCGTCGCATTTCGTGGTGAACGTCCTGGCCGCCGACCAGGAAGGCCTCTCGCGGCGGTTCGCGACCCTCGAAGAGAACCGGTTCGAGGGCGTGGGCTTTCACCCCAGCCGGCTGGGTCTCCCCATTCTCGAAGGCGCCCTGGCCCACATCGAGTGCGCCAAGAACGCCGCCGTGCCCGCGGGCGATCACACGGTCTACTTCGGACTGGTGACCGGCGGCCGCGCGACCGACCACCGCCCTCTCCTTTATTACCGCGGCGGATACGCCAACCTCTCCGGCGGATGATCGGCGTCGAGATTCTGGACGATCCGTCGGCCGATCCCGCGCTGGTGCGGGCCGAGCTGTCCGATCTGGTGCTCCTGAACCGGTGGTTCGGGGGAACCCGCGCGGTGCTGGGCGCGCTGCTGCCGCTGCTCCCCGCGGGCGATGTCTGCACGCTGCTGGACGTCGGCACCGGGTCCGGAGACATCCCGCGCGCCGTGGTCCGGGCGGCGGCCCGGCGGGGGGTGACGGTGCGGTCCCTCGGCGTGGATCTGCTGCGCCCGGCGGCCCAGGTGGCCCGGCGCGCGGGGCTCGCCACCGTCCTCGCCGACGGCGGCGTGCTCCCCTTCGGATCGAAATCGGTGGACTTCGTGGTCGCGAGCCAGGTGCTCCATCACCTTCCCACGCCGGTCGCCGTCCGCTGGGTGCGGGAGCTGGACCGCATCGCCCGCCGCGCCGTCGTCGTGGCCGATCTGCGGCGCTCGCGCGTCGCGATGACGGCGATGTGGGCGGTGTCGTTCCCGATGCTCCTCCATCCCGTGACCCGGCACGATGCGGTCCTGTCCTTGCGGCGAGGGTATACGGCAGAGGAGATGGAGCGGATGCTTGCGGCGGCGGGAGTCCGAGCCACCGTCAAGCGCAGGCCCATCGCGCGGTTGGTTGCCGCCTGGCAGACGCGTGACCACTGAGCACTGACCACTCACCCCTCACGGTATGCTGACCATCGACCGCATTGCCATCTCGGCAGCGCCCGACCGAGTGTTCGCCACGGCCCGGGACGTCGAGCGCTGGCCCCGGATCCTCGGTCACTACCGCTGGGTGCGGGTGCTCGAGTCCCGCCCCGCGGGCGCGCTGGTCGAGATGGCCGCGTGGCGTCCGTTCGGACCGCTGCGTTGGCCCACGTGGTGGGTGTCCGAAATGACCGTCGATGCGCGGGCGCGGGAGATCCGGTACCGGCACGTCCGGGGCGTCACCACGGGGATGGATGTGGTGTGGCGTCTGTCCGCCGGGCCGGCGAGCGGAACGGTCACCATCGATCTCGAGCACCGCTGGGGCGGGCCCGACTGGCCCCTGATCGGACCCGCGGCCGCCGCGCTCGTGGTCGGCCCGGTGTTCGTGCACGGCATCGCCTCGCGCACCCTGGCGGGCATCAAGCGGTACCTGGAGACGGCGGAATGAGGGAGCATCGGCGGGTCGTGATCACCGGCGTCGGGGCCGTGACTCCCATCGGCACCGGCGCGCCGGGCCTGTGGGAAGGGCTGCGGCGCCGGGTCTCGGCCGTGCGGACCATCACGCGCTTCGATCCCACGCCGTTCAAGAGCCACATCGCCGCCGAGATCCCCGATTTCCGTCCTCAGGATCACCTCGACGCCAAGCGCGCCCGGCGCCTCGACCGGTTCTCCCAGCTCGCCGTGGCGAGCGCGCGGATGGCGCTGAGCGACGCCGGGATCGACACCGGCCGGGAAGATCCCGACCGGATCGGGACGATGATGGGGTCGGCGCTCGGCGGCGTGTCGTACGCCGAGTCCCAGGTCGGGAACTACCTGCGGGAGGGCGTGCGGGGCCTCGACGCGGCGCTCGCCCTCACCGTGTTCGCCGGGGCGGCGAGCTGCAACATCGCCATCGAGTTCGGCTGCACCGGTCCGAACGCCACCAACGCCATGAGCTGCGCCTCGGGGACCATCGCCGTGGGGGAGGCCTTCCACGTGGTCCGCGACGGCCGGGCCGACGTGATGCTCGCGGGCGGCGCGGAGGCGCCCCTCGCGCCGCTGACCTTCGGCGCGTTCTCCAACATCCGGGCGATGAGCACCCGCAACGACGACCCGGGCCACGCCTCGCGGCCCTTCGACGCGACCCGCGACGGGTTCGTGATGGGTGAGGGGGCGGCGGTCGTGGTGCTCGAGGAGCGGGGCCGCGCGCTGGCCCGCGGCGCGCCGATCTACGCCGAAGTGGTGGGGCACGCGTTCACCAACGACGCCTACCACATGACGGCGCCCCGCCCGGACGGGAAGCAGGCGGCCCGGGCGATGCGGCTGGCGCTCGCGGACGGCGGGATGGCGCCGCACGAGGTGGGCTACGTCAACGCGCACGGCTCCTCGACCCCGCTCAACGACTCCACCGAGACTCACGCCTTGAAACAGGTGTTCGGCGACCACGCCTACCGCCTGGTGGTGAGCGGCACCAAGGGCTACTACGGCCACGCGCTGGGCGCCAGCGGGGCCATCGAGGCCGCGATCTGCGCGCTCGCGATGGCCCGCGGCTGGCTCCCCCCGACCATCAACCTGGAACGCCCGGATCCCGCGTGTGACCTCGACTGCCTCCCGGGTGCCGGCCGCGAGCTGGTCCCCGAAGGCGTCGTGTCCAACTCCTTCGGATTCGGGGGCATCAACGCGTCGCTGGTGTTGCGGCGGGCGTAGCGGCGTCGGTAGATTGGCGCCGCTCTCTCACCTCCAAAGGACGTCCCCGTGAACGCACAGACCTTGCGACCCCTGGCGGCCGAGTTCATCGGTGTGGCCCTGTTCGTGTTTCTGGGCGCCGGCAGCGTCGTGGCCAACGGCATCACCACCGGCGCCCTCGGCTCGGTGGGCGTCGCGCTGGCGCACGGGCTCGCGATGGGGCTCATCGTCAGCGCCACGCTGTCGATCTCCGGCGGGCACATGAATCCGGCCGTCACGTTCGGCCTGTGGGTGGGCCGGAAAATCGAGGGCCGGCTGGCGCTGGGGTACGTCGTAGCGCAGCTCCTGGGCGGGATCGTCGGCGCGGCCCTTCTGCCGACGGTGTTCCCCACCCCGTCGGTCCGGGCGATGAGCTACGGCACCCCGCTGCTCTCCGCCACCACGACCTTCGGGCACGGCGTGATGCTCGAAGCCATCATGACCTTTTTCCTGGTGAGCGCCGTGTTCGGCACCATCGTGTCGCGCTCGGCGCCGAAGATCGCGGGCTGGGGCGTGGGCGTCGCGATCCTGGTCGACGCGTTGATGGGAGGCGCCGCGACCGGCGCGGCCATGAACCCGGCGCGCGCGTTCGGACCGGCGATCGTGTCCTGGACGCTCGGGGGCCAGGGGGTCTACTGGATCGGCCCGCTCCTCGGCGCTCTGGTGGCGGCCCTCGTGTGGACCAGGCTCCTCCTGCCCAAGGAGGGCTGAGGGCGGTCAGGGAGCTTTCGGGCCGCGCCGGTACAGCATGAAGGTGTAGGTCAGGAGAATCGCGGCCGCGATGACGTAGGCCGCGACTGCGTACCCGCCGGTCGCGGGCGTGCCGTCAGCCCACATGCGCATCCTCCGTGGCGATGGCGTACCGCTGCACCACGAACCCCACGTACAGGACCGTGAACGTGGCGAACCCGTAGAGGAGCGTCACCAGCATCGCGCCCGGGAGCGACGGCGCGCTCGGCTTCAGGACGATGGGCTGGGGGTGGAGGGTCCGGAAGAGATAGACACTCAAATGGATGAACGGCAGGAGCAGCAGCCCGAAGATGCCGAGCACGGCGGAGTAGCGGGCCCGCGCGCCGGGCTCGGCGACGGCCCCCCGCAGCAGCTGGTATCCGACGAACAGGAAGAAGAGGAAAAGCGTCAGCGTGAGCCGGGCGTCCCAGGTCCACCAGGTGCCCCACACCGGGCGGGCCCAGAGGGGCCCGGTGGTCAGCATCACGCACGCGAACGCCGTGCCCACCTCCGCCGAGCAGGCGGCGAATCGGTCGAACCGCTCGTCCTTCATCAGCAGGTAGAGGATGCTGGCCAGCCCCACCAGACCCATGGCGAGCATCGTCGACCAGGCCGCCGGCACGTGCAGGTAGAAGATCTTCTGGGCTCCGCCCTGAGAGGCTTCCACCGGTGTGAACGCGATGGCGCGCACGTAGACGCCCGCCAGGAGCAGCAGGCCGAACCAGTTGATCCACCGGCCCTTCGATCGGAGGGTCATTCGTCGACCGTAGTGGGAAAGAGGAGCGACGCGAGCGATACGAACACCAAGTCGTACGCGAGGAGCAACTTAAGCCAGCCTTCGACCTCACTCAAGGGACGGTGCGAGAAGAGTCGTGACGTCACCTGGACCGCGCCGACGAGGGGCGGGATGAGGAACGGCAGGAGCAGGACCGGCAGCATCAGCTCCGCGAAACGCACCCGGATCACGAGCGCGCTGAAGAGTGTCCCCACCGCCACGAAGCCGATCGTCGCGACCGCGATCACCGCGGCGAGCGGCGCCAGAATGTCCCAGACCGGCACGTTGAAGAAGAGCGCGAACAGCGGGAGCCCCACCGCTTCCACCAGGCCCACGAACACCAGGTTGGCGGCGAGCTTCCCCAGGTAGAGACTCCTCCGGTCGATCGGGGAGATGAGCAGTCCCTCGAGCGCCTGGTTTTCGAGCTCCAGCTGGAAGGCCCGGTTCAGGCTCAGCATCCCGGCGAACGTGAAGGTGACCCATAGAATGGAAGGGGCCAGGTCGAGCACTCCGACCGCGGTGGGATCCCGTCCGAAGTTGAAGACCGTCAGCACGAGGGCCGTGAAGACCACGGCCGAAATGAGGCCGACGCGGGTCCGGAGCTCGAGCGCCAGATCCTTCCGCGCCACCACCCAGGCGTCCCGCAGCAGCTCACCCACCGGCCACCACCCCCCGGTACCGCTCGCCGATCTCCGCCGCGGTCCGGCCGCCGCGGGGCGCCAGCTCCACCAGGCGGCCCGCCTTCAGGATGCCGATGTCGGTGGCGAGGTCGGTGCCCTCGTCCACGTTGTGGGTGACCAGCAGCGTGGCCCGGTTGCCTCCGCCGGCGAACCCTCGCAGGAGCAGGGACAGCTCCGAGGCGGCCACGCGGTCGAGTCCCGTGAAGGGCTCATCGAGGAGCAGGACCACCGGATCGTGCACCAGCGCGCGCGCCACCGCGGCGCGCTGCGCCTGCCCCCGCGACAGCGTGGCCACGCGCCGGTCCAGGAGGGACCCCAGGTCGAGGCGCCCGCCCAGAAGCTCGATGCGGTCGCCGAGGGGACCGGACGGAACGTGATAGAGGGCCCCCCAGAACCGGAGGTTCTCCCGGACGGTGAGCTGCCCGTACAGGAGCGATTGATGGCCGATCCAGCCGATCGCCGACCGGCCGCCTTCCACGCCGGCTTTCCCCGCGCGGGGCCGCAGGAGTCCGGCCAGCACCTTGAGGAGGGTGGTCTTGCCGGCGCCGTTGGGACCGAACAGCGCCAGCGTGCGTCCCGCCGGAAGCGTGAAGGAAACGTCCTGGAGCGCGGGGACCGCGCCGTAGCTGTACCGGACGCCTTCAGCCCACAGCATCGATGCGGGCGGCGAGCTCGTTCAGGTCGAAAGGTTTCACGAGGTATCCGCTGTGCCCCAGGTCCAGGACCTTCATGAGCGGCTCCATGCTCACGTAGGCCGTGGTGACCACCACGGGCAGCGTGGCGTGGGTGGAGCGGATCTTCTGCAGGAGGGCGATGCCGTCGGTATCGGGGAGGCGCAGGTCCAGGATCAGGACCTCGGGGTCGAACGACTCCAGCTCGCGCAGGGCCTCCGCGCCGGTACGGGCGAACGCCATCTCGTAGCGCGACTCGAAGAACCGCGCGTACGACGAGCGGAGCGCCGATTCATCCTCGACAATGAGCACGCGTCGGCGGGGTGGAGCCGCGGGCGGCATGGGCGACAATATAACCGATCGCCCCAACGCCCCGCTCGACGCGCGAAATTCGTCAGCCGGCTCCGCCCTCGAGCTCGAAGAGATCGTCCAGCTTGGTGAGGACCAGCAGGAACCGCAGCTCCTCGTTGGCCCCCCGCAGCGCCACGGTGACCCGCCGCTCGGCGGCGCGGCGCTGGATCAGCATCAGAGTGCCGAGACCGGCCGAGTCCACCTGACGCGTCGCCGACATGTCGATCACCAGCCGCCCGGCCCCCTCGGGAAGCTGATCGAGCAGCTCCACCGCGGTGCGCCGGAACGCCGTGCGGCTCTCCAGGGAGAGCGCCTCGGGGGCGGCCAGTGTCTTTTCGGTCGAGTACGTGGACATCTCTGACTCCGCTCGATTAGCCCGTGTGCTGTCTTTCCGAGGTCTGCAATTGCCAGTCCGGTGCCAAATCTTTAAACACTGTCAAAACAATGACTTAGCTGAACTGGGTGACCTCCCTCACGCACCGCGACCGTGGCACTCCGAGTGCGGTGGCGCAAAGTGCAAGGCTCGTTACGTTCGAGTCATGGCCGACCGCATCGAGACCCTGCTCGACGAGCAGCGCACCTTTCCGCCTCCGCCCGCCTTCACCGCCCAAGCCCACGTCCGGGACGACTCCCCCTACCGCCGCGCCCGCGCCGACCGCGAAGGCTACTGGGCGGACTGGGCCCGTCAACTCGAGTGGATGCGCCCCTGGGACCGCGTGCTCGAATGGACGCCCCCCCACGCCAAGTGGTTCGTGGGCGGGAAGCTCAACGCATCGGTGAATTGTCTGGACCGTCAGGTCCGCGCCGGGAAGCGGGATAAGGTAGCGCTCGTCTGGGAGGGAGAGCCCGGGGAAGTCCGGCGGCTGACCTACGGCGACTTGCTCCGGGACGTATGCCGCTGCGCCAACGCCCTCAAGTCCCTCGGCGTGCAGAAGGGCGACCGCGTCGCCATCTACATGCCGATGGTGCCGGAGGTGGCCGTCGCGATGCTCGCCTGCGCCCGTCTCGGCGCCGTACACACGGTGGTGTTCGGCGGGTTCTCCTCCGAGTCGCTCCGGGACCGCATCAACGACGCCCGGGCCCGGGTCCTCATCACCGCGGACGGCGGGTACCGCCGGGGCGGCCAGGTTCCCCTCAAGCAGAACGCGGACGAGGCCCTGGCCGGTACCCCGTCGATCGAGCACGTGATGGTGCTGAAACGCACCGGACAAGAGGTGCCGATGAAGGCGGGACGCGACCACTGGTGGGACGCGCTCCTGGACCGCGCGCCGGCCGAGTGCCCGCCCGAGCCGATGGACGCCGAGGATCCGCTTTTCATTCTCTACACGTCGGGGACCACCGGAAAGCCGAAGGGAATCCTCCACACCACCGGCGGTTATCTCACCCAGGTCTACGCCACCACCAAGTGGGTGTTCGATCTCAAGGACTCCGACGTGTTCTGGTGCACCGCCGACGTCGGATGGGTCACCGGGCATTCGTACGTGGTTTACGGACCCCTGGCGGTCGGGGTCACGGAAGTGATGTACGAGGGCGCGCCCGACCATCCCGCCAAGGACCGCTTCTGGGCGCTCTGCGCGAAGCACGGCGTCACGGTGTTTTACACGGCGCCCACCGCGATCCGGTCGTTCATGAAGTGGGGCACCGACCTGCCCGCGAAGCACGACCTCTCCCGGATCAGGCTCCTGGGCTCGGTGGGTGAGCCCATCAATCCCGAGGCGTGGGTCTGGTATCACGAGAACATCGGCGGCAAGCGCTGCCCCATCGTGGACACGTGGTGGCAGACCGAGACCGGCGGCATCATGATCACCCCGCTCCCCGGCGTCACCACCACCAAGCCGGGGTCCGGCACGATCGCGTTCCCCGGGATCGACGCCGTGCTCCTGGACGGGGACGGGAAGGAGGTGCAGGTCGGCGGCGGGTACCTCGCGATCACCAGCCCCTGGCCGGGGATGCTGCGGACCATCTGGGGAGACGACGAGCGGTACCGCTCCGTGTACTGGAGCCGGTGGTCCGACACCTACTTCCCCGGTGACGGGGCCAAGCGCGACACCGACGGCTACTTCTGGATCCTGGGACGGGTGGACGACGTCCTGAACGTGGCCGGCCACCGGATCGGCACCATGGAAGTGGAGAGCGCGCTGGTGGACCATCCGGCGGTGGCGGAGGCGGCGGTGGTGGGCCGGGCGCACGACCTCAAGGGCCAGGCGCTGGCCGCGTTCGTCACGATCAAGGAGGGCAAACAGGCGACCGACGCCCTGCGGGACGAGCTGAAGAGCCACGTCGCCAGGAAGATCGGCGCCCTCGCCCGCCCCGACGACATCATCTACGCCGCCGATTTGCCCAAGACCCGCAGCGGGAAGATCATGCGGCGGCTCCTGAAGGACATCGCCGAGGGCCGGACCCTGGGGGACACCACCACGCTGGCCGATCCCGCGGTGGTGCAGAAGCTCAAGGTGCTCTACGAGGACAAGGAAGGTTGAAGGGAGGCGGGAGGGGGGAAGCGGGAAGAGGGAGTCGTGATCCTACTTCCGGAGGTGATGTCGGACGGTCGTGACGACCACGTTCCGGCGAAATAGCAGGGCCGTCTTGATCGCGTAGACGGTCTGGTTGTGCAGGAAGGCGTGCCACCAGCGCGCCGGCACCACCTCCGGCAGCACCACCGTGAGCCAATCCGGCTTCTCGGACTTCTCGACCTGGTCGATGTACTTGAGCAGCGGACCCACGATCGACCGGTAGGGCGAGACGATCACCTCGAGCGGCACGCCGGAGTCCCACAGGTCCCACTCGTCTTGCAGCTTCTGCACCTGCGCCGGATCGGTGGCGACCGCCACGGCGCGGATGTTCGGGGACAGGAGCAGGGCGTACGCCAGCGCGCCGGCCGTGCTCTTGGACACCCCCGCCACCGGCACCACCACCAGATGCTTCTCCGGCCACTCCGGCTGCCAGGCCTCCGTCGAGAGCTGGCGGGCATAGAACAGGTAGTGGCGGTTGATGGCGAGGAACAGGAACACGAGGGCCACGATGAGCAGGGCGCTGATCCACGCGCCTTCCGTGAACTTGGTGACCAGCTCGATGACCACCACCACCGCGGTCGCCACCGCGCCCAGCGACGACGCGACCAGGCGCCCCACCCGCCGCTCGCCGGCCTTCAGCGACCGCCGCACCATCCCCGCCTGCGACAGCGTGAACGACACGAACACGCCCACCGCGTAGAGGTGGATCAGGGCGTTGGTGTTGCCCTTGAAGATCGCGAGCAGGGCGCCCGCGACCACCGCCAGCATCAGGATCCCGTTCGAGAACACCAGGCGGTCGCCGCGGCTCGCGAGCTGCCGGGGCAGGAAGCCGTCGGTGGCCAGGATCGACGACAGGCGGGGAAAGTCGGCGAACGCGGTGTTGGCGGCGAGCACGAGGATGAGCGCCGTGGCGAACTGCAGGGCGTAGTACGCGGATCCCGAGCCGAAGGCGGCGTGGGCCAGCTGGGAGATCACGGTCTGGTCGCCCACCGGGATGATGCCGTAGCGGTGGGCGATGATGGTGGAGCCGGCGAAGAACACGCCGAGGATGACGCCCATCCACACCATCACGGCGGCGGCGTTTCTCGACTCGGGGGGCTTGAAGGCCTGAATGCCGTTGGAGATCGCCTCGACCCCGGTGAGCGCCGAGCATCCGGAGGCGAAGGCCTTGAGCAGGAGCCAGAGCGAGACCGCGGTGCCGGTCGTGGCGGGGAGGACCGCCGGAGTCCAGGTGCCGAACGGATGCACCACGTCCACCAGGAGCATCAGCCCGAACATCACGATGAAGAAGTAGGTGGGGACGGAGAAGATCATCCCCGATTCCCGGATGCCGCGGAGGTTGCCCAGCGTCACGACGGCGATGGCGGCGAGGCCCAGGGCGACGGCGTGCGGGGCGGTGACCGGGAAGGCCGACGTGATCGCCGCGACGCCGGCGGCGACGGACACGGTGACGGTGAGCGTGTAATCCACGAGCAGCGCGGCGGCCGCCACCAGCCCGAAGCCCGTGCCGAGGTTCTCCTTGGCGACGAAGTACGCGCCTCCGCCCTGGGGGTAGGCGAAGACGGTCTGGCGGTAGCTGACGACCACGATGGCGAGGAGGAGGAGAATGAACCCCGCGACCACGAGCGCGTGGCCCGCCCCCGCCCCGCCCGCCACCACCAGCACCAGGAGCATCGCCTCGGCGGCGTACGCCACGGAGGAGAGCGCGTCCGACGAGAGCACCGCCAGGCCGGTGGCCTTCGTGAGCCGTTCCGACTCGAGGTGGAGCGTCTCGAGGGGACGGCCGACCAGGACGCGCTTGGCGCTACGCCAGAGCGACATGGATGTCGGCGGTCAGGTCTTCCGGGGAAGTCCGGCGAGGGCCGTCACGAAGATGGCGGTGATGATCGCGGCCGACGCCAGACACCACCGGCACCAGGCGTGAATGACGAACATCTCGAGTGACGTGAGGTACAGCGTGAAGAGGAATCCGGCGCCGGACAGGACCGCCAGCCAGCGCGTGGGCCACGCGCGGGCCACGAGGGCGGGCCGCGCCCCGACGAGGCTGAGGCCGAAGAGCGTCGCGTAGCCGACCACCCCGTAGAACGCCACCGGGATGCCGAGGAGCTCGGCGTACTTCGACGCCTGCACGATCTCACACCCGCCGCTGCCGCACTTCAATACGCCGATGACGCCGATGGCGTGGAGCCACAGGTACGTCGCGACGGCGATCCCGACCAGGGCCAGGACCGCGATCGCCTGTCGATGACGGCTCATTTCTTCTTGGTGGCCGCGATCAGGCTGTCCGCGATGTGCTGAACCAGGTCCGACGTGGCCCGGGCGCGCACCAGGGTGCCGTTGATGAAGAGCGTCGGCGTGCCGTTCACACCCAGCGAGTCACCCTCGTTGGCGCTCGCCTGGATGCGGCCGGCGTACTTGTTGCTCGCCAGGCAGGCGTCCCAGGTCGTGGGATTGACGCCCACGCTCTGCGCCAGCCCCCGGAACACCGACGTGGGGTTGCTCTTCTGCAGCGCCCAGTCGTGGTGGTCGAAGAGCGCGTCCACCATGTCCCAGGCCTTCCCCTGCTCCGACGCGCAGGCCACGGCGTTCGCGGCGAGATGCGACCACTGGTGGGTGGTGGGCGGGAGGGGATAGTCCCGCAGGCGCCACTGCACCTTGCCGGTGTTGATGAGCTGGTCGCGGATGGTGGGGAATTGGACCGTGGCGAACATGGCGCAGATGGGGCACTCGTAATCGATGTACTCCACGACCTTCACCGGCGCCGAGTCGGACCCCAGCGTGTATCCGGGAAACGCGCGGTCCTGCGCCGTGATGGGCACGTTCGGATTCGACGCCGCCGCCGCCCCGCCCGGCTCCTGCTGCGTGCTGTAGATGAGGAACGCCACCGCGGCCGCCGCGACCACACCGAGGAGCACGTAGAACCGATTCATTCGCCGCCCGACCTCCGCCAGGGTTGTTCGTCGTCGTCCGGGGGATCGAAGCGGAGCTCGGACGCCCGCCGCTCCGCCTCCTCCACGATGCGCCGGCTCTCCGCCACTTCCGGCGTGTCGTAGGTGGACCGGACCTCGTAATGGAACAGCTCGCTTCGGGCGGTCCCCAGGAGCTCCTGGAGCTCGGGAGCCGATTCCAGGAGGCGTCCGGACCGGTCCAGCTCGACAATGCGCTCCGCCAGGGCTTTCAGGAGGGCCGCCAGGCGCGCCGCCCGCTCGGGGCCGTAGGTCTGCTCGTGGTCCGCCATTCCGGGGATTATACACTGTTTGCTTCGCCTGGGGCGCTCCATTAAATTGCCGCCGCGTTCTTGACAGCCCAATTCAGAGAGGAGCGGCCCCGAATGGCCAAGTCTCGTACCGACACCCGAAAAGCCCCTCCGACCCCGACGAGCTTCGAGCAGGCTCGCGATGAGCTGTTCTCCCACATCCTCCGCTGCGGCGTCCTCGAAGCCACTCCCGAGCATCAGAAGGAGTGGTTCGACGATACGATGTTGTACCTCGGCGACCGCTATGAGGATCTGAGTGAGGACGAGATGGCCCAGCTGCGTGTTCTCGGTGAGCGCTACTGCCGGCCCGTGGTGGCACGAGCGGCGACCGCCGTCGCGAGTACCTGAGTGAAATAGTCCGACCCCGGTCGGACCGGATGTGGACGGGGCGCCCGGATCATTCCGGGCGCCCCGTGCGCGTCTAGTGCCACCACGCCGGGAAGCGGCGCCACCGGATCCCGGCCGCGAGCCGGCCCCCGCCCGCCGCGCCGCCCTCGAGGTACCACCCCACCCGGCTCCCTTCCCCGGCCTCCACGCCGGCGGTGAGGGTCAACGCGCCGCTCCCGTGCCGCGCCTGCACCATCAGCGCCGCGATGCCCATGCCGACGTACGGTGAGACGCCGCCGTGGGCGCCCGGGAGCACGAGAAACTGCGCCTCGCCGGCGACCCGCCCCGCCGGCCGGCCTTCACGGGCTCCGCCCGCGATCGTGAACGCGAAGCGCAGCTGCCCCGCCGGCCGGAGGCCCAGGCCGGCCTCGGCGCCGTAGAACGCGCGGCGGCTCCACAGCGCGGTGGCGCCGAAACCGGTTTCGGTCGCCGGGGGACCCTGCGCCCGCGCGGCCGCGGCGCCCGACACGGCCCAGACCGCCAGCGCCGCGGCGCTAGCCCACCACGACGTCGTAAGTCACCGGGATGTCGGGATTGAGCGAGGTGATGACGGAGCAGTACTTCTCGATCGACAGGGACACGGCACGCCGGACCTTGTCCTCGTCCACGCCCGTTCCCTGCGCCGTGACGTGCAGGCGCATCCCGGTGACCCGCCGGGGCTCCGTCTCCCGGCGCGTGGCGACGAGCCGGATCTCCAGCTTGGCCAGCTCCACCCGCATTTTCTTCAGGATGATGACGACGTCGGACCCGGTGCACGCCGCCGCGGCCACGAGCAGCATCTCGACCGGAGACACGGCGACCACGGTGTCACCGTCCACGGTGACGGGCGTGTTCGCCCGCCCGGCGCCCTCGAACACCAGATCGTGGTCCCAGCGGAGCGTGATCGCCGCTTCGGGCGCGGCCACGGCTCAGGATCCCCGGCGGGTGGTGAGTCCGATGTAGAGCCGGTGATGCCGCATGGCGTCCATCCCGTGGTACTCGAGCAGCCAGTTGAACGTCTTGTGGTAATGAAGCTCGAATCCCAGCACCAGGTTCACCCAGAGGGACGGGCAGGAGGAATCCTGGCCGCATCCGTCGTGGCTGGCGAGCGCCAGTCCCGCGCCCACGTACGGGATGGCGGGCTGCGTCTCGTCGGTGAAGCGCCAGAGCGCCTCGAGCGAGCCGACGTAGGTATTGGCCCCGTTGAACACGCCGAGCTCCGCGGAGGGACGGATGCGGACCTGGGGCGAGAAGAGATCTCCCGCGTCGAGGGTCGCTCCCACCACCATCTGCCCGCCGTGCGTCACGTCCCAGCCGCCCCGCACGCCGAAGCCGAACAGCCCGATCCGGGTCCCGGTGGCGGGGGCGGTGGCCGCGGGGGGCGGCGTGAACTGCTGCGCCGCCGCGAGCGACGGGCCCAGGATCAGGACGATCAGCGCCACCCTCCGCAATCGACTCACGTGTCCTCCGTGCGCGGGCCCAGGGCCCGACCGTAATCCCACAACGCGTAGACCGACACCGCCGCGGTGGCCCAGGCCAGCGGCCGCACCAGCGGCGACTCCGCCACGAACGCCACCAGCGTGAGCACCTGGCCCACGGTGACCGCCTTCCCGCCCGCGCGCGCCGGGAGCGCCACCGGCCGGTGCCGGATCCAGACCGTGAGGGCGCCCCCCACCGCGACGATGTCGCGGAGCAGCACGCCGGCGATCTCCCACCACAGCAACAGCCCGCTCCGCCACAGCGTGAGGAACGCCGACGCCATGAAGAGCTTGTCCGCCACCGGATCGAGCACCGCGCCCAGCCGGGATCCGCCGAACCGCCGGGCGAGCTTCCCGTCGAAAAAGTCGGACGCCGCGGCCACGCCGATGATGGCCAGGCGCAGTGAAGGCCCGTGCACCAGCGGGAACGCCACCGCCAGTGGAACGCGCAGGGACGTGAGCGCGTCGGCGGGGGTCAGCCACGGTTTCACTTGCCCGTCCATTCCCCCTCGGGTACCTTGACCCTGTGGACCTCAATCTGCTGAAACAGGCGGCCATCTTCCAAGACCTCGACGAGGGTGAGCTCGCCCGGGTGTCGGAGGTCTGCCGCGAGCAGAAGTTCACGGTCGGCCAGTACGTGTTCAAGGAGGGCGAGCCCGGCAACCGCCTCTTCATCATCGCCGAGGGGGAGGTCCGCATTTCGCGGACCATTCCCGGTTCCGGCGAAGAAGCCCTCGCCATCCTGAAACCCGGCGCGAACTTCGGAGAGATGGCGATCTTCGACCGGTCGGAACGGTCCACCGACGCGATCGCGAACACCTCCTGTACCCTCATCACGATTTCCCGGTCCGACTTCGAGCTGCTCCTCGACTTCAATCGCGACATCGCCTACAAGGTGCTGTGGTCGGTGGTGCGCCTGCTCTGCGCCCGCCTCCGCGTGACGAACGACAACCTCCGGTCGTTCCTCGCGATGTCGATGTTCTAGAGGCTCCCCATTCGCCGGTCTCCGCTCCTCGCCCTCGCCGCCCTGCTCGCGGCCTGCTCCAATAGTACCGGTTCTTCCACCCAGCCCTACGTCGTAGTGCTGCCGCTCGTGGATACGCTCTTCACGGGAGACTCGCTCGCCTCCCTCGGCGCCACCTACTACACCGCCGCCGGCCAGGCCGAGGCCGGCACCGTGAGCTGGAGCAGCTCGGCGCCCGGGGTGGTCACCGTCGACCCGTCCCTCGGCACCATCCACGCCGTCGCCCCGGGGTCGTCGGTCATCAGCGCGACCATCAAGAACGTCAGCGGACAGGGGCTCGTGATCGTGACGCCCGCACTCTCCGTCACCCTGCTGCTCCCCAATATCGTGATGCTCGCGCAAGATACGTTCGTGGTCCCGGTTTCGGTGCGCCGCCAGGGCGGCGCTCCGCCGGCGCCCTGGTTCGACGCCCCCGGCAATGCGGTCTTCACGATCGACTCCGCGACCGGCCGCGTCGTGACCGCCGTGTCCGGCCCCGTGCTGCCCTTCCAGGTGCACGCCGACTCCCTGTCCGCGAGCGGCTCGGTGCACGCCCTCGCGCCGGCGGATACGTCCACGGGCGCGGGCGCCTACACCGTGAACGGGAGCGTCACCGCGGCCCGCACCACCACCGCGCGGGGACAGAACTACACCCGGGCCGGCGACACCCTCACGTTCCTGCTCACCCTGCGGGTGGTGGTGGGAAGCACGACCACCGAGCAGGTGAACCTGACCAGCCGGATCCCCGTGAACGGCGCGCCCGATTCCCTGCCTCTCGACTCGGTGTCGGTCACCGAAGCGCAGGGCACCACCTTTCTCTGCCGCCCGCCGCGGTCGGCCGCCGTCTGGAGCTCCACGGCTTCCTCCGGCGCCCCTCTCCTCGCCGTCTCCCGGCCGGGAGGATGGATCAAGATCCGCGAGGAGCATTCCGTCACCGGGGGAAACGTCGTCTCCGGATCGTTCTACTTCGTCGGGCAGCGCGCCGACTACTACGGAGACCCGTCCGGTCGGCTCGCCATCCGGGGCAACTTCGTGGCGCCCCTGATCCAGAATACCACGACCTGTCACTGATGGAGCACCCATGAACCGCTTTTCCCCGTACGCCGCCGTGATCCTCCGGATCGTGGTCGGTCTCGTCTTCCTGCACCACGGGATCATGAAGGTCCACATGGGGCTCACCGGCGTCGCCGGGTTCTTCCACGGCGCCGGCATCCCGTTCGCCACGATCTTCGCGGGCGTGGTGATCGCGTTCGAGACGGTCGGAGCGGGGCTTCTGGTCCTCGGCATCATCCCGCGGATCGTCGCCGCCGGGTACGTCGTCGAAATGACGGTCGCGATCCTGGTGGTCCTCGTGCCCGCCCACCAGCCCTTCGAGCTGGAAGGGGTGCTCTGGGCCGCGTCGATCGCGTTGGTGGCGCTCGGCTCCGGACCGCTGTCGCTGGGACAGATGCTCAAGAAGGCCTGAAGGCGTCAAGCAAAAAGCGCCAGGGAGAGACGTGTCGACGTCCGCCCCTGACGCTTTTCCTTGACGGTGCTGCTCGACGGTTTCGGACCCTAGTGCAGGATTCTCAGCAGCCCCGCGTCGGCACTCCCCCGGAGAAAGCTCTCGGGATCCGTCGCCGGAATGGCGACGCCCGTCTGTTGCCGCCCCCGTTGCGCCGTCTCAGTCATGTATTGGGCGAGCGTCCCGTCCGTCTCCCCCGCATCCGCCTGCATCTGCCGGACGATCTCTTCCCAGGTGCCGGCGTACAGGGCCCCGGAAGCGGTGCGGACGCGGTGCTCTTCGCCGCCGCCGGCCCCCGTCGCCCGTCCTTTCATCCCTTGCAATTCGGTCAGCAGGGTGCCGAACAGCTCCAGCTGGCGGGGGTCCCGCACCTGCCCGTCGGAGCCCAACGCCTCGATCTCGGCGAGGACCAGATCCTCGGGGTCGGCGTCCCCGGTCAGATCGTTCAGCCGGCCGTGCCAGGGTACCAGCTCGGGATCGTCCTCGGGAAGACGGTAGACGCTCTTCTTCAGCTCGATGAGCCGCCAGATGGCGAGGCCGTCGAAGTGGTCGTCGGGCTCGGTGCGCTCGAGGTGGAAGAGGGCCGCCTCGTATTCGCCCCGGTCGTACAGCAGGTTGGCGAGGTAGATCCGGGCCTCGCCGTGCGCCGGATCGAGCTCCAGGGCGCGCCGCAGCCAATGGAGGGCGCCGCCCTCGTCGGTCAGCCGGTGCGCCGCGTAGCCCACGCACGCCGCCGCTTCCGCGGAATCGGGATGTGCGGTGATCGCGACCTCGAAATACCGCCGTGCCTGCTCGAGCACGCCCTCGCGGAACAGCGCGCGGCCGATCTGGAGCATCAGGTCGTGGTCGTCCCGGAAGCCCAGCTCGAGAATCCGGTCGAAGCAGCCCGTCGCCCCGTCCCGGTCGCCGAACTTGAGAAGCACCTCACCCAGGCCGGCGAGCGCGTCCTCGTGATCCGAGTCCAGGCCCACCGCCTCTTCGAAGGACCGGCGCGCCCACACGTATTCCTCGCGCGCCAGACGGGCGTAACCCATCCCCACGTGGAGCTCCACGGCGTGGGGATAGAGCGAAAGCCCCTCGCGAAGCACGTCTACGGCTTCGTCGTATTGTCCTTCATTGTAGAGCTGATGAGCGCGTTCGTCGTATTCGTCGGAGCTGAGGAACTGATCCGACATCGAACGGAACCCCCGGGATGGTTGCGCTATCATACGACACCCCCTCCCGTTACACAAGCGCTTGGGGCGGCGTATCTTGACCGACCATGCCCAACCAACCGGAGCTTTCACCCGAGGGGTCGGTCACCTCCCCGGCCGGTTTCACGGCCGCCGCCGCCCACGCCGGCCTCAAGACCGGCGGCGCGCTCGACGTGGCCCTCCTGGTGAGCGCCACGCCGTGCGCCGCCGCCGGCGTCTTCACCCGGAACGCGGTCCGCGCGGCGCCGGTCCTCTACGACGAAGACCTCCTGGGCGAACGTCCCGGCCGCATCCGGGCGGTCGCGATGAACGCGCGCGTGGCCAATGCCTGCACCGGCGCCGACGGGCTCAAAGCCGCCGCGGCGATGGCGCAGGCCGCCGAGCAGGCGGCCGGGCTGCCGCCGCGCACCGCCCTCGTCCTGTCCACGGGCGTGATCGGCGTCCCCCTCCCGGTGGAGCACGTGGCCCAGGGGCTCACGTCCGCGGCCCGGCGCCTGACGGCCGAAGGCGGCTCCGAGGCCGCGCGCGCGATCATGACCACCGACACGCGGCCCAAGCACTGCGCGGCCCGCATCGAGACCCCCACCGGCACCATCACGGTCGGCGGGATCGCCAAGGGGGCCGGAATGATCCACCCGAACATGGCGACGCTCCTGGGGGTCCTCACCACCGACGCCGAGCTCGACGCGGCCGCCCTGGCGCCGATCCTGCGCCGCGTGGCGGACCGCACCTTCAACGCGATCTCCGTGGACGGCGACACCAGCACCAACGACACCGTCCTGCTCCTCGCCAACGGCGCATCCGGCGTGGACCCCACCCGCGATCCGGGGCTGGCGCAACGGTTCGAGGCGGCGGTCCAGCTCGTGGCCCGCACCCTGGCGCTCGCGATCGTGGAGGACGGCGAGGGCGCCACCAAACTCGTCGAGATCCAGATCCGGGGGGCGGCCACCGAAGCCGCCGCCCGCGACGTCGGCCGCGCCATCGCGCGCTCGGCCCTGGTGAAGACCGCCCTGTACGGCGCCGACCCCAACTGGGGCCGCATCCTGGCGGCGGCGGGCGCCGCCGGCGTCCCCATCGCGCCCGACAAGATCACCCTCGACGCCGAGGACGACGCCGGCTGGCTCGAGCTGGCCCGGGCCGGAGGGACCGCCCGGCCCGACCTCGCCCGGGCCCGCGCGATTTTCCAGGGGAAACGGGTCCGCCTCCGCGTCGACCTGGGACTCGGCCGGGCGGAGGCGGTGGTGTGGACCTGCGATCTCTCTCCGGAATACGTCCGGATCAACGCCGACTACACGAGCTGATCCGCTAGGGCGTCGCGGGTTTCCGGGGCCGGACCGCCCCCTGCATCGCGCCGGGGGGCAGGGGCTGCGGCGGCACCGCGGGCAGGATGGACTTGATGCGGGCCAGCGCCTGGGGCCGCGTGCTTCCCCGCTGCACCTCGCGCTCCGCGGCCGCCGCCACGTCGAGCAGCCGGTGCGCCGACATCCCGGCTCCCACCGCCGCGATGATCAGGTCCGCCGAGGAATCGGGCTGGAATCCGCGGGCCTGGAGATCGGCGACGGCGTGCAGCGCGAACCCCGGCAAGGAATCCTTTACGGCCGAGACCACGCGGGTCACGACCGGCTCGGGCACGCCGCGCGCCAGCGCGATGGACACCGACACCAGCTCCCGGGCCGAGTAGGGCGCCGGGGCGCCGGCGTGCCGCAGCAGGTCTCGGGCACCCCGGAGCCGCCCGGCCTCGGTGTTGACGGCCGCCACGATGAGATCGGCCGAGGCGCCCTTGGCGCCTCCCTCCAGCGCCTTTTCGATCAGCGGCTCCGTCGGAAGGCTGTCCTGCACGGCCTTCGCGATGGCGGCCTGGATCCCCGGCAGCGCCGCGGCCGGCACATGCCCCTCCAGCCGCCCATCGGGCTGCTGGAACGCCAGCGACAGGAGCAGGGGTACGAGGATCATTGCTGAGTGCGGTGCGGCCGGACCAGGAGCACGGCGTTCTGGCGACCGAAGTCGTCGTCCACGTACCGGCCCGCCATGGGATCGGGTACCCACCGCTCACCGTCCACGACGAACATGTACTCGTGCTGGCCCGCGGGCAGAATCACCCGCGCGTCCCACACGCCGTCGTGGTCGTCGTCGGACAGGGGCGTGGCGCCCGGACGCCAGTCGTTGAAGTTCCCCACCACGGCCACGGAGTGGGCCTCCGGGAACCGGGCGACGAACTGCGCCACGCCCTCTTCGGCGCCGAGGACCGGCTTCGGGCCTTCCGGTGTCCGCCAGAGCAGGGCCGCGAGCAGCACCGCGATCACGAGGCTGTAAACCGGTCGCAGGCTCACGGTGATCGGCTGCGGCGACGTCACCCAGCGGCGGAAGCGCTGGATCGGCGTCGCGAGGGGCCGCCGGACCGCCGCCATCACGCGGTGCGCCACCGACCGTCCGGCGGGAACGGCGGACAGGGAGCGGGAGAGGGCGTCGAGGCGCGCCACCAGGGCGCGCTCGCCGGCGTCCAGGGCGGCGGGGTCGAGCTCGCCGTCCAGGGCCCGGTGGATCCGCGGATCGAGTTCGTTCTTCATGACTGCTCCTTGAGCGCCGCCAGCAGCGCTTCCCGGGCCCGGTGGACCCGCATCTTCAGCGTGGGAATCCGGGCGCCCGTCACCGCCGACATCTCCTCGTAGCTCATCCCGTCGAGATGCTTCAGCACGAACGCTTCCCGTTTCTCCGGCGCGAGCATCGCCAGCGCCCGCTCGAGCCGCTCCAGCTGGTCCGCCCGGTCCACGCCCTCGTCGGCGTGCTCCGGAGCGGCGATCGGCGGGGCGTCGTCGAGCGAGACGTCACCGACGGGGCGGCGGGCCAGGTGGCTCTTGCAGCGGTTCGCGACGATCCGGTAGACCCAGGTCCGGAACCGCGCGGGGTCCCGGCAGCTGCCGAGGTGCCGATACGCGCGAACCAGCCCTTCCGCCACCGCGTCCGCCGCCGCGTCCCGGCTGCCCATCATCCGGGCCGCGAAGCGCAGCAGGCCGCCTTCATAACGGGCGATGAGCACGCCGAACGCCTCCGCGTCGCCCGCCAGCACCTGGGCGACGACTTCGGCGTCGGACGGCTCCCCGGCTGCTGTCAACGAGACCTCGGAAGAGAGGGGGGGGTCACGGTCCGGACGGGGGGCCTGTGGGACGTGATCCGTTCTGAGACGCCCGGGGGCGCCGCCCTGAGATCGAATATGTGGGGGGGCTTAGTGCGTGGGAACGGCGACCGCGGGGGCCAGGACCAGCCGGACGGCGGCCAGGAACCCCGACGCGCGGAGGCCGGCGCCGCTCACCGCGCCCGCCACCGCCTCCAGGGCGGCCTCGGCGCGCCGGCGGTACTTCAGGTCCCCGGTGATCCCGGACAGCCGCAGCAGGAACCGGGCGGCCCAGGGATTGGCGGCGGGCAGGAGGTCGTCCAGCGCGCTCTCGCTCCGGTCGGCCAGGGCGGGGATCGGCGCGCTTTCGGGCGTCGCGTCATAGAAGCCGCCGAGCGGGTCCCCGTAGCTCCGCTCCATCACGGACGAAAGGTCGCGGGCCACGTCCAGGTACCGGGCGACGCCGGTGGCTTCATACGCGTCGAGCGCCGCCACCGCCACTTCGAGCTGGTCCTGAAACAGCCCGTCCACCGAACCCACCAGGGTGTGCCGCACGCCGTACCCGGAGGCGTACACCTGGTGCAGGAGCGCGTCCAGCGCGCCCAGGGCCGCGCGCTGCCCGGCGGTGTCACCCACCGCGCTCGCCGTCTCGAGCAGCGAGCCGATGGCGTAGGCCTCACGGTCCGTGAACACGGTGTGGTCGGTCGGCTCGAGGAGCTGGTGCGCCAGGGTCCGGCTCTCGCGGCGCGCGGCGAGCTGGTAGCGGGGATCGGCGGTGAGGACCCAGGCGAGACTCAGGTCACGCGCCAGCCCCGCCCGCACCACGACCGGCGGATCGTCGAGCGCGCCGTCCGCGCCTTCCGCGCCCGAGTCGAGCATCGCGTCCAGGGCCTGGCGTCCCGCCCGGAGCGACGCGGTGTCGCCGCGCGAGCCGTACTCGCCCAGGAGCAGCCCGATCGCCTGCGTGACCACGAAGCCCGCGCCGGCGCCGGGGGCCACGACGGCCGCCCGCACCTTCGCCACGCCCGAGTCCACCGCCGGCGCCCGGAGCACGCCGCGGACGTTCATCCGGCTCGACGCCATCTGGCGGACCACCGCGGCGCGCTGCACCACCGCGGTCCGGTCGGCGTGGTAGGACCGCGCGAGGGCGGGCAGGATCTGCTTGAGCCCGCGCCCGGTGATGGGATCGTCCGGTGCGAAGTAGGTGCCGCCGAAGAAGGCGGCGCCGTCCGGCGTGAGCACGACGGTGAGGGGATAGCCCTCGAGCCCCGCGATGGCCCCGACCTGGGCCTCGTACCGCCGCGCGACGTCGGGCCGCTCGTCGCGGTCCACGCGCACCGGCACGAAGAGGGAGTCGATCAGCGCGCCGAGCTCGCGGTCGCCGTAGGCTTCGCGGTCCATGACGACGCACCAGCGACAGTCGTCGGCGCCGACGTAGAGGAGAATGGGGCGGTCGAGCCGCGCGGCCAGCGTGAACGCGTCGCGTCCCCACGGCTGCCAGCTCACCGGCTGGCGCGCCGCCCGCGACAGGTAACGGGTCTCGGTCTGGGCCATCCGGTTGGTCAGCGGCCCGCGCTCGGTCGCGCAGGCGGCGCCCGCCAGGGCCAGGAGAACGTACGAGGGGTGGGGTCGCATCGTGAATGGCCGCGCAAAGATACCCTGCCGGGACCCGCGACGTTCCAGGCCTTCCGCCGCCCCGTCCCGGGAGGCCCGGCTCCCACGGCGGAAGCCGCCCGTATTATGTTGCACCCGAACGGGACGCCCCCGCCCGGGTGTGCACTCCCGGCGACCGAGCCCCTGACTCCCAACGGAGGGATGCATCAATGGCGAAGGGTGGAAAAACGCCGATGGCTGCGGATGAAGGCTATTGCGTGAAGTGCAAGGCCAAGCGGCAGATCTCGAACGCGCAACAGGTCAAGATGGCCAACGGCCGTCCCGCGATGAAGGGCGTCTGTCCGGTCTGCGGCACGGGGATGTTCAAGATCCTTCCCCCCCAGAAGTAGTCGCCTTCGAGCAGGACCACCGCGCCCCCGGCTCCGGCCGGGGGCGCTTCGTCTTCAGGACTCGGCCATGAACGGGTAGGGATAGTCCGCCGGCGGCACGAAGTTCTCCTTGATGGCCCGCGGAGACACCCACCGCACCAGGTTCAGAATCGATCCGGCCTTGTCGTTGGTGCCCGACGCGCGGGCCCCGCCGAAGGGCTGCTGGCCCACCACCGCGCCGGTCGGCTTGTCGTTGACGTAGAAGTTCCCGGCGGCGTAGCGAAGGGCCGTTTCGGCCTCCCGCACCGCGGCCCGGTCCTGCGCGAACACCGCCCCGGTCAGCGCGTAGGGCGACGTCCCGTCCACGAGCGCCAGCGTCTCCTTCCACCGCGCCGCCGGATAGACGTGCAGGGTCAGCACCGGACCGAAGATCTCGTCGCACATCGTCTGGTACCGGGGATCGTCGGCCTGGATGACGGTGGGGCGGATGAAGTACCCCTCCCGGTCGTCGCACTCGCCGCCGAACAGGACCTTGGCGCCGCTCGCTTTCCGCGCTCCGTCGATGTAGCCCTTGATCTTATCGTACGCCTTACGGTCGATCACGGCGCCCACGAAGTTCTTGAAGTCCGCGGGATCTCCCATCTGCATCCCCGCCAGCATGGCGCCGACCCGGTCCCGCACCGCGGGCCAGAGGTTGTCGGGGACGTAGGCGCGCGACGCGGCACTGCACTTCTGGCCCTGGTATTCGAAGGCCCCGCGCACCAGTCCCGTCGCGAGCACGTCGGGATCGGCGCTCGCGTGGGCGAGCACGAAATCCTTCCCGCCGGTCTCCCCCACCAGCCGGGGATAGTCGGCGTAGCTCGGCAGGTTGTCCGACACCCGCTTCCACAGCATCTGGAAGACTTCCGTGGACCCGGTGAAGTGGATGCCTCCCAGGTGCCGGTCCGCGAGGAGCAGATCCGAGATCTGGCCGGAAGGGCCGGGCAGGAAGTTGATCACGCCGGGGGGGAGACCCGCCTCCAGCAGGATCCGCATGATGGCGTAGTTCGACAGCGTGGCGGTGGCCGCCGGCTTCCAGACCACGGTGTTCCCCATGATCGCGGGGGCCGTGGGGAGGTTGCCGCCGATGGACGTGAAGTTGAAGGGCGTAATGGCGTAGACGAACCCCTCGAGGGGCCGGTGGTCCAGCCGGTTCCAGGTCTGTCCCGGCGACAGGGGCTGCTCCGCGACGATGCGCTCGGCGTAGTGGACGTTGTAGCGGAAGAAATCGATCAGCTCGCACGCCGCGTCGATCTCGGCCTGGTGCGCGGTCTTGCTCTGCCCCAGCATCGTCGTGGCGTTGGCGAAGGCGCGCCGGCGCGTGGCGAGCAGGTCGCCGGCCTTGAGGAACACGGCCGCCCGGTCGGCCAGGCTCCAGCGGGACCAGTCCTGCCAGGCTTCGCGCGCCGCCTTGATGGCGCTCTGCACCTCGGCCGGACCCGCCTGATGCACGGTGGCCAGCACCTGCCGGTGGCGGTGCGGCGCGACCACCGGGATGGTCTTGCCGGTGCGGACTTCCTTCCCGCCGATGATGAGCGGGATGTCCATCGTCTGCCCGCTCAGATCGGCGAGCGCCTTCTTCAGGGTCGCCCGCTCCGGGGTCCCGGGCGCGTAGGACAGGACGGGCTCGTTGGCGGGCGTCGGGATTCTGGGGATGGAGTTCATGGGAGGCGAAATCTAACCCGGGAACCCCCGGACGTTTACCTAGTGCGATGACCATCGACCCCCGGACCCGGATCGGCCACGTCCACCTGACGGTGGCGGACTTGGAGCGCGCCCTGGCGTTCTACCGCGACGTGCTCGGGTTCGAAGTCACCGCCCGGTACGGACCGGAGGCGGTGTTCCTGTCCGCCGGCGGCTATCATCATCATGTGGCCCTCAACACCTGGGCGGGCGTGGGCGCGCCGGCCCCGGCCCCGGGCACCACCGGCCTGTATCATTTCGCCATCCTGTATCCGGACCGGAAGGCGCTGGCCCGCGCCGTACAGCGAGTGATCGACCACGGCATCCCGCTGGAAGGGGCGTCCGACCACGGGGTGAGCGAGGCGATCTACCTGCGCGACCCCGACGGCAACGGCGTGGAGCTCTATCGCGACCGGCCGCAAGAAGAATGGCCGCGTGCCGAGGATGGATCCCTCACGATGCACACGCGGCCACTCAACCTGCGGGCGCTCTTCGCCGAAGCCTAAGCCTCGGTCACTTCTTGCCGGTCACGGGCGGATGCATCACGGCCGGTGACGGCTTCGGCCCGAAGAAGTTCTGCACCGGCGCCGACTGCCCCCGCGGAATCATTCCCGACAGGTCGGCCAGCTCGAGCGCCGACACCGCCATCACCGTCGACGCCTGCTCCAGATCCCAGGGGATCGCCTTGTCGTACGTGTCCGACTGGGAGTGGTGCGTGTGGTTGTAGCCGCGCGTCAGCTGATCGAAGTTGAACGCCGGGACGCCGTACGCGAGGAACGACAGGTGGTCGGTGCCGCCCTTGTTCCCCTCCCGCACCGAGTCGGCATTGAGCGACGCCACCGGCGCCAGGATCGACTTCCACAGTCCCGCCAGCTCGTTCCGGCCCTGCAGGGCCTGGCCGGTGATGGCGCCGACGCCGTTGTCCAGCACGATCACCGCCTGAATCGAGTCGGCCTCGCCGGCATGGGCCTTGGCGTACGCCTGCGAGCCCAGGAGCCCTTCTTCCTCGCCGGTGAAGAGCACGAACCGGATGGTCCGCTTGGGCTTCACGCCCGACGCGGCGATGATCCGCGCCGCCTCGAGGGTGGCGATGGAGCCGGTGCCGTTGTCCGTGGCGCCGGTGCCCAGGTCCCAGGAGTCCAGGTGCCCGCCGACGATCACGACCTGCCCCGGATGCTCGGTCCCTTTGATCTCACCCACCGTGTTCCACTGGGGCACGGGCTTGAGGCTCATCGAGTTCCGGATGTTCGCTTCCACCCGCGGCGTGATCCCCTGCTTGATCAGCCGGTCGAAGAGCGTGTAGTCCTCGTGGGCGATGGTCACCTGCGGCAGCGGCACGGGGGCGTTGGGTGAGCCGCTCATGGTGAGCAGGGTCTGCTCCTTGGCGCCGTCGATCAGAATCCCCTTGGCGCCCAGGTTCCGCAGCATATAAGGAAGGTCGACGCGGAACTGCGCCGCCTTGGCCCGCGCCGCCGAATCCATCTGGGGGCCGCCGGGGCCGCCCGGGCCCCGGAACCGCGCCCGCATCTCCGCGGAGTCCGCCGCGGTCATCGGCGGCCCGTCGTTGTTCCACACGTTCGCGGGGGGACGCAGCATCAGCCACGCGCCGCGGACCTTGGACCGGTACGCCGCGAGGGAATCGGCGTTCATGGCGTTGATCAGGACCACCGGGCCGGCCACGGTCCGGCCGTCGGTGCCCGGCGTCCAGGCCCAGCTGGCCGCGATGACGTCGTGCTTCCGCGGGGCGGTCATCCGCATCCACATCGGGCCGCGTGACCAGGTCCCGGCGAACGTCCAGGACTCGAGGTGGGCGTCGACCCCGTAGTCCTTGAGTCGCTGCATCATCCAGTCGTTGGCGGCCCGGGCCGCGGGTGAGCCGGTGAGGCGGGGGCCGATGATGTCCGCGAGGTGTTCCAGGTTCTGCATGGCTTCGGAGTGGTGCATCCCCTGCTCGATCAGCGCGCCGACCCCCGTGGTATCCACGGTCAGGTCCTGCGCCTCGAGCCGCGCGCCGGCCAGGAGGCCGGCGAGCGCGAGGACTGCCCACCGATTCAGGCGTTTCACGGGTGCTTCCTCCGATACTTGAGAGATGCTGGTCATACGACGACACCGGCTCGAGTGTTGGCTTCCGGATTACCAGGACCTTGCCGTTTCCTAACCGAATCGTCAAGGCGAGCCGGAGGTGACGCCGATGAGGGGGAGCGGGAAGTGTCACGCTTCCCTCTTCCCGCTTCCCCCCGTAGCGTTACCCCTCCCAAACACCCTCGGGCTTCTTACGATGCGTCTCCTCCTCACCCTCGGCGTGCTCTGCGCCGCCGCTCTCCCGGCTCAGCAACCCGCTCCCATTCGCGGCTTTCCGGCCGACGCCCTCGGCACCGAGCTCCGCGTGGAGAACGCCGCCCGGGCGGTGCCGAATCCGGACAGCGTGCGGGTCGCCATCCGGCTCCTGTCGGCGATCCCGCACGAGGCCGGCACCGAGCGCTCGCACCACGTCGCCGAGACGATCCTGGCGCGCTTCCGGTCCTGGGGCTTGGACGCCCGCATCGAGCAGTTCGAGGCTCTGATGCCCCGCCCCGTGTCCCGCACGCTCGAGCTGGTGGGACCCGAGCACTACGTCGCGGTGCTGAAGGAGCCCGGGATTCCGGAGGACTCGACCTCGGGGCAGAGCGATCAGCTGCCCACCTTCAACGCGTACTCACCCGACGGCGACGTCACCGGCGACCTGGTTTACGTGAATTACGGCGTGCCCGCCGACTACAAGGTGCTCGACTCCCTGGGCGTGAGCGTCAAAGGGAAGATCGTGATCGCCCGGTACGGCGAGTCCTGGCGGGGGATCAAGGTGAAGGTGGCCGCGGAGCACGGCGCGATCGGCTGCATCATCTATTCGGACCCGCGGGACGACGGCTACTTCGTGAAGGACGTCTACCCCAAGGGTCCGATGCGGCCCGGCGCCGGCGTCCAGCGGGGGAGCGTGATGGACATGCCGCTCTACCCCGGAGACCCGCTCTCGCCGGGATGGGCGTCCGTGCCCGGCGACCCCCATCGGCTCACGATGGCGGAGGCGACCACGATCGAAAAGATCCCGGTCCTCCCCATTTCGTATGACGACGCGCTGCCGCTCCTGCGGAACCTGGGCGGCGCCGTGCCCCCGGAGGCGTGGCGCGGCGCGCTGCCCATCACCTACCACGTCGGCGCCGGCCCGGCCCGTGTGCACCTCGCCGTCTCGTTCGACTGGAAGACCCGGCCGCTGTACGACGTGATCGCCACGATTCCGGGCGCCACGGATCCCGACCAGTGGGTGATCTACGGCAACCACCACGACGCGTGGGTGAACGGCGCCGAGGACCCCATTTCGGGCCAGGTGGCGCTCGAGGAGACCGCGCGGTCACTCGCCGCGCTGCTCAAGACCGGTTGGCGGCCGGCCCGCACCATCGTGTTCGCGGCCTGGGACGGCGAGGAATGGGGGCTGCTTGGCTCCACCGAATGGGCCGAGCGCCACGCCGCGGAGCTCGAGCAGAAGGCCGTGGTCTACTACAACTCGGACACCAACGAAGCGGGGTGGCTGGACGCCGAGGGGTCCCACAGCCTCGAGGCGTTCGTGGAGCAGGTGGCGCGGGACATCCGGGACCCCGTGAGCGGCAAGAGCGTGCTCGAGGCCCGGGCGGCTCACCAGCGCCCGGCCGGCGACTCGGCGGCCGACTCCCTCTTTCACCTCGGGGCGCTGGGCTCCGGCTCCGATTACTCGTCGTTCATCGACCACCTCGCGGTCGCGTCCGTCAACACCGGTTACAGCGGCGCGACCCCCGCGGGGATCTATCACTCTGTCTACGACTCGTACACGTTCTACGACCGCTTCCTCGATCCGACCTTCGCGTACGGCGTGACGGAAGCGCAGACGATGGCGACCGCCGTGCTGCGGATGGCCGACGCGCCGGTCCTGCCCTTCCAGTTCTCGCGCGCGGCGAAGACCTACCGCGGCTACCTCGACGAGATCGACAAGCAGGCCGCCCGGTCCCCGAGCCTCGCCGGCCTCGACCTCTCGGCGGTGCGCGACGCCCTGGCCCGCCTGGACACCGCGGCGGCGCAGTACGACCGCCTGGCGGACAGCGTCGCCGCGGCCGCTACGGCCGGCCTGGCGCGCCGCCGTCCGGCGCTCGCGGCGCTCAATCAGACGCTGGCCCGGGCGGAACGGGCGCTCTCGGACACCGCGGGGCTCCCCCGGCGCCCCTGGTACCGCAACCTGGTCTACGCCCCCGGGTTCTACACCGGGTACGGCGTGAAGACGATGCCCGGCATCCGCGAGGCCGTGGACCAGGAGCGGCTGGACGAAGCCCGGGCCGAAGCGGCGCGCGTGGCGGCGGCGGTCGACCGCTACACCGCCGCGGTGCGCCAGGCGGCGGGACAGCTCGCCGCCGTGCTGGCCCATTGACACCCTCCGGAGCGGCGGATACCGTGGGGACCTCTTCTTCTTGACGAGCCTCGGACCCCGATGAGCAACCCCATGCCGCCCCGCCCGTCCGTCGGGCGTTCCTCGTTCGCCATCGCGATGAAGGATTACACCTTCATCCGTCCCGGCATCGCCGTCACCATCAGCGCGGCGACGCTCATCATCGCGTTCATCTTCGGGCTCGATCTGATCAGCTCGCTGCAGAAGGCGTCGCGGACGGTGCGGCAGGGGGCGCGCGTCTCGCAGACCCTCCACAGCTATTCGGCCGCGTACGAGGTCTGGCATCAGATGGCGACGAGCACGGACCCGGCGTACCAGCGCCCCGAGGCGCAGGCCCAGCGGGATCAGCTGCGCGACCGGCTGCGCACCGAGCTCGCGAGCCTGGCCCAGACGCTGCCGGACTCGGGGGACCAGGCCCAGGTCCGCACCATCCTGGAGGGGCTCGCCTCCGCGGATCCCACGGCGAGCACCAACGCCCGTCAGGCGATGACCGTGCTCCTCGGCAGTCAGGACGCGGCGCTCTTCGACGCGGCGGAGACGTCCCAGCACGGGGTGCTCCTGGCCGCGCTGCTCCTGGGACTCACCGTGATCGCGGCCGGCACGCTCGTCGTTCCGATGGCCTGGCTCTACATCCGCTACAAGCGGGGGGCGACCATCGAAGTGAAGGTCTAGCTGTTAGGGTCCCGTAAACCCCCGGCGGAGCCCCGCCCCCGGCGATAGCTTCCAGCCGATGCGCTCCACTCCTCCGCCGCGCGCCCCCAAGCCCCGACCCCGGGGCGTCCTGGTGGTGGCACTGCTGGTGGCCACCCTCGGCATCACGTCCCTGCTCGCGTATCAGGCGCTGATGGAGGTCACGTCGCACCGCGCCACCGCCGAGCGCGTGCTGCGGGATTACTCCGCCTTCGCCGCGAGCCGGCTCGCCACCCGCACCGCGCAGGAAGTCTTCTACTTCGGGTTCGGTCCGGCGCTGGACGCCCTCGACCATCTCCGCTCGGTGACCCACCAGCGCACGCTTCCCGCGCCGTTCGAGCTGGCGCAGCACTCGGACTCGAGCGCCCGCGCCGGGTTGTCCCGGATGGCGTTCGCCTTCGACCTGACGCTCCCGGACCGGGTGCTCGTCACCCGCGGGGGCGCCGTGGACCCCGGCGTCCGGCACTGGATGACGGACACGCTGGACAGCTACGTGCACGGGGTGCACCGGCCCGACTGGGCCGACGCCGTGATCGTCGGGGGCCCGCCCTACCGGCGGATGATGCTCGTGTACAAGCTGGAACGGGACGCGACCGGCGCGCCGCGCGAGGCGGTCGGCTTCGCGGCGGACGTCCACACCCTGATGCCGCTGTTCGTGGACGCGGCCGAGCACGGCCCTCTCATTCCGCCGACGCTGACGGGCGGCGTGCCCTACGACTCCATCGGCTCGGTGGCGATTCAGGACGCGCTGGGTCAGGACATCTACCGCTCCGAGGTGTCGTACCCGCCGGACTTCACGGGGCGGGACTCGCTGAACACGATGATGGGCCGCCTGCGGTTCGAGGTGACTCTGCGCCCCGACATGGCGAGCAAGCTGGTGATCGGCGGCCTGCCCCGTTCCCGGTTGCCGCTCATCACCGGACTCCTCCTGATCACCGCGGTCCTCGTGGGGGGCATCCTGTATCAGCTGCGGCGCGAGTACGCGCTCGCCGGCCTGCGATCCGACTTCGTGGCCAGCGTGTCCCACGAGCTGCGCACGCCCCTCGCGCAGATCCGGATGTTCTCCGAAACGCTCCGGCTGGGACGCGTGCGCTCCCAGGAGGAGCGCTCCCGCTCGCTCGTGATCATCGACCAGGAGGCGCGGCGGCTGACGCACCTGGTCGAGAATCTCCTGCACTTCTCGCGCTCGGAGCGCCACACCGCGCGCATCGACGCCGCGCCCGCGCCGGTGGCGCCGCTCATCCGGTCGGCCGTGGAGCGTTTCGAGCCGCTGGCCGCGGCGCGGAACGTGACGGTCCGCACCGTCCTGGACGATCGCCTCGTGGCCAACGTGGATCCCGGCGCCCTCCACCAGATGCTCCTCAACCTCCTCGACAACGCCGTGAAGTACGGGCCCGACGGGCAGACCGTCTCCATCACGCTCGAGCGGTGGGGCGGGTATCTGCGCATCACCGTGGACGACCTGGGTCCGGGCGTCCCGCCCGACGCGCGGGAGCGCGTGTGGGACCGGTTCTGGCGGCTGCGCCGGGACCGGGGCTCCGCCGTGGCGGGCACGGGCATCGGGCTGGCGGTGGTGCGGGAGCTCGCGATGCTGCACCGGGGGCGCGTCTGGTGCGACGAAGCGGAAGCCGGCGGCGCCCGCTTCATCATCGAGCTGCCGGACGCGACGCCCCCAGCGCCGGCGGGCGCGGCCCAGGCGGTGGAGGCGCTCACGTGAGCACGGTTCTGGTCATCGAGGACAATCAGGACCTGGCCTACGGCCTGCGGAACAACCTGGAAATCGAAGGCCACCAGGTCGAAGTGGCGGGAGACGGCGCGGCCGGCCTGGCGCGGGTCCGGAAGGGCGAGCCCGATCTCATCATCCTCGATCTGATGCTGCCGGGCCTGGACGGCTTCCGCGTGCTCCGGACGCTGCGGGACGAAGGACGCCGCCTGCCCATCCTCATCCTCACCGCCCGGGGCGACGAGTCCGACAAGGTCCGGGGCCTCAGGCTCGGCGCCGACGACTACGTCACGAAGCCCTTCGGCGTGCTGGAGCTGCTGGCCCGCGTGGAGGCCCTCCTCCGCCGGGCGGCGTCGACCGCCGCCCCGGAAACGCCTCCGGTCGAGCAGTTCGGGGAGGTCGAGGTGCACACGGCGTCACGCACCGTCCGCCGGCGCGGCGAGCCGGTCACCCTGACGCCGAAGGAGTACGACCTCCTCCTCGCCCTGATCGACCGGCGCGGCGCCGTGGCATCGCGCGCGGAGCTGCTCACGGAGGTCTGGGGCTACAGCGCCGCCGTGATGTCCCGGACGGTCGACACCCACATCGCCGAGCTGCGGCGCAAGCTCGAGGCGGACCTGGCCGCCCCGCGCCACATCCTCACCGTCCGAAAGACCGGCTACCGTCTCGAGCGCTGACCACGGTGACCAGCGGCCGGTGGTCCGCACCGGCCGCTGATCACCCGTTCTTCTCAGCCCGCGAACGTGTACGTGCAGCCCTTCTCCTGGGTGCGGTTCACGGCGAGCACGCCGGACGGCACGACCTGCACGCCGGGCACGAGGTTGGCGATCAGGTCGGACCGGACCGAATCCCCCGTCGCCCCGCCGCCCATCTTCCCGGCCAGCATGCCGCTGAACACGGTCAGCGCGACGTTGCAGACGCCCACCAGCACGCCCTTCGCGATCAGGTCGTCGATGCCGATCCCCGGAATCATCTGGTCGGCCGCGGCCATCTTGAACCACGGATTGCGGAGGGACGGGGCGCCGGTCTTCGGGTCGTTGAACTTGATGAACTCGCCGAGCTTGTACTTGGCCCAGGCGGCGTCCTGCAGCGCGAGGGGCGCGGCGAAGTGACGCAGCACGATCGCCGCCGTGTTGTCGGCGTCCATCGTGCCGTAGGTCGCATTGGCGGTGTTCAGGTACACGCGGGCCCAGACGAAGCAGAACCCGTCGTTCACCGCCGGCGCGTCGAACATCGTCTTGTGCTTCCCGGTGATCTTGTTCAGCCAGGCCTCGAACGCCGCGTCGGCGGCCGTGGTCGACTCGGCCGCGGCCGCGACCGGATCCACCATCGAGCCCAGGCCGACGGCCGCGGCGCCGGCCGCCATACGTCCCAGAAAGCCACGCCGGTGAGTGGGGAGCTTCAGGTCGAACATGGGAAGAATCCTCCAGTGGTACGGGTGAACGCGCCGGTCAGGGATGGGCGCGGGAAAGCTTCGCGTGCGTCGGATAGGCGACGTCCGGAGGCGGGTCGCCGTTCGGCCAGTCGTTCTCCTTCCCCGGGAAGTCGGGGCGCGGCTGTGCGTCGATGTACGCCGCGACGTCCAGAGCCTCTTGATCGGTGAGGGTCACGGCCTTGTCGAACGGCATGTTGGCCACGACGAACGCCGCCGCGGTGCGGACCCGGGCCATGCCGGCGCCGATGTTGAACGATCGATCGCCCCAGAGCGGCGGCGCCTTGTCGCTCCCCTCGCCGTTCGCGCCGTGGCAGCGCGCGCAGGTCGCGATGAAGAAGCGCCCGCCCGCGGCGGGGTCGGGTGTGAGCGCATTCCAGCGCGCGTCGGGAGCCGAGGGCGGCACGCCCACCGCCTGGCCGCGGGAGAGGAACGCCATGTAGGAAACGATGTCCCGCATGTCCGGCCCGTCCACCGGGATCGCCCGCCCGTTCAAGCTCCTCGTGAAGCACCCGTTGATGCGGTACTCCAGCGTTTCGACGGTGCCGGAACGCGAGCGGTACTGGGGGAAGCGGCCCAGCGCGCCCACCCACGAGGCGGGGCCCCGGCGCCCTTCATCGAGATGGCAGCTCACGCAGCGGAGCGCCGAGCCGACGTGCCCCGGCAGGCTCTCGCGGGTCGCGGTGACGAGCGCGAGGCCGCGCCGGATGGAAAGGCCCAGGGGACCGGACGGGATTTCGGAGTCCGCGGGGACCGAAGGGGCCCGGGCGGCGCGCTCCGGCACGGGGCGTGCCGTGCACGCCGCCGCCAGCAACAGGAGGGGCCAGAGCCGGGAATTCACCTTGGGACGGGAAGCTAACCCCGCCCGGAGCGCCGGCAACCGGCGCCAACTGGCGTCCTCCGGCCGGGGGTTCTAGCCTTCTCGCCATGACGCCCTGGATCCGGCGGCTGATCATCGCCAACGCGCTCGTCTTCCTGGTCACCTACAGCCAGCCGCAGCTGGCGGACGCGCTGGCGTTTTCGCCGGGCAGCGCCCTCACCGCCCCGTGGACCATCGTCACCTACATGTTCATCCACGCGAACTTCGGGCACATCTTCTGGAACATGTTCGGGCTGGCGGTCCTGGGACCCCGGGTCGAGACGCGCCTGGGCGGACCCCGGTTCCTGGGTCTGTATTTCACGGGAGGGCTCTCCGGCGCCCTCCTGTCGATCGCGCTGTCGAGCGTCGGCATCGTCGGTGCGTCGGCGGCGGTCTACGCGGTGGTGCTGGGGTACGCCATGTTCTGGCCGTGGGACCGGCTGCTGTTGTTCCTGGTGGTGCCGGTTCCCGCGATCGTGGCCGTGATCATCTTCGCGCTGGTGTCGGTGTTCGGGGGGTTCGGCTACTTCGAGCCGGGGGTGGCGCACTGGGCGCACCTGGGCGGCTTCGCGGGGGGGTACCTCTACCTCACGGTGCTCAAGCATCAGAGCGGCAGCGAGAAGTTCCGGGCCAAAGCGACTCCGGGGGCGGTGGCTCCCCGATCCCCGGACGTGGTCGAACGCTGGCGCCGGATCGATCCCGCCAACCTGCATCCGGTGAACCGGGAGGAGCTCGCCCGCATTCTCGCCAAGCTCGACCAGGACGGCGTCGCGGCGCTCTCCCCGGAGGACCGGAGCTTCCTCGAGCGCTTCTCGGGCGCCTGACGCCTCAGCGCCCCCACCCCGCCGCGTCCGGACCGAACCGGTCGCGCAGGCGGTCCACGATCCGCGAGAGCGTACGGTCCCGCTCCGTTTCCACGCCACTCACCGGCGCGTCGAACAGCGCGAGCTGATCGGGCGCCTCCTCCCGCACGAACTGGGTGAGTCCCACCGACAGGAGCCGGGCCGGCACCGGCCGCGCCTTGCGGAGCCCCGCCAGGAGCTCCCGGGCGGTCGCCAGGATGGCGCGGTTCGACAGCACCGGCGCCGGCAGCGTGCGGGAAGCCTGCCGCTGGGTGAAGTCGGCGTCCCTGATCCGCACCGTCACGGTTCGGGCCCGGAGGCCCGCGGCGCGGAGATCGGCGGCGGCGCGGTCCGCGAGCGCGGAGAGCTCGCGGTCCAGCGACGGCGCGTCGTCCAGGTCTTTCGGAAACGTCTCGTCCCGCGAAATCGATTTCGGCTCGGGCGCGGTGTCGACGTCGGACCGGTCGATGCCCCGGATGCGCTCGTGGAGCCATCGGCCGGCCCGCTCGCCCAGCCAGGACGCCAGCGTCTTCTCATCGTGGCGCAGCGCTTCGGTGACGAGCCGGAGCCCGAACCTGGCGAGCTCCTCCTGGAAGCGGGGGCCCACACCCGGCAGATCGGCGAGCGCGAATTCGCGGAGGAACCGCTCTTCGTCTCCCGCGGGCACCACGTGGACGCCGGCGCCGGCCGAGCCCGCCCGGGGCTTGGCGCGGCCCGCCGCGAGCTTGGCGACGAGCTTGGACGTGCCTCCTCCGACCGACATCGACAGGTTGGTGGCCTGGGACACCGCGGCGCGGATGCGCGCGGCCGTGGTGGCGAGCGGCTCCTCGCGGTAGAGCCGCTCGGTGCCCGAGAGGTCCAGATAGAACTCGTCCGAGCTCGCGCGCTCCACCGCGGGCGTGAACCGCTCCAGCGCGGTCCGGATGGCCTCCCCCTTTTCGACGCACGCCTCCCACGGCACCGGCACCACCATCGCCCCCGGGCAGAGCCGCACGGCCCGGGCCATCGGCATGGCGGACGTGACGCCGAACGCGCGCGCTTCGTAGGACGCGGACGTCACGACACCGCGCCGCTCCGGCGATCCCCCGACGATCAGGAGGGGAGACCGGCCGGCGCCCTGGGGGTCCACGAGCCGGGCCACCGACACGTAGAAAGCGTCGGCGTCGGCCAGCAGGATGCGGCGCTCAGACATGGGGGGAAGTCTACGGCTATCTTTTTCCCATGATCAAGCGCTGCTGGGGCGACGGGGATCCGCTGATGGTGAGCTACCATGACACCGAGTGGGGCGTTCCGGTACGCGGGGACCGCAAGCTCTTCGCCAAGCTGATCCTCGACGGCTTCCAGGCCGGGCTCTCCTGGCGCGTGATCCTGCACAAGCGGGAGGCGTTCTACGAGGCCTTCGACGGATTGGACCCCGAGCGGATGGCGCGCTTCGACGCCCGGCGGCGCGCGCGCCTGCTGAAGAACCCCGGTATCGTCCGCAACCGCGCCAAGGTGGCCGCCGCCGTGGGGAATGCGCGGGCCTTCCTCGCGCTGCGGGACCGGGGGGAGACGCTCACGCGGCTTCTGTGGGATTGCGTGGGCGGCGAGCCGATCCAGAACGCCCGCAAGACCCTGCGCGGCCTCCCCGACCAGACTCGCGAATCGCGCCGGATGAGCGCCATCTTGGCCGAGCGGGGGTTCAAGTTCGTGGGCCCCACCATCTGCTACGCGTTCATGCAGGCGGTAGGGATGGTGAACGACCACATCGTCAGCTGCTTCCGTCACGCGGAGTGCCGAGCGGAGTATGCCGGAAAAGCGTAAGGTGCTCATCATCGACGACGACCGGCCCCTGACGCAGCTCTACGCCTACCAGCTGCGCCAGGCCGGTTACGTCGCCGTGATCGCCGAGGACGCCATGCAGGGCTTCATGTTCGCCCAGCGTGAAATGCCGGACGCCATCCTGCTGGACGTGATGATGCCGGCCGGGGGCGGGATGATGCTCTTCGACAAGCTCAACAAGTCGGTCAAGACGTCGGGCACGCCCGTGGTGATCGTCACCGCGTCCGCGGACCCCAAGATCGAAGCCGACGGCCGGGCCAAGGGAGCGCGGGCGGTGCTCAGGAAGCCGGTGGACCGGGACACCCTGCTCGCCGAGCTCGCCCGCGTCTTCGACTCACCGCCCTGAGACCGCCTTGATCGCCACCGGCGCCCCGCCGACCAGAATGGGCGCGTGGTTGGCGTTCGCCACCTGATTGAAGGCCGGCACGTCCGTGGTGAGAATCGCGTTGAACGTCGCCAGGAACCCGTCCAGCTGGGCCCGCTCCGCCTTCCATTCCGCCACCACCGCCTCGTGCGGCGTCTCCGCGTACCCGCCCCAGATCGAGAACCCGAGTCCCTGGTAGTCGTCCGCGAACCGGGTGAGGTAGTGGATGTCGTCTTCCGGGGCGGACCGCTGCTGGTCCGAGTTGTAGAGCGTGTCCTTGAGCTGGCGGAGCTTCCGGGACAATTCCCGGGACGCGCGGGTCACGGCGCCGAGCGCCGCGGTATCGTCCTGGCCGCCGTCGCGGAGCGCCTGCTGGACGTTCCGGATCTGCGTCTCCAGGCCCACCAGCCGGTTCAGCATCTCGTGCAGGGCCGAGAGCTCGGCCCGGAACTGGAGGCCGGCCGCGAGCTGGGCCTGGAAGGCCGCCGGGTCGCCGGCCTGGCCCGGGTCGGGCCGGACCTCGACGGTCTGGCTGGCGCTCTGCCCCTTCACCGACACGGTGACGGTGTAGGTCCCCGGCACCACGCGGGGCCCGAAGCCGCCGCGGAAGCCGCCACCACCGCCCTCGCCCCCTTCGGGACGGTCGATGGTGAGCGGCGTCGCGCCGTTCCACCGCAGGCTCCACTGATAGCGGTTCACGCCCATCTTGGCCGGCGCGCTCGAGTCCGAGAACACGGTGTCGCCCCGCGCGTCGGTGACGGTGATCCGCGCGCCGGAGCGCCGCCGGCCTCCCGGCCCGCCGAACCCCTCGCCCCGGCCGCCCCGGCCGCCGCTCTCCCCGCCCGCCCCCGGACCGCCCGCCGGCGCCGCGGTGTCCATTCCGGCCTTCAGGTAGTAGTCGATCACGGCGCCCTGCGGTCCGCCGCGCACTTCGAACCTGGTCGGCGCCACGCCTTCGCGCCGCCCGCGCCCGCGCAGCTCCGCGGGAATGGTGGAAAACAGATGGAAGTCGCTGGCGGCCACCTCGGCGGTCAGCTGCTCGAGCGGTGAGATGTCGTCGAGCACGAAGAGGCCGCGGCCGTGCGTCGCCACGAGCAGATCGTGGGTCGCGCGGACGAACTTGGCGTCGTAGACCGGGACGGTCGGGAAGTCGGACTTGAAGCGCTTCCAGGCGGCGCCGCCGTCCCGGGAGAACCAGAGCCCGCCGTCGGTGCCGAGCACCAGGAAGTTCCGCTGGTTGGGATCCTCACGGACCACGTGGGCCGCCGCCTCCGGGAGCCCGCCGTCGATCCGGGTCCACGTCTTCCCGTAGTCGGCGGTCTTGTAGACGTAGGGGTGATTGTCGTCGAACTCGTGCCGGTCGAAGGTGACGTACGCCGCGCCGGCGTCGAAGGGAGACACGCCGACCTGGTAGACCCGGCCCTCTTCGTCCGCGGCGAGTCCGGGGAAGTGTCCGCCGACGTTCGTCCAGGACTTGCCGCCGTCCTTCGTCACCTGGACGAGGCCGTCGTCCGTCCCGACCCAGATCACGTTGGTGTCCGTGGGGGCCACGTTCACCGTCAGGATCGTGTTGTACGTCTCGGCGCCCGAGATGTCGTACTCGATGGGACCGCCCGAGACGACCTGCTTGGCCTTGTCGTTGCGCGTCAGATCCGGGCTGATCGGCCCCCAGTGCCGGCCGCCGTCGGTGCTCTTGAACACCACGTTGGCGCCGATGAAGACCTCGTCGGGATTCGCCGCCGCCACTTCGATGGGCGAGGTCCAGTTGAACCGGTAGGTCAGGTCCGCGGGCTTCGCGCCTTCCACGCCCGGAAGGTACGGCTTGACCGAGTGGCGCTCGCCGGTGCGCAGGTTGACCCGATCGACGTCGCCGTTCTGGGAATCGACGTACAGCACCGACGTGTCACTGGGCGCGGGCACGGCGTACTCGCCGTCGCCGCCGGTGACGGTGAACCATTGCGAGCCGTCGCTCGCTCCGGAGGGACCGCACCAGGCGTTGTTGTCCTGGAGCCCGCCGCAGAGCAGGTACGGATCCGCGCCGTTCGCGGCCACCATGTAGAACTGGCCGATGGGGAGGTTGTTGAACCAGGTCCAGTTCTGGCCCCCGTCGACGGTGGCATAGGCGCCGCCGTCGTTCCCCTGGATGATCCGCTGGGCGTTCGTGGGATCGATCCAGAGGGCGTGGTGGTCCACGTGCACGGGTTCGTCGATCACGTGCGCGGTCTTGCCGCCGTCATCCGATTCGAGGAGCTGGAAGGACGAGAAATAGACTCTGCGGTCGTCCGCCGGTGAGACCGTCACCTGGGAGAAATAGAAGGGCCGCACGTCCAGTGCGTGGTTGTCGGAGACGCTCGACCAGTGGTCGCCCAGATCGTGGGAATCCCAGAGCAGGCCGGTCTTCGCTTCCACCAGCGCGTAGACGTGGGACGGGTTGGACGCGCCGATGCCGAGCGCGATGCGGCCGTAGATGCCCTTGGGCAGGCCCTCCGACAGCCGCTCCCAGGTCACCCCGCCGTCGGTCGAGCGGTAGATCCCGCTCCCCGCGCCCCCCGACACCATCTCCCAGGGGTGGCGGACGAACTGCCACAGCCCGGCGAAGTAGACCCGGGGGTTCCCCGGATCCATGATCAGGTCGGAGGCGCCGGTGGTGTCGTTGACGAAGAGCACCTTCTGCCACGTCTTGCCGCCGTCCGTGGTGCGGAACACGCCGCGATCCGGGTTGGGGCTCCAGGCGTGGCCGAGGGCGGCCACGAGGACGACGTCGGGGTTGGCGGGGTCGATCACGATGCGGGAGATCTGCCCCACGTCGGCGAGACCCATGAAATGCCAGCTGTGACCGGCGTCCGGAGAGAACCAGACACCGTGCCCGTTGACCACGTCGTTCCGGATGGCCGCTTCGCCGGTGCCGACCCACACGAGGTTGGGATTCGAGGGCGCGAGAGCCACGGCGCCGATCGACGCGGCGGACTGGTCCTTGAAGATCGCCTCCCACGTGTTGCCGTCGTCGGTGGTCTTCCAGACGCCGCCCGCCGCCGCGCCCACGTAGTAGATCATGGGCTGTCCCGGGACCCCGACCACCGAGGCCACCCGGCCCCCGGCGACCGACGGACCCAGGTTCCGGAACTTGATGGTGTTGAGCGAATCCTCCGGCACGGCGCCCGCGGCCGGCGCGGCCGGCGGCGCTTTGGCTTCAGGCCCCGGTTTCTTGCCCCGCGCTTGCGCGGCGGCGGGGGTGGCGCACAGGGCGGTGCTGGCGGCGGCGAGCAGGATGCGGACCCAGAGGCGGTGCATGGACGTCTCCCGATTCCCGTGAAGTGAGGGGGCCCCCAAAACTGCGGCGCCCCCCTCGTTACGGAAGGGGGGCGCCGCGCGTTGCTGTCAGTCTGTCGTCAGCTTACTTGGCCCGCTCCAGGTACTTCCCCTCGCGGGGGTCCACCCGCAGCCGGTCCCCGGTGCTGATGAAGTCCGGGACCTGGATGGTGACGCCGTTGGAGAGCTTCGCCGGCTTGGTGCTGGCCGTCTTGGTCGCCGACCGCATGACCGGCGAGGTTTCCACCACATCGAGCTCCATCACCGACGGCAGCTCGATCCCGATCGGCTTCCCGTCCATCCACTCCGCCTGGAAGTGCATTTCAGGCTGTAACCACTCGCCCTGATCCCCGACCGCGTTCTCGTCGAGCGTGTACTGCTCGTAGGAGTTCGAATCCATTACGTGCACACCGCTCTGGTCGCGGTAGAGCACCTGCAGCTCCTTCGTGTCGAGGCGGACTTCATCCAGAAAGTCGGTAGCGGACACGCGCGTATCGAACGTGTTGCCGGACTTCAAGTTGCGCAGACGGAGCTGCACGAACGCGCGGAGATTTCCCGGAGTGCGGTGGGTGAACTCCATCACGCGGCACGCCTGGCCCTCCACCATGATCACGTGGCCGCGGCGGATATCGGTCGCCTTCATTTCAGGTACTCCACTACTAAGAAGAAAGGTCGGTGGTCCAAGGGAGGGGAAAGCTAAGCAGATGAACAAGGGGGGCAATGGCTCACGCCATCACCCCCTGTTCCGGCAACTCCGTCTCCGCTCAGTTCTTAGGGCTCTTCCAACCCTCGATCTCCCGCATGAAGTCGAGCGCGGAGGCCGCCAGGTCCACCGCGGGCGTCCCGGTCGAGTCCGCCAGCGCGCTCACCCGGGTCAGGTTCACCGAGGCACGGGTGAACCCGGAATCGGCGGAGAGTGCCGACCGGTAGGCTTCGGCCGCCGCGGCATAGTGGCCGGTCCGCTCCAGCGTCACGCCCAGCGTGTTCCGGAACGTGGCCGTGCCCGAGATCTCCACGGCCCGCGCCGCCGCCTTCAACGCTTCGCCGAGCTCGCCGCGTTTCACGTCCAGCAGCGCCAGGTTGTTCATCGCCCAAGCATCCTGGTCGTTCAGGACGATGGCGTGCTGGTAGGCGGCCACGGCCGAGTCGGTGTGGCCCAGGAGATCCTGCGCCCGGCCCTCGAGCCGGAACGCCGATCCGGACGTCGAGTCGATGCCGAGGACTCCCTGGATCTCCACCAGCGCCTCCTTCGCCTTCCCCTGCTCCAGCAACACCCGCGAGAGGTTCAACCGCGGGGGCAGCTTGGCCGAATCTTCGGCGATGGCCGCGCGGAACTCCTTCACCGCGCTGTCCCGGTCGCCGCCGCGCCAGGCGGTCAAGGCGAGCTTGTAGTGACTCTCGGTCGGTGCCGGCGGAGCGGGCGGCGTCACCGGAGCCGGAGCGGTGGCGCTGGTCGTGGTCGGCAGCGACGCCGTGGTGGTTTCGTGGGATCGGGCGCCCCGGTCCCCACAGCCCACGGCGAGCGCGGCGGCGCCGAGTGCCAGGAAGACCAGGGTGAGCCCGAACAGGGCCCGGGTGTGTGTGGGCCGGGCCTCGGTGAGCGTGAAGCGGTACATACATCCTCCAGAAAGGGGTTGCCCCTCCTGGAGGCAGACGAAATGCCAGGGTTAGTGGACCGGCATCCGATGTCGGCGCAACCGCTTACCAACCGCCGCCGAGCGAGCCGGTGTCGCTCTGGACACGGAGCACGGTCCGGCCCGTGTCCCCGTCGACACCGGCCCTCCCCGGCGGCGGTCCATTCAGTTTCCCCCCCGTCTGATCCGGTGCCGTCTCAGGATCTTGAGGAGGCTGGCGTGGTCCGCGAGGCCCAGCTCCCGCGCGGTCCGCGTGATGTGCCAGGCGTTCCGATCCAGCGCGGTGAGGAGAATCTTCCGCTCCGCCTCCGCCTTCAGCTCCCGGAACGTCCCCGCCATGGCGCCGGTCTCCGCCGCGGGTGCTTCCCGCACCTCACGCGGGATGTGCTCCAACCCCAGCTCTTCGCCGTCGGCCGCGATCAGCATCCGCTCGACCACGTTCTTCAGCTCCCGCACGTTATTCCGTGACCAGTCGGCCCGGCAGAGCGCGTCGAGCGCCGCGGGAGTGACGGGCTTGGCCCGCATCCCGAACCGCCCCCCCACCACGCCGATCAGGTGCGCCACCAGGGCCGGTATGTCCGACCGTCGCTCCGCCAGCGCGGGAACGCGCAGCACGTGGACACACAGCCGGTAATACAGGTCGAGCCGGAAGCGTCCGGCCCGCACCTCGTCGTCGAGGTGCCGGTTCGTGGCCGCCAGCACCCGCGCGTCCACCGGGATGGTCCGGTTCCCTCCCACCCGCGTGATCTCCCGCTGTTCGAGCACCCGGAGGAGCTTGGCCTGCGCCGGCAGGGGGAGCTCCCCGATCTCGTCGAGAAAGAGCGTGCCGCCCGCCGCGGATTCAAAGGCGCCCTTGCGCAGGGCGTGCGCACCCGTGAAGGCGCCCCGCTCGTGCCCGAAGAGCTCGCTCTCCACCAGCTCGCCGGGCAACGCGGCGCAGTTCACGGCCACGAGGGGCCCCCGCCGCGCCGAGATCCGGTGCGCTTCCCTCGCCACGAGCTCCTTTCCGGAGCCCGACTCCCCGAGGATCAGGACCGGGCTCGGAATGGGGGCCAGGCGCGCGATCTGTTCCCGGAGGCGGGTAAGCGCGGGCGACGTACCCACCAAATCCCCTTCGGAGGCCCGGAGCGCCGCCACCTCCCGGTTCAGCCGCTCCCGCTCGAGAACGTGCTCCACCTCCCGCACCACACGCTCCATCGGCTCGGCCTTGTCCAGAAAGCTCTTGGCGCCGAGCTGGACCGCCTGCCGGCAACGGTCGTAGCTGCCGGTGCCGGTATAGACGATCACCGGCACCCGCCGCCCGACGGACTTGAGCACGCCGAATCCGTCGAGCCCGGGCATTTCCAGATCGAGAATCATGACGTCCACCGGCTCGCGCTCCACCAGCTCGAGCGCGGCCTGCCCTCCGCCCGCGATCATCGTCTGATACGCCCCGAGCCGGCGCAGATCGTAGGCGTACTGCTCCGCCATCGCCGGCACGTCGTCGACCACCAGGACCGTCGTCATCGGACACCTTCCCTCTGCCCCGCGCGTCCCGCGCCCTCGAGGCCCGGGAATTCCACCGTGAATGAGGACCCCCGCCCCGGCGCGGTGTCCACGCGGAGCGCCCCTCCCGCATCCCCCACCAGCCGCCGCACGATCGTGAGCCCCAGCCCCGACCCCTGGGGTTTGGTCGAATGAAAGCCCGCCAGCGCCCGCTCCAGCTCTGCAGGCCCCATGCCGGCCCCCGTGTCGATCACCCGAAGGCGCACCCGTTCTCCGCCTTCGGTCCGGAGGGTCAGCGTGCCCCGCCCGTTCACGAGGCTCTCCCGAGCGTTGGCGGCCAGGTTGTCGATGACCCGGCGCAGGGCCAGCGGATCGGCGCGCACCAGCGGCGCGGGCTCGGCCAGCTCGAGTCGAACGGTCACGCCGTCATCCCCCGAGAGCCGGGTCGCCGCCCCGAGCACCGCGGCGTTCAGGTCGCAGGGGAGGGCCACGGCGGGCATCGCGAGCCGCGCGTATTCCCCGGCCAGGGCGTCGAGGTATCCGATGCTCGATTCCACCGTGCCCTGCCGTTCGGCGAACACGCCGGGCAGGTCCGCGGGCCGCTCCCGCGCCACGTCCCGCCAATGCCGGAACACGTTCCGGATGGGCGTGAGCCCGTTCCGGATGTCGTGGTTCACCTGCCGGGCCAAATCCCCGAGCGCCGCCCGTCGCTCGGCCCGCCGCGCCACCTCCGCGCTCTCGCGCAGCCGCAGGGTCATTCCCGACAGGACCGCCGACAGCCGGCCGATTTCGTCCCGGCGGCCGGTATCGAACGGGGTGTCCAGCCGCTCCGGATCGAGGGACGCCGCGCGCGCGGTCAGGTCCGCGAGCGGCCGGGAGAGGCGTCCGGCGAGCCAGAGGGCGACCGCCAGCGCCACCAGCGCCGTCACCCCGAGCCCGAGCATCAGCCACCGATCGATGTCGGCCTCGACGCCGCGCAGCGGCGCGATCGTCTGCGTCATCACGAGCTGCGCGGCGTCGGGCGCGTCCGCCGGCTCGGGGGGGAGCCCGGGCGTCACCGCGCGGCCCGCCCCGACCATCGCCCTGACGCCGGCGGCCTGGGCCCGCGCCCGCGCCATCCCCTGCGTCGCGCGCTCCTCGTAGAGCGTGGTGAGGCGGTCCGACACGGCGCGGCGCACGCCCCAGCCGAAGAGCGCGAGCGGCACGAGCACGGCGGGCAGGAACGCCAGGACGAGGCGGACGCGGAAGGTCACCGGGGTTCTCCCGGCTCGGAGGCGCACACGAAAATCCCCGCCGCCCGGGGGGCGGCGAGGAACGGGAAACGGCTTCTCATCTTCGACACGGGAACGGCTCCGGGAGCGCGCGGCGGTCGAGCTGTTATACCCCCGGACGAGTCTCGCGGCTCCCGGGTTTCCGCCCCGTCCCGACTACCAGTTCAGCCAGTAGGAGGCCTTCACCAGGAAGGTGTTGTCGGGGTGCAGCCGGAAGAGGTTGTTGAGATCGCCCCGCAACCCGTCCGGCCCGGCGATCGACTGGTAGTCGTTCCGGCCCTGGGTCCACACCACGAAGATGGTGGAGCCGGGCCGGTACTCCCAACGGATCACGAGGTTGGAGTTGAACTGCTTGTAGTCGAGGCCGCCGGGGTGGTTCGCCACGGACGTGTCGGCGTAGGGCTGGTACCGCCCCGCGTAGCTCGCGGCGGCCGGGTTCGCCAGCTCGCGCACGTTGGAGTAGTTCCCGCGGCTCACGAACGGCGCGATGTGCCACTGCACCGAGAGGTTGGTGGTCACGGTGTACGCCAGGTCGGCCGTGAGGCCCAGGGTCCGCTGATCGAGGTGCGCGAACGTGTAGTGCGTGACGTCGGCCGAATCCGCGAAGTTGCCGAACCACTGATTGTCGGCGTGCTGGGTGGTGATGTTCGCCCCGAGGCTCGCCGAGAATCGGGTCGACGCGTTGTAGGTCAGCTGCGGCTGCAGGTTGACCGACGAATTGTGTCCGGCATCCCCGAAGAACAGGTTCGACCAGATCGACGGAATGAGCTTGTGGCGGTCGTCGCCCTGGATGCCCCACCACGGCGCGAGGTAGGGATCCTGCCGCACGGCCGGGCCCCCGCGGGCGCACCGGTCGCACCAGGTGGTGCCGAGCTGGCCCAGGGTGCCGCCGGCGTGGAGCCACCAGAAGTTGTTGAACTTCACGTGCACGTTGGTGTTGGCCGCGCGCTCGGTGGCCATCCCGGCGGCCGACCACCACTGCCACCAGTTGAAGTTCCATTGCAGCTGCTGGAACACCTGGTTCGGGTGCCGGAAGAAGAGCCCCATCCAGTTGTTCCAGCTCTGCTGGTCGGCCTGGAGCAGGAAGCCCAGGTCGTTGATTTCGAAGCCGGGAGACCGGCGCAGGTAGCTGGTCTCGAACATCAGCCCACCCGAGATCTTGCCGAGGTGCATCTCTTCCGCGTCGCCCGCGAGGGACGTGGCGGACGAATCGACGTGCAGGGGCCCGCCGGGACGCTGGTAGAAGTGGACCGCGTCTTCCTCGATGCCGGTGATGGCGGCCGCCGAGCCGGTCACCCGGCTCAGGTCGACCGACGCCGAGATCTCGTACCGGTTGTTGAGGAAGCGGTGGCGGGCGTCCACCGCGCCCACGTACGCGCTGCTGGCGAGGTAGGGCGAGCTGGCGGAATCGAGGCTCCGGTTCACGCCGGTGAACATCAGGCCGAGGCCCGTGCCACCGTTGTCGAGGTCCTGCGTCACACGGATCACGCCGTAGTTCGAGGCCGGCTCGGTGGTGACGCCGCCCGGCCCGGTCTCGCGTTGGGTGACGGCGTCGATCACGCCGAGGTTGAGCCCGCCCGGCAGCCGGCCGGTGAGCTTGCCGGCGCCCAGGATCGTGGTCGACCCGGTGCCGTCTCCCAGCTGCGGCGTCTGGCCGATGCGACGGGAGTAGAACAGCTCCTCGTTGTTGCAGTTCACGGCGCTGCAGTCGACGTTGAACTGGAAGAGCCCGTTGCCCTCCACGAAGAAGGGCCGCTTTTCCTGGAAGAACGTCTGGAAGGCCGTGAGGTTGAGCACCGCGGGGTCGGCTTCGACCTGTCCGAAGTCCGGGTTGACGGTGCCGGTGAGCGTGAGGTTCGAGGCCACCGCCACCTTGAAGTCCGCGCCGACCGTCGCCCGCTGGCCGCGATCGTACAGGGAACCCGGCGACCCGGATGGGATGGAGATGTTCTTCGTGACGAGGTACGGCGCCAGCTCGAACCGGTGTGGCGGCGCGAGATCCGTCAGGCCCGTCAGATCGCCGAGCTGCGACGAGAGGCCGGGCTTGGAGGTGTGATACGGGGGCCAGCTCGACGACTCGTTGGTCCGCTCCACCAGGCGGGCGATGCTGAATCCGAACGTGTTCGACGTCCCCACGGCGAACCGGAGCTGCGACAGCGGGAAGCGGAACTCCGCGGTCCAGCCGAGGGAGTCGACGCGGGTGACGGCGTCCCAGATCCCGTCCCACGCCGGATCCTCGTTGCCGTCCTGGTAGATCGCGTAGTCGGTCTTCACGCCCACCGGATTGACGTCGAATTCGTAGCCGGTCCGGCGGTCGTGGTAGGAGTCGATGAACACGCTGATCAGGTCCGAGGGGGTGCTCACGTCCCGGCGCGCCAGGAGGCCCACGATGCTGTCGGGGTGCGGGTCGTACGCCCGCACGAATACGTACAGGTTGCGGGCATCGTAGAGCACCCGGGCTTCGGTGCGGAACTTCGGCATCGCCCCGTCCACGGGGCGGAAGACCCGGAACTCCGAGATCAGCGGCGCGGCGCGCCAGGCGGGATCGTCGTCGGTGCCGTCCAGCACCGGCGGCACGGAAGCCCGGACCGCGGCGACCGCCGTCGGAACCGGCGCCGGGGACGGCGGCGGGGGCCCGGGCCGGGAGGCCTGGCCCTGGAGAAGGCTGAGGAGCAGAAGAACGGAGGTCGCCATTGTGGGATCTGACGGCGCCACGAGGGGAAAGGTTGCATTAGGTTCTTCGGTCAACCCCTGTCAGCAACCGGTCAAGACCATGCGGCTCGGCACCCTCATCGCGGCTTCCTGGCTCGTCGCCACACCGGCCTTCGGGCAGGCGCCTCCCTCACGACTCGTCACGCGTTGGGCCCAGGTCGTCACACCCGACCACGTGCTGCCGGAGTACCCGCGCCCCCAGATGGTCCGGCCCGCCTGGGTGAACCTGAACGGGCTCTGGGACTACGCCGTGCGGGACTCCGCCGGCCCGGCGCCGGCGACCTACGATGGCGAAATCCTGGTGCCCTTCCCGATCGAGTCCCAGCTCTCCCGCGTGACCCGGGCAGTCTCACCTTCGGAGCGGCTCTGGTACCATCGAACGTTCACGCTGCCGCGGGCGGCGGCCGGGAGTCACTGGATCCTGCATTTCGGCGCCGTGGACTGGGACGCCACGGTCCGGGTGGATGGGCGACGCGTGGGCCGGCATCGGGGCGGGTACGACCCGTTCTGGTTCGACGTCACGGCGGCCCTCGAGCCGGGCAGCGCGCACGAGATCACGGTGAGCGTCACCGACCCGAGCGATTCGGGGGAGCAGCCCCGCGGCAAGCAGGTCCTCCACCCCGGCAGCATCTGGTATACCGCGGTGACCGGGATCTGGCAGACCGTATGGCTCGAGCCGGTCCCGGCGCGGCACATCGAGGCGCTCTCGATCACGCCGGACGTGGACGCCGGCGTGGCGCGGATTCGGGTGACGGTGACCGGCGCGCCCGTGCCGGTGCGGGTCACGGCCCTGGCGGGCGATTCCGTGGTCGGGGCCGCCACGGGATCGAGCGACCGGGTGGTGGCACTCCCCATCCCGCATGCCCGCCTCTGGTCCCCCGACGATCCCTTTCTCTACCACGTCGCGATCAGCGCCGCGGGCGACTCGGTCTCCAGTTACGTGGGGATGCGGAAGATCGCGGTCGTCCGGGACGCCGCCGGCGTGCCCCGGCTCTTCCTGAACGGTCACGCCCTGTTCGAGTTCGGGACCCTGGATCAGGGCTGGTGGCCGGACGGCCTGTACACGGCCCCCACCGAAGACGCCCGCCGCTACGACATCGCGACCGTCCGCGCGCTCGGCTTCAACCTGATGCGCAAGCACGTGAAGGTGGAGCCGGAGCGCTGGTATTACGACGCGGATTCGATCGGCCTCCTGGTCTGGCAGGACATGCCCAGCGGAGACATCGACTCGGACTCCGGGCGGGCGGAGTACGCGCGGGAGCTCGCGCGGATGGTCGACGCCCTGCGCAACCACCCGGCCATCGTGATGTGGGTGCCGTTCAACGAAGGGTGGGGCCAGCACGACACCCGCCGCACGGCCGAGTGGGTCCACCGGGCCGACCCGAGCCGGCTGGTGGACGACGCCAGCGGCTGGACCGACCGGGGCGCCGGCGACGTGCTCGACATCCACAGCTATCCGGGACCCGAGATCCCGGCTCAGGACCCGGCCCGGGCCCGGGTCCTGGGCGAGTTCGGCGGCCTGGGCTTTCCGGTGCCCCGGCACACCTGGCTGACGCGGGACAACTGGGGCTATGTGCGCTACCCCACCCAGGACTCCCTGTGGGCCGGGTACCGCGAGCTGCTCACGCGGCTCCGCGCGCTCGAGGCCGCCGGCCTCGCGGCGGCCGTCTACACGCAGACCACGGACGTGGAAGTCGAAGTCAACGGCCTCATGACCTACGACCGCGCCGTGATCAAGCTCCCGACGGACGCCGCGCGGGCCGCGGCCACCCTCTACGCACCGCTCACGGGCGGAGGCACTGTGACCAAGTCCCCGTTCGGCGTCCTTCCCGATGGCCGGGGCGTCGATGCCTACACGCTGACCAACGCCGGCGGGATGCGGGTCCGGATCCTGACGTACGGCGGGATCATCCAGTCCCTCGAAGCGCCCGACACGCACGGCCGGCCGGGGGACGTCGTGCTCGGCTTCGATTCACTCGGCCAGTACGAGGCGGCCGGCCCCTACTTCGGGGCCGTCGTGGGCCGGTACGCCAACCGCATCGCGAAGGGGAAGTTCACACTGGACGGGAAGGTCTACACGCTGGCCGTGAACAACGGACCCAACGCCCTGCACGGCGGCCTCAAGGGCTTCGACAAGGTCGTCTGGGACGCCGCGCCGTTCGAGCGCGGAGACTCCGTCGGGGTGGCGCTGACCTACGTCAGCGCGGACGGTGAAGAAGGGTATCCGGGGACCCTCCGCGTGACGGTCACCTACACGCTCACGGGCGCGAACGACCTGACCGTGGACTATGAGGCGACGACCGACCGGGCCACGCCCCTCAACCTGAGCCAGCACTCCTACTTCAACCTCTCGGCCGGCGCGGCGGGCGACGTGCTCGGCCACCTCGTGTCGATCGCCGCCTCCCGGTACACGCCGGTGGATTCGACCCTGATTCCGACCGGGGCGCTGGCGCCCGTGGCGGGGACGCCGTTCGATTTCCGGACGCCGGTGACGATCGGCGCGCGGATCGACGCCGCCGATCCCCAGCTTCGGATCGCGGGTGGGTACGACCACAATTTCGTGCTGGACCGCGCCGCGGCGGGCCTGACGCACGCGGCCCACGTCGTGGAGCCCGGAAGCGGCCGCACGCTCGACGTGTTCACGGATCAGCCGGGCCTGCAGTTCTACTCGGGGAATTTTCTGGACGGGACCCTGCACGGCAAAGGCGGCGTGACCTATCTCCATCGCGGGGGTTTCTGTCTCGAGACGCAGCACTTCCCGGATTCACCCAATCAGCCCGGATTCCCGTCGACCATCCTCCGGCCCGGCGGCACGTTCCGGAGCCGGACCGTCTTCCACTTCGGCGTGACCCAGTAGACCGAAGGCCGGGGAACGACGCCCACACAGGACGTCGCCCCCGGCCCCGGACCTTCTCCGAACCGATCCTAGAACGCCAGCTCGAAGCCCAACCGCACGCTGCGGCCCGGGCCGTTGAACCCGTACGCGCCGTTGAAGAGGTTGTAGAACGAGTTGAACGCGGCCGACTGCTCCGCCAGCGTGTACACGCCGTCTCCGTTGCCGAAGCGCGCTTCGGCCCGCTCGAGCTCGACGCAATCCACCGGGCCCGCTTCACCGGCCCAGGTGCCGCAGTGGTTCAGCATGACCGCCCCGTCGGCCCGCAGGGCGCCGTTGTTCGAGGCCTCGTTGCTCAAGTTCGTGAACTCGGACGCGATGGTGTTGTGCTGGAAGACCGCGTTGGTCACGTCGTTGGTCTCGGCGAACAACCCGACGATGTTCTTCCAGTTGAAGAGGTTCCGGATGTCCGCGAACGCGGTCACGTCCAGCCGGCCCAGCTTCAGCCCCTTGTTCAGCCGCAGGTCCAGGTTCTTGGTCCAGGGCGTGGACGCGGAGTTGATGTCTCCCGACTGCGCGGCGGTCAGGCCGAAATTCGTGCCCGGCGCCGTGGCGCCGCCGCCGACGTTGGTGAGCGGCGTGTAGGGGAGACCCGAGAGCACCTGGAACGTCGCGAAGGCGCTCACGTTCCGGAAGATCGCGCCCAGCGTGGTGCCTTCCTGCCACCCGCGCGGCACGGTCACCGACACCGCGCCCACGATGTTGTGCGAGCGCTGATCGTTCACCGCGCGGGGCTGCTCGGCCGGCGGCAGCACGTCGCCGGTGACGCCGGAGATCGAACGGGCCGCGGTGGTGAGGTACGAGAACGGGCTCGAGCCCGTCCCCGCCGCGACCTCGTACGTGTACGCCACCGACGCGGTGAGCCAGGAGCCGAGGCGCCGGTCGATCTTCAGATCGAGGCCCCGGTCATAGCCGAAGTCCGCGTTCGTCAGGACGTTGATGTTCAGCGACCGGCCCGGATTGGTCGGATCGTCGTAGGCGGAGATCCGGTACGACAGGTCCGCCACCTTGCTCTTGTTGTAGGCCGAGACGTCCACCATGAGGTCGGGCGAGAAGGCGTGGCGCATCCCGAACTCGAAGAGGATCGTCTTCCCGAACCCCACGTCCCGGCCGAACGCGTCGTTCGAGTTCGTGAACGAGAGGTCGTTGTTGATGCCCTGCAGGACCGTGTTCACGTCCGGCGTCTGCACCTGATGGGAATAGGACAGCCGGAAGTCGGTCCGGTCCGTGATCGGGAACGAGACCTGGATCCGCGGGCTCAGCGTGCTGTGCCCGACGCCGGGCGTGAACACGCGGGCCAGGGAATTGGCGTACGCCGTGTCGTTGGTCCCGGCCGCCTGATCCCAGCCCGGGGACGTGAACGTGAAGCCCGGCGTGTTCGAGAAGAGCGCGTTGCTGTTGTAGTAGTCGTACCGCAGACCGAGCTCGAGCACCACGTCGCCCAGGTCGAGCCGGTCGGACGCCCAGGCGGCGCCGTTCACCGGCTTGGTGTGATAGGCGTCCATGAAGATCTGGCTGATGAGCCCGCCGGTCCAGAACGACACGTCGCTCCGCTGCAGCTCGCCGCCGAAGTTGAACCGGTGGTACTGATTGGCCTGCCAGTCCACCTGCGCCCGGCCGTACAGACGCTGCTGCTGGTACAGGGAGTTGAGCGACGTCGCGTTGCCGATGCCCTCCGTGTAGAACCCCCCCGCCTGCATGCCGTAGGGGTTCATCCGGTAGGGCTGGGACACGTTCAGGTCGGTCCGGTTGAGCAGCGGAATCCGCTCGCCGTCGTCGGAGCGGATGTTCCGGATGATCTGGTCCGGATCGTTGAAGAAATCACTCGCGAACGACCCGTAGCCCCCGAAGTTGAGGGTCGAGAACTCGATGCCCCCCAGCGGGCTCCGGGTGCTGACTTCGCTCGAAGGATCGAGTACGCCGGTGATCGACTGATTGGTGGCGTACGAGAGATTGAGGTTCAGCGACAGCGCCCGGTCCGCGGCCTTGAACAGCGTGTGATTCCAGTTGAGGATCGCGTCGCGGGCCCACGTGTGCGCCCCCGAGTAGGTGGTCGGGTCGCCGATCAGGGCACCCGGAAAGTTCCGATTCTGATCCCCCTCCGCCACGCCCGACAGGGCGATGCTCGAGCCGTCGCCGTACGAGTAGCTGAGCTTGCCCTGGAGGTTGAGGTTGGTCGACCAGTCGTAGGGGAGCCGGTTGCCCTGGCACGAGATGCCGTCGTTCTGGGACGGGTCGCACTGGCCGCCGTACTGCACCCACCGCGGCAGGGTGACGCGCTCGACGCCCGCGCCCTGCGTGTTGGCGACCGTGACGGTCGTGTCGACGCCGTTCATCACGTATGACGGGACGTCGGCCGCCCCCAAAGAGCGGAAGGGCGACGACTGACCCTGCAGCACGCCCGACACGAAGAAGCGCAGGCGCGAGAGGCCGGGGACCGGACCGCCGATGGACCCCTCGAAGCGGTTGTACCCCGTGCTGATGACGTTGTTGAACATCCCGTCGCTCTGGGCCGAGAACGCCCCGGAGAGCCGCTCGCCGCCGGAGCGGGTCGTCACGGAGATGACGCCGGACTGGGCATCGCCCTGGTTGATGGCGATGGCGCCCGTCGTGACCGAGGCCTCTTCGACGCCGTTGGTCGGCACCAGGTTGGTGGGCGACGCGCCGGCCATGCCGCCGTTGCCGATCACCGACTGCCGGATCGCCGGGGCGCCGTCGATGTACACGGCCGCTTCACCGGGCCGGCCGCCGCGGATGGAGAGCCCGATCCCGTTCCCCGATTCCACCACGCCGGGCTGGAGGGCGATCACGTTCCGGAGGTTCTGGACGGGCAGATCCTGCACCAGGCTGCCGGACACGATGGACTTGGAGGTCACCACGTCGCGGAGGGATCCCGCGTCGGTGGTCGCGACGACGTTGATCCCGGTGCGGAGCTCCAGGACCGCGGTCTTCATGGGGAAGTTCTGCGTGAGGGTCTGCCCCGCGACGACGCGGAGGCTTTCCGCGACCGCCGGCGCCATCCCCAGGAACTGCGCCCGGAGGTTGTACACGCCGGCGGGGATGTTGTTGATGAAGTAATACCCCTTGTCGTCCGTCACCGCGCCGAACGCGGTGCCGACGACGAGGACCTGGGCGCGCGCCACGGCCTGTCCATCGGGGCCGGTGACCGTCCCCTGAACCTTGCCGGTGGTCTGTGCCACGGCCGCCCGTCCCGCGACGAGGGCCAACGCGAGCGCGAACAGCGTGCGAACGCGAATTGACATCGACGAGCTCCTTTCACGTAATCCTGCGAGTACGAGTGACGGTGCGCGTACGGAAAGCCGCAAACCCGGATTCCCCCTCTCGAAGAGCGGCGCCGCCCCCCGGCCGTTCAGCCGAGGGGGCGAGCGCAGTTGTCAGCCTAGAGACGTCTGAGAGGGAAGGAAATGCACGCGCGTCGAGCCGCGCGCGGAGCGCGACCAGCCGCCCGGGGGCGGCGACGAACCGTCGGCTACAACCGCCGGCCCAGGCGGGCTTCGAGGACGCTGCGGCAGCCCCGGCTCAGCTTGAGCCGGGTGCCGTCGTGCAGAAGGGCGACGTACTCGCCCCGGTAGAACGGCTGGAGCTCCTTCACGCGGGCCAGATTGACGATGGTCGAGCGGTGGATGCGGACGAAGCGGGTCGGATCGAGCTCCGTCTCCAGGTGGTTCATCGTCTCGCGGACCGTATGCGCCGCCTTGCCGACGTGGATCCGCACGTAATCGCCGTCCGCGTCGATCCAGTCGATCTCCTCCACCGGCACCAGGGCGACGTTGCCGCCGCTCTTCACCACGAGGCGCGAGCGGTACGCCGGAGCCGGCGCCGCCGCCTCGGCCCGCGCGCCCGTGGGGTCCGCCAGCGACGCGATCTCCCGGCCCAGCTCGCCCATCCGCGTCCGCCGGACCTGCAGCTTGGCCTGCCGGAGCGCCTCGCGAAACCGGTCGTCGGTGAAGGGCTTGAGCAGGTACTCCACGGCGTGGACCTCGAACGCCTGGAGCGCGTAGCCGCCGTACCCGGTGACGAACACCACCACGGGCCGCCGCTCGGGGGCGACCTCACGCAGCATCCCGAGCCCGTCGAGCTCCGGCATCTGGATGTCGAGAAAAACCAGCTCCGGGGCCTGCTCCCGGATCGCCGCCACGGCCGCCCGGCCGTCGCGGCATTCGCCGACGACTTCGATCTCGGGGTCGGCCGCGAGCAGGTGCCGGAGTCCCTCCCGCGCCGCGGGCTCGTCGTCCACGATCAGGGTTCGCATGCTGCGCATCACGTGCTCCTCGGTTCAGCGCCCCGGGGCCGCGGGGCGGAAGGGCAGAAAGACGTGAGAGGTGACTCCCCCGTCGCTCTCGTTGAGCACCTCGAGCCCGGCCCGGTCTCCGTACAGGCGGGCGAGCCGCAGCCGGGTGTTGGCCAGCCCCACTCCGCCCGACCCCACGCTCCGGCCCGGATCCTCGGCCAGGCCGGGCCCGTCATCCCGCACCGTCAGATGCAGGGTCCCATTGGTACACCGCGCCCCCACGATCAGGATCCCCGACGCGGAGGACGCCGAGATTCCGTGCCGGATGGCGTTCTCGAGCAGCGGCTGGAGCACGAGATGGGGCACCGCGGCGTCGAGCGTCCCCGCCTCGACGGTCCAGGTCACGCGGAGCCGGTCCGAGAAGCGCGCCTGCTCCACGTCGAGGTAGTTCCGCGCGAACTCGAGCTCCTCGCGAAGCGGGACTTCCTGAGCCGCCGCGCCGTCGAGCATCCGTCGCAGCAGGTCGCCGAGGCGGCCGACCACCTGCACCGCCGGAGCCGAGCGGCCGGTGCGGACCAGGGTGCCCACGGTGTGGAGCGCGTTGAACAGGAAGTGGGGATGCAGCTGCATCTTCAGCGCCTGGAGCTCGGCCTGCGCCAGCTGGGTTTCGAGCTGGGATTCCCGCATCGCCCGCGCCTGGGCCCGGGCTCCCTCGTCCCGCATCGACCCGATGAACAGCACGACCCAGTAGAGCATCGAGTCGTAGATCGCCCAGTAGGCGAGGAGCCGGACGGCGCGGGTGATGAACGACGATCCGTCGTTCGGCACCGCCACGCCGGCCCAGCCGGCGATGATCGGGTAGTAGACCTCGAACAAGGTGTCGAGACAGGTCACGATGGTGAGGCTGGTGGCCACGTGGATCAGCACCCGGGCCGGCCAGCCGGGGCCGCGCGGCGGATGCCGGCTCCCCCACCACAGAATGAACGGCGTCAGGAGCGCCCAGATGATCGCCTGGGGCATCATCTGCGCGAATCCGAACCAGATCGGCTCGGGCCGGCCGTACACCGCGGCGCCGATGTCCTGCTGGAGGGACACCGTGACCCCGTAAATCGCCCAGAGGGACAGGACGACCTTCCAGGGGATGCGCGCGCGCGGTTCGGGCTCGACCCGGGGAACCATGGGCCTAGTCTAGCACGGCGTACGAGGGGTGAGAATGTGGGGCGGTGAAGCCCCGGCCCGGAGCGCCCAAACGCGGACGGCGGAGGGCGAAACGGCCGGACGCTACTCGCTCATCGCGAGGAGGCGCTTCCACTGCGCCGGCGTCGCCGGCACGACCGACAACCGCCCTTGCCGCACCAGCGCCATCTCCGCGAAGGTCCGATCGGCCTTGATCTCGGCCAGCGTCACGGGCCGCGGGAGCCGCCGCCCCACCTTCAGCTCGATCACGACCAGCGACGGGTCGCCGGCCTTCGGGTCCGGATACGCGGTCTTCGTCACCGACGCGGTGCCGATGACGGCCTTCTCCCCGCCGGTGTGGTAGATCAGGAGCTCATCGCCCTTTTCCATGGCCCGGAGATTCTTGAGCGCGACGGGGTTGGCGACGCCGTCCCACACGGCCGTCTTCTCCTTCTCCAGGCGGTCGTAGCTGTAGGCGGTGGGCTCGGTCTTGAGGATCCAGTAGCTCATCCGGCTCTCCGGTCGGTCCAGTCGGTGATGGTGGTGACGAGGTCCTGAAAGACGGCGGCCTCGGTGCCCTGCTTACGGGGGATCTTGAACGAATGGTCCCCGCCCTCGACGACGTGCAAGGTAGCCCGGTCCTTCAACCGGCCGACAACCTGCTTCAACAGATCGCCCCGGGCGAACTCGTCCCGGGTCCCCTGCAGGAAGAGCATGGGCACCGAGACGGCGTCCAGGTGATCGGCCCGCGAGATGCCGGGATTTCCGGGCGGATGGAGCGGGAAGCCGAGGAACACCAGTCCGCGCACGCCGTCGAGCGGCGCCCGCGACTGGGCCGTCGACGTCATCCGCCCGCCGAACGATTTCCCGCCGGCCACGAGCGGCAGACCCGGGGCGTGGTCCCGCGCGGCGGCCACCGCCGCCCGCACCGTGGCGACGCACTTGTCGGGTGAATCGACGCGGCCGCTGCCCCGCTCCAGGTACGGAAACTGGTACCGCAGGGTCGCCATCCCGGCGGCGGCGAGAAGACCCGCGATCCGCTCGAGAAAGGCGTGCCGCATACCGGCCCCCGCGCCGTGAGCCAGGACGTAGAGGCTCCGTGCCCCCGCCGGCAGCTCGAGAAGACCCGACACGTCGAGTCCCAGCTCCGGCACCGGGATGGCGACGGGCGCCGCCGTCACAGCCGCGCCTGCAGGAGTCCGAGCGCGCGCACGAGATCGGGCCGCTCCTCGAGCACCGGCTGGAGCGGGTCGGCCTTGAGCTTCTTCATCCGCGCCGGCGCGTTCTTGATGGTGAAGTGACCGATCTCGAGCGACGGCGTGACTTCGCTCCACTTGAGCGGCATGGACACGGGCGCGCCGGGGAGCGGGCGGATGCTGAACGGCGCCACGAGCAGCCTCCCGTGTCCGTTCTGGACGTAGTCGAGGTACACGCGCCCGCCGCGTTTCCCCACCACCCGCGTGATGGTCGCGATGTCGGGGAGCTCCTCGGAGATCACCCGGGCCAGGAGCCCGCCGAGCTGGCGGCACTGTTCGTAAGTGACCTGGCGTCCCATGGGGATGAGCACGTGGAGGCCGGTGGAGCCCGAGGTCTTGATGTAGGCCGGGAGCCCGATCTCGTCGCACAGGCGCTTCGTGGCCTTGGCGACTTTCACGACGTCCGTGAACGGCGCCTCCTTGGGGTCGAGGTCCAGGATGCACCAGTCGGGGCGCTCGAGACTCGCCACCCGGCTCCCCCACACGTGGAGGGGGATGGTACCGAGGTTCGCGATGTACAGCAGGGAGTCGAGATCGTCGCAGACGAAGTAGTCGATCTCCCGCTGCGTGTCCTCGCTCCACATCCGCTCGGTCCGCAGCCATTCCGGAGCGAACACCGGCGCGTCTTTCTGGAAGAACGACTTGCCCTTGATCCCATCGGGGAAGCGGGTCATGACCACCGGGCGGTCCGCGAGGTACGGCAGGAGCCAGGGCGAGATGGCGCGGTAGTACTCGATCAGGTCGCCCTTGGTATAGCCCTCGTCGGGCCAGAAAACCTTCTTGAGGTTCGAAAAGACCACCTCGCGGGGGGCCGGGAGCCGGGAGCCGTCTGAGTCCGGCACGTGGGAATCCCGCGCGGCGGCGACTGCGACGGCTCCCGGCTCCCGGCTCCCGTGCAGCACACACTCCTCCGGCTTTTTGTCGTCTCTCCACCGCAGGAACACCGGGTGCCGTAGCAGCGCCTCCGGCGTCCACTCCTTGAATCGCACCTCGGCGACGAGCCTCGGCTCGATCCAGGTCGTGTCCTTGCCGGTGGGCATGGGACCGGTGACCGCCGGTGTATCCCGGCGCAGGCTCTCGAGGGACTTCGCGACCTCCTTCAGCTCCTTCTCGGTGAACCCGGACCCGGCCCGCCCGACGTAGACGAGCTGCCCGTCGCGATAGGCGCCGAGGTGCAGAGCGCCGAACCCCGCGCGGGAGCCTTTGGCCTTGGTGAACCCCACTACCACGAAGTCGTCGGCCCGGTCGGCGCGGATCTTGAGCCACGCCGGCGACCGCCCCGCGCGATAGGTGGAATCCGCGCGCTTGGCCATGATGCCCTCGAGGCCCATCCGCTCCACCTGCCGGTAGAGGGCCTCCCCTTCCTTGACGAAGTGCTCCGAGTACCGGAGCGCGCCGGTGGCGGGGAGCACCCGCTTGAGCAGGTCCTTCCGGGTCTCGAGCGGGAGCCCCCGCGTGTCGTAGCCGCCGAGGGCCAGCAGGTCGAAGCAATACATCGTGGCCGGGTTCTCGACCGCCGCGCGGCGGACATCGAAGGAGCGGGAGACGCGGGCGCGGTTCTGGAGGCCGTTGAAGGAGGGATGCCCCCGCTCGTCCAGCACCACCAGCTCGCCGTCCACGACGAGTCCGTCGAACGGGAGGGCTTGGACCACGTGCGCGATCTCGGGAAAGAGGGGCGCGAGGTCGTGGCCGTTCCGGCTGACCACCTTGGCCACGCCGCCCTCCTTCCCCACCCGGACCCGGTACCCGTCGAGCTTGAGCTCGAACAGCCATCCGTCCTTGGTGAAGGGCGCGTCCCGCGTCTCGGCCAGCATGGGCGCGGCGTCCGTGGGAGTCACTTCCCGGCGCGGGGCCTTGAGCTTCGCGATGGCGGCGACGATCGGCCCGGCGCGGTCCGCCCCGGCCTTCAGCTCCTCCACGGTGAGACCCGAGAGGACCGAATTGGGCGGGAAGTCGGTGCCGTTCTCGGACACGGCGGCGTCCCGCTCCTTGATCAGGAGCCAGTCCTTCTGGCCCTTCTTGATCTTCACCAGGGTCCAGAGACCCTGGAGCTTGTAGCCGTGCAGCTCGAACAGGAGCTTCCCCTTCTCGAAGCCCGCGAAGGGATCCTCGACCGGCACCCAGCGCCCGCGGTCCCATACGATCACCGCGCCGGCACCGTAGTTCCCTTCGGGAATGAGGCCCTCGAAGTCCCCATACTCGATCGGGTGGTCCTCGACGTGGACGGCGAGCCGTTTGTCGGCGGGATTCTTCGACGGCCCTTTCGGCACCGCCCAGGACGTGAGGACTCCTCTCATTTCCAGGCGCAGGTCGTAGTGGAGGTTGCGCGCGGCGTGCTGGTGGACGACGAAGAGCCCGCCCGCCCCTCCCGGAACGGCGGCGCGGGCCCCCGGCTCGGGCGTGCGGTCCAGGGAACGCTTGGCGCGGTAAGCGCTTAGCGGGTCGGCGGGGCCTTTCCGGTTTGCGGGCATTGGAGAACTGGGTATGATAGCCGTCATGAGCGCTCATGCAATCGGTTCCGCGACCGTCTCGTTCGGCCTGGTCTCCGTCCCGGTGAAGATGTACTCCACGGGCGAGTCTTCGACGGCCATCTCCTTCAACTGGCTCCACAAGAAGGACAACGCCCGGCTGAAGCAGCAGTACGTCTGCTCGAAGGACGGCGAGAAGGTGGAGAACGACGACCGGGTGAAGGGGTGGGAGTACACCAAGGGCCGCTACGTGGTATTCACCCTCGACGAGCTCAAGGCCCTGCAGCGCATCGAGGAGCGCGACAAGGAAGTGATCGACATCAAGGAATTCGTGCCCGCGACCCAGGTCGACCGGTTGCTCGCGGAGAAGACGTACTTCCTCGGCCCCGACAAGGGCGGCGAGCGCGCCTTCACCCTCCTGTCGAAGGCCCTGGAGCAGACGGGCCGCGTGGCGGTGGGCCAGTACTCGGCGCGCGGGAAGCAGTACCTGATCATGGTCCGGCCGTACGGTGACGGGCTGGTGCTGGAGCAGCTCCGCTACGCGGACGAAGTCCGGACCATGGATGAGGTGCCGATCCCCAAGACCGAAGTGAAGAAGCCGGAGCTCGACCTGGCGGTCCAGGTCATCCAGCAGGCGTCGTCCGAGGCGTTCGATCCGAAGAAGTACGAGGACAACATCAAGAAGAAGGTGATGGAGCAGATCCAGCGGAAGATCGAAGGCAAGGAAATCACGGAGGAGCCGGCCGAGGCGCCCAAGACCCAGATCATCGATCTGATGGAAGCGCTGAAGGCCAGCCTGGCGCAGCCGGCGGAGAAGCCTAGCCGAAAAGCGAAGCGAACCGCTTAGCGAAGGCGGGGCCCAGCCCCGCCTCTTCGTGCTTGAAGAACACGTAGGCGTCGCCCCAGCCCGCGCCGAGGGTCTTGATCCGCTCCACCCACCGCTTCAGGTCCTCCTCGCCGTAGCCTTCATCCCGCAGCCTCAGGTATCCCCAGTCCGCGGTCGCCACCTCGGGTGTGGTCCCGGCTTCGGTATCCGCCACCACCAGGGCGGCGTTCCGGTTCCGGAGCGTCTGGTAGACCTCGTCGTCGAACCAGGACGCGTGCCGGAATTCCCAGGCCGGGCGGATGTCCGGAGGAATCAGCGTGAGGGTCTGCCGGAGGCGCTCAACGTCCTTCTTGAAGTTGGGCGGCAGCTGGAAGAGCAGCGGGCCCAGCTTGGCCTTGAGCCCCAGGGCCGTGTCGCAGAAATAGCGGAGCTCATTCTCGATCTCGTTGAGCCGCTTGAAGTGCGTGATCTTCTGCGAGGCTTTGAGCACGAACGAGAAGCCCGCGGGCGTCGTCTGGTCCCAGCCCGCGATGGTCTTGGCGTTGGGCATCCGGTAGAACGTGTAGTTGATCTCCACCGTCTCGAGACGCTCCGAGTAGTACTCGAGCATCTTCGCGGCGGGGAGCTTCTCGGGGTAGAACGGCCCCTTCCATTCGGGAAAGTTGTAGCCCGAGGTTCCGACCCGTACGCGCATCCCGTAAACTACTTCCCATCCGCGCGTCCGCGCGCCTAGTATTGCTGTTCTCCGAGCCGTCACTCCCGTTCGCCGAGGTGCCCGTGGTCATGTCGAAGGTTCGCCCTGCGATCGCCGTGGTCCTGTCTCTCCTCGGCGCCGTTTCCCTGCCCGCTCAGCAGAAAGCCCGCTTCGCCTCCCTCCGCGACGCCGTGCTCGCCGGCGGGTCGATGTTCGGCGGCGGCGGTCCGCAGGGGCTGACGTGGATCGACGGTGGCCGGCGCTACTCGTACATCAAGACCACGGACGACGGCCAGGAAATCCGCGCGTACGATCCCGCCACCGCCAGGGACACGCTGGTGTTCAGCGCCAAGGGGATGTCCTTTCCCGATTCAAACGCGCCGTTCGCGTACGACAACTTCCAGTGGGCCCGGGATTCGAAGCACCTGGTGTTCCAGAGCAACTTCCAGCCGATCTACCGGAACTCGGGCACCCAGGACTTCTACGTCTATTCGCTGGACGACCACTCCCTGAAACTGGCCACGCGGGGCGCCCGGACCGCCCAGCTCTCGCCCGACGGCGCGATGCTCGGCCTCGAGCGGGGCGGCGACCTGTACGTCTACGACTTCGCCGCGAAGCACGAGACCCGGCTCACGTCGGACGCCGGTGAGCTCGTGTACAACGGGCACTTCGACTGGGTCTACGAAGAGGAATTCGGGATGGGCCAGGCGTGGAACTGGTCCCCCGATTCGCGCCACCTGGCCTTCTGGCAGGTGGACGAGCACGCCGAGCCGGTGATGCAGTTCTCCGACTACGCCGGCCATCACCCCACCTGGACCCGGATCCGGATCCCGCAGCCGGGGGACTCGAATCCGACGGTGAAGATCGGCGTCGTGGACGTGAAGACCGGCAGGCGGACCTGGCTCGACCCGGCGATCCGCGGCGACTACTACGTCCCGCGGATCTACTGGACCAGCCGCGCGGACACGCTCGCGGTGCTGACGCTCAACCGCCAGCAGGACACGATGCGGCTCTTCTTCTTCGACGTGACGACGGGCGGGGGGCGCCTGGTGCTGACGCAGGGCTCGCCGACCTGGATCGACGTCTACGACTTCTACGCCGGGGTCAACGACCTGATGAGCTTCCCGGCCGGCAAGTCCGAGTTCTACTGGGTGTCGGACCCGGACGGCTGGCAGCACATCTACCGGTACGACTATTCCGGCCGGCTGCTCAACCAGGTGACCCGGGGCAAGTGGACCGTGTCGCGAATCGAGGGGATGGATCCGGCCCGCGGCCTCATCTATTACACGTCCACTGAAGTCTCCCCGCTGGAGCGCCACCTGTACGAGATCCACGCGGACGGGACCGGCAAGAGGCGGCTGTCCACGGCGGCGGGCACGCACCACATCGACATGTCCCCGGACACCCGCTACTACGTGGACCGGTGGTCCTCCCTCACGTCGCCGCAGCAGTCCGAGCTCTGGTCGACCGGAGCCCGGATGGTGAAGACCCTCGCGGACCATCAGGACGTGACGGCCTGGCTCCGCAAGAACGAGTACGCGCCGACCGAAATCTTCTCGTTCACCACGTCCGACTCGGTGCGCCTGGACGGCTCGATCGTGAAGCCCGTGCCGTTCGACTCCACCCGGAAGTACCCGGTGGTGTTCGCGATCTACGGCGGCCCGGGATCGCAGCAGGTGTACGACGAGTGGAACGGCAGCGGCTGGGTGCAGTGGCTGGCCCAGCAGGGCTACATCGTGGTCGGGCTCAACAACCGCCCGTCCAACAATTACGGCAGCGCCTTCATGAAGGGCGCCTACCGCCACCTCGGCAAGTGGGAGAGCCACGACTTCGCCGAGGCGGCGCGGTATCTGGACCGGCTCCCGTACGTCGACGCGAAGCACGTCGCCATCATGGGCGGGAGCTACGGCGGGTTCAGCACCGTGTTCACGATGGAGATGTATCCCGATCTCTTCCCGGTGGGCATCGCGAACTCACCGGTGACCGACTGGCGGCTGTACGACACCATCTACTCCGAGCGCTACATGGGCCTGCTCGGGGACAATGCCGACGGGTACGCCGGCAGCTCGGCGGTCGAGCACGCGGACAAGCTCACCGGCCACCTGCTCCTCGTGCATTCCCTGATGGACGACAACGTCCATCCCCAGAACACCATGCAGCTGCTCACCGCGCTGGAGACCGCCGGCCATGCGCCCCCCTTGATGATGTTTCCGAAGGGACGGCACGGGGCGGCGTACGATCTGGCCACCTTCCTCGAAATCATGGACGCGGACTACGCGTGGCTGAATCGCCATCTCAAGGAGGACGGCCGCTGACGCGCAACCCGAAAACGTGTGACGCAACGCACACGAGTCGCGGGCGGTGACGGGAGCGTTGCGAAACGGGCAGTGACCGAACGCAGAGGGCGCGGGTATTCTTCGAGTGTTGCTCGCCATCGTGAAAACACTCGCGGGAGGTTTCATGCGTACCCTTCGCGCGGCGCCGTTGGGAGTGCTGACGGCGGCCGCCCTGCTCGTCACCGCGTGCGATCATCAGATGGTGACCGGGACCGGTCCCGGCACCACGACGTCCGGCGGATCCACCATCTTCGCCGACCAGATCGGCGTCGGCGACTTCTCGACCATCCTCGCGTCCGGCACCTCTCGCGTCGCCGTCCGCGTGACCCCCGGCACCCTGACCGCGGCCCGCGTGCAGGTGCGGCAGGGTGACCAGACCGCCGAGCCGGAGCGCATCGCCAGCGAGGTCACGGCCGTCGCGTCCGGCAGCCCGGACACCCTGACCCTGGCGCTCGGCGCCATTCAGGTCACGTTCGACGCCACCACCAAGTTCGAGGGCTGGCGGGACGACCACGACGCGGACGACTCCGCCGGGCTCGACGAGGCGACCTTCATCTCGCGGATCCAGAACGCGCTGACCGCCGGCCGGCATCCGACGGTGGTGGCGCTGCGACCGGCGCCGACCACGCCGCAGGACCCCAACGACTCGTCGTTCTTCGCGCAGGTGCTCCGGCTCGACGACGCGGCCGACCGGCCCGACATCGAGATGAACGTCACGCAAGCCAATCTTTCCCTCGACTCCACACCGCCCCCCGACGCCTGGCTCACCTTGCTCGGCCGGCCGTTCGCGATCGACGTCACGGGCGGGAAGACCACGATCAACCAGGCCACGCACCGGACCACGGGCGCCCTGCACTTCGAGGGCATGGTCCGGTCCGTCGACACCCTCAACGGCACGGCCACCCTCGCCGACAGCACCGTGCTCAAGGTCGTCAGCGGGACCGAGTTCGAGCGTCCCTGCGGGCTGGACGACGGCTCACCGCTCACCTCCCTGAGCGCCGTGGCGCAGGCCCTGGCGGCCGGTGACACCGTGGACGCCGCGGGTCAGGGGCTCACCGTCGCGACGGATACCCTGGACGTGATCGACGTCCGGTTCCGCATCCGGAACGGCGTCGGCCCGCAGCCCATCATCATCGGCTTCGAAGGGATCGTCGCCTCCGCCGACACGATGTCGGGCAAGATCGTGCTGGCCAACGGCGCGACCGTGGACGTCACGGACACCACCCGCGTCGATGACCATTTCGGAGGCCTGGGATCGGTGGCCGCCGTCGAGGCGGCGCTGGGAGACGGCAAGACCGTGCGCGCCGAGGGGTTCGCGACCCTGGTGAGCGTCACGGAATTCGACGCGCTCCTGATCCGGTTCGACACCCGGTCCGCGTCCGCCCACCCGTAGCCCGAGGGGTCAGGACAAGCCAGGGGGAGTCCTCCGGGACTCCCCTTTTTTTTCGCGCAACCGTACGCCCCCGGCTCGCATCTAATACCGTGAGGCCTCACCTCGGCCGTCCGTTCCCGGGACGCCTCGTCCCGGGAACGGAACGGCGCCCGCCCGAGCCGGTCTTCCATCGCATTGCGTGGCAGTGATTTGGGAATCGGGACGAACGGCACGTACCGTGCGTCAGGACTGTCCGGAACGGAGACAGGATCGCCTGTGGCAGCTCCCCGACTCGCGGCACTCGAAACCGGACGACTCTCGTACGAGCGCGCTCGCCTCACGGACGCGCTCGGGAGCCGGTACGACGTGATCCGGGAGCTCGGTCAGGGCGGCATGAGCCGCGTGTTCCTCGGCTGGGACCGCCGGGAGGGCCGGCGCGTGGCCCTGAAGGTCCTGTCCCCGGGGCTGTCGGCCTCGGTGGAAGACCGGGAGCGCTTCCGCCGCGAGGCGATGATCGCGAGCCGGGTCAACCACCCCAACGTGGTCCCGTGCTACGAGTTCATCCTGCAGCGCGAGACCGCGGTGGCGGTGATGCGCTACGTACCGGGCGAATCCCTCGCCGCCCGGATCGGCCGCGGGCGCCGCATGGACGCGGCCACCGCGGTGAAGCTCCTGGCCCCCATCGCCGACGCGCTGCACCTGATGCACCAGCGGGACGTGGTGCACCGCGACGTGAAGCCGGCGAACATCCTGCTGCATTCCGACGACGACTGGCCGTTCATCACGGACTTCGGGATCGCCACCCTCAGGACCTCGGAGCACTCCCGGTCCGAGGCGACCCGCCGGTTCGGGACCCCGGAATTCATGTCCCCCGAGCAGGCGCTCGGGGCCTGGGACGCCGACCACCGCAGCGACGTGTATTCGCTGGGCCTGGTGGCGTACCTCGCATTGTCCGGGGAGCTGCCCTTCCGGGGCGGGAGCCCGATGGCGCAGATCGCCCAGCGGGCCACCCTGGACGTGCCGGCGCTTCGGGACCGGGCGCCGGATGTGCCCGTGCGGCTGGCCCGGGCGGTGGATCGCGCCCTGCTCCGGCATCCGGCTCGCCGCTGGCCCACGGCGGCGGCCTTCCGGCGGGCCCTCCTCGAGTCCACGTCGGAACCGGACGGAGCCCGGTCCTGGTGGCTCCGGCTCCGGCGGCGGGTGAGCCGCTAGCCGCGCCAGCCCGGGCGGTAGAGGCTCGGGAACTCCTTCCGCAGGGCATCCAGCCGGGGCAGGTCGTTGGTGACGATGTACGCGTCGTCGAGGTGGTGCTCCATGTAGTGCTGATGGACGTCCTCGGCGGCGTAGAAGGCCCGCAGCCGCACCACCTCCGTGACGATCGGCGCCGAATAGAGGTGCTTCTCGCGCAGGTCCGCGATCATCGCCTCGATGGCCTGCCGCTCGGTGGTGTCCCGGTAAAAGGCGATCGAGCGGTAGTCGGCACCCACATCCGGTCCCTGGCGGTTGAGCTGGGTGGGATCGTGCGCCACCAGGAAGAACACCATCAGGAGCTGGCGGTAGGTGACCCGGTCAGGGTCGAAGATCACTTCGACCGACTCGGCGTGCCCCGTGCCTCCTCGGTACACCTGCTCCGACGTGGGATTGACCGTCGTTCCGCCGGCGTAGCCGGAGCGGACCGCCAGGACGCCGTTGACGTGCTCGAAGATTCCTTCCACACCCCAGAAACAGCCGCCGGCGAAGAACACGGTGTCCGGCGCGGACGGCGCGGGGGCCGGGGCGGCCCCCGCCAGGACCACGAGCAGCGCGAGCATCATCCTCTCCGATGTGAGTCTCTCGAGCTAGCTACACGGTTCAGCGCCCGGGCGTCACCGGGGCTCGCCAAGGCGATTGCTCGGAACGCCGAACCGGCGGCCAGGGCCGCCGAACCGGGTCAGTTCGACTGGTCAGGCGCTGGTCCGTCGGAACGGAGCGGCTGGTCTACCGCGCGAGGCCGGGGTAGAGCTTCGAGGCGACCAGAAGGAGGAGCACCAGTCCCAGGATTTGTACACCGAAATCCAGCCCCAGTCCGAGCGTCGAGTGCCCGCCCGCGATCATCAAGGAGCGCAGCAGATCCACGACGTATGAGAGGGGGTTGGCGCGGGCGACGAGCTGGAGCCAGTGGGGCATCATGTCGAGCGGATAGATCGCGTTGCTCGCGAAGAAGAGCGGCATCGTCAGCACCTGACCGATGCCCATGAACCGCTCCCGGGTTTTCACCAGGCAGGCCACGACCAGCGAGAAGGTCGCGAAGAGCGCCGAGCCGAGCATCACCGAGAAGGCCACGCCCACAAGGGCCCCCGGGTCGAGCCGGAGCCTGACCCCCAGCGCGAACGCGAGCGCGTAGACGATGATCCCCTGCACGAGCCCCCGGACGCCCGCCGAGATGGCCTTTCCCATCACGAGGGCGCCGCGGTACGCGGGACTCACCAGCAGCTTGTGGATCACCCCCAGGTCCCGTTCCCAGATCACCGCAATGCCGAAGAAGATCGCGGCGAAGAGCACGCTCTGCGCGAGGATGCCGGGAGCCAGGAACTCCACGTACGAGAGGCTCCCGGTGGGGATGGCCCGCACGCGGGAGAAGACCTGCCCGAAGACGACGAGCCAGAGCGCGGGCTGGACCGCGCGGGTGAAAAGCTCGGTGGGATCGCGCCCCACCTTCCGGAGCTCCGCCGCCGCGACGGCCAGGCTCTGGCGGAGGAACTCGAACGGCGGCGCGCCCTCAGCCCAGGCGGCGCGCGGCGTCGCGGGTGCGGCGGACGTCACGGAATGTGCCTCCGGCTTCCAGGGATCCCCCGGCCACCTGCGCGAACACGTCTTCGAGGGTCGCGTCGGGACCGACGGACGACTTGAGGACGGCGGGGGTGCCGCGCGCGGCGATCACGCCCCGGTGCATCAGGGCCAGCTCGTCACAGAGGACTTCCGCCTCTTCCATGTCGTGGGTGGTGATCAGGATGGTGGTTCCGGCACGGCGCCGCAGCTCGGTGAGGCGGTCCCACACCGCCCGCCGGGCGATCGGGTCGAGGCCGATGGTGGGCTCGTCGAGGAAGAGGACGGCCGGCTCGTGCAGCATGGCCTGCGCGAGCTCGAGGCGCCGGATCATCCCTCCCGAAAACGTCTTCACCAGCTGGTCTCCGGACGACGAGAGTCCCATGAACTCGAGCCCGGCGGCGATCCGGGAGCTCTGCTCGCGCCGCGGAATGCCGTAGAGACGCGCCGAGAGCCGGAGATTCTCGCGGGCCGTGAGGGTGCCGTCGGCGGACACGAGCTGCGGGACGTACCCGATGCGCCGCCGTACCTGGCGGGGCTCGGCCACGATGTCGAACCCCGCCACGCGCGCCGATCCCGCACTCGGCGGCAGGAGGGTCGTCAGCATCTTGATCGTCGTGCTCTTCCCCGCCCCGTTGGGGCCGAGGAGGCCGAAGATGATTTCGGGGGGAACGGTCAGCTCGAGCCGGTCGACGGCCAGCAGATCGTCGTACCGGCGGGTGAGCCCGTGAGTGGAGATGACCGCGGTGTCGGGGGTGGGCGGGTGCACGCCCGAACCTACGTCCGGGCGGGAGTCCCTGTTGGCGCGGTCAGGCCGCGCTGAGTGCCTGAACGGGGGCGGAGGCGGCCCGAATCTCCGGAAGGGCTGCGAGGAAGGCCTCGAACACCCGGGGGGACCACCAGTGGCGGCACCTCGTGATTTCGGCCAGCGCCGCTTCGCGTGCCAGGCCGGGCCGGTAGGGCCGGTCGGTGGTCAGGGCGTCGTAGACGTCCACGATGCCCACCACCTGGGCCGAGAGGGGGAACTCGCCTCCCTTCAGGCGGTCGGGGTAGCCGGTCCCGTCGTAGCGCTCGTGGTGCCAGCGGATGATCGGCTTCAGGTCCCACGGGAACTCGACGGCGGCGAGCAGCTCCACCCCCCAGACGGGGTGCATCTTCACGATCTCGAACTCCTCGTCGGTCAGCTTCCCGGGCTTGTTCAGCACCTCGTGCGGCACCTTGACCTTGCCCAGATCGTGCAGGTACGCGCCCAGCCGGATGGTGGTCTGGGTGGCGTCGTCGAGTCCGGCCGCGCGGGCCACCGCCGCGGCGTAGTTCGCGACCCGCTCGCAGTGACCGTAGGTGTAGGTGTCGCTCGACTCGATCGACTGCCCCCAGTCCCGCACCACCGCGAGGTAGGTGCCTTCGAGCGCGGCGACCTTTCCACCCACGTTGACGAGGTCGACTCGGGCGTCGAGGCGCTGGAAGAGACGATAGGAGCGGTCGAGGAGGGTCAGGGCTTCCTGGTTCCGGCCCATCCCCTGATACAGGATGGCGAGCTCGCGGCTCGATTCGGCCTCCCAGAGCACCGATCCCGCCGTCGTGGCGAGTTCGATCGACGACCGGAGCCGCGATTCAGCCAGCGCGGCCTTTCCCGTCTCCCGGTAGACCACTCCGATCACCCGGTACGCGACCGACTTGGACCCCTTGGCCCCCAGCTGGTCGAACAACACGAGAGCCGCCTCGGCCTTCCGACGCGCATCCTCGAACTGCTGCCGCTCGACATGAACGTCGGCGTGATTCACGAGGCAGAGACCCTGCAGCTCGACCTCTCCGATCCGCTCGGCGACCTCCAGGCTCTCGCTGAAATACCTGTCCGCGTCGTCCAGGAGCCCCTGGTCAGCGCTGACCATGCCCAGGTTGTGGAAGGCGATGGCGCAGCCATGTTCGTCACCGCAGGCCCGGTAGGCTTCGAGCGATTGCTCGTAGTGGGTGGTCGCTTCGCGATGCCCACCGCGGATGTTCGCGAGGATCCCGAGGTTCTGCTCGGCCCGGGCACGGAGCTCGCGGCTCACCCCACCCTGCGCCAGCGCATCCCGGAAGGTCCGGTCCGCGTCTTCGAGTCGTCCGGTCTGAAGGTCCAGCACGCCGAGGGTGTTGAGCGCTTCGGCCACCAAGAGAGGGTCGCCGATGCGCCTTGCCACCTCCACGCTGCGGTGACAGAGCGAACGGGCCTCACCCACATCATTCCGCCGGTACCGCACCACGGCCACCCGCCGCAACGCTTCCGCGAGGACACGGTCCTCGCCCGCCCGCTCGGCGGTGCTGATGGCCTCCTCGTAGCTGGCCAGCGCTTCCGGCATGCACCCGGCCCGTTCCTGCGCCCGGGCATCGTGCAGGAGATCTCCGGCGCGCCGCGAGGGGCCAAGGGAGCGTCCGGTAGGTCCGGAAAGGGGCCCGGCGGGAATCACGATCGCTACCAGGCCACCGCGTAGTGCGAGAAGTGATGGACCTGCCCCGTCACCTGCTTCGCGAACAGGTTGTCGAGAGAAAGCAGGTACTCGAGGATCTGGTACGCGTCGTTCGTGTACGCCACGCGCTTGGGCAACAGGCGGCCGAGCAGGTTGCAGTTGGCGTAGCTCATGGTGAGGTACGCCGGCTTCTGGAACTGCAGGCCCTCGGGCTTGAACGTGATCGCGTTGACCGTGTCGGCCGAGAGGGTGGCCGTGATGGTCACGTAGGTCGGGAGCGCGCCGGGAGGCACCACCAGCGTGTGCGGCCCGACCGTGAGCGCGCCGCCCCAGGGACCGATCGTCGCCGTGGACGAGTCCTTGGGCAGAGGCGAGCACTTGAGCAGGCCCAGGCTCTGCGCCAGACCGCCGATGAGCGAAGTGCTCTGGAGACCGCCGGTCGCCGTGGTGACGGCGGCGGAGGTCTGGGTCGGGGTCGAGGCGACGCCGACGGGGCCCTGTTCGCCGCAGTTCGCGACCGCCAGAACCATCATTCCAAACAGCAACAATCGCGCGGACTTCATACGACAATTCTCCGGAAGGGGTGAGTCGACTACGGGGGGGTAATGCAGACCACGTACCTCAGCGATGTGTGACACTGGTCACACAATTCATGTGACATTTTTTCTTCATGAAATTTGATACTGGTGAAACTGGGGGTTTCGGCCTCGAAAACGTGTCGGGCGGATGCTACACGGTGTTGTAGTCGTGAAGCCTCCCGACGTCGATGGAGAGCCCGTCTTCAAGACCCTTTCGGTCGAACATGTCGGCGAAGCGGGCGTTCCAGACGACCTCCGTCGGCTTGTACGACGTCCGGGCGTGCACGCGCTGGGCGAAGGTTTCATCGGTTCCCTCCATCAGCACCAGGAACTCGGCCTCCTCGGCGGCCAGCTGGTCGGGTGTGAGACCCGTCAGCGGGCTGCTTTCATCGATCACGTGGACCACGGTCCACGCCAGCGGGAAGAACACCACGCTGGACCGCTCGAGGGTGAGCTCCGCGTAGTCGCGCATGGCGCGCCCGTCCCGGTGGCGCAGACGGCTGAACAGCACCCGCGCGTGCAGGTCGATGAGCTGGTTGGAGCGTCGGTTGGTGAGCCGGAACTCGAACGCCTTCCCCTCTCCGAAGGGCGCGATCAGCGCCTTGTTGGAGAACATGATCGCGGCCGTGGGCCGGGAGAACCGGGCGAACAGGATCCCCGTGATCAGGGCGAGACTGATCAGGCCGCTCAACGACTCGACGGTCACGAGGAGGTTCGGGGCGAGCCCCACCGGGCCCACCTGGCCGTACCCGATGGTGCCGAACGTCTGCACGCTGAAGAAGAAGGCCCGGAGATATGAGCCCTCCGGCATCGCCGCGGCGGTACCGTTGAGCGCGCCGGGGCCGAGGGCCCAGAACAGGGCGCCGAAGACCAGGTTCACGCCGAAGTAGAAGAGCGTGATCAGCGCGAGCAGCTTGGGCCAGGAGATGGTGAGCAGGGTGTGATACAGGCTCATCGACTGGAACCAGCCGAGGCCGGTGCGCCGGACGTTGAAGGAGCCGTCGCGGTTGAGGAGCCGGAGCCGGCTCTCGTCCGATACGACGGAGCCGAAGCCCAGATCCTTCGGGACGTCCCGGCGCCGGTGCGGATGGATGGGGGGATTGCTCACCGGGCCAATTCTACATAGCTCTGTCCCGATGAGCGACCTGACCCGGAGAGACCTGCTGAAAGCCTTGGGGGTTGCCGGTGCGGCGCCCTGGATCTCCCCCCCGCCTCCGACCGACCGCTTCCCTCTTCCCCCTTCCCTCCTCCCCCTCACGTCCACGAGCGAGGTCTTCGTGCCCCCGCGGGGGCGCGCCTTCGAGAAGCTCTCCTTCGACTTCCCCGAGCCGTCGGTCTCCTTCGCCGATCTGCGGTTCGCCTTCCTGGTCTTTTCCCGCGAGAACATCTACGGCCTCGACCTGGCACGGACGGTCGTAGAGCCGGACGGCGACCAGGGCGTCACCCTCACCTGCACGGGGTTCGTCTGGGCCGGAGGTCAGGAGCGGGCGGCGGGACACCTGGTGGCCCGGCTGCGCGAGACCCGGAACGGCGTGGAGTGGGATGCGACCGTGGAGATGGACCGCCCCATCAAGGCCGTATCCGCCGTGATCCGCGGCGTGCCGCGCGGGAAGATCTCGGTCGGGGGCAACACGCCGTACGACCCCAGGGACGACGAGGTGCTGATCGGGTACCCGTTCGGGGCCGGAGACCTCTTCGGCGGGAACACCGCCGACAGCATGAGCACGCCCTTCGCCGCCGTAGTCCAGGACGACGGCAACGCGTGGGCCTTTTCGTCCCGGGACGACAAGGTCCGCGCCAAGCGCCTGTTCTTCCAGCCCGGCGACGCCGGCTACCGGGTGGAGGCGGTCTTCGAAGTGGAGGGGTGGCTCGACCGCACCACGGTGGAGGTCCCCACGTGGCACCTCGCGAAGAGCGTTCCGCTCGCAGACGCCGTGGCCGCCCACTATGCCCACCTCGAGCGGGCGTACCGGATCCCCCCGCTCGAGTCCCGGACCGACGCGCCGGCGTGGCTCGCGGACGTCGCGCTCGTCCTCACCCTGCACGGCGCCCATTACACCGGGTTCCTTTTCAACGACTTCGCCAGGATGCGGGAGATTCTCGATTGGGTGGCGGGCGAGATCCCCGCCAACCGCGTCCTGGTGTTCCTGCCGGCCTGGGACGGGCGCTACTACTGGAACTATCCCCTCTACCAGGCCGACGACCGGATGGGCGGCGAGGCCGGACTCAAGCGGCTGATCACCGAAGGGCAGGCCCGCGGGTTCCGCTTCATGCCGATGTTCGGGGCCAACTGCGCCAACCGCCGCCACCCCGAGTGGGCCAAGTTCGCCGACGCGCGGGCCCAGCGGATCGACGGCGACGCGTTCGACGAAAACTGGGTGGACTGGGACGGCGACCGGCACCAGGACGGCAACATCTCGTACATGAACCTGGGTGTGGAGTCGTGGCGGCGGTGGCTCACGGACCGCATCGCCGACGTGATCGACCGCTACGGCGTGGACGCCTATTTCCTGGACATCACCGGCGGGTGGATCAACACGCCCCAGGCGGACATGCACGAAGGACTGCGTCAGCTCGTCACGGACTTGCGGACCCGGTACCCCAAGGTCCTGTGCTGCGGCGAATTCCACTACGATGCCCTGCTCTCGTTCATCCCCTTCTACCATGTTTATTCGCCGCGCGCCGCCAAGTACGCCAGGTTCTTCTCGCACCTGTCGCACCCCGCGCCGGGGCGCGGCTCGTCCGGCGTCCACGAATCGGGGTTCAGCGAGTTCAATGCGGCGACCCTCTCGCTGTCCCCGGGGACCATCCCCACGCTTCAGGTGGTGGACGACACGTTCACGAAGCAGCGCCCAGTGATGAAAGACCTGATCGCCCGCGCCAGGCAGCGCGCGGGGATTTCCTAGGGAGCCATCATGGATCGTCGGACCTTCGTCGGATCGACGGCGGCGGCTGCCGCGTGGCCGTCACGTTTCACGTTTCCCGCTTCCCGTTTCCCGTTTCCCCCTTCGCCCCGGGCTCTCCCCTTCGACCTCCACGCCGTCACCCTCGGCCCCGGCCCCTTTCGCGACGCCGCGGAGGTCAACCGCCGGTTTCTGATGGCGCAGGACCCCGACCGGCTGCTCCACATGTTCCGCCTCACCGCCGGGCTGCCGTCCACCGCGGAGCCGCTGGGAGGCTGGGAGGCGCCCGACAACGAGCTCCGGGGCCACTACACCGGGCACTACCTCTCGGCGTGCGCCCTGGCCTCCGTGTCCCTCCCCGATCCCGCGCTCGCCGCCCGCGGCGACGCGATCGTCGGCGAGCTGGCCAAGTGCCAGCAGGCGCTGGGCACCGGATACCTGAGCGCGTTTCCCGAAGAGCTGTTCGACCGGCTCCGCGCCGGGCGGCCCGTGTGGGCGCCGTTCTACACGATCCATAAGATCATGGCCGGGCTGCTGGACATGCACACCGTCGCGGGAAACGCGCAGGCCCGGGACGTGCTCCTCGGCATGGCGCGCTGGACCGCGCGCTGGGTCCAGCCCCTCGGCGACGACGCGATGGCCCGGGTGCTCGAGCGGGAATACGGCGGGATGAACGAGCTGCTCTACAACCTCTCGGCGGTCACGGGGAACGACGAGTGGCGCGATCTGGCCCACCGGTTCGACCACGAGCGGATCTTCGCGCCGCTCGCCGCCGGGCGGGACGAACTGAAGGGCGTGCACGCCAACACCACCATCCCCAAGGTCATCGGGGCGGCCCGCCGCTACGAGCTGACGGGGGAGACCCGCTCCCACGACGTCGCGTCGTACTTCTGGCACGAAGTCACCGGTCGCCGCGCCTATTGCACCGGCGGCACCAGCAACGGCGAGGACTGGGACACCGAGCCGGGCCAGCTCTCGGGGGCGCTCTCCGGATACACCCAGGAGGACTGCACCACCTACAACATGCTCAAGCTCACCCGGCACCTGTTCGGCTGGACCGCCGAGGCGGGGATGGCGGACTACTACGAGCGCGCGCTGTTCAACGGCATTCTCGGGAGCCAGCATCCGGCGGACGGCGAAAAGATGTACTACGTATCACTCGCCACCGGGCTCTGGAAGCTCTTCGGCACGCCCTACCACGACTACTGGTGCTGCACCGGGACGATGAGCGAGGCGTTCTCCAAGCTCTCCGACAGCATCTACTTCCACGACGCCGACGGCGTGTTCGTCAATCTGTTCATCGCGTCCGCGCTCGACTGGAAGGACTCGGGCGTCAAGATCATCCAGGAGACGCGGTTCCCCGAAGAGGGGAAGACGACGTTCACCATCCGGGCGTCCGGTCCCCGGACCTTCGCCCTCCGCATCCGGGTTCCCTACTGGGCCACGGGCGACAATCGCGCCGAGCTGAACGGCCGGCCCCTCGAGGGGTTCGCGGAGCCGGGCGGGTTCTACGTGATCCACCGCGCCTGGCGGGACGGAGACCGGCTGGTGGTGTCCCTGCCACTCTCGCTCCACCTGCATCCGATGCCCGACGACCCCGGCCTCGCGGCGGTGATGTTCGGTCCCCTGGTCCTCGCCGGCCGATTGGGGACGGAGGGCCTGACCCCGGCAACCCTGCGCGCCGAGCCGACCAGGCCGCGCACGGTGCCGGAGTACCATCTCGATCCGGTGCCGGCCCCCGCCTTCACCGCCCCGTCCGGGGACCCGGCCCGGTGGATCGAGCCGGCCGGCGCACCCCTCCGCTTCAGGACGGTGGGCCAGGCGCGGGACGTCGAGTTCCTGCCCTTCCATCAGATTTTCGACGAGCGGTACGCGATCTACTGGCGCGTGAATCTCACGTAACCTTCCGGCGCGATTCACGGGGGGTTCAGGGTGCCCCCCGCAGCTTCCTTCGGGAAGACTCCCCGGAGGATGTCATGACCATCAACAGGCAGGACCTCGAGACCGCCGCTCGAACGGCGGGCCGCCAGCTGGCCGCGGCGGCTGACGATGTGTTGATCGAGGCGGGCGAAGCAGCGAAGCGGCGGCGGAATCGCCGGGTGGCGAAGAAGGCGCTGAAGGCGCTTGGCAAAGCCGCGCTGGTGGCGGGAACGGTTGCCGCAGCCCGGGCCGCCGTTCGTCGCGCCCGGCGTCGGGGTCCCACCCGCATCACTTGATCTCGCCGGAGCCCGCCTTGGACGCCCGCTGCCGACGACGCCGGCGGCGGCGGGCGACCAACTCCAGGCATTCAGCCTCCCGACCACGCACGACCCGCATCCCGGCCAGCGGCCCGCGGTGGGGAGTGACCACCGTGTACTGCAGGGCCGGCCGGTCCCCATCGACGTAGAGCACGACCCAGTCCTGGGTACGCCCCAGCTGGTGGGCCCGCGCCGTGTTCGAGTAGAGCGCCGTGTAGTCGCGGTTCAGGCGATGCGTGTGCAGGATCGGAAGCCACGCCACGTGGTCGGGGTTCTCTTTCCTGGGCGCGATCTTCACGAGGTCGCCGGCGGCGGCCCGGGTCCGGTACTCGCGGTCCACCGACAGGAGCTCGGCCACGGGCGGCGGGGCCGGCGCGGAAAGGGCCGGCGCGGGCGGCAAATTGCCGACTTCTCCCCGAAGCCGGTCGAGCAGGGGTAGACGCCCGCGCGTCAGAAGGGACCCGATCGCCGCCGCGAGGCCCGGCCCGACGGCGGGAAGTCGCTCCAATCCGGCGAACCCCTCACTGGCGAAGATTTCGGATGCCGGCACGGGCAGTCCACGCAGCGTCCCCGCTCCCAGGCGGTAGGCCCGTACCCGGTAGGGATTCGCTCCCTGCTCCTCGAGCAGACGCGCCACTTCGTCCAGCCGCCCGGCGATCACCGCGTTGGTCAGACCTTCGGGCGCGG
>DATJQI010000049.1:0-5774 GCA_035505915.1 Gemmatimonadales bacterium | reverse complement strand
ACGCGCCAGGTGGTCTACCTCGACGACGGGGACATCGCGATCCTCACGCCGGGCGAGTACCACGTCATCGACAGCGAGTCGCACGTCCAGCTGCGCGCCGTCGACGCGCTCTCCTGGGATCTCGAGGCGATCGAGCAGGGCGGCTACGACCACTTCATGCTCAAGGAGATCCACGAGCAGCCCCGGACCGTCGAAAGCACCCTGCGGGGCCGGCTCCTGTTCAGCGAAGGCACCGCCCGGCTCGACGGATTGAACCTGGACGGCGACGCCTGCCAGGAGATCCGCCGCATCGTCATCGTGGCCTGCGGCACCAGCTGGCATTCGGGCTTGGTGGGCCGGCACATCATCGAAGAGCTGGCCGGCATCCCGGTGGACGTGGAGTACGCCTCGGAGTACCGCTATCGCCGTCAGATCCCGGCGCCGGGCACCCTGGCCATCGCCATTTCGCAGTCCGGCGAAACGGCGGACACCCTCGAGGCGATGCGCGCGGCGCGGGCCGCGGGGGCCCGGGTGGTCGGGATCGTGAACGTCGTGGGCTCCACCATCGCCCGGGAGTCGGACGGCGGGATCTACCTCCACGCCGGTCCCGAGATCGGGGTCGCCTCGACGAAGGCCTTCACGTCCCAGATCGTGGCGCTCGCGCTCTTGGGCCTGCACCTGGGGCGCCAGCGGGGCCTCTCCCTCGAAGCGGGCCGGGACCTGGTCTGCAAGCTGGCCCAGCTTCCCAAGCTGGTGGAGGAGACCCTCGGCCTGGACGCCGAGATCCGCGGGATGGCGGAGCGGTTTGTCGACGAACGGAACGCGCTCTACCTGGGGCGGGGGGTCAACTTCCCGGTGGCGCTCGAAGGCGCCCTGAAGCTCAAGGAGATCAGCTATCTCCACGCCGAGGGCTACCCGGCGGCGGAGATGAAGCACGGGCCGATCGCGCTGATCGACGAGAACATGCCCGTGATCTTCGTGGCGCCGCACGACGCCGTGTACCAGAAGGTTCTGTCCAACATGCAGGAGGTCCGGGCCCGGGGCGGCCGCATCGTGGCCATCACGAGCCAGGGGAACGGGGACCTGTCGGGGCTGGCCGAGCGGCAGCTGAAGGTGCCGGTGACGGCGCCGCTCTTGTCGCCCGTTTTGACCGTGATTCCGCTCCAGCTGCTCGCCTATCACGTCGCGGTGCTCCGCGGGTGCGACGTGGACCGGCCGCGCAACTTGGCGAAGAGCGTGACGGTTGAGTAGATTCGTCTCATGAGGAAGGCTCACCTTCTGATCGGCGCCGCACTGGCTCTCTGGGCCGGACGCGGCGCCGTCGCGCAAGGTCCCGCGGAGTGGGACCCGGACCGGGTCATCGCCACCCGCGCCGGCCTCGAGAACCTGAAGGGGCGGCTGGTGCTGGCCTCCCAGTCCACGGCGTACAGCCCGCGCCTCCGGGCGCAGGCCGCGAACCAGGCGGCCGCCATCGACCGCCGGCTGACGCTCGGCGACTTTCAGCCGGGCGACCGGGTGTTCGTCCTGATCGAGGGCGAGGCGGGGTTCCCGGACACGTTCCCCGTTTCGACGGCCCGGGATCTGACGCTGCCGGTGATCGGAACGGTGCCCTTGACCGGAGTCCTGCGCTCGGACGTCGAGCCCTACCTCCGCAAGTATGTCAGCACCTACATCCGCAACCCGATCATCCGGGCCCAGCCGCTGATCCCTCTGTCGGTGATCGGCTCGGTCACCGCGCCGGGGTTCTATACCGTGCCGGCCGGCATGGCGCTGACCCAGCTCCTCAGCGAAGCGAAGGGCCCCAGCGCCGATGCGAACCTCGCGGGGATGACCATTTCGAGGGAGGGACGGATCGTCTGGGAGGGCGCCGCGCTCCAGCGGGCCATCAGCGAAGGGCGCACCCTGGAGCAGCTGGGGGTGCGGTCGGGTGACCGCGTGATGGTGCCCGGCGGCAAGGCCGACCCGCTCCAAGCCGTGCAGACCGTGTCGTACGCCCTGGGCATTCCTCTCACCCTGTACACGCTGGTCCGCCTCTTCAGCGGCAAGTAGCCTGCGCTTCGTCTCCGTCGTCGGCGCCCGTCCCAACTTCGTCAAGCTCGCTCCCATCGCCCACGCCCTGGCGAAGCGCGCCGGCGTGGAGCACCTCGTGGTCCACACCGGCCAGCACTACGACGCGCTGATGTCGGACACGTTCTTCGCCGATCTCGAGATCCCCGCGCCCGCGATGAACCTGGGCGTCGGCTCGGCGTCGCACGCCAAGCAGACCGCGGCGGTGATGGACCGGTTCGAGGACGCCTGCCTCGAGCTCAAGCCCGACTGCGTGCTGGTGTACGGCGACGTCAACTCCACCGCCGCCGCCGCGCTCGTGGCCGTGAAGCTCGGCGTGAAGACCGCGCACGTGGAGGCGGGGCTCCGCAGTCATGACCGCTCGATGCCGGAGGAGCACAACCGGATCGTGGCGGACCATCTGTGCGATCTGCTCTTCACCCCCAGCCGGGACGCCATCGCGACGCTCCAGCGCGAGGGGATTCCCCCCGAGCGGATCGAGTTCGTGGGCAACGTGATGATCGACACCCTCATCCGCCTGCGCGGCAAGGCCAAGGGAAGCGCCGAGCGGCTGGGGCTTCCGGAGCGGGGGTTCGTGCTGGTGACGCTGCACCGGCCCGGCAACGTCGACGATCCGGCCACCTTGGCGCAGATCTGCGACGGGCTGTCGGGCCTGGCGCGGGAGCGTCCGGTGGTCTTCCCGGTGCACCCGCGGACCCGCCAGCGGCTGGCCGAGCCGGCGCTGGCCAAAAAGCTCGCCGGCGTGCGCCTGGTCGACCCGGTGCCGTATCTCGAGATGCTCTCCCTCACCGACTCGGCGGCGCTGGTGGTGACCGACTCGGGCGGGGTACAGGAGGAGACGACGTTCCTGGGGGTGCCGTGCCTCACGGTGCGGCCGAACACGGAGCGGCCGATCACGGTGACGGAAGGGACCAATCGGCTGGTCACACCGGGGGAGATCGTGACGGCGGCCTCCGCGGTTCCCCCGGGCATGGCCCGGGGGTTAACGGGCCCCCGCCACGCGCCGGTCATCGAGCGGTGGGACGGGAAAGCTGGGGAGCGGATTGCCCAGGTGCTGTGTGAAGGGAAACGGTTTGACTAGACAAACGCGGAACGTGGAACGCGGAAGGTGGAACCGAGGCTTGAATTTCGGTTCCGCATTCCGACTTCCGCATTCCGCGTTCAGCCGGGAGACCTGCGCATCAAGGGTCTAATTGAAATCGCCGAGCCCATCGAACGGGCGTTTCTCGTGGGGGCGCCGCGGAAGGGGAGTGCCGACGCCGAGCGGGCCGAGGAGCATCTCGATGAGCTGGCGCGCCTGGCGGACACCGCCGGGGCCGTGGTGGTGGGGCGGCTCTTTCAGCGGGTGGAGAAGCCGACGCCGAACTACTTCATCGGGGAAGGCAAGGTCGAGGAGCTGAAGGAGCGGCTCACCGCCGAGCAGGCGACGCTCGTGTTCTTCGACGAAGCGCTGTCGCCGGTGCAGGGGGTGAATCTCGAGAAGGCGCTGGGCGTCCGGGTGATGGACCGGAGCGAGGTGATTCTCGACATCTTCGCCACGCGGGCGCGGAGCCACGAGGCCCGGCTCCAGGTCGAGCTGGCCCAGCTCGAGTATCTCCTGCCGCGCCTGGCGCGGATGTGGACCCACCTGTCGCGTATCCGCGGCGGCATCGGGCTCCGGGGGCCGGGCGAAACCCAGCTCGAGACGGACCGCCGGGTGATCCGCCAGAAGATCTCGGGGCTCCGGCACAAGCTGGCCCACGTCTCCGAGCATCGTGCCAATCAGCGCCAGTCCCGCCGCGACGTGCCGAGTGCGGCGCTGGTCGGCTACACCAACGCCGGCAAGTCGAGTCTGTTACGGGCCCTGTCCGGGGACGACGTGTTCGTCGAGGACCGGCTCTTCGCCACGCTCGACACGCTGAGCCGGGAGGTGGATGTCGGGGACGGGTACCGGGTGCGGGTGACCGACACGGTCGGATTCATTCGGAAGCTCCCGCACCATCTGGTGGCGAGCTTCCGGGCGACGCTCGAGGAGGCGGCGGACGCGGATTTGCTCCTGCATGTGATTGATGCGGCTGCTCCAGCCTGGGAAGAGCAAGCGGACGTCGTGGAGCAGGCAATTGCCGGTGAGCCCGGGAAGTGGGAAGAGGGAGGAGGGAAGCGTGGGCAACTTACGATCCATGTATTCAACAAGGCCGACCTGTTGCCGGATGCGAGTGCGTTCCTTGCGCGCGTGAGGGTCCGTCATCCCGAGGCCGTACTGACTTCAACGCTTCCCTCTTCCCGCTTCCCTCTTCCCGGCACGGAGGATCTCCGCTCCTCTCTCCGTCACGCCGTCCAGTCTCTTCGTCCGCTGGCGCACGTGCGCGTGCCGCTTTCCGACGGGAAGCTCCTGGCGGCGCTGCATCGGGACGCGGAGGTGGTGGAGCAGGTGGAGGAGAACGGGGCGTTGCGGGTGACGGTGCGGGTGGAGGCGAAGTTGTTGGGGAGGTTGCGGCGGGAGGGAGTGGAAGTGGTCGTCGCGGGCTGACTTGTAGCGTTCCCACCACAGGCGTCTCAAGACCTAACAATCGGTCGTGACATTCGTCACAGGCCGGGGTGATCCGTACCCTAGGCAAGTCATTGCGCCACTTATATATTGGCCCGTTCTGCTGGTACACGTCTTGCGATAGAGGTGTGCGTGAGCGTGGAGCCGATTCGCCAGAATAGCGCCCATCGGAGTGCCGCCGCCCCCCTCCCGGAGTCCGGTGGGAGGCTGGAGGGTGAGCGGGTGCTGCCGTTGCGGCCTGCGGCCGAACCCCCCCGGCGGGGGAGACTGCGGCTTCAGGAGCGTGCCCCGCACAACCTTCGGCGCCACGTACTTCGGAATGCTCGTCGCTTTCTTGTCCTCCTTGCCGCCGACCTCACGACTTTCTGGCTCATTCGGGCGCTGATACGGCTGGTCCGTGATGATGTGGCATTCGGGAGCCGGGCCGCTGAGCTGGCCGAGCTCCTGTCGCCCCGCGGGATCCTGAACGGCTGGCAGTACGCGGTCGCCCTCATCCTTGGCCTCGTGGTCATGGGGAACTACGGCCGGGGGGATCAGCGCCGGGATCCGCGCCGGCTCCTGACGGCCTGCGCCCTGGCGACGGCGCTTCCGCTTTGGATGACGGTGTGGACCCGTGGTGTTGGGGTCGTGGCCGCTCAGTACACGGTCACGACGCTCGCGGTCTGGCTGTCGCTCGCGGGTGAGCGCCGCCTGATCGACTGGGTGGTGGCCCGTGTGCTGCCGCCTTCACAGCAGGCCGCCCGAACGCTCCTGGTGGGCCCGTCCGAGGACTGTGTGCGGGCTCAAGGGTCGAGCCTCTTCGGGACCGGGTCGGAGTTCCTCGTGTTGGGCTATGTGGATATTCAGGTCCCGTCCGGGCCGGGGGCCCTTGGGCACATCTCGGGCCTGCACGAGCTGATCTCGGAGACCCACGCCGAGGCCGTGGTGGTTTGCGGGTACCTCAGTGAGGGGCGGTTCCAGGCGGTGGTGGATTCGGCCTTGGCCAGCGGGGCGCAGCTCTTGTCCATTCCGCGGGCGCTCGAGGTGGCGGGGGTGCAGCCGAGGGTGGTGTGGCGGCGTGGGCAGCCCTTGATGGAGCTGACGGCGCCCAATCTTCGCGGCCAGCAGCTCGTGCTGAAGCGCTTCCTGGACCTCCTTGGGGCGGTGGTGGGCCTCGTGCTTTTCAGTCCGGTGATGTTGGCCGCGGCGATCGTCGTCAAAT
>DATJQI010000048.1:0-4690 GCA_035505915.1 Gemmatimonadales bacterium | reverse complement strand
CTGTCGTACACGGCCTCGGCGCCCATCAGCCTCAACACCACCAGCGCCGCGCAGCTGGCGCTGGTCCACACGGTGCCGGATCCGTACTACGTCACCAACGCGCTTGAGATCACCCCGAACAACAAGGTGCTCAAGTTCGTGAACCTGCCGCCGCAAGCGATCGTCCGGATCTACTCGGTGAGCGGGATTCTGGTGCAGGTGCTCACGCACAACGACCCCACGGGCGGCGGAGAGCTGGATTGGGATCTCCGGAATCGCTCGAACCAGTTCGTCGCCTCCGGCGTCTACTTCTATCACGTAGAAGCGGCCGACGGGAAGACGAAAGTGGGTCGGTTCACCGTCGTCCAATTCGCGCCGTGAGGACTCTGACCATGACCAAGATCAACTCGCGCGTGCTCGGCACGCTCCTGGCCCTGGCGGCGCCCGCCGTGGCGCCCCTGGCGGCGCAGACGACCGCGCCGACCAACGTGGACAACACGGGCTACGGCACGACGACGGCAGAGTTCCTGCTGCTCGGCGCCGGCGCCCGGGGCACGGCGTTGGGGAACGGCTTCGCCGCCCTCGCCAACGACGTGACCGCGCTCTACTACAACCCGGGCGGTCTGGCGCTGATGAGCCGCCCGGAGGCGATGGTGTCGAGCTACAGCTATGTGGCCGACACCAAGTACTCCTGGCTCGGTCTGGCGCTGCCGATTTCGGGCGGCTCCCGGGCCATCGGGGTGCAGATGGGGAACTTCGGGTTCTCCAACCAGCCGGTGTACACGCTGGACAATCCCGACGGAGACGGCACCACGTACTCGGTGTCGGAGACGTTCGTCGCGGCGACCCTGTCGCAGAACTTTTCCGACCGGTTCTCGGCCGGCCTGTCGCTGAAGTTCGTGACGGACCAGCTCGGGCAGACGTCGGCGTCGGGCGTCGCCCTGGACTTCGGGACGAACTTCCACGCGATGATCGGGGACCGGCCCATCCGGGCCGCGTTCGTGATCCAGAACCTGGGCTCGAACCTCGAAGCCTCGGGTTCGGCGCTGCAGACGCTCGTGCAGCGCGAGCCGCCCCTGGGGACCGTGCAGATCCCCCAGGACGGCCAGCCGGCCCGCCTGCGGGCCTCCCCGTGGACCCTCCCGGTGCTGTTCCGCGTCGGCCTCGCGTACGACCTGTACGCGCAGGGGATGAACCGGCTGTCGCTGCTCGGGGAGTTCAACCAGCCCGTCAATACCAAGCCGGGCGGCGGGATGGGCCTTGAATACGCGATGACCAACATCGGGAACAGCGGGTTCTCGCTGGCGGCCCGGGGCAGCTATACGCTCGTACCGGACAACAACATCGATCCGGGCGCGGGCGCGGGCTTCACCACCAGCCAGAGCACGTCGTCGTTCTCGAGCGAAGGGGTGGCGCTGGGCGGCGGGCTGGCCTATACCCGGGGCAACTTCAGCCTGGGCTTCGATTACGCCTACAAGAACATGGGCCCGCTGGGCGGCACGAACTTCCTGAGCTTCAGCCTTGGGTGGTAGCGATCGCCTGAGGAGCAGTCGCGGATTTCTGCTGACGGCGGCACTCACGGCCTTCGCGGCCGTGGGTGCCCCCGCGGCGGGGCAGAACAACGGACTCGATGTCACGACGGCGCGGTACTTCCGCGCGCAGTCGACGCAGACGGTGGTCGATGCATTCTGCCGGGTTCCCCTCACGGCGGTCAGCGCCCTGGGTGGAGCGGCGACGTCCCGAGGCTTCTTCCGGTTCCAGGTCGTGGTCCGGGATTCGAGCGGACTGGCGTTGCTGCAGCAGAGTTGGACCGACACGGTGCAGGGGAGTCTGTTGGGCGTCCGAGGCGCCTCGACCGGTGAGCACGTGCACTTCCGCGTCACGCCGGGGCGGTACGTACTGGAAGCGACGGTGACCGATTCGGCCACCGGGCTGGTGACCCACGGTCGGGCGACGTTCTCGGGCTATCGGCCCGGCACCGGCGGCTCCGACCTGCTCCTGGGGACGGGCCTCCGCGCGGCGGCGGGGGCGGGCGACACGGTGCCCCGGGCCGGCGAAATCTGGAATGGGGCGCTGTTCATCCAGACCGCGGGCGCGCCGACGCTGACGCCGGAAGCGACGCAGCTGGCCTACTACCTGGAGCTGTATCCGGGGCGGGCCGAAAGCCTGACGGTGACGGCGCGAGTGGTCGACGCGGGCGGGACCCAGGTGATCGCGGCCCAGCCACAGGCGGTGGCGGTCGGCGCGGGCGGCGGGTTCACCTACGGGATGCTCGACCTGGCGGGCCTGCCGGCCGGGAACTACCGGCTGGAGGTGAAGGCCTCAGGTGATTCCGCGGTGGTCCGGTCCGCGCCGTTCGCGATGGGCGGACTGGAGACCCTGCAGACGGTGACGGCGACGGCCGATCTGGCCGACGCGGATCTCTTTTCGGATCGGACCGAGTCGGGGCTCGACTCGCTGTACGCGCCGCTGGTGTACGTGATGACGTCGTCCGAGTCCGGGCAGTACTCGGGACTCTCGGTGGACGGGAAGCGGCGGTGGTTGCGGGACTTCTGGGCGCGCCGGAATCCCGCGGGCGGCCGGAATGCGCTGATGGAGCAGTACTACGCCCGCGTGAACGAGGCCAACACGCGCTTCAAGGAAGGGGGCGCGGCCGGGCAGGCGGGGTGGCGGACGGACCGGGGCCGGATCTTCGTGCTGTACGGACCGCCCGACGAGCATCTGGACCGGCGCTCGGCCGGGGGCACGAGCCCCTACGAAGTGTGGAAGTACACGCAGGACCGCAATCTCAAGTACGTGTTCATGGATCTGACGCGGTTCGGGAACTATACGCTGATTTACACGAATGACCGCAGGGAGCAGAGCCGGCCGGACTGGCAGGACCTTCTGGGGACGGACGGCGTGAACGACGTGAACAATTTCTAGCAGGCCTGCCAGAGACCTTCAAGCGAGGATGGTATGAAAGCACGGATCTCCGTTCTGATTGGCGTGATGGTGGCGCTGGCGTCGTGCCACAGCGATCCGACGGCGTCCGGGAGCGGCACCCCGTCGGCCGTCATCGCCAACTTCTCCTCTCTCAGCCTGAACGGCATCGGCGCGACCGGCTCGTTCATCGCGGAGATCGTTGATGATCGCCTGACGCCGTTGACGGGCGCGATCAGTTTCAGCTCCTGCGACCCGACCACGGCCACGGTCGCGGCCGATCCGACCTACGTGCCGGTCCCCAACACCAGCGCGAAGGCCATCGTCACGTCGACGGGCCTCAACAAGAGTTGCATCATCGCGTCGGCGAGCGGGCTCAAGCCCGACACCGTGAGTGTGATCGTGGCCCCGACGGTTTTCCCGGTGGTGCTTTCCGCCGCGAATCCCCAACCGGGGAACGTCATCACCATCAAGAGCGGCGCCCCCACTCTCCAGTTCGACACCGCCACGGTCAGCGTGACGTTCGGGACCGAAAAGGAAAGCGCCCTTATCCTGAGCAAAGCGGCCGACTCTCTGGTAGTCGCGGTACCGGCGTTCACCGCGGATTCGATGCGGTTCACCGGCATCGTCGTGACCTACTCGGGGTCAACGCTGGCGCTTGCGACGGTGCCGGTGACGGCCGGCACCAATGCCTACGCGGGCAGCGACGCCTACGTGCCGGGGTTCGACCTGACTCCCCAGCTCCCCGCGTCGGGGAGCAGCGTGGTCCTTTATCCGGCCCAGCCCCTGGCCAACAACGCTCCGGCGTGCCCCGAAGTCTATTTGGGCTTCGGCTCGAGCGGCCCGTGCTTGATCTTCAAGTTCACTCTCGCGGCGCCCGCCACGCTCGACTTCACTGCCGACTGGCCCGGCGCGAACGCCTCGAACCCGGACATCGACATCTATTCCTGCAGCGGCGCCACGGCCTCCACGGCTTGCGACTTTGAGGACGGCGGCGCGGGCGCGACCGGGTTGAAGCCCCAGTCCACCGGGAACCACACGTACCCGGCGGGCACGCACTACTTCATCATCGAGTACTACGCGGCGTGCGATGGCTCGGCCTGCCCGGGCAACGGCAACGTCAGCAACTACACCCTGACGATCAGCCGGCAGTAGGTCAGACAGGCGGTCTATGCGAACGGCCCGGCAGCTCCTGCTGCCGGGCCGTTTCGCTTCCTAGAGCGCGGCCAGCACCGCCGTCCCCCACACCGCCGCCCCCACCGCGACATGCGCCGCCCGGAGCGGCGCCGGGAGCCCGCCCAGCACCATCGCCGCCGCCACCACGACCTGCAGCAGCACCAGTCCCAGCACCCACCGCGGTCCCGGTCGCCGCTCCCGCGCCGCCCAGACGGCCGCGGACAGGACCAGCGAGTAGGCCAGAAGCCGGTGTGTCCACTGGATGTACTGGAAGCGGTTTCCATCGGGAAGGATCTGGCCGTTGCAAAGCGGGAACCCCAGGCACGCGCTGGCCGCGCCCAGGTTGGCGGTGAGGGCGCCCATCAACACAGTCACGAGCACGAGGAGCAACATCGCCGTGTGTGCCGGCCCCGGGCGCAACCCGGGAGTCCCCCGGGCCGCGTAGATGAGCGTCGCCAAGAGCAGCATCGCCGTGCCGAGGTGCAGGATGATGGTCCAGGGCGGCAGGTCGAGCTTTACCGTGACGGCGCCGAGCGTGACCTGAACCAAGAGCAGGCTCACGGCCAGGTAGGGTGCCTTGCCGGGAGCAGACGGCAGACTGCTGTCTGCTCCG
>DATJQI010000047.1:0-14014 GCA_035505915.1 Gemmatimonadales bacterium | reverse complement strand
GGCAACGTCCGGACCGGCGTACGGACCATGGGCGGCGAGGACATGTCGTACTTCCTGCGCCGGGTCCCGGGCTCGTTCGCGTTCGTCGGCTCCGCGCCGCCGGGGCGGGCCGCGTCTCCCCATCACAGCCCCACGTTCGACATCGACGAGGCGGCCCTCGTCATCGGCGCCGAGCTGCTCTCCCGCACCGCCATCCGCTTCCTCGAGGGATAGTGCCCAACCTCCTCGAGGCCGAGTCGTCCGCCTACCTCCGCTCGGCGGCCCACCAGCCCGTTCGCTGGGAACCCTGGGGAGACGAGCCCTTCCGCCGGGCCCGGGCCGAGGACCGGCCCCTCCTGCTCGACATCGGGGCCGTCTGGTGCCACTGGTGCCATGTGATGGATGGCGAGTCGTACGAGGATCCGGCCATCGCGGAAATCCTGAACCGCGAGTTCGTCTGCGTGAAGGTGGACCGGGATGAGCGCCCCGACGTGGACGCCCGCTACCAGCGCGCCGTGCAGGCCCTGTCGGGCCAAGGGGGTTGGCCCCTGACCGCGTTCCTCACGCCCGACGGCGACGTGTTCTTCGGCGGGACGTACTTCCCGCCCGAGCGGAACTCCTATGGTCGCCCGGGATTCCGGTCCACCCTGCTCGAGATCTCCCGGCGGTATCGCGAAGACCGGGAGCAGGTGACCAAGAACGCCCGCGCCGTGGCGGAGCGGCTGGCCCAATCGCTGGACGAAACCGGGAAGGGACGCGCCGGAGAGGAGACGCTCGCGGCGGGCGCCGATCTGATGGCCCGGCACTTCGACGTCCGCTACGGCGGCTTCGGCGCGGCTCCCAAGTTTCCGCATCCCGGCGCCTGCGAGTTCCTGCTCGCCCGGTGGTGGGACACACGGGAGGACTGGCCGCGCGAAGTCGTGATCAAGACCCTGGAAGGGATGGCGCGCGGCGGCATCCGGGATCAGCTGGGGGGCGGGTTCCACCGCTACACCACGGACGAGCGGTGGATCATCCCGCACTTCGAAAAGATGGCGGCCGACAACGCCGAGCTGCTGCGCGCCTACTGTTCCGCCTACGCGGCGTTCGGGAATCCGCTCTTCCGCGAGACCGCCGCGGGCATCGTCGACTGGGTGCTGGGTACCCTGAGCGATCGGGAGCGGGGCGCCTTCTATTCCTCTCAGGACGCCGACGCCGGCTTCGGAGACGACGGAGACTACTGGACCTGGACCGCGGGAGAGGCCCGGGCGGAGCTCACGGACCCCGAGTTCGACGTGGCGGCCCGCGTGTTCGACATCGGGGAGCGCGGAGAGATGCACCACAATCCCGCCAAGAATGTGCTCTGGCGCCGGCACACCCCGGCGGAGGGCGAGGCGGGGCTGCTCGCGTCGGCGATGTCGAAGCTGGCCCTGGCCCGCTCCCGGCGGCCGACGCCGGTGGTGGACCGCACGCCGTACGTGTCGTGGAACGCGATGCTCGCGGGCGCGCTGCTCCAGGCCGGCGCCGTGCTGGACCGGCCCGAGTGCAACGCGCTGGCCCTCCGGGTCCTCGAACGCCTCTGGAGCGACGGGTGGCGTGCCGGCGCGGGGATGTCCCACGTCATCGGACGCGCCGCGCCCGGCGGGATGCTCGAGGACCAGGTCCACGCCGCCGCCGCGTTCCTGGACGGATTCGAGGCGACCGGGCACCCCACATGGCTCGAGCGGGCGGCTCAGGTGATGAACCACGTCGAAACCGCGCACGGCGACCCCGCCGGCGGCTACTGGGACGTGGCGGGCGGCGGCGGGGCCGGATACCTCTCGGTGCGGGGCAAACCCGCGCAGGACGCTCCGTCTCCCTCGGGGAACGGCGTCGCCGGGCTGGTGCTGGCGCGGCTGGCGGCGCTGACCGATGACCCGCGCTGGCGCCGCGGCCTCGACCGGCAGGTCGAAACCTTCGCCGGTGTCGCCGGCGCGCTCGGGTTGCACGGCGCCACCCTCCTCCGCGCCATCGACTGGGCCCTGCATCCCGTCACCCGGATCGAAGTGGACGGGCCGGGAGGCCCGGGTGAGGCCTGCGCGATGCACCTGCTCGCGCTCCGGACCTGGCGCCCCCGCCGGGTGGTGATCCGCACGACCGGCGAGCGGCCCCGCACCACCGTCTGCGTGGGGACCACCTGCTCTCTCCCGGTGGAAGCCCGGGACGCCCTGGCGGAGCTCCTGCGATGAACCGGCGCATCCTGGGGCGGACCGGGCTGGCGGTGAGTGAGATCGGCTTCGGCGGCTGGGGCATCGGCGGGAACCGGTTCGGCAACTCCTACGGGCCCACCGACGACGCGGAGTCCCGCCGCGCGGTGCGCCGGGCCTTCGAGCTGGGGTGCACGTTCTTCGATACCGCGGACGTGTACGGCCACGGGCACAGCGAGGAGATCCTCGGCGAGACGCTCGCCGACGTCCGTTCCCAGGTGGTGCTCGCCACCAAGGTCGGCGGCAATTTCTACAATCGCGCCGTGCATCCGCTCCTGCGGGACCGGATCGCCGAGCTGGCCGGAGCGCCCTTCGACGAGCTCCCCGTCGACGCGCCGCTGCCGGTGACCCACGACTCGAACTTCGCGCCGGACTACGTGCGCTTCGCGTTGGAGCAGAGCCTGCGGCGGCTCCGGACCGACTACGTCGACCTCCTCCAGCTCCATAATCCGCCGCTCCCGCTCATCGCGGCGATGGACACCTACGGCGTGCTCGAGGATCTGAAGCAGGAAGGGAAGATCCGCGCCTACGGCGTATCCATTCACCCGCCCGAGGAGGGCCTCGCGGCCATCCAGGCGACGATGCCCGATACGGTGCAGGTCGTCTACAACATCGCGCGGCGGGAGCCCGAGGACGCGCTGATCGCCGCGGCGCGGACCGCCAACGTCGGCATCCTGGCGCGCGAGCCGCTGGCGAACGGGTTCCTGGCGGGCGGCTACGGGGCGGACGCCACGTGGGAGACCGGGGACATCCGGGCGCGGATGCCGCGCCCCTATGTCGCCAAGATGGCCGCCCTGGGCGCGAGAGTACGCGACCTCGCCCGCCAGTCGGGGATCTCGCCGGCGCAGCTGGCGCTTCGTTTCGTCCTGGACAACCCGGGCGTGTCCGTCGTGATTGTAGGGATGAAAACCGTTCAGCAGGTCGACGACAACCTCGCACTGGAGCAGTGATGCCCGCGACCAAAGCCGTGATCGACACCGTGCAGGGAACCATCGAGCTCGAGCTGTTCGGCGCCGAGGTCCCCGGCACCGTCGCCAACTTCGAAAAGCTCGCGAAAGAGGGTTTCTACGACGGGACCACGTTCCATCGCGTGATCCCGAACTTCATGATCCAGGGCGGCGACCCCTACTCGAAGTCGGGCAAAGGCCGGGTGGGAACGGGCGGGCCCGGCTACACCATCAAGTGCGAAACCCACCTGAACACCCACAAGCACGTCGCCGGAACGCTGTCGATGGCGCACGCCGGAAAGGACACGGGGGGGTCGCAGTTCTTCATCTGTCACGCCCCGCAGCGCCACCTGGACGGCGTGCACACCGTGTTCGGGCAGGTGACCAAGGGCATGGACGTCGTGAACAAGATCAAGCAGAACGACAAGATCAACTCGATCAAGGTCTCGTGATGCGCGCCCGTGCGAGCGCCTGCGTTCTCGTCCTGGCCGGGGCCCACCTCGCCGGGCAGGACCGGGGTGCCTGGGTGACCCGACTCGGCAACGACACCATGGCGCTCGAGACCTACCAGCGTACCGACTCCGGGCTCCGCGGCGAAATCGTCACCCGGTCCCCCGTCACCCTCCATCGCATCTACACCGTCACGTACGGTGCCGGCCGCTCCCACTTCGAGCTGGTGACGCACAACATCGGCGGAGCGCCGAACCTGCCGATGGAGCTGAAGTCCGCGGGAGACGCCCAAGGCCCGGCGGAGGCGCCGTACCTGTTCCTCGCGGCGGGACTCCTCGAAGACGTCGTACGCGGCGCGCGGAACCGGGGCGGCGACACGGCCACGGTCATCGGCCTGCCGATGACGGGAAGCGGCGCCACGACGCTGGGACTCCGGTTCGTGGGTGGAGACGCGGTCCGTCTCTGGCTCGGCGGCGACGGCCCGTTCCTCGGAACGCTGGACCGTGCCGGACACCTGACGCACATCTCCGGCCGGATGACCACCGACAAGTACGAGTGGGAGCGCGTGCCGAGCCTCGACCTGGCCCGCCTGGGGCCGACGTTCGCGAGCCGGCCGATCGCCCAGCTGTCCCCCCGGGATACCCTCACGATGTCGTTCCAGGGAACGTCCCTTACCGTCGCCTACGGACGGCCCTCGGTGAGGGGGCGGAAGATCTTCGGCGCGATGGAGCCCTGGGGGAAAGTCTGGCGCGCCGGCGCGAACTCGGCGACCATCCTGACGATCACCGGCCCCGTCGTGGCCGCGGGCACCACCATCCCCGCGGGGTCCTATTCGCTCTGGATTCTTCCGACGCCCGGAGCGTGGACCCTCATCGTCAACCGGGAGACCCTCGCCCCCTGCACGGGTCCCTGCGGCACCCGCCGGTCCCTGCTTTCGGGCACGGCGTACAACCCGGACTCCGATCTCGTGCGTCTGCCGATGACCGTGGACACCACCGCGCCCCTCACGGAGCGGTTCACCATCTCCGGCTCCATGCGCGGGGACCCGACCGGGAGCGGGGCCACGCTCACATTCGCGTGGGAGCATACGGTGGCCTCCGTGGATCTCCGGAAGCCCTGACCGTGCACGTCGACTTCGCGGTGGTGGCGGACTACGCCCTGGTGGACCAGGCCGGAAAAATCTCGGTCCTCGGCATTTTCCAGCACATCTGGGTGCAGCAGTTCCCGGCCATGCACCCCCGCCTGCATCTCGTCATCCGGCTCAAGGGCCGGCGGACGGAGATCGGCGAGCACCCCGTGCAGATCCGGCTGCTGGACGAGCGGGACACCGAGATCCTCGGGGGGTCCGGGACCGTGAACTTCGCCGAGCCCCCGGCCGGCGTCACGGACATCGAAGCCGCGGCCATCCTGGTGTTCGACGTCCCCTTCCCGCACCCCGGCGCCTATCGCTTCGCGATCGCGGTGGACGGAACCCCGTCCGCCGCCGTGCCGATCACCGTCAGCCAGATGCCGGCGCCGCCCGGCGGGACCCATCCCCTGCATTAGATTCACGCCGTGGCGCGCTCCCCCGTTCCCGCCCGGCTCCCCTGGTTGCTCGTCGTCGCTGCGCTCGCCCTCGGCTGGTCGCTGGGCGGCCACCGGCTCCTCGACCCCGACGAGGGACGGAATGCGGAAGTCGCCCGCGAGATGGTCCAGTCGGGGGACTTCCTCGTGCCCCACCTCGACGGCCTGCCGTACCTCGACAAGCCCGTCGTCTACTTCGCGGCCGCGGCGCTTTCGATGGAAGTCCTGGGCCCCACCGAGGCCGCCGCCCGGCTCCCCGCCCTGCTCTTCACGTTCGGGTCCGTCGCCCTCGTAGTCTGGTGGGCGCGGAAGCGGTGGGGCGCGGACGCCGGATGGATCGCGGGGCTGGCGCTGGCCACGATGCCGCTGGTGCTGGCCTTCGCCCGCGAGACCATCTTCGACAGCACGCTGGCGTTCTTCCTGACGCTCGCGATTCTCGCCTTCGCCGACGATCGCCCGGTGCTCGCCTGGGCCGCCATCGGCCTGGGCGGCCTCACCAAAGGCCCCGTCGCGATCGCCGTGCCCCTGCTCGCCGTCCTCCCGTTCGCCCTCCTCACGGGACGGCCATTGGGCCGGATCTTCGCGTGGCGTGGGCTCCTGGCCTTCGCCCTCGTCGCCCTGCCGTGGTTCTTCGCGGTCACCGCCCGCCATCCGGAGTTTCCGGACTACGCATTCGTCCGCGAGACCTTCCAGCGGGTGACGACGCGGGGCTTCCACCGGACCGCCCCGTTCTGGTACTACGTGCCGATCGTCCTGGTCGGCGCTTTCCCGTGGATCGTGCCGGCCCTCTCCGGTCTCGGCCGCTGGAAATGGATCTGGGATGCCCGCACCGTGAACCCGGCCGCGCAGGACGCCATCCTCCTGCTTTCCTGGATGGCCGGACCCCTGCTCTTCTTCTCGCTCAACCAGTCCAAGCTCCCGCACTACGTGCTGCCCCTGCTTCCCGCCATCGCGCTCGCGGCGGGGCGCGGAATGAGCCGGTGGGGCACGCGCCTGGGGGCGAAGGCCTACGTGCCGGTGGCGCTCTTGGCGGGGGCGGGACTGATCACGCTCACCCGATGGTTCCCGGCGCCCATCTCGCTCACCCCCGCCGAGAAGGCCGCCATGCCGGGAGCGGCGCTCGTGCTGGGGCTGGTGCTCGTGGCGTCCGGGCTGGTGGTGGCTCTGGCGACCCGCCGCGACGCCCCCACCCTCGCCGTCGCGGCGTACGCCGCGGTGGTCGTCGCCGTCCCTCCCGCGGGCGGGACGCTGCTCAAGGCCGTCGGCGACGACCGCTCCTCCGCCGCCATCACGGACGCCGTCGCGGCCACGCTCTCCCGCTCGGCCGCCGCGGGCGCGCCGGCGCAGGTGGTGGGCGTCGCCGCGTTCATTCCTTCCTTGCCCTTCTATCTGCACCGGACCATCCCGGTGGCGACCCCCGCCGGGCGCGAGCTCACCAGCACGTACATCGCGGACTACGCCGACCGGCTCCGGACCCTCCCCGGCACGCCGCTGCTCGCGGCCGACGCGTGGCGGGATCTGCTGGCGCGCTGCCCTCTGCCCACGGTGTTCATCGCGCGCGCGGGCGACCGCGACGTCCGCCAGACCCTGCACCAGCACCTTCCGCTCCTGGCCGAAGACGCCCGCTTCGCCGCCTACGGGCCCTGCCGCACCGGCGCCCCGTAGATGTGCGGGATCTTCGGCGTCGTCTCCCTCGCCGGGCGTCCGCTGCGTCACCCCGGATGCCTGCCCGAGATGGCGGCGGCGCTGGCCCACCGCGGGCCCGACGGCGAGCGGATCGTCGGACACGACCGGGCCCGCCTGGGCGCCAGGCGCCTCGCCATCATGGACCTCACCACCGGAGACCAGCCCTTTCAAAGCCCCGACGGCGCGGTCTGGATGGTCTGCAACGGTGAGATCTACAACGCGCCCGATCTGCGCCGTGAGGCGGCCGGATGGGGTTACCCGTTCCGGTCCACGGGCGACATCGAAACCATCGTGCCGCACTACGGCCGCGCCGGAGCGGGCGCGGTCGGCCGGCTGGACGGGATGTTCGGCCTGGCCATCTGGGACGACGTCCGCGCCCGCCTGATCCTCGCCCGCGACCGGGCCGGCGAAAAGCCGCTGTTCTGGACCCTGGTGGACGGGGAGCTGCGCTTCGCGTCCGAGATCCAGGCGCTTCTGGTGTTCCCCGATCAGCCCCGCCGCCTGGACCGCGACGCCGCCGGGCTCTACGCGGCGTTCGGGTATGTCCCGGCGCCCCGTACGATGATCGCCGGCATCAACAAGCTCCCGCCGGCCACCCTGCTCGAGGCGTCCGCGTCGGGAGTCACGACGAGCCGGTACTGGAACGCCGCCGAGGCCGCCCGCGCCGAAGACCGCCTGACCTCGGCGGCCGACCTGCGCGAGACGTTGATCGGAGCCGTGCGGCGGGAGCTGATGTCGGATGTGCCGGTCGGCGTCTTCACGAGCGGCGGGCTCGACTCGTCGTTCCTGGCCGCGGCGGTCGCGCGGGCGATGCCCGGCCAGCGGATCCACACCTACGCGGCCCGGTTCACCGCCTCGGGGTACGACGAGAGCGACTTCGCCGCGGCGGTGACGCGCGACATCCGGTCCGTCCATCACGCGGTGGCCGCCGACGAGGCGTCGCTGACCCGCGCGTTCGAGCTCGTCACGGCGCGCCTCGCCGAGCCCATCGGCGATCCCGCCATTCTCCCCACCTACCTCCTGGCCGAGGCGGCGCGGCAGGACGTCAAGGTGGTCCTGTCGGGCGAAGGCGCCGACGAGCTGTTCGGAGGCTACCCCACGTATCTGGGGCACCGGGCCGCCGGGATTTTCCGGGGTCTCCCGGGTCCGGTGCGGGCGGCCGTCGCCGGCTTGGTCCGGCGCTGGCCCGCATCCTCCGGCAAGGTCACCGTGGAATTCCTGCTCAAGCAGTTCGTGACCGCCGCCCTGCGCCCTCCCCTGGAGCGGCATCTCGCCTGGTTCGGGGCCCTGGGGCCCACGCCGGAGGCGGTGGCGCTCTGCGGGGAGCTCCTCGCCGGGTTTCCGGACGGCCCCGATCTCGACCGGATGCTCTGGCTGGACTTTCTCACGTACCTGCCCGACAACCTGCTCGTGAAAGTCGACCGGGGCACGATGCTCGCCTCCGTCGAGGCACGCGCGCCCTTCCTCGATCGCCAGGTGCTGGAGCTGGCGCTGCCGATGCGGTCGAGCCGCAAGGTGCGGGGGTGGCGGACCAAGGCGATATTGAAGGAAGCGGCGTCCGGGCTCGTGCCGGCGTACGTCATCGACCGCCGGAAGCGGGGCCTCTCCGTCCCGGTCGCGGCGTGGCTCACCGGCGCCCTGGCCGAGCGGGCCGACCGTTACTTCAGGGCACCGCGTCTCGGTGGGGAACGGGTCCCCGCGCTCTGGGCCGAGCACCGGTCCGGCCGTGCCAACCACGCCCGCAAGCTCTGGCCCATCCTCATGGCCGAGATCTGGGCCGACCGCTGGAAAGTGGATCTATGAACCGCGAACAGGCGCTCGCCCTGATGCAGGAACACACCGCGTCCCCGTCGTTGCGACAGCACATGCTGGCGGTGGAAGGGGCGATGCGGGCCTACGCCCGGCAGCGCGGAGAAGATGAGGAGACGTGGGGGCTCGCGGGACTGCTCCACGACTTCGACTACGAGCGGTATCCCAACGACGCCCACTCGGCCACCGAGGAGCACCCCAGCTGGGGGGTCCGGCTCCTGCGCGAGCGGGGGGTGGCGGAGCCGGTGTGCCAGGCGATCCTGGGGCACGCGGATTACACGGGGGTCGCGCGGGAGACGCCGCTCGCCCGGACCCTGTTCGCGGTGGACGAGCTGTGCGGATTCCTCGTCGCCTGCGCGCTGGTCCGGCCGTCCCGGAGCTTCGGCGACCTCGAGGTGTCTTCGGTCAAGAAGAAGCTGAAGGACAAGGCGTTCGCGCGGGGCGTGAACCGTGACGACGTGCGGCGGGGTGCCGAGGAGCTCGGCGTCCCGCTGGACGACCACATCGCGTTCGTGATCGCCGCCCTCCGCCCTCTGGAGCGCACGCTGGGGCTGGGCTCCCCGTAGCCGGTGACCACCGGCGTCGGAAGCCTCGAACGCGGTCTCGACCGTGCCTCGGGCACGCGGCCGATTCCGGGGAACGCGCTCACCCATCACGCCGACAGCGCCCGCGCCCTCTCGGCGATGGTCGCGATGATCGCCGAAGCCCGGTCGTGGGTCCATCTCGAGAATTACATCATCCGGGACGACGCCACCGGGCGCCGCTTCGGCGACGCGCTGGCCGAGCGGGCGCGCGAGGGCGTGCGCGTGCGGGTGCTCTACGACTGGTTCGGCAGCCGCGCCACGTCGCACGGGTACTGGCACCGGCTCCGCCAGGCGGGGGTCGAGGCGCGCCCCTTCAATCCTCCGTTCCGCGGACGGCCCTTTCAGATCCTCCGGCGGGACCACCGGAAGCTTCTGGTGGTGGACGGGGAGCGGGCGGTGGTGGGAGGCCTGTGCCTCGGTGACGAGTGGGCCGGCGACCCGGCGCGGGGGCGCCAGCCCTGGCGGGATACGGCGCTTGCGCTGCGGGGGCCGGCGGCGGCGGCGCTGGACGCGACGTTCGCGCGCGTGTGGCGGCGCGCCGGCGAGCGGCTCCCGCTCGAGGAGCTGGCCGCGGATCCCCCCGAGTGCGGGCCGACGGCGGTCCGGATCGTGGAAGGGGTACCCGATGAAGCGCGCATCTGGCGCGTGGTGGGGCTCCTGGCCACGACCGCGGTGGAGCGCTTCTGGGTCACGGACGCCTATCTCGCGCCTCCGGCCGCGATCGTGGCCGGGCTGATCGACGCGTCGCGCGGGGGCGTGGACGTCCGGGTACTGGTCCCGGGCGCGACGGACATCCCGGTGGTGAGCGCGCTCACGCGCATCGGCTACCGTGATCTCCTGCACGCGGGGATCCGCCTCTTCGAGTGGCGGGGCCCGATGCTCCACGCCAAGACCCTGGTGGGGGATCGCCGCTGGGTCCGGGTGGGATCGAGCAACCTCAACGTGTCGAGCCTCCTGACGAACTACGAGCTCGACGTGCTGGTGGACGACGAGCCGCTGGCCGTGGAGCTGTCCGAGCAGTACCGCCGGGACACGGCCGCCAGCCGGGAGGTGGTGCTGGTGGCGCGGCGCCGGCTGCCGGCGCGCCTCGCCGACGCACTCGTCGCGCCGGACGCGCCCGCGCCGTCGCACCTGCCGTCGGCGCGCGAGCGGGCCCGGTCCGCGGTGGTGGCGTTGCGTCAGGTGGCGGGAGGGCTCCGGCGGCGGCTCGCCGTTCTCGCGACGGTGGCGGCGTCGCTCGTGGGCGCGCTGCTGCTCCTGTTCCCGCACGTGATGAGCGTCACGCTGGCGGTGGGGGCGTTCTGGACCGCCTTCATCTTCGGCTGGTACGCGGTATTCCGGCGGGCGCGGGCCCGGGGCGACGATGTCCCGTGACTCCCAACCCCGCCCGGGGGGTGCGCGTATAGAACAGCGGGACGAAGCCGACCTGGTCGCCCGTTCACTGTCCGGGGACCGGAGCGCATTCGGAACTCTGGTGGATCGGTACGCGGAACAGGCCCGGCGGGTCGCGCGGGCGGTCCTCCGGGACTCCGACGACGCCGACGACGCTGCGCAGGACGCCTTCCTTTCGGCGCTGGTCAAGCTGGAGCAGTACGATCCGCGCCGACCGTTCGGTCCCTGGCTGATGCGGATCGTGGCCAACGCCGCGACGGACCGGCGCCGCCGGCGCTCGGTCCGGAGCGCCGAGCCGCTGGACCCGGGTGTCGTCGGCGGCGGTCCCCGGCCCGACGTCGTCGCCGAGCGCAGTGCGCTTTCGGAGCGGCTGCGGCAGGCCCTGGCGGAGCTGCCGGAACGGCGCCGGCTCGCGGTGGTGCTGTTCGACGTCGAGGGATACTCCCACGCCGAGATCGCGGGGATGCTGAAGGTCCCCGAAGGCACGGTCCGATCCGAAGTGTTTCACGCGCGGCGGAAGCTGCGCACGTTGCTCGAAGACTGGAGGGAGCCGTCATGACGGAACATCAGATGCCGTTCGATCACCAGCCGGACACCGAGCTCGGCGACGCGCTGCGGCGCGCGCTCGAGCCGGCGGCGCACGACGCGTTCGTCGCCCGCGTCATGGCGCGCGTGGGCACGACCCGTGCGGGGTCGTGGGACGTCCTGGCGAGCTGGGCCGGCCGCGGGATCGCCGCCGCTCTGCTGGTCCTCGGCGTGGGATTCGCGGCCGGCCGGATGATGCAATCGACCGTCGGCACCGCGTCCATCGAGGAGGCACTGGTGATGGGGCCCGCGGATTCGGGCGGCGCCGCCATCGCCGTCGTCCGCGGCTCGCGTCCGCCGGACGCGAGCGTCGTCTTCTCGTCCCAGCGCCCCTGAGAGGATCGCCGTCACGATGTTCAACCGATCGAAGGCGCAGGCCATCGCGCTGCTCGCCGCCGTGTTCGTGCTCGGCGGGGCGGCCGGGTGGGGCGTCGACGCCTGGCTCCGGCACGACTCCCGGCCCCACGGCCCGGATGCGTTCGTGAGCTACCTGACCAAGGAGCTCGGGCTGGATTCGGCGCAGCGCGACTCGGTGCGCGCGGTGCTGAACCGCCACCACCCGCAGATGGACACGATCTGGCGGGACGTACACGCGCGGGTGGATTCGCTCCGCCACGTGATGCGGGCCGAGATCTTCACGCACCTGACCGAGCCCCAGCGGAAGAAGTACCTGCAACTCGTCGCGGAGCAGGCGCATCAAAGAGGTGACTCCGCGGCGGACACGACTCATGGAGGCAGACACTAGCATGCGGTTGCGTATCGGCATCATCGCCCTGGTGATCGCGGCGCCGGCGGCGGCCCAGAATCCGGCCGTCCGGTCCGACAGCGCCCCCACGGTGACCATGGACGAGGCCATCAGCCGGGCCCTCGCCATCCAGCCCACGATGGTGCAGGCGCTGGGCACCGAGCGGAACGCGGCGGCGGCCTCGCGGGCGGCGTGGGGGGGCTTCCTGCCTTCCCTCTCCATCGGCGGCTCGTCGAACACCAATTCGTCCAACCGGTTCAACAGCCAGACCGGCCAGATCGTCAACGTGCCGTCGAGCACGTCGTACTCGGCGTCCCTGTCGGCCACCTTCAACATCTTCGAAGGGTTCGCGCGCACCGCGGCGCTCAACGCGGCGCGCGCCACCGCCGACGCCGCGGCCGCGGGATACACGAGCGCGAGATATGGGACCATCCTGTCGGTCAAGGAAGCGTATTTCGCCGCCCTCGCCGACGAGGAGCTGGTCCGCGTCGCGCAGGCCCAGGTGACCGTGAGCCAGACCCAGCTCCAGATCGCCGCGCAGAAGCTGCGCGCCGGCGCCGGGACCCTGTCGGATTCGTTGTCCGCCGCCGTGACCTACGGCAACAGCCAGGTGGCGCTGCTGACGGCGCAGGCCAACCTGGCCGGCGCCGAGGTGTCGCTGGGCCGCCAGGTCGGCGTCAATGGCCCGGTCCGCGCGGTGAGCGACACCACCCTGCCCGTCTTCCCGGATACCGGGGTCATCCGGGCGGTGCCGCTGGGCTCGACGCCGCTCGTGGCCGCCGCGGATGCGCAAGCCCACGCGGCGGGGTCGTTCGTGACCGAAAGCCGGGCGCAGTATTGGCCCACGTTCAGCGTCTCCTACGCGAACGGCTACACCGGACTCGAGGCCCCCTGGAACAGCACCAGCACGTACGTCAACAACTGGTCGTACCGGTTCGCGCTGAACTGGACCCTGTTCAACGGGTTCGCCCGGGAACAGTCGATCACGTCGGCCTCGGTGAGCCGCGACGTGGCCGAGTCCCAGGCGGCCGACACCCGCCGCTCGGTGAACGCGTCGATCGCGCAGCAGGTCATCTCGCTGGGGGCCGCGCACACCCAGGTCGGGATCTCGGAGGCGAACGTGGCGTCGGGCCAGGAAGCGCTCCGCGTGGCCCAGGAGAAGTTCCGGGTCGGCGCGGGTCTCCTGCTCGACGTGCAGACCGCCGAAGCCAACCTGGCGCAGGCGGAGGTGAACCTGATTCAGGCGCGGTTCTCGTACCGGACGGCGCTGGCCACGCTCGCCGCCCTGCTGGGGAAGGACCTGTGATCGCCGGACCCGCGCAGGAATTCCGGACCGGCGACACGCCGCTCCCGGACATCGTCATCCTGACGCACAAGCTCGCGCGCGAGTACACCATGGGAACGGAGACCATCCGGGCCCTGCGGGGCGTGGATCTGCAGATCCGCAAGAACGAGTTCGTGGCCATCATGGGCCCGTCCGGCTCCGGCAAGTCGACGTTCATGAACATGATCGGCTGTCTGGACACGCCGACCGCCGGCGAGTACTGGCTGAACGGCCAGAAGGTGAGCGAGCTCCAGGACGACTCCCTGGCCCGGATCCGCAACAAGGAGATCGGGTTCGTGTTCCAGACCTTCAACCTCCTGCCCCGGGCCGACGCGCTGCACAACGTGGAGCTGCCGCTGATCTACGCCGGGGAGAAGTCCAAGGTCCGGCGTGAGCGCGCCGCGTCGGCGCTCGCCAAGGTGGGCCTGGGCGACCGCATGGAACACCGGCCCAACGAGCTGTCGGGCGGCCAGCGCCAGCGCGTCGCCATCGCCCGGGCCCTGGTCAACGATCCGAGCATCCTCCTGGCCGACGAGCCCACGGGCAACCTGGACTCGGCGACCGGGAACGAAATCATGAGGCTGTTCGAGGAGCTGTGGCAGTCGGGACAGACCATCGTGCTGGTGACCCACGAGCCGGACATCGCGGCGCGGGCGCACCGGCAGATCCACCTGCTCGACGGAAAAATCGAGCGCGACGAGAGGACGGAATCGAAGTGAAGCGCA
>DATJQI010000046.1:0-2319 GCA_035505915.1 Gemmatimonadales bacterium | reverse complement strand
TAGGCCTTCGCGGCCTCGGCCTTTTTGGCCCGGGACGATTGCTCGAGCACGATGGAGCCCGTCTCGAGCAGGGATTTCAGGTTCGAGAGGATGCCAGGCCACCCGCCGCTCACCGCCTCGATGAGCTTCGAGTGCTCGCGGTCGATGGTGTGGGTGATGGAGAGCTTGACCGCGGGCCCCGCGGGCTCGAGCTCCATGGTGCAGAGCGAGTCCCCCTCGGCGGCGAGCTCGGGGTACAGCTCGTGGCGCCAGCGGATCACGAGGCGGCGCGGGGGCTCGGACTCGAGGATCTCACCCGAGTCGGTGACGCGGCCGTCGGCGTGGACCATCCGCCAGGAGGAGCCGGGGGTCCAGTCGCTCTCGCAGTGGATGCCGAACCAGTACCGCTTCATGAACTCCGAGTCCGTGGTCAGGGCGGACCAGAGCCGCTCGGGAGTGGTGCGGATGTAGGTCACGTAGACGAAGGTGGACTTAGGCATGGGTGCGCTCCAGTTGGCGTTTCAGGTGTGCCAGGGCTTTGAGGCGGGGTTTGTCGAACTTGGACAGCCAGCGTTCGTAGATCTCCTGCAGGGGCACGGGGTTCAGGAAGTGCAGCCGTTCGCGGCCGCGGCGGACGGTGGCCACGAGGTTCGCGGCTTCGAGGACGTCCAGGTGCTGGGTCACGCCCTGGCGCGTCAGGTCCAGGTGCTCGCACAGCTCCTTGAGGGTGCGGCCGTCCGAGGCGTGCAGGAGGTCCAGGAGCTTCCGGCGGCTCGGGTCCGCCAGGGCGTGGAAGAGGAGCTCGGTGTCGTGGGCCTGCGTCATCGGGTCCGCCAAGAGCAAGTGGTCACTTGCTTGTATAATAGGCAAGTGACCACTTGCTTGTCAAGGCCGGCGTCCCGGCCGGGTTAGAACCGGACGCGGAGACCCGCGGAGACCGGCCAGACCCAGGCGTTGGTGGTGTTGAGATCGGCCTTCTTGGTGAAAGCGATGTCGCCCTGGGGCGAGATCACGATCCCGATGTTGCGGTTGATGTTGTAGGTGATCTTCGCGCCGGCGTTGATCGCGAAGTAGGTCTTGGTGGTTCCCGCGACCTTGAAGCCCACGGCCCCGGCGCCCAGGTTGACCAGCGCCTCCCATCCCCGCTCCTTCGGGCCGGTCAGGGAGTAGCCGAGCTTGGCGATGTAGTGCAGGGTGTTGATGGTCACGGTGCCGGTCGCCTTGTCCTTGTGGCTCCCGTAGTCGAACTCACCCATCACCACCCAGCGGGGATCGAGCACGTAGCCCACGGCGGCGCCGAACATCGGGCCGATCTTGGCCGTGTTGGCGATGTCGAACGTGGGGACCGCGGCGCCCCCCAGGCCTTCGACGAAGACCGCGGGCGTCTGGTTCTGGGCCTGCGCCGGCCGGGCCACCAGAACGGCGGCGACTGCCAGGGCGGCCAGACTGAATCGTTGAGCGGACATCTGCAACCTCCTCGAACGGTGAAGTGAATCAGGGCTTGCTGGGCCCCCTACGGCGATGGTGAAATCGTTCAAAACGTTCATATGATGAATTCTATTGCACGTTTCCCCGAGAGTCAAGCCCCCGGCTGAATACTTATAAACAGCTTATTAACAAATTGTTACCTATTGAAGAACAAGCGACGTGCGGATATGTTTATAACGTTCAAATCGTAGAGATTGGGGAATGAGAGACCTTTCGCCAAGAGACCTGGCCCGCTCGCTGGGCGTCTCGGAATCATCGGTGAAGCGCTGGGTGGACGACGGCGCGCTGGCGGCGATGCGCACCGCCGGCGGGCACCGCCGCATCGCGCTCGGCGAAGCGGTGAAATTCGTGCGCCGGACCGGCGCCCCGGTGGTCCGCCCGGACCTGATCGTGGGCGCGGGGACGGCGGCGCCGGTGGCCGCCTACGACGGCGCCGCGGCGCCGGGCGTAGGGCAAGAGCTCTTCCACCTGCTCGAGCATGACGACGCCCCCGCCGCTCGGGCCCTGCTCCTCGCCCTCTACGTCTCGGGATGGCCGCTCGCCGCCATTTGCGACGGACCGATGCGCTTCGCCCTGGAGAAGATCGGCACGCTCTGGGAGCATGGACCGGAAGGCATCGTCATCGAGCATCGGTCCACCGACACCTGTCTGCGAACCTTGGCCGAGATCCGGACACTCGTGCCGGCTCCGGATGCCGGCGCTCCCGCGGCCCTGGGCGCCGCCCCGGCCGGCGACCCGTACCTCGTCCCTTCGATGATGTCGGCCGCGGTGCTCGCCGATCTCGGCTATGCCGACCACAACCTCGGCCCCGAGGTGCCGATGGCCGCGCTCGACCAGGCGATCGACCACTAC
>DATJQI010000045.1:0-45726 GCA_035505915.1 Gemmatimonadales bacterium | reverse complement strand
GGGGCGGGGACATCATCAACCTGACGCAGCTGCTGTATGACGCGGCTCAAAACAGCGCGGACTGGAACTCCGGCGGGTCCCAGCGGTTCGCGTCCTTCGGCAACGGCAACACCCAGTCGTACGTGCAGGACGGGTCCTATCTGAAACTGCGGGAGCTGTCCCTTACCTATACGGTGCCGGCGGACGTATCCGCGCGGCTCTTCGGCACCGGGGTCCAGGACGTCCGGTTTTCCGTGACCGGCCGGAACCTCATCACCATCAGTCCCTACCAGGGGATGGACCCGGAGGTCTCGAATTTCGGGAATCAGGCGATCGCGCGGAACATCGACGTCGCCCCGTTCCCGCCCAGCCGCAGCTTCTTCTTCTCCATCGACCTGGGGTTCTGACCATGAACACTCATGCGATCGCCTCTCTGAAGAAGCTCGTCCTCGTCGCGCTGTGCGTGAGTATCCCGGTGGGCGCGTGCGACTTCAACATCACCAATCCGAATTCGCCCACGCAAATCGGTAACAATCCCACCCGCGCCGAGGTGGGCGCAGCGGTGGAGGGTGTGATCATCGATGCCCGCGGAACCATGGGTGGGTGGGTGCTGGAGGGTGCCATCCTCGGGCGCGAAGGCTACCGCTTCGATCCGTCGGAGCCCCGCTATGTGACCGAGTTGCTCGAAGGTCCCCTCGATCCCGGGAGCGGATTCGGGGGCGGGCAGTGGGGCGGTGAATACACCACGATCCGGAGCGCCTACGATCTGCTGAACGTGCTCGGAACGGCGCAGGCGCTCAGCCCGGCGGAGCAGAACGGCGCGCGCGGCGTGGTACAGACCTTCCAGGCACTGGCGTTCCTGCGCATCCTGTACGCGCACACGGAGGATTCGATCCCCATCGACGTGAACCGACCGGTCACGGCCCCGCTGGCGCCGTTCGTCTCGAACGCGACGGCCTGGGGGCACGTGGTCTCGCTGCTCGACTCGGCGCAGGCGGCGCTGCTCGCGGCGGGCGGGGCGTTCCCGTTCCCGCTCCCACCGGGATTCAACGGGTTCAACACCCCGGCCACGTTCCTGCAGTTCAATCGCGCGCTGATGGCCCGGGTGCAGGCGTACCGCGGGTCCCAGGGCTGCTCGGCCTGCTACGACTCCGCGCTGACCGCTCTCGGTGCGTCGTTCGTCGATTCGACGCAGCCCATGGGGCTCGGCGTGTATTTCGATTTCACGACGAACTCGGGGGACCAAACCAACCCGCTCGCCCAGAACCCAACATCGGCGATCAACCTGGTCCACCCGTCGATCCGGGACAGCGTCGAGCTGAAGCCCGACTCGACGCCGGACAATCGTTACGTCGCGAGAGTGACCAACCGGGGCAGTGCCCTCTCCGACGCGGGGCACACATCCGACCTGGCGTGGATCCTCTATCCCACGCCGGTCTCATCGATCCCGATCATTCGCAACGAAGAGCTCCTGCTCCTTCGGGCGGAGGCGAACAACGGGAGCGCGGCCCGGAACGCGGCCGCCGCCGCGGCCGACATCAATACGGTCCGGGTGAACTCGGGAGGTCTGGCGCCCCTGGCCGGCCTCGCCGCCCTCCCGGCGGACAGCATCGTGGGTCTCCTCCTGCGGGAGCGGAAGTACTCCCTCCTCTATGAAGGAGGGTTCCGCTGGATCGACATGCGGCGGTTCAATCGCCTGGGGGACGTCCTCATCGACGTCCCCGGCGACCAGGTGTTCTCGACGCTGCCGATCAACCTGCAGGAGATTCAGGCCCGGCAGTAGGGAACAGGCGCGGGAGTGCTCAGGGCGCCAGCACCGCCAGCACCAGCTGGGCGTTCTCCCGCGTCGTGCCTTCGTAGTAGAAGACGTAGACCTTGTGCGTCTTCTCGTCCACGGAGCAGGTCCGGGCGCCCCCGCCCGTCTGGACCGTGCCGACCACCGTGAAGGCGGTGGGCGAGTCCTCGTGCACCACCGTCATGGTGCTGTCGGCGCGGTTGGGGTTGAAGGCCAGCTTCGCGGCCGGGTCGAAGCAGTTCTGGTCGGCCCGGCTTTTCACGTGGATCCGGGTGACGACGCTCCCGTCGTCGGCGTTGACCACCACCATCTCGGTGTCGCAGGCCATGAACAGGCGGCGGGTCGTGACATCCATCGACAGCCCCTGCGCCCGCCCGCACGATGGGATCTTGTAGGTCGCTTCCGTCTTCAGGGTCTGCGCATCGACGCGGGTGATGAAGCCCGAGTCCTCCACGTTGAGGAAGAGCTTGCCGCGGCCGTCCGCGACCCCGGACTCGAGCCCGTCACCGATGGTGGACTTGGTGATGAGCGCGCCGGTCCGCATGTCGACCACCCAGGCGTCGTGGTCCCGCCAGGTGAACGCGCGATGCGTGACCGGGTCGTACCGGATGCCGTCCCCGCGCGTATCGAGGTGGCCGGTCACCGCCAGCGTCTTCAGATCGAAGACGATCCCGTTCCGGACGAACCCGCGATTCAGGTCGGCCGCGATCGCATACCCGCCCCCGCCGCCCTCGACCGTGCCGACCACGCTGTCGTGGTCGACGTCGATGACCTTGTCGTCGAGGCCGTACAGCCGGCGTCCCACCGGGTCGACGATGATGTAGTCCGCCCGCGCGTGGCCCAGCGGGATGCGCTTGATGACGTGGTAGCCCGGCCCCTGCGCGGCGAGGGGGAGCGAGAGGAGGAGCGAGAGGCAGAGGGAACGCATGGGGACGCTCGACGTCGAAAAGGTGCGGAAAACCTACTACTCGTAACTGACAGGAAGATGACGTAGTTTCGGCTCCATGAGACTCTCGATTGCTCTGGCGCTCATGAGCCTCGGCGCGCTTCCGGCGGCGAACGCGCGGGGCCAGTCAGACACGCTCCTCTCGGCCCTGCGGGAGCCGGGGCTCGGAGGTTTCGCGCCGCTCGTGCCGCCCCCGCCCGGCCATCCCGTGCTCCTCAAGCCCGACCGGGTCTTCGACGCCGCCGGCGAGGAAGCCCACGCCGGCTGGGTGGTTCTCGTGAGCTCGGACACGATCGTCGCCGTGGGGCCCGCCGACGCGGTGCACGCCCCGCGCGGCACCGAGACCATCGCCCTTCCCGGGACGACGCTCCTCCCCGGCCTCATCGACGCGCATTCGCACATCCTGCTCCACCCCTACAACGAGACGCTCTGGAACGACCAGGTGCTGAAGGAGCCTCCCGACTACCGGGTGGTGGAGGCGGTGCTCCACGTCCGCAACACCCTGATGGAGGGCTTCACCACGCTGCGGGACCTGGGGACCGAGGGCGCGGGGTTCGCGGATGTCGCGGTCAAGCGGGCCATCGGTGAGGGGCTCATTCCCGGGCCCCGCCTGCAAGTGGCGACCCGTGCCATCGTGGCGACCGGGAGCTATGGCCCGGGCCCGCGCGGATTTCGTCCCGATCTGGACCTTCCCCAGGGTGGGCAGGCGGTGAGCGGCGTGCCGGAGGTGCTGGCGGCGGTGCGGGAGCAGGCGGCGCGTGGAGCCGACTGGATCAAGGTCTACGCGGACTATGGCCGGGGGCCGGGAGGCGCCGCGGTCCCCACGTTCAGCCAGGAAGAAATCAACGCCCTCGTCTCCGAGGCCCACTCCTCGGGACGGCCGGTGGCGGCGCACGCGACGACCGATGCGGGGATGCGCCGGGCCATCATCGCCGGGGTCAACACCATCGAGCATGGCTTCGGGGGCGCCGACTCCACCTTCCATATGATGGCGGAACGCGGCGTCGCCTACCTGCCGACACTGACTGCCGTCGAAGCCTACGCCGAGTACTTCGACGGCTACCGCCGGGGTCAGCCGCCTACGGCCAGCATGCGGGAGGCGGCTCAGGCCTTTCAGCTGGCGCTGAAGAACGGCGTGGTGATCGGCTGCGGATCGGACGTCGGTGTCTTCACGCACGGCACGAACGCGCGGGAAATCGAGTGGATGGTCCGGGACGGTATGCGCCCCGCGCAGGCGCTCCTGGCCGCGACCGCGGTGGACGCCCGGATTCTCGGAATGGACAGGCAGATCGGCCGGGTGGCGCCGGGGCTCAAGGCGGACCTCGTGGCCGTGACCGGCGACCCGACGAAGGACATCTCCGCGGTGGAGCACGTGCGGTTCGTCATGAAGAACGGCGTGATCTTCCGGTCCCCCTGAGGCTCAGGCCGCCCGCCGCGCTTCCCGGAAGAATGTCGCCGTCGCCACCCACCAGATCACGGGGTCTCCGCCGAATTTCATCAGGAGGCCGGCCGTGACCTGATCACCGTGGGCCGTGATCATGCCCAGCGGCGGCGCCAACTCATAGATCCGGTACAGCGGGTAGGCCGAGAAGGTCATCATCGCCGCGGGGACGGTGGGCAGGAGCGTCGAGGCGAGCAGGTAGGCTGCCTGCCCCAGTCCCGGAATCCGCGTGTGGCGCTGGGGGTGCAGCACCGGCCACCACAGCGCGATCCCGCCCAGGACCCAGCATCCGTCCAGCACCATCGCCCCCGCCGGCGACGCCATCAGCCCGTCCACCAATCCGGGGAGATGTGTGGCACCCACCAGTGCCGTGTAGAGGGCCAGGCAGAACACGGGGTGCGGGCCCGGCAGTCCCGCGTCGAGGCCCGCGGGGAGGGCCAGACCGCGGAGCACGAGAGGGGCCGCCGCGAACGTCAGGAGCACGTACTGCAGCGTGTGCACGCTCAGGAGGTAGCCGCTGCCGAGCGCGCCGAGGGGCCAGTCGAGCGCCGCCCAGAGCACGAGCACGCCGGCCGCGAAGGCGATCCGGGCGCCGCGCGGCCAGGGACCGGCGCGCGACCGCCAGCGCCACGCGCCGCCGGAGACCGCGAGGACGCAGAGCCAGATCCCGGGATAGGCCTGCCAGGCCCCGGTCCAGGGTCTCCCGGTCGCCGAGCACCACCAGCTCATCGCTGCCTACTCGACGCGGTAGGGGCCGATCACGAGAGGAAACGTGAGCGTCCCGTGCCGGGCCAGACGGAGCGCGACGCGCACGGTGTCTCCCAACGCGATGCGCCGCCGGGGTTCGTCGAACATCACGTGCAGGTGGCCGGGGGTCAGCGTGAGCGCGCTCCGCGCCGGGATCACCGGCCGGTCGAGCGGGACCATGTGCATCATTCCGCCGGTCGTCTCCATCGCGTGGGCCGTAGCGGAAACGGAATCGACCATCACGCTCAGCAGGGTATCCGCTTCGCTTCCATCGTTGTGCAACGTGAAGTAGAGGGTGCCGCCGGCGCTGTCCGGGGCGGCCGTGGCCCAGGCCCGGTCGACGGACAGATCTCCGGAGCGTGCCACGGGAGGTTCGCGATGGCAGGACGACGCGACGGCGAGCAGGACCACGATGGCTCCGGTCCGGGGGGTCATCGCCCGCTCCCGAGGGTCAACAGCCGGGGCAGATCGTGCGCCCAGTCCTCTTGGCGGATGCCGAAGGGGTACTGCGCCCGCTCGCTGTCGTCCGGCGTGAACACCAGCACTTGGGCGGCGTGTCCCACCCCGTACCCGCCCCCCGGAACGTCCTCCCGCTCGGCCGGCGGAAGTCCGGACGCCAGCTGTGCCGAGCGGAGCGCGGCGGGCGTTCCGGTGAGGCCGATGAACCCCGGGTCGAAGAACCCGAGCCATTGCCGGAGCCGCGCCGCCGAATCGCGGGCCGGGTCCGTGGTGACGAAGACCACTTTCATCCGCTGCACGCTCGCCGGCGGGAGCTGGTGGAGGGCGCCCGCCAGGTTGGCCATTTGGACCGGGCAGACGTCGGCGCAATGAGTGTAGCCGAAGTACAGAAACGTCAGGTACCCATCCGTCGCCCGGCGAAAGTCGAAGGGCCGGCCCGACTCATCGACCAATCGGAAATCCGGCTTGGGCAGGGCCGGCCGGAGGATCGCGCCGTGGAGCCCGCCGGGCAGGAGGACGTCCCCCGGTTCTCCCCGGCGGCAGGCGGCGACGAGCCCCAGGGCCGCGAGCGCCAGGGCGCGCGCCGACCGGCTCATGACGCCGCGTTCACAAGCTTGTCCAGGCGCTCTTCCCAGGCCTTGTAGTTCCGGACGCCGTCCTGCACGAAGGGGCTGTGCGCAATGGCCCAGAGGACGAAGCGGTTGATCCAGTTCGCGGGGAACCGCAGGGGCCGCACCACGTCGAGGAAGAGCACCACCCGGCGTCCCCCGGTGTCGTTCCAGACCTCGTGCTCGTAGGTGTCGTCGAAGAGCAGGCTGCCCCCCTCCTCCCAGTGGCGGATATCGGACCCCACCCGGATGCGGCACCGCTCCCTGGGCTCCGGAACCATCAGCCCGAGGTGATACCGCAGGACGCCTTTGAACGGCCCCCGGTGGGGGGGAATGTGCTTCCCCGGCTCGATGATCGAGAAGAACGCGGTCATCATCCCTGGGACCGCCTCAATGACCCCGGTGGTCACGGGACAGCGGCTGCAGTTCTTGTCGGCGCGGATGCCATAGGCATAGAAGAAGAACGTCTTCCAGCGGTCGTCGTCGCTCAAGTCCCGCTGGTCGATGGAGATATCCTGGAAGGCGGGGAGGGCCTGCCAGTACGCGAGCACGCCGTCGAGCTCCCGCCGGATGGCCGGCCAGGACCGCTCGAGGGGCTCCACCCAGGGGAAGCGGGCGGGCTCGAAGAAGGTGGGGTTGCCGACGCGGGACCCCCAGGTGATGAGGCGTTCCAGGCTGCGGACCACGCGGGCCCCCCAATTGACGGTGACCCGATAAGCCAGCTCGCGCGCGCTCACAGAGCGCGCCCGGCGATGTGCGAGTTCATCGACAGCCTCCCAGTGACAGGTCGGGGACTCCACCCCCGTGGCGGGAGTGGAGGTCAGGCGAGCCGATCCCGGGGAGGGCCGATGGAAAACGGCAGGCGGCGTGAGGGGCTCGCGGCGAGGGCTGGTGCCGCGGGGACTCGCGCCGGCTGGCGTCGCGGCGGCATCGGAGTGCGGGCCACCGACCGCTCGGGACGTCCCCCCGCGAGGGTCACGCAGCAGGTGCAGCATTGACCGCATCCCGTGTGGGGGTGCGCCGGCGTTCCGTGGCCGTGATGGTGGGCATCGGCATGCGCCATCGGGCACGCAGCCAACATCGGGGGGGCCGTGGCGATGGCGTGCGGAACGCCGAAGGCGAGCAGAAGACGCAGAGTCGCGTTCGTCACTTCGCCCCGTCGATTAGGCGCGCCACCGCCGCTCGCGCCTCGCCCGCAACGTCCGTGATGTTCCCCACGTGCTGCCACCGCAGCGTCGCGGACGAATCGAGCACGAGGGTGGTCGGGACTCCCACGACCTGGAATCGCTCCTGCACCAGCTCGTCCGGATCGTGGGCCACGATGAACCGTAATCCTTCCCGCTCGGCGTAGCGCCGGACCCGTGCGTCATCTCCCCGGTCGACACTCACGGCAACGACGCGCACGCCGCGGGTCGCGAAGGAGTCGTACAGGGACTCGAGGGTCCGCATCTCTTCACGGCACGACGTACACCAGGTCGCCCAGATATTCAGGACCGTCACCGGTTCGCCGGGCCCGATCCGGGCCGTGTCCCCCCGGAGCGTGACCGCTCCATATGTCGGGACACGAGCGCCGATGCCGAGGGGGCGGAACGCGCCGGCGGCGGCGGAGGGTGCCTTGGGGCCGCGGCAGGACACCACCACGGCCACCAGGGCGGCCAGCGTCCAGACGGGGTGGAGGCGCATCACGGGAGCGGTGCTTGACGGGTCAGCACGGACCAGGCACCGACCCGGTTCAGAAGGGAGTCCGGCGTGGGGGCGGCCAGCGCCCGCTCGAGGCGGGCGGAATCGGCAGCGGCGGAGGCCGGCGAGCGCTCTTGCCAGGCAACCACCGCCGTATCCCGGGCCACCGCGACGACGGGGTATCCGGCGCTCTGCCCGGACGCGCTCAAGGTATCGGCCGGGCCGAAGGTGCGCCCCCCGTCGTCGGAGACACGGACGACGATGGGCGGGACGGCCCGGGTACCGTCGTCCCACGTGACGATCACCCGGGCCGCGCCGTCGAGCGCCAACTGTGCGTGGGACGCCCGCGAGGCCGGGGCCACGCCCAGGGGGACGGGCTCCGCGAACGTCCGCGCCCCGTCCGAGGAGTTGGTGTACCGCACGCCGGCCCGGCCCGGCGCGCCGGTCCACCACGCGACGTGCACGACGCCATCCGCACCGACCTTGACGGTCGGGCCGGCGTCCGGGCAGTAGTTCACGTGCCATTCGTCGTCGTGCACCTTGGCCGGTGGCGTCCAGTGTGCTCCGCCGTCCGCGGACGAGGCGACCACGATGTCCCGCACCTCGGACGTGCCGCCGTGCCCGAAGATCCGCCGCCAGGCGGCGTACAAGTGGCCGTCCGGACCCACCGCCAGCGCGGTGCGACAGCAGGGGCAGGAGGGACCCTCGTCCACCCGCCCGGGCCGGGACCAGCTGTGTCCGCGGTCACGGGAGAACGCGACGTAGGTGTGCGACGTATCGCCGGTCATCGCGAGCCAACTCAGATAGAGCACGCCGCCCGTTCCCACGAGCAGGGTGTGGTCGTCCGTCGATCCGCCGTTGTCCGCCTCGGCCCGCACCGTGACCGGCGTGGTCCAGTGCCGCCCCCCGTCCGCCGACGTCGCGAGGCGCAGCGTGTTCACGGGCCACCGGTGCCCGCGCACGATCCGGGTGAGCAAGTAGGCTGCGTACAGCGTCCCCTCGGGGCCGTAGGCCAGCTTCGGCGGGGTTTCGCCGTAGATCGTCAGCGAGCCCAGCGGATCCCGGAGCTCGACCTCAGCGGTATCGCGCAGGTCGGGGCGGACGAAAAGCCTTCCGTCGCTGCCGCCGCCCGGGGCCCCGGTCCACGCGGCGGTCACCACACCCGTCGGACTGACGGCGAGTGCCGGCGCGGCCCCGCTGCCGGTGGCCGCGGAGAGACGCGTGGGAGGCGCCCACCGCGCGGCGGCCGGAGGCGGCGCCGTGCGGCAGCCGCCGAGTCCCAGGGCGAGTGCGGTGACCATCCCCGCGTGCCGGCGCATGTCAGCGTCCTCCCGTGAAATGGGTCCGAACCCCGGCGAAGATCTGGCGCGGAGCCCCTCGGGCGTCGTAGCCGAACTCGCTCACGACGTAAAGCTTGTTGAACAGATTCTCGACCTCCACGAACGCCTCGAGACTCCGGCTGACCGACACCGAGGCCGACAGGTCGGTGACGAAGTAGGGCGCGATCTGCCTCGTATTGCTGATGTCCACATACCGCTGCCCGATGTACCGTCCCTGAAGGAATGCGGACCACCGGCTCGCGAAATGCCCCAATGAGAGCGCGCCTTGCTGCTGCGGCGTATCCCCCTGCGTGTGCCCGACGACCGTGGTGTCAGGCGGGTTATCCGTGATGATGGACTCGGTGTAGGTGTACGACGCCGCCAACCGCCATCCGTTCAGGAAGTCCCAGTTCCCGAATACCTCGACTCCTCGGGTTCGGACCCTTCCGACGTTGACGGGTTCGGTCGTGTAGACGGGCGAAAACGCGATCGGGTTGTAGCTGATGACGTCGCGAAGGTTGTTCTGGTACACATTCGCCTGCAGGCTGGCCGGGCCCGCCGTGTACTCGAGTCCGGCTTCGGCGCCCAGCAGGAATTCCGGGCCGAGGTAGGGGTTGGGGACGTTGGCATAGCTCTGGGCGGAGTAGGGGCGATAGAGCTCGTCCAGGTTGGGGGCGTTGAAGGCGTGATAGACGGCGGCCCGGGCCGTCCAAGGGCCCGTCGGGTGATAGCGCAACGCCACCTTCGGACTGAGACTGGCGCGGCTCTTGTCCGCGAACGTCGAATCGACGCCGGGGGTCTTTCGGTCGTGGCCGTCGTGGTTGACCCAGCCGTCGATGCGGACGCTCCCGAGGAGCTCCAGCGTGGATGTCGCGAAGTACTCGACCTGGCCATACACGCCGCCCGTGAGCTGTGTTCCGCCGCCCACTTCGTGATAGGCGAAGGTATCCGGGGCGGAATACACGTCGGAGACGTCGTCGCCGCTGACGACGTGGGCGTCCACGCCCAGCGTCGTGCCGAGCCGCGCATCGGCGGAAACCGAGGACCACGAGAGCGAGCCGCCGAGGAAGTCGGCCGGGGTCTGGTGGTAGTTCGAGACGAACTCGTCCACGCCCCGCGCGGTGATGGGGTCGGTATTGTAGGTCCAGGGGGCGTCGTGCTCATAGAAGGCCGTGGCCGATACGGTGCCCCCGGCCAGCGTGTGATGGGTGATTCCGCCCGCCACGTCCAGAATCCCCTGACCGTCGTGGGCCAACGGAGACCCCTGGTTCTGGTACATGTTGTAGTAGTTCGCGCGGAGAAAGCCCGTGGAGCGTTCCGAGAGGTTCGCATCGAGCTGCGTGAAGAGATTGCCGGCGCGGCTCCATCCGGGGAGGTCGATGGGTCCGGCGCTTGCCGGAATCGGGCGGACATAGCCGGCCGTGTTGTAGTAGTTGGCGTTGACCGAGAGCCGGAGTGCGGGGCTCAATCCCACGCTGCCCAAGATGTCGCCCCGGTACGTCGTATTGCTGCCGTAGCTCACCGACGTCTCGAGCTCGTCGGTCTCCGGGTGCCGGGTGAAGATGTTGACGACTCCTCCCAGCGCGTAGGTGCCGTAGAGAGACGAATTCCCACCCCGGACCACCTCCACACGGTCGACCAGCTCCATCGGGACCTTGGGCCACTGGATATAGCCGGACATGGGGTCGTTCATCGGGATGCCGTCGAGCAAGACCAGCGTGGTCACGTAGCCGCCCAGACCCCGCATCGACAGCGCGTTCGAGGTGTAGTGCGCCACCACCGCGCTTTCGAAGGGGACATTGAGTCCGGGAATCGTGCGCAGGGCGTCATCCAGCGTGAGGGCGGGGGTCGCGCGGACCTCGTCCCCGTGCATCACGGACGTGCTGACCGGGAGATCCGCGACGGTCCGGGGGGTCCGTGTGGCGGAGACGACGATGGGGTTCAGCTCGAAGACTCGAAGGGTGTCGTGCGCCGTCCGGGTCGTGTCCTGCGCGACTCCGGGCCGGAGACCCCCGGCCCAAAGGGCGAAACACAAGGATACCAATCGTGTGCGAGACCGCATCAGCCGCTCCGGGTTGATGAGAGACGCCGTTGGACGCGGCCGGTGCGGCCGCGGATCCGTGCTGGACGTACTGGACTACTGGCGGAACGTCAGGCGGATGCGGGCGGGGCGGTGGCGAAGGGGAGCAGGAACGCGACGCGGGCCGTGGCCCGGCTGCGTGGCGCGGGCGACGCCGCAACGGCGTAGCGCATCGGCGGGAGCGCCACGACCGGCCCTTCCGGAGGGGTCGTGCCGACGACGGCACGACAGCAAACCCCGAGACAGCAGGGCGCCATGTGGTGCCCCGGGCCGGGCATCCCCGGCATCCCGGGCATCCCGGGCATGTGGGGCATGACGGCCTGCGACGTCCCGTCGGCGGTCGGCGCGCAGGGCATCCCCGGTCCGGGCACCGCCGGTGCGCCCCCGATCAGGAGGGCAGCCAAGAGGGCGGAGAGCAACCGGAACGCGGGGTGGCGACTCACGGGCCGAAAGATGTTGCCGCGGACGCCCTGTGGCAATCGCCCTAGCCCACCCGGTCGAGCCGCCGGAGCTCGGGCACCCGCCACGCGATCATCGCCACGACGAGCATGGGCACGAACCCGCCCAGCACCACCGCCGGCACCGCGCCGAGGAGCCGGGCCGCCACGCCCGACTCGAACCCGCCGATTTCGTTGGACGACCCGATGAAGATCGCGTTCACCGCGGACACGCGGCCGAGGAGATGGCGGGGCGTGAGGGTTTGCAGCAGGGTCGACCGCAGGACCACGCTCACGTTGTCGAACACGCCCGACACGAGCAGCAGGGCGGTGGACAGCGCGAAGCTCCGCGAGACTCCGAACCCGCTGATGCACACGCCGTAGAGCGTCACCGACACCAGCAGCACGCGGCCCACCCGTCCGGCCAGCGGCCGGTAGGCCTGGTAGACGGACATCAGCACCGAGCCGACCGCCGGCGCCGCCCGCAGCACGCCCAGGCCGGCGGCGCCGACGTGCAGGATGTCGGTCGCGAAGAGGGGGAGGAGCGCCTCGGCGCCGGCGAACAGCACCGAGAAGAGGTCGAGGAGCTGGGCGCCCAGCAGCACGGGCTGCGTGAGCAGGAAGCGGATGCCGAGGAGCAGCTCGTGGAGCCCGGCGCTCGGCGCCTGGCCCGGCGGATGGGGATGGGGAGACACCCGCCAGAGCGCGAGCCACGCGAGTACCAGGAGCGCGGCGGCGACGCCGTAGGCGAGTGCCGGTCCGCCGATGGCGACCACGACGCCGCCCAGCGCCGGCCCCACCACCGCCGCGGACTGCCAGACCGACGACCGCCACGTGATCGAGTTGGCGTACAGCGCGCGCGGCACGAGGTCCGCCGACAGGGCGGTCCGGGAGGGCTGCAGGACGCTGCGGGCGATGCCGGACACGAAGATCACCGCATAGACGATCCCGGCGGTGCCCGGCCGGACCAGCCCCAGCCGCGTGACCGTGAAGAGGGCGGCGCTGCAGGCCGCGAGCACCGCGAGCGCCGCCAGAGACAGCCGCCGCCGGTCGAGGCGGTCGGCCAGATGGCCGGCGGGGAGCGCGAACGTGATGAACGGCAGCGCCTCGGAAAGCCCCACGAGGCCCAGCGCCAGGGGATCGCGTGTGACCAGGTAGATCTGCCAGCCGACGGCGACGGTCTGCATCATCGTCGCGAGGGTCTGGGCGGCGAGAAACGCGGTGAAGCGCCGGAAATCGGGAACGCGGAGGGAGGCGTACGGGTCGGGGGGCGCCGTCATGGGCGCCAAGCATAACACGGGAACGGGCCCCACCGCCTCGCGGCGATGGGGCCCGTTCGCTCAGCGGACCGGCGCGGCTAGTGCGACGCCGCCGCGAGGTCCTTCACCGACTGCGCCAGCATCTGCACCTTGGCGCCGTCGCTCGAGCCCGCCACGTCGTTCGAGAGCTGCGTGCCGAGGAGGGTGAGCATCCCCTGCCGGGTGGAGCCCTGGGCGCCTTCCGCGGCCTTGAGCGACTGCCGCGCCGCGGCGATCTGCGCCGCGGTCAGCCCGTTCGACCGCTCGAGCTGGTCCAGGTAGGCCCGGGACAGGGCGAAGGACGGCGGCCAGACGAACTTCCGCTGGCCCTGCACGTTCTCCTGGTCGAAGTGCACCGTCTTGGCCGCGTCGATCTCGTTCTGCGAGATGAAGCCCGACGGCTGCAGCGCGAAGATGTCCAGTCCGCGGGCGATCTCGGAGGAGACGATCACGCCGTTGTACCAGTACGCCGACCAGGTGCCGCCGCCCACCAGCTTGGTGGAATCGATCGGCCCGTAGTCGAAGAACGCGATCTCCTGCGGGTGGGCGGCATCGGTCCAGTCGAACACCGAGACGCCGCCCTGGTACCACGACTGCACCATCACGTCCCGGCCCGGAATCGGGATGAGCGAGCCGTTGTGCGCGACGCAGTTCTCGTTGTCGGTCTGGATCGCCGGCATCTTGTAGTAGCTCTGGAACGTGAGCTGGTTGTTGTTGATCGTGAAGATGGCGTCGGCGCCCCACTCCTTGGGATCCTTCTTCCGGCACTTCGGGCCGCCGCCGCCGCCCCACTCGTCCGAAAACAGCAGCTTGGTGCCGTCGTTGTTGAACGTCGCCGAGTGCCAGTAGGAGAAGTTCGAGTCGTCCACCGCGGCGACGCGGAACGGATGCGCCGGGTCGTGGATGTCGAGGAGCAGGCCGTAGCCCTCGCACGCGCCGCCGGCGTAGCCGATCTGCGCGTACACGGTGATGTCGTGGCACTGCGTCGGTCCGGGCGGCGGGCCCGAGCCTTCCTTCTGCTGCCGCCGGCCGATCATCCGGTTCACCATGTCCTGGATGGAGCCCCGGAGCGCCGCGCTGTCGGCGCCGGAAGGCGTCGTCCCGCCGTGCGTCTTCGCGATGCTGTCCAGCAGGGGACTGATCATCCGGTCGGGCAGCACGAACGGATTGCCGAACACGGTGACGACGTACTTGCCCTGGGCGCGGGCCTTGTCCAGCGACTCCTTGTCGGCTTCGGACAGCCCGTGCGTCGGGGGCGCCGTCAGGTCGTGGAAGATGCGCGGCGACGAGACGATCGCGGCCTGCTCCGGATGGGCGAGGGGGACTTTGATCACCTCGATGCGGAACAGCGACGTGGTCGAGTCCTCGCTCGGCTGGGCGTTGCTGCACCCCGCCAGCTCGTTCGGCGAGCGGGCCGGCGCCGAGCCGGAGATGTAGATGTAGACGTTGTCCGGATCCTTGGGGTCCGCGAGCAGCGTGTGGGTGTGGGACCCGCGGCAGGTCTGGACGTTCGCGATGTACTTCGGATTCGCGATGTCGGTGATGTCGAAGATCCGCAAGCCGCGGAGGCGCTCCTTGCTGACGGTGTCCTTCACGCCCTCGCTGCCGCAATCCAGCCGCCCGCCGTTCCCCTCGCCGGACACGAACAGCAGGTTCTTGTACACGGAGACGTCGCTCTGGGAAGCCGGGCACTGCTCCTTGGTCCGGAGCGTGGGGTGCGCGGGATCACTGATGTCCCAGACCTGGTAGCCGTTGTAGTTGCCCTGGATCACGTAGTTCCCGAGGAACGCCAGGTCCGAGTTGGTGCTGTGCAGGAAGATCGAGTCCGGCGAATGGGTGTGGGAGACCACGCGCAGGTTCCAGGCCGCCTCGCCCGCGTCCCAGAGCCCGGACTTCAGGCCCTCGCGCGGATCAGGGTTCGGATGGACGCGGCTCATGTCGGTCGCCGGCACCGGTACCCCGTAAGGGACCGGATGCGAGCAGGCCGCCAGGACGCCCGCGACCACCGCGGCGGTCACGAAGCGGAGTGAGAAACGGTGAGGCGTGACGTGCATGGTGTGGGTCCTTGGGTACGGTGTGGGTGTCACTGCGAACTGCCGCTAAAGAGCTCGTCGATCGTCAGCATCTTCTCCATGCGGGCGATCTCGGTGGTTTGGTCGACGTTGATGTCGGAGGCCAGCTTGAAGGTGAGCTCGTCCTCGGCGGCGCCCACCGTCCCGAAGAGGTCCTTCACCATCTGCACGGCCCCCTTATGGTGCTGGATCATGCCGCGCAAAAACAGGCGGTCGAACGCCGGCCCCTTCGCCGCGTGCAGGGCCGCCATCTGCTCCGGCGTCAGCATTCCCGGCATCAACATGTGGCGCATCGCGCCGCCCATCATCATCATGCCCAGGCCGGTCCGGTCCGGCTCCGGCACCGGCTGGTTCCGGTCGCGCAACCATCCCTGCATGATCCGGATCTCGTCCTGTTGCGCGTTGATGATGCGCGCGCACAGGACCTTGACGGCGGGGCCGGCGTCGTTCGAGTCCGCCCATTGCGCCATCACGATGGCCTGAGCGTGGTGCGAGATCATCCCCGACATGAAGTCGATGTCGGCGCGGGTGTAGGGGTGGCGGAGGCTGTCGGCCCGGGCGCGGGCGATCGCCGCGGCTTCGCCCTGCGCGGGCTCCGGCGTGGTGTTGGCGCGGCCGCCGCCGCAGGCAGCCGCCGCGGCCAGCGCGAGCGCGCCGGCCAGGCGGACGGAAGACGACGTCATCATTCGGCACTACTCCTCGCGACCAGTCGCGGTTTCGGTCCGGGGGCGGCGCCCGGTCCGGGACGAGACCAAAAATGTCCCCGGACAGGCCGGGAGGGAAGGTCACCCGGTTCCGTTTCGGGCGGAACACTGTAGTATCCTACCACCGTTGCCATGACCGCCCGCCGCTCCCCCATTCCCCTCGCGCTCCTCGCCGGCCTGCTCGGCGCCGCCCCCCTGGCGGGGCAGGGCGCCCCGGACTCCCCCTCGGCCCCCGATGTGGCGTTCATGTCCGGAATGATCGGGCACCACGCGCAGGCGGTGCTGATGGCCGGATGGGCCGAGAGCCACGGGGCGAGCCCGGCCCTCCGGACGTACTGCCGGAAGGTCGTGGTGTCCCAGCGCGATGAGATCACCCTGATGAAGCGGTGGCTCGAAGATCACCGGGAGCCCCTGCCCGACAGCACGCTGATGTACGGGCGCGCGATGCCCGGGATGGGGCCCATGCTGATGCCGGGGATGCTCACCGCCCGAGAGCTGGCCCGCCTGGACAGCGCCCGGGGCCCGGATTGGGACCGGCTTTTCCTCGAAGACATGATCCGCCATCACCAGGGCGCCGTCGCCATGGTCCGGCAGCTCTTCAACACCCCCGGCGGCGGGAAGGGCCTCGTCTTCCAGTTCGCCACCGATGTCAGCGCCGACCAGACCGCCGAAATCACGCGCATGCGGCAGATGCTGTTGTCACTTCCGTGACGTCACCTTCCAACCTGGAGTTGCCCGTGTTCTCTGGTTCCTTCATCCGCCGGACCATCCTGGCCGCCGGCCTCGCGTGCGTCGCGGGGACCGCGGCCGCGCAGGCGCCGACGCCCGATCCGCGGGTCGGCCTGAAGGCGGGCGTCTTTGACGCCGGCCAGGCGCAGTGGAACATGCGCCTCGTGTCCGCCACGCCCCGTCCCGCGGGATTCGTGGTCGATTCGGCGCCCGGCGACTTCAACTATATCAATTCCGATCTGGCCTTCGACGGGAAGTACGTCATCCAGGGGAATTTCCACGGGGTGCTCATCTGGGACGTGAGTCAGCCGGCCCACCCGGCGCTCGTCACGGCGCTGCCCTGCCCGGGCTTTCAGAACGACGTCTCGGTCTACCGCACCCTGTTGTTCACGTCGGTGGAGTCGACCGACAGCCACCAGGACTGCGGCGGCGCGCACATCCAGGATACGGTGAGCGCCGACCGGGTCCGCGGCGTCCGGATCTTCGATATCTCGGACATCCGGCACCCCAAGCTCGTCGTCAACGTGCAGACCTGCCGCGGCTCGCACACGCATACGCTGGTGACCGATCCGAAGGACACGGCCAACGTCTACGTCTACGTCTCGGGCTCGTCGTTCGTCCGCTCACCCAACGAGCTGGCGGGGTGCTCCGGGATGACGCCCGACAAGGATCCCAACAGCGAGCTGTTCCGGATCGAGGTCATTCAGGTGCCGCTGGCGCACCCGGAGCAGGCGAAAGTCGTCAGCAAGCCGGCCATCCTCGCCGGCCTGACCCAGGCCGGTACCCACCCCGAAGCCGCCTCGGATCTCGCCCGGATGCAGCACCGGGTGGACTCGGTCCGCGCCGCCGGCGGCTTCATCGCCAAAGTCGAAGGCCGGGACGTGGTCGTGGGCGGCGGGTTCCTCCGGAACCAGCTCGACAGCATCGTCAAGGCGCGGGGCGGCACCGGCGCGCCGACGGCCGCCGACACCGCGACGCTCCGGACCAACCTGCAGAGCATCGTCGACAAGATCGTCGGGGCGGACAACTCCACGGGCCCGCGCCCGGGTCCGGTCCAGTGCCACGACATCACGGTGTATCCGGCCATCGGGCTCGCCGGCGGCGCCTGCGGCGGCTACGGCCTGCTGCTCGACATCACGGACCCGGTCCATCCCCGGCGGCTCTGGGCGGCGTCCGACTCGAACTTCTCCTTCTGGCACTCGGCCACCTTCTCGAACGACGGCACGAAGCTGCTGTTCTCCGATGAGTGGGGCGGCGGGCTCGCACCGCGCTGCCGGGCCACCGACGATCCGCGCTGGGGCGCCGACGCGCTCTTCCGGATCAAGGACTCGACGCTCGAGTTCCAGAGCTACTTCAAGATGCCCGCCGCGCAGACCGAGCAGGAGAATTGCGTCGCGCACAACGGCTCGCTGATCCCGGTGCCGGGGCGGGACATCATGGTGCAGGGCTGGTACCAGGGCGGGATCTCGGTGTTCGATTGGACCGACCCGGCGCACCCCAAGGAGATCGCGTTCTTCGACCGCGGCCCGATGGATTCGACCAAGCTGGTGAACGCGGGCTCCTGGTCGGCCTACTGGCGCAACGGCCTGATCGTGAGCTCCGAGATCGGCCGCGGGCTCGACATCCTCGAGCTCACCCCGAGCGCGCTGCTCTCGCAGAACGAGATCGACGCGGCCAAGCTCGTGCAGGTCGGCCAGCAGAACGTGCAGGATCAGCAGCGCATCACCTGGCCGGCCAACCCCGTGGTCGCCCGCGCCTACCTCGACCAGCTGGAGCGGTCCGGGCTTACCGCGGCGCAGGTGTCCGAGGCCCGGACCGGACTGGCGAACGCGGAGAAGGCGCCGGCGGGCGCTCGGAAGCAGGCGTTCACCCGCCTGGCCACGCGGCTCAACGGACTCGCCGCGCAATCGGGCGATCCCGCCAAGGTGCGCGCCCTGGCGGCGGTGGTGGCCGGTCTGGCCGACGCCAAGCGCTGACCCTCCCTGCAACGTGAAGCCGGCGGGCGCCGTAGTGAAATGATGGGCCGGTGCCCGCCGGCCGTTTTCCCCCGCACCCGAGGTCTGTCCCCTATGACGCGTCTGTCCCGCTCCTGGTCCGCCGTCCTCCTTGGCCTCGCCGCCGTCACCCTGGGCGCCGCCCGCGCCACCGGGCCCGATCCCGTGTCGGGGCTCGTGTGGCGCAACATCGGTCCGCTCCGCGCGGGCCGCGTGTCGGCCGTCGGCGGCGCCGTCGGTGAGCCCGGCGTGTTCTACGCCGGATTTCCCACCGGGGGCCTCTGGAAGACCAGCAACGCCGGGGTTACCTGGGACCCGATTTTCGACGCGATCACGTCCACCTCGGCCATCGGCTCCGTGGTCGTGGCGCCGTCGGATACGTCGGTGATCTACGTGGGCACCGGGGACATGCCGACGGGCGGCAACATCAATGAAGGGGACGGCGTCTACAAATCGACCGACGCGGGGCGCACCTGGCAGCACGTGGGCCTGGACGACACCCGCCAGATCCCCTCGCTCCTGGTCGACCCCAAGGATCCGAACCTCGTCCTCGCCGCGGCCCAGGGGAACCTCCGCGCCAAGAGCGACCAGCGGGGCGTTTTCCGCAGCACCGACGGCGGGAAGACCTGGACCAAGACCCTCTACATCGACGACGAAACGGGCATCGAGAAGCTCGCCTGGGCCGCGGACCAGCCGAACGTGATCCTCGCGACCACCGACCGGCACTACATCGCTCCCCAGGGCGGCAACCCGGGCCGCGGGGGCCCCGGCGGCAACGGGCCGACGGGCACCGCGCTGTACAAGTCGACCGACCAGGGCCTGACCTGGCACGAGGTCACGGGCGGCGGCCTGCCGCGGCTCTTCGGCCGCACGGGCCTCGCGGTCGCGATGCACACCAACGGGCAGCGGATGTACCTGATCGGCAACTTCGGGCTCTGGCGCTCGGACGACGGCGGCACCAGCTGGCGTCAGATGGACGCCACCGACCGGCGTGTGGGCAACGGGCAGGGCGGGTACAACTGCGGCGTGTACGTGTCGTCGTCCAATCCGGACGTCGTGATCACCATCAACACGTCGAGCTACATCTCCACGGACGGCGGCAACACGTTCACCGGGTTCAAAGGCGCCCCGGGCGGCGACGATCCGCAGCAACTGTGGATCGATCCCACCGACGGCCAGCGGATGCTCCTCGGCATGGACCAGGGCGCGACGGTGACGCTCGACGGGGGGCGCACCTGGAGCACCTGGTACAACCAGTCCACCGAGCAGGTGTACCACATTTCGCCGGATAATTCCTTCCCCTACTGGGTGTACGCGTCCCAGCAGGACGCCGGCGCCATCCGGGTCCGCAGCCGCGGGAACTACGGCGAGATCGGACCGCTGGACTGGAGCCCGACCGGCGGGTGGGAGTGGGGCACCGACGTCGTCGACCCCCTGAACAACAACATTCTGTACGCGTCCGGCTCGGGCATTCAGAAGATCTCGTTCCCGTCCGAGCAGATCGTCAACGTCTCTCCGGCCAACGATCCGGACCTGCACCTGCGGGCGAACGCCGACAACCCGCTGGTGTTCGCGCCGTGGAATCCGCGCGAGCTGCTCGCCGGCTACCAGTACCTGATGGCGACCACCGACGGCGGCATGCACTGGAAAAAGATCAGCACCGACCTCGGCTACCCGAAGGGCGTGACTCCGCCCCCCGATACCGCCACGCCCAAGCCCGGAGCGCCCCGGGGCGGTGTGATTCAGACCATCGGGGCTTCCACGCTGGGCCGCGGGCTGATCTGGGTGGGGACCAACAACGGCCTGATCAAGGTCACCCGGAACGACGGAGTGACCTGGACCGATGCCTCGATCCCCGACCTCCCCGATTCCAATCGCACCGCCGTGCAGATGCTCGAGCCGTCCCATTTCAACCCCGGAGAGGCGTACGCGGCACTCGACGCCCACAACACCGGCGACTACCAGCCGCAGCTCTATCGCACCCGGGATTATGGAAAGACCTGGACCAAGATCGTGAACGGCCTCCCCACCGGGCAGATCGCCGGGTCCTTCACGCACCTGATCCGCGAGGACACGAAGAAGGCGGGGTTGCTGTTCGCCGGCACCGAAAGCGGGATGTACGTCTCGTTCGACGACGGCGACCACTGGCAGTCGCTCCAGCTCAACCTGCCGACCACGTCCTTCCGGGACGGATTCATCAAGGGCAACGACCTCGTGGTGGGGACCTACGGGCGGGGCATCTGGATCCTCGACGACATCTCGCCCCTCCGGCAGATGACCGGCACGGCCCCGGCCGAGGCGGTCACGCTGTTCAAGCCCGGCGACGCGATCCGCATCCGGCGGAACGTGAACCAGGACACGCCATTCCCGCCCGAGGTGCCGCATTCGGACAACGCCCCGGACGGCGTGTTGATCTATTACTACCTGGCGTCGCGGCCCTCGGGGACCATCACGCTGGACGTGCTGGATTCGGCCGGCGCCGTGGTGCGGCACATGTCCAGCGCCCCTATTCCGCCCCTGGCCGACGCCGCGACGCCGCCCAACCCGAGCTTCTGGCTCGCGACGCCGCAGCCGCTGCCGACCACACCCGGCACCAACCGGGTCAACTGGGACGTCCGGTACGACGATCCGCCGGCGTTCAGCCATTCCTGGGAGATCAACGCCAACCCCGGCAAGACCCCGGCTTCGCCGGAAGGTCCCCTCGCGTTGCCCGGCGTCTACACGATCAAGCTGACGGTGGACGGGAAGACCTACTCCCAGACCGTGACGGTGCGTGACGATCCGCGCTCGCCCGCGACGGCCGCGGCGCTCCGCGCGGAGCACGCCCTGCAGATGAAGATGACGCAGGGGATGGCGGAGTCCTGGGACGCCTATCACCAGGCCGAGGATGTCCGCGCCGCCGTGGCCGCCGACACCGGCTCGAGCATCGCCGAGGTGGCCACCGCCGCCAGGGCGCTCGCAGCCCGGATCGATACCGTGCTGGGAAATGCGGGCGCCCCCGGCGGCTTTTTCTTCCGGCGGCCCACGACCCCGAACTTCTCGGGCGTGAACGGCGCGCTGGTCCGCCAGCTCAATCAGATCGAATTGGGTGACGGCGCCCCGACGCCCGGCGACCTGGCCGCCTACGGCGCCGCCTGCTCGGACCTGTCCAAGGCCGTCACGGCCTGGCAGGGGATCGTGAAGGACCTGCCGGCGTTCAACACGCTTCTGGTGAAGAACAGCCTCGCGGCTGTCTCCGCCGGGGCCCCGCCGGCGATGCCGGTGTGCGGGAGCGGCAAGACCGGCGCGGCGGTGACCAAGGCCAAGCCGGGGAACGTCCCCGACGAAGACGACCCGGATCGGGACCCCGACGAACCGCCCCAGTGAGGGACGAAACAAGAAGCCCCGCCTCGATTCGAGGCGGGGCTTTTTGTTCGGCCGGGAGCCGCTCAGTACAGAACTTCGTAGTTCAGGCGGAACCCGCGACCCGGCTGCGGCGCGAAGTCCTTGATGACCGACAGATTGTCCCGGTACACCTGATTGAAGACGTTCTCGCAGTGCAGGCTGAGCTGGGACATCACGGCGCCGCTCGTGAGACGCACCCCGACGCCCAGATCCATCACGGCGTACCCGGGGGTGGGCGTGTCGCCGTCGCCGAGGCGGGTCTGCCGGGCGGCCATCCGGAACTGCACCATCCCCTCCCAGTTCGCCCGCTCATAGGTCGCGCGGAGGAGGCCGCGGAGGGGTGGAATGAAGGGCAGGGGGACGTTGAGCTTTGTGTCCTCTGCGTTGACGTAGTCCGAGTGCGCGTCGAGGATCAGGTTCGGGGTCGGCGCCACGGCCACGGCCGCCTCGAAGCCCGCGAGCCGGGCGTTGGTCGCCGCGAACTGGCGGACCGGGAACCCCTGGATCGTATCGCCCCGCAGGAATCCGTAGATGTAATTGGTGATCACGTTGAGGTAGGGAGAGACGGTGAACGTGGCGTGCCCGAACTCCCCCCGCAGCGTCGCGTCGACGCCCAGGCCGGTTTCGGGGCTCAGGGTCGCGGTCCCGACCGAGTACGTGCCGCTGGCGGCGTCGAGGCCGTTGGCGAACAGCTCCTGCACGGTGGGCGCACGGAACGAGCGCGCTACGCTGAAGGATCCGCTGAGGCCCGGCGCCAGCTGACGGATGGCGCCCAGCGACGCCGTGAACGCATTGGAGTTCCGTGACTCGCTGAGGGTCTGGAACACGGAGTCCGTGGAATACGGGTCGGGGTGGGTCTGGATCTTGTTGTAGTCGTACCGCACGCCGGCCTCGAGCCGGGTGCCCGGCGACGCCAGGAATTCCTCGTAGGCATAGCCCGCCACGCCCGTGGTCGTCGAGTTGGGGCCGAGAGGCTGGTCGCCCGAGATGTCGAGCTGCTGGAGGTCGGTCCAGAGACCGACGGTCCCGGTCAGGCGTCCGGTGGCCGGCTGCTGCAGCTGCAGTGTCGCGTTCAGCTCGCGCTTGTGGAAGTGGTTGGCCTGCGGGTCCGACACGCCGGTCGAGTCCTGCGCGGTGGGGAACTCGGAGTGCGTGTAGTCGTTGTACGCGGCGTTGAGCGTCATCCGCTCGAACACGGAGCCGCCCGCGTTGAAGAGGCCCCGCAGCTCCACCGTGCTCCGCTGCTGCGCGATGCGGGACGTGGTCGGGGGCACGGTGAGCCAGTCGTCGTTCGGCGGCACGCCCGGGACACCGTAGTTCATCGCGTAGCGATTCCCGCCGATGCCGATCATCCCGAAGGATCCTTGATAGGAATACCCGAGCCCGCCCTCCTGGCTGTGATCGAAGGACTGGGGGAGCCGGTCCAGCGCAAAGCCCATCCCGCTCGCCGGGTCGACGTAGGTACCCGCGGGGATCCGGATGGCGCCGGCGTGCAGCCCGCCCGCCGCGACCCGGAACGCCGAGCCGCCGCTCGTGAAGACGTTGTTGACGTAGCCCGCGTACTCGTCGTTGACGCTGTTGCCCTCCACCGCGCCGCTCCCCGAGAGCGCGCGGTCGCTCGCGGTGGGGACGAGGTTGGTGATGACGTTGACCAGCCCGCCGATGGTGTTGGGACCGTAGAGGATGGTCGCGGGACCGCGGACCACGTCGACCTGGTTGATGGAGAGGGCGTCGATGGGCGTGGCGTGGGCGGGGTCGTAGGTCGCGATGTCGCCCATCCGCAGGCCGTTCTCGAGGATCAGGACCTCGTTGTCGCCCAGGCCGCGGAGGATGGGACGGTTCGGGGCCGAGCCGTTGCCGCGGACCGTGACGCCGGGGATGTCGGCGAGCTTCTCGGCGAAGTTCATCCCGCCGCTCTGATCGAACCCGATCCGGCTCTTCGAAGCCACCGCCTGGTACTGATCGTCGGCGGTCCGGGCCACGGGAGACGCGGAGACCACCACTTCCGGGAGCGGGATCGGCGACAAGGTCAACGTGAAGTCGGCCGCGACGTCCGCACCCGAGGTCACGCGCACCGTGTCGATCGCCGCGGCGTAGCCGGCCATCCCGGCGTAGACCCGGTAGGTCCCCGCGGGCAGCCGGTCGAACCGGAACTCGCCCCGGGCGCCGGTTTGGCCGGCCCGGTCGAGGTCCAGCAGGCGGACCGTGGCACCCGCCAGGGGGTGTCCGCTTCCGGCAACCGTTCCGTGGATGGACTGAGCGGCCGTGACGGCCGGGAGCAACGGGATCGCGAGAATGACGGCCAGGCTGGCACGGAAGGAGATCAAACCAGGGCTCCTGGGTTGGGGGATCCGGAATCCGCTTGTTGGAACTACGGTGAGGGGGCGGACGCCGTTGCGCAACCCTTTGGGGCGGTGGGCCATCTCACTTCCCGGGCCCCGAAACCTCCCGGGTGGGCCCTCCGTCATCCATGGTGATCATCCCCGAGGCCTGACACGATGCGCAGCATCCGGCTGGCGTTCCGCACCCTGTTTCGGACTCCCTTCGTCACCACCATCGCCGTTCTGTCACTGGCTCTCGGAATCGGGGCCAACGCCGCCATCTTCTCGCTCTTCGACCAGATCCTCCTCCGCCCGCTGCCCGTGGCGGATCCGCAGCGCCTGGTGAATCTGTCGGCCCCGGGCCCGAAGCCCGGCTCCCAGTCTTGCGGCCAGGCGGGAGACTGCGACGACGTGTTCAGCTACCGGATGTTCCGGGACCTGGAGCAGTCCCAGACCGTGTTCGCCGGCATCGCGGCGCACGACCGCTTCGGGGTGAACATCGCGTACCAGGACCAGCCCCTCACCGGGGACGGGATGTACGTCTCCGGATCGTACTTCCCGACGCTCGGCCTCCGGCCCGCGATCGGCCGGCTCCTGACTCCGAGCGACGACCAGAGCATCGGGACGAACTTCGTCGCCGTGTTGTCCTACGCGTTCTGGCAATCGCGCCTGGGCGGCGACCCCGGCGTCCTCGGCAAGCCGGTCACGGTGAACGGCCAGTCGCTGACCATCGTCGGCGTGGCCCCGGATGGATTCTCCGGAACCACCCTCGGCGTCCGGCCGCTGGTGTTCGTCCCGATCAGCATGCGCGGCATTCTGACCTTGGGCTTCAAGGGATTCGAGAACCGGCAGAGCTACTGGGCCTACGTGTTCGCCCGGCTCAAGCCGGGGGTGACCGTCACCCAGGCCGGCGCGGGTCTCAACACCCTGTACCATTCCATCATCAACGACGTCGAAGCGCCGCTCCAGAAAGGCATGAGCGACGCCACGATGAAGCGCTTCCGCGCCAAGCAGGTGGCGCTCACGCCCGGGTGGCGCGGCCAGAGCAGCATGCACAAGGAGTCCCAGACCCCCCTCCTCATGCTGTTCAGTGTGACGGGGATCGTGCTCCTGATCGCGTGCGCCAACATCGCGAACCTGCTGCTGGCGCGCGGGGCGGGGCGGGCGATGGAAATGGGAGTCCGGCTGGCGCTGGGCGCCGGCCGAGGCCAGCTCGTCCTCCAGCTGCTCCTCGAGTCGGTCCTCCTCGCGTCGCTCGGCGGGCTGGCCAGCCTCCTGGTGGCGAAATGGACGCTCGCGAGCATCGCGTCGCTCCTCCCGTCCGACGGCAGCGCCGTCCTGCAGTTCACCCTGCAGCCCGCGGTCCTGTTCTTTGCCGCGGGCCTGGCGGTGGCGACGGGGATCGCCTTCGGGCTGTTCCCGGCGTGGCACAGCACCCGCGGTGAGCTGGTGACCACCATCCGCGCGAACGCCGGACACATCTCGGGCGCGCGGGCCGCGGCGCGGTTCCGCGCCACCCTGGTGACGCTGCAGATCTCCCTGGCGACGGCGCTGCTCATCGCCGCCGGGCTCTTCATGAAGAGCCTGATCAACGTGACGCGCGTGGATCTGGGCGTTCACGTCGACAGCGTGATCACCTTCGGCATCACGCCGGAGAAGAGCGGGTACGACAGCGTCCGGGCCCTCGAGCTCTACGGCCGCGTCGAGGCGGCGCTGGCCGCCATTCCGGGCGTCACGGGGGTCACCACCTCGATGGTGCCGCTCATCGCCGGGGACAACTGGGGGACCGACGTCCACGTCCAGGGATTCCCGGACGGGCCGGACATCGACAACAACTCCCGGTACAACGAGATCGGCGCGGACTACTTCGGAACGTTCGGCGTCCGCACCGTCGCGGGACGCGAGTTCACCGCGGCCGACCGGAACGGCGCGCCCCAGGTCGCGATCGTGAACCAGGCCTTCGTGAAGAAATTCAACCTGGGGCAGGGCGCGGTCGGAAAGTTCATGTCCACGGGCAGCCCCGACTCGCTGAACATCCAGATCGTCGGCGTCATTCCCGACGTGAAATACAGCGAGGTCAAGAAGCCCGTTCCGGCGGTGTTCTACATCCCCTGGCGCCAGGACACGCACGTATCGTCGCTCAACTTCTACGTGCGGTCGCCGCAGCCGGAGACCGTGCTGCGGACCGTGCCCGGAGTCCTGAAGAAGATCGACCCGGGCATCCCGATCGAGGACCTGAAGACCATGCCCCAGCAGATCCGGGACAACGTCTTCCTGGACCGGATGATCTCGATTCTGTCCGCGGCGTTCGCGGTGCTCGCCACGCTCCTCGCGGCCGTGGGGCTGTACGGCGTCCTGGCGTACTCGGTGGCGCAGCGGACCCGGGAGATCGGCGTCCGGATGGCTCTGGGGGCCGACGCTGGCCGGGTCCGCGGGATGGTCCTGCGGCAGGTGTCGGGGATGATGGGGGTCGGCGCGGCCGTGGGGCTCCTCGGCGCCCTCGCGCTGGGGCAGGCCGCGAGCTCTCTCCTCTTTGGGCTCAAGGGCTACGATCCGGTGGTGTTCGGCCTGTCCCTCGTGGCGCTGACGGTGGTCGCGCTGTGCGCCGGATATCTCCCGGCCCGGCGCGCGTCCGAGGTGGATCCGATCCAGGCGCTCCGGTACGAATGATCTGACTATCTGACGGTGTAGCACGTCGCGGTGTGTGGGACGGCGGGGGGACGGGCTTCGGGGCCCTCCCCCTGTCGTTACATTGGGCTCCATGCGCGTCCTCATCGTCGAAGACGACCGGGAGCTCGCCGGACTGCTCCGCGAGGGCCTCCGGGAGCATCGCATCGATCCGGTGCTGGCCGCGACCTTCGCGGAGGGGCTGGAGCGGGGGCGGAGCACCGACTTCGACGTCGTGATTCTCGACGTGCGGCTTCCGGGCGGGACCGGGTTCGATCTGTGCCGAACGCTGCGCGGCGAGGGCGTGGCCGCGCCGGTCCTGATGCTGACGGCCCTCGACGCCGTGGACGACCGGGTGCGCGGCCTCGAGGCCGGAGCCGACGACTACCTCACCAAGCCCTTCGACCTGCGGGAGCTTCTGGCGCGGCTCAAGGCGCTGGCCCGCCGCCGTCCGTCGGTGGCGCCGGCGGTCCACCGGGTGGCCGATCTCACCGTGGACCTGGCGGCGCGGACCGTGACTCGGGCGGGGCGGCCGATCACGCTGACGGTCAAGGAATTCGCGCTGCTCGAGCTGTTCGTGCTCCACGCCGGCGCCGTGGTGGACCGCGCCGCGATCACGGCCCACGTCTGGGACGACAATCACGATCCCTTCGCCAACGTCCTCGACGTCCTGATCCGCCGGCTCCGGGCCAAGATCGACGACCCCTTCACGCCGAAGCTCATTTCCACCGTCCGCGGGGCGGGGTACCGGCTGGGCACGTGACCTCCCTCGACCGGCTGCGGCTCAAGCTCACGCTGTGGTACGCGGGCGTTTTCACGCTCATCCTCCTGGTGCTGGGGCTCGGCCTCTTCCGCGCCATCCGCCGTCAGATCTCCCGCCAGCTCGATCAGTCGCTGGTCGCGGCCGCGCACGCGCTCGAGCAGGCCGCGCGGGTGCGCGAGGTCGAGCGCGCGCAGGCCCGGGGGCCGGTGGCGGACGCCGTCGAAGAGCTCCACATCCCGGACCGGGCCCTCTTCCTGCTGGATTCGGCGGGCGGGCCCGTCATTCCGGCGTCCGTGCCGGAGCCGGTCCTCGCGGCCGCCCGCGACGCGGCGCGGACGGGGACCGTCGATCGCACGCTCCACGGGCCGCACGACCACGACAGCCGGCTCCACGCCGAGCGGTTCGCGGGCGGCTCGGGGACTCCCTACATCGCGCTGGTCACGGCCGATCGCATCGAGCTCGAAGACCAGTACGCCTCGCTCATCGAGACCTTGGCCGCCGGCGCGCTCGCCGCGCTGGTGCTGGTCGCGGCGGGCGGCTGGTTCTTGGTCCGCCAGTCCACGGCCCCGATCGAGCAGTCGATGGAGCGGATGCGACGCTTCATGGCCGACGCGGCGCACGAGCTCCGCACGCCGGTCACCATTCTCCGCACCCGGGCCGACCTGGCCCTCGGCCAGCCCCGTGACTCGGCGCGGGACACGGCGGTCCTGGAGAGCGTCGCCCGCGAAGCGGGGCGGATCGGCGCCATCGTGGGCGACCTGCTGACGCTCGCGCGCGCCGACGCGGGCGAGCGCCCGATCGCCGAGGAGCGCGTGTTCCTCGACGACCTGGCGGCCGATACCGTGAACGATCTCCGCCCCCTCGCGGAGCGCCGCGGCGTCGCGGTCGCGGTCGGCGCATTCGAGGAGTGCGCCGTTCGCGGCGACCCGGTCCTGCTCCGCCGCCTGCTGCGCATCCTGCTGGACAACGCGATCAAGTTCACCCCGGCGGGCGGCAGGGTGCGGATCGACGTCGGCACGGAGGGCGGAGGTCCGGCCATCCGTGTGGTGGATACGGGAATCGGGATTCCGCCGGACCAGCTGCCGCACGTGTTCGAGCGGTTCTACCGCGGCGACGCCGGGCGCCAGGAGGGAGAAGGGGCGGGCCTGGGGCTCGCGATCGCCCGGTGGATTGCCGACGCCCATCACGCGACCATCGACATCACGTCGAGTCCCTCCGGGACCGACGTCCGGGTGCGGTTCGTAAGCCTCCCGTAAGGGCCCGGGACTAGCTTCCGGGCCTCATGCGCGTACTTCCGGCGTTTTTGCTGCTCTTCCCCCTGGGGCTCGGCGCTCAGGCGGCGCGTCCCGTGTCCCGCGTGGACGCGATCGCGGCGGCGCTGGCGCGCGGTCCGCGGGTGGCCGAGGCACGGGCCGATTCGGCCGCCGCGCGCGGGGAGCTGGGGGCGGCGCGCGCGTTTCCGAATCCGGCCGCGTCCGCGACGTACACCAAGGCCGTGCCGCGCTACCACTACCTGGTCGACCTCCCGCTCGACTGGCCCTGGGTGCGGGCACCCCGGGTCGGCGCCGCCCGCGCCGGCGCGGACGCGGCGGGCGCCCGGTACGCGTTCGAGCGCGCCGCGGCGGCCTTCGACGCCGATACCGCCTACACCGCGGCGCTGGCCGCCACGGCGCACGCCCGGCTGTCGCGGCGCACCGCGCAGGACGCCGACTCGCTTCTCCGGGTGGCCCGGGTCCGGCGGGACGCGGGGGACGCCAGCGAGATGGACGCGCGCCTCGCGGAAATCAACGCCGGCGAGCTCGCGAACGCGGCGGCCGACGACTCGCTCGCCGCACAGGCGGCGATCGTCTCCCTCCAGCTCGTGATGGGCCTTCCCGGTGACGCGCCCGCCATCATCCTCACGGACACGCTCAGCCTTCCCGACACCGCTTCCGTGGCGCCGCCGCCCGAGCCCCTCGCGGTCACCGAGGCCCGGTCCGAGCTCCGGGCGGCGGAGAGCGTGCTGAGCCTCGAGCGGTCCGCCAACATCCCGGCGCCCGCGGTGCAGCTCGGCGTGGAGCGCGGCGATCCCACCGGCGCGGAGCCCGGCGCGCTGCCGACGTTCGGCATTTCCCTGCCGCTCCCGCTCTTCAGCTGGAACGGAGGCGGAATCGCGCGCGCCCGCGCCGACCGAGACCGCGCGGCCGCCCGGCTCGACGCGGTTCGGCAGGGCGCCGCCGCCGAACACCTGCGGGCGGTGGGAGAGCGGACCGTCGCCCTGGCCCGCGCGCGGCGGGATGCCGGTCTCGTGGCCAGCGCGGATTCGGTGGCCGCGATGTTTCTGCAGGCCTACGCCGAGGGCGCGGTGTCCCTCCCCGAGGTGCTGGAGGCCCAGCGGAACGCGCGCGAAATGCTGGGCCGGTACGTGGACGATCTGGCGCTCGCGAACACCGCCGCCGGCCTGGTCCGTCTGCTCGACACCCCGGAGAGCGAACCGTGAGGCGCGGCATCGTGCTGATCACCCTCCTCGCCGCCTGCCGCGGCGGCGCGAAGGACAACGCCGCCGCCGCCGGGGCTCAGGTGACGACGGCCCCCGCGCGCCTGGCGCCGTTCACCGAGGTGGTCACCGCCATCGGCACCGTGGCGCCCCGCCCGGGACACTACGCGGAGCTCGCCGCGCCCGCGCCCACCCGGGTGGCGCGGATCCTGGTGGCGCCGGGGCAGCGGGTGGCCGCGGGAGATACGCTCGTGGTCTTTGAGCAGGCCCCCTTCGAAGCGGCGGCGCACGCGGCGGACGTGTCGCTCGCCGCGGCCCAGCGCGCCGCCGACCGGGCGGGCCGGCTGGTGGCCGCCGGCATCCTCCCCAAGAAGGACGCCGATCAGGCGGAGCAGGACCTGGCCGCGGCCCAGACGGCGGCGATCACCGCGCGCCGCAACGCCGATCTCGCGGCCCTTCGCTCGCCGCTCGCCGGCGTCGTGACCCGCCTTTCGGCCGTGATGGGCGGACCGGCCGATCCGTCGCAGCCGGTCGTCGCCGTGGCCGACCCCGGCGCGCTCGATCTCGTCTTCGGGCTGTCGGTGGACGCGGCGGCCCGGGTGCATCCGGGAGATTCCCTGCTGGTGCTCGGCGGCGAGCAGGGGACCGGTGACACGCTGGGCCCCGGGCGCGTGCGCGAAGTGGGCGTGGCCGTGGACTCGGCCAGCCGGACGGTCTCCGCGCGCGCGCATCTGCCGGCTCCCAGGCGCCCGCTCCGCATCGGCGAGACGGTCTTCGCGCGGATCGCGGTCCGGACCACGCCGCGGGCCGTGGTGATTCCCGAGGTGGCGCTCGTGCCCACCGGCGAAGGGTACCGCGTGTTCGCGGTGGACTCCGCCGGCATCGCCCACGCGCGGGACGTCACGGTGGGCGGCCGGAGTGACGGCCTGGCGGAGATCACGGCGGGACTCGCCGCCGGCGAGATCGTGGTGGCGTCGGGGGCCTACGGCATCACGGACAGCGCGCGGGTCACGGGCCGGCCGTGAGTCTGTTCGACGTCCTGACTCGTCAGCGGCGCCTCGTGCTGCTGGCGGTCACCCTCCTGACGGCCGTGGGCGTCTGGTGCGCCCTCCGTCTCCCGTCCGCGATCTACCCCGAGCTCCAGTTCCAGCGCGTGCAGGTCGTCATCCAGGGCTCGGCCCTGGGCGCCCGCCAGATGGTCTTCTCGGTCACGCGCCCGGTGGAGGAGGCGGTGAGCGTGGTCCCCGGCGTGGTACGGGTCAATTCCCGGACCATCCGCGGCGCCCTCGAGATGTCGATCTACTTCGACGCCCGCACCAACATGGTGAACGCCCTGTCGCTCGTGCGGGCGCGGGTGAACCAGGTGATGGGCGATCTTCCGTCCGGGCTGGACATCGAAATCGAGCAGATGACGCCTTCGCTGTTCCCCATCCTCTCCTATACAGTGGAAGGCGGCGACGCGGCGACGCTGTACGATCTGGCCCGCTACCAGATCAAGCCCATTCTCTCCCGCATTCCCGGGGTCGCGCGGGTCGAGGTGCAGGGGTCCGATGTGCACGAAGTGGAGGTCGTGGCCGACCCCTCCCGCCTGGCCGGGCTCGGGCTGACCTACGACGACCTCGCGGCCGCCATCCGCCGCGCGACCACCGTGTCCGCGGTCGGCCGCGTGGCGCGGGACTACCGCCAGTATCTGGTCGTCACCGACGTGGAGGCGCACACGCCGGAGGACATCGGCGCCGTCGTGCTGGCCAACGGGCTCCGGGTGCGCGACGTGGCCACGGTCTTGCTGGGGACGGAAGACCACGTGCGGATCATCGCGGGCGACGGGCGCCCCGCGGCCCAGATCAGCGTCACCCGGCAGCTGGGCGGCAACACCCTCGCCATCGCGGACAGCGTGGCGGGCGCCTTCCGCGGACTTTCCGCCGAGCTGCCTCCCGGAGTTCAAGTGAAGGCCGTGTACGACCAGGCGGCGCTGGTCCGGGATGCCGTGCACGCGGTGCGGGACGCGATGCTGGTGGGCGCCGTCCTCGCCGTCATCGTGCTGTTCGGCTTCCTGCGGCACGGACGGATCACCGGCATCAGCGCGGCCAGCATCCCCCTGACGCTGATCATCACGGTGGCCGCCATGCGGGCCCTCGGCCAGACCTTCAACCTGATGACTCTGGGCGCCATGGCCATCGCCATCGGGCTCGTGATCGACGACGCCGTGGTGATCACGGAGAACATCGCGCGGCATCTGGCGGTCGGCGCCGAGCGGCACGCCGCGATCCGGGAGGCGCTGGCGGAGCTCGTGTGGCCGGTGACGACCTCCACCATCACGACCGTCGTCGTCTTCCTGCCGCTCGGCCTGCTCACCGGCGTGGTCGGCCAGTTCTTCGCGGCGCTCGCCACCACGCTCACCTGCGCGGTCCTGGTCTCCCTCGGCCTGGCGCTGACGATCATCCCGCTCCTCGCGAACGAGCTCGTCACGGCCGACCAGGCGGCGCCCGCGCGCGCGGGATCGCCGCTGACCCGGATCGCGGACGCGCTCGAGCGCCTCACCGGCTGGTACGGGAAAACGCTCGCGCAGGCCCTCCACCATCCCCGCCGCGTAGTGGCGACGCTCGCCGTGCTCGCGGTCCTGGGGGTGATCGGCTACCGCCTGCTCGGCACGGGCTTCCTGCCCGAGATGGACGAAGGTGCGTTCGTGCTGGACTACTTCACGCCGGGCGGGACGGCCCTGGCCGAGACGGACCGCGAGGTCCGCATCGCCGAGGGGATCCTGGCGCGGACGCCCGAGATCACGGGTACGTCCCGGCGGACCGGAGCCGAGCTCGGGCTCTTCGCCACGCTCCAGAACTCGGGGGACATCGTCGCGCGGCTGAAGCCGTCCGGCGACCGCGAGCGCGACATCTTCACGGTGATGAACGCGGAGCGGGATTCGATCAACGCGGCGGTGCCGCGCCTCCACATCGAGTTCGTGCAGATCCTCTCGGACGTGATCAACGATCTGGCCGGGGCGGCCAAGCCGGTGGAGATCAAGGTGTTCGGGGAGAACCTGGACACGCTGGAGGCTTATGCCCGGCGTCTCGAAACGCCGCTCGCCGCGGTGGACGGCCTCGAGGACCTGTACAACGGCGTGAGCGAGCCGTCCGCGGAGCTGATGCTCAAGGTCCGCGCCGCCGACGCCGCCCGCGCGGGGCTCACGCCCGAGGACGTCGGCGCCGCGGTCCAGGGCGGGCTGCTCGGAGTGCCCGCGGGTGAAATCCACACCGAGGACCGGCCCATCGCCGTGCGGGTCCGGGCGCCGGACGCGGTGCGGTTCGACCTGACGCGGCTGGCCTCGCTGCCCATTCTCGGTCCCCGGGCCTCCCGCCCGACGCCGCTCGGCGCCCTCGCGGACTTCCAGCCGGTGGATTCGCGGGCCGAGCTGCTGCGGGAGAACCAGCAGCAGATGATCGACATCAACGCCGACGTGGACACGCGGGCCCTGGGGGACGTGATGCGGGACGTCCGGCGGGTCCTCGCGGCGGCGCCGCCCCCCGCCGGCGTGCGCGTCGTCATCGGCGGCCAATACGCCAACCAGGAGGAGGCCTTCGCGGCGTTGCTGGTGGTGCTGGGGCTGGCGGCGCTGTCCGTCGTCGCCGTGATGGTCGTCCAGTTCGAGTCGTTTCTCGAGCCGCTCATCGTGCTCGCGGTGGCGCCGGTCTCCTTCACCGGCGGCCTCGTGGCCCTGCTCGTCACCGGCACCGATCTCAACGTGTCGTCGCTGATGGGATTCATCCTGCTGGTCGGGCTCATCGTCAAGAACGGCATCATCCTCCTCGACTTCACCCGGCTCCGGATGCGCCGGGACGGGCTGGCGCTCGAGGACGCCCTGCGGGACGCGGCCCGCGTCCGGTTGCGGCCCATCCTGATGACCACGCTCTGCACGCTCTTCGGGCTCCTGCCGCTCGCCCTGGGCCTCGGCGCGGGAAGCGAGCTGCAGCGCCCGCTCGCCCTGACGGTGATCGGCGGGCTGGCGCTCTCCACCCCGATCACCCTCTACGCCGTCCCCGCGCTCCTGGTCGCCATCCGGGGCCCGCGCGCCACGCTCACCGCCTCCTGACTCCCGCGGGGCGCGGCCGGTTTGACCGGCCCCAACGCGCTCCCTAGGTTTGACCGTACCACTCCCAGAGAACGGAGAGAGGCGCGGTATGATGCCATCGAAGAACGCCCACGGATATGTCCGGTTGACGGAGCCGCTGGTCCGGGACGGGGACGCGCTGCGTCCCGCGTCGTGGGCCGAAGCCCTGGACCGCGCCGCGGAAGGCTTCCGGCGCAACCTGGCGGCGGGCCCCAACCGGCTGGGCATCTTCAGCTGCTCCAAGTCCACCAACGAGATGAATTTCCTCGCCGGCAAGCTGGCGCGGGTGGGCTTCGGGACGCACAACATCGACAGCTGCAACCGAACGTGACACGCTCCTAGCGTCGTCGGTCTGGCGACGGTGTTCGGTGCGGGCGGGGGAACCAGCTCGTACCGGGAGGTGGAAGAGACGGAGGTGCTGTTCCTCTGGGGCGCCAACGCCCGGGAGAACCATCCGATCTTCTTCCATCACGTGCTCAAGGCGGTGCATCGCGGGGCGCGGCTCTACGCCGTGGACCCCCGCCGGACCACGTCCGCCCAGTGGGCGGACCTGTGGCTCGGCCTGCACGTGGGCTCGGACATCGCCCTCGCCAACGCCATGGCCCGCGTGATCATCCACGCCGGCCTCGCCAACGGGGAATTCATCGCCCGGGCGACGACGGGATTCGAGGAGTACCGGAAGTGCGTGGAGGCGTACCCGCTCGACCGGGCCGAGCAGCTGACGGGCGTCCCGGCGGCCGCCATCGAGGCGGCGGCGCTGGCCTACGCGAAGGCCGAGCACGCCATCATCTGCTGGACCCTGGGGATCACGGAGCACCACAACGCCGTCGACAACGTGCTGGCGCTGATCAACCTCTCGCTGCTCACGGGGCACGTGGGGCGGTACGGGTCCGGGGTCAATCCGCTGCGGGGGCAGAACAACGTCCAGGGCGGGGGAGACATGGGCGCCATCCCCAACCGCCTGGTGGGATTCCAGGACATCCGGAGCGCCGAAGTGCGCGCGCGGTTCGAGGCCGCCTGGAAGGTGCCGCTGCAACCCGACTACGGGTACACGATCACCCAGATGTTCGAGGCCATGGACCGGGGCGACCTGACGGGGCTCTACGTCATCGGGGAGAATCCGGCGCAGTCCGAGGCCGACCAGCATCGAACCCGGCGGCTCCTCGAGGGCCTCGATCATCTCGTGGTGCAGGACATTTTCCTCACGCAGACCGCGCAGCTCGCCGACGTCGTGCTCCCGGCCGTGGCCACGTGGTGTGAAGGCGAGGGCACCGTGACCAACAGCGAGCGGCGGGTGCAGCGCGTCCGTCCGGCCCTGACGCCGCCGGGGGATGCGCGGGACGAGCTGTGGATCCTGACCCAGATCGCGCGGCGCCTCGGACACCAGTGGGAAGAGCCGACGGCCCAGTCGGTCTGGGAGGAGGTCCGGACACTCGCGCCGGAGATGTTCGGCGGCATGAGCTACGAGCGCCTGGAGGCGCTCGGCGGGATCCAGTGGCCGTGCCCCGACGAATCCCACCCCGGGTCCCTGTTCCTGCACGACCGGCTGTGGGCCGAGCCGCGCGGCGGGCCGGCGGCGCCATTCTCGGTCGTGGAACACGAGCCCCCCGTGGAAGCGCCGGACGACGAATATCCCTTCGTGCTCACCACGGGACGGCGACTGGACTCGTACAACACGGGAGTCCAGACGATGGGGTACCCGTCGCCGCTCCGGCGGCCCGAGGCGCTCGACCTGTCGCCCGAGGACGCTCGGCGAATGGGGCTGGTCGAGGGGGATCTCGTGACCGTCGCGTCCCGGCGCGGCGCGGTGACGGCGCCGGTGCACGTCGAACCGGCCCTCCGCGCCGGCCTGGTGTTCATGACGCTGCACAACCAGGACGACGTGCGCGTGAATCTCCTGACCATCGACGCGACCGATCCCCGCTCGGGGACCGCCGAATTCAAGGCCTGCGCGGTCCGCGTGACCGCGGCCGAGAACTGACGGCCCGTGGACCTCCACCTCCGCGACGCCGCCCCGACGACCGAAGAACGCGACGCGGTCGACCGGATTCTCGGAGCGCCGGCGTCGGGCTGGGACGGCGGCGAGCGCGTGGCGGAACGGGACGGCCACCTGGCCGTCGGCGGGCACGAGGCCCGGGCCCGGCGTCACCTGCTCCTGCCGGCGCTGCATGCCATCCAGGCCCGCGTCGGGTGGCTGTCCGAAGGAGCTCTCAACTACCTGAGCACCCGCCTCACTGTGCCGCTCGCCGAGATCTGGGGCGTCGCCACCTTCTACGCCCTGCTGTCCACGCACCCCCGCCCCCCACGCGTCCTGCACGTCTGCGACGACATCGCCTGCCGGCTGCGCGGTGCGCACGGCGTGCGGGAGCGCCTGGAGCGGGAGATCGGCGGGCCTCTGACCGAGGCGGGGCACGGGCAGACGTCCGAAAGCATGGACCCGGGGGAGCGGGGCTGGCTGCCCAGCCCGTGCCTCGGCCTCTGCGATCATGCCCCCGCCGCCCTGCTCACCGTCGCCGGCGCGCGGCCGGTGGAACGCCTCATCGCGAACGTCACGCCCACCGCCGCGGTCGCCGCGCTCCGGGGCGTGGTCCCCGACGAGCAGCGCTCGCGGCTTCCCCAGAAAGGCACGGCCGGACTCCGGCTCCTCGGCCGCGTCGGCGTCGTGGATCCCGACAAGCTCGCCGCCTACCGGGCGGTCGGAGGCTACCGGGCCCTGGAGCGCGCGCTCGAGCTGGGTCCCGACGGCGTGATTCAGGAGCTGATCGCGTCCAAGCTGATGGGGCGCGGCGGCGCGGCCTTCCCGACCGGCCGGAAGTGGGACGCCGTCGCGAAGCAGAAGGCCGCGCCGCACTACGTCATCTGTAACGCGGACGAATCCGAGCCCGGGACCTTCAAGGATCGCGTCCTGATGGAAGGGGACCCGTTCGCCATCGTGGAGGCGATGACGATCGCCGGGCACGCCGTGCGGGCGGAGCAGGGGTACCTCTACATCCGCGGCGAGTACCCCCTCGCCATCCGCCGCATGCAGCAGGCCATCGATCAGGCCCGGCACGCCGGCCTCCTCGGTCCCGCGGTGATGGGAAAGGATTTCCGGTTCGACGTCGAGATCCGAAAAGGGGCGGGCGCGTACATCTGCGGCGAAGAGACCGCCATCTTCAACTCGATCGAGGGCTACCGCGGCGAGCCGAGGAACAAGCCCCCGTTCCCGGTGGCCGTCGGGCTGTTCCGGAAGCCGACTCTCGTGAACAACGTCGAGACGCTCGCCAACGTGCTGCCCATCGTGCTCGAGGGGGGCGCCGCCTTCGCGCGGATCGGGACGCCCGAGTCGACGGGGCCGAAGCTCTTCTGCCTGTCGGGCGCGGTGCGGGAGCCCGGGGTCTACGAGGTGCCCTTCGGCGCCACGCTGCGGGAGCTGATCGCGCTCGCGGGCGGCGTCCCCGACGGTCGGACCATCCGGGCCGTGCTCCTGGGCGGCGCGGCCGGGATGTTCGTGCCCGGCGACGCCCCGGACATCCCGCTCACCTTCGAGGGCGCGCGGGCCGCGGGGGTCACGCTGGGCTCCGGAGTCGTGATGGTCTTCGACGATCAGGCCGACCTGAAGGACACCGTGCTCCGCATCGCCGCGTTCTTCCGGGACGAATCCTGCGGCCAGTGCGTCCCCTGCCGGGTGGGCACGGTCCGCCAGGAGGAGGCCCTCCACCGCCTGGCGGCGCGGAAGCCGCTCGGCTCCGCCCCGCAGGAGCAGGCACTCCTGGAGGAGATCGGTGCCGGGATGAAGGACGCCTCCATCTGCGGGCTCGGCCAGACGGCCTACAGCGCGGTGGAGTCCGCGGTGAAACGCCTCAAGCTGTTCGAGAACGGGAGCGTCGCGTGACCGTCGCGCACGCGGGTCCGCTCGTGCCCCTGACGGGGCCGCGGCGGGACATCGAGCTCACCATCGATGGACAGTCCGTGACCGTGCCCGAGGGCACCACCATCCTCGACGCCTGCGCCCGGCTCGAGCGGACCCTCCCGACGCTCTGCTACCTCGAGACCCTGCATCCCGTGAACGCGTGCCGGGTCTGCGTGGTGGAAGTGGAAGGCTCGCGGGTGCTGGTGCCGGCGTGTTCGCGGGCCGCGGAAGCCGGCATGAAGGTCAAGACGGACACGCCTCGGGTCCGCCACTCCCGCAAGATGGTGCTCGAGCTCCTCGCGTCGTCGGTCGATCTGTCCACGACGCCGCGCGTGGCGGACTGGCTGACGGAGTACGGGTGCCGCCCCGAGCGGTTCGGTCCCCCCGATCACCCGGGCGCGGAGGGTGACCGGGACTTCCGCGCGCCCGGGCACCACGGGCCGCCGCGCCTCGGGGTGGCCGCCACCGTGGGCCAGCCGATGAAGGTCGACAACGACCTGTATGTCCGGGACTACGGGAAATGCATCCTCTGCTACAAGTGCGTGGAGGCCTGCGGCACCGACTACCAGAACACGTTCGCCATCGCCGTGGCGGGGCGGGGGTTCGACGCGCGGATCTCGACCGAGTTCGCCGTGGAGCTCCCCGAGTCGGCCTGCGTGTATTGCGGCAACTGCATCGCGGTCTGCCCCACGGGCGCGCTGATGTTCAAGACCGAGCGCGACCACCGGGATGCGGGGACCTGGGACGAAAGCCGCCAGCGCGTGACCCAGACCATCTGTCCCTATTGCGGCGTCGGATGCACCCTCGAGCTCCACGTGCAGGACAACGAGATCGTGCGCGTCACCTCGCCCCTGGACCATTCCATCACCCGCGGGAACCTCTGCATCAAGGGGCGCTTCGGATGGCGCTTCGTCCAGAACCGCCGCGATTGAGCGACCCCCTTCCGCCGGCGCTCAGCCCCGACCACCCGCTCTTCGGTCTGGGGTACGCCGAGCCCGTCAGAGTGCGGGGCTTCACCCGGCTGGAGGGTGAGGCCAGTTCCGGGGCCGCGCCGGTGGCCGAGGAGGTTCCGGTCGCTTTCATCTACAACAGCCGCCCGCACGTCGTGATGATGGGCACGCCGGCCGACCTCGAAGACTTCGCCGTGGGCTTCTCCCTGACCGAGGAAATCGTCGGGCGCGCCGAAGAGATCACCCGCATCGAAGTGGTGCGCCACGCCCAGGGCATCGAGCTGCAGCTCGCGATCCCCGACGCCGCCGCGCGGCGCCTGGAGGGCCGGGGCCGCCAGCTGGTGGGGCAGACGGGCTGCGGTCTGTGCGGGGTGGAGACGGTCGCGGAGGCCCTGCGGCCGGCGCGCCGGCTTCCGGAGGGACGCCCTCCTGTGGCGCGGGCCGCACTGTGGCGGGCCGAAGCGGCACTTCCCGGCCTCCAACGCTGGAACGCGGAGACGGGAGCGTTGCACGCGGCCGCGTGGGCCGACGATGCGGGCGCGCCCGGCGTCGTGCGGGAGGACGTCGGCCGCCACAATGCGCTGGACAAGGTGATCGGCGCGCTGGCGCGCTCGGGCCGGAACGCGAGCTCGGGGTTCCTGCTGGTGACCAGCCGGGCGAGCTACGAGATGGTCCAGAAGGCCACGGTGGCCGAGGCGCGGCTGCTGGCCGCGGTGTCGCGTCCCACCGGGCTGGCGGTCCGGCTGGCTGAAGCGAGCGGGCTGACCCTGGTGGCGCTCCTGCGCGGGCGGACCGCGAACGTGTACGCCCACCCCGAAGGGCTCACCGGTCCCGACTAGAGCCCGCCGGGCGGCTCTCCGTCCGTCATCTGCTTCATCCGGTCCTCACGGTCCTGCTGGGCCTGCTTCTTCTGGTCCCCGCGCCAGTCCCGGTAGTCCTTGTAGTGCGCCTTGGTGAAGACCTTCTTGAGGCGGTCGTCGAAGTGGTTGTCTTCCTTGGCGAGGGCGTCACCCATCCGCCGCAGATCCGGAAAGAGAGAACGGGCGCCGGAGCGGTCGCGCGCCTGCCAGAGGGCGTCGATCCGTTGCCGGGTGGCCTGCGCGCTGTCGCGCAGGGGCCGCGTGGCGGTCATGAACGAGTCGTAGACCACGCGGTACGCCTGAGCCTCCCCGCTGTCCAGCTCGAACCGGTCCACCACGAAGTCGGGCACACCCGGGCCCGCGAGGTCCTCGGGGGACGGCAGGGGTTCCGTGGACGGGGCATAGCGGGGCGTGTCGCCGCCCCGCCCGGCGCCGCGGCCGCCCCCGGGGGAGCCGTTCCCGATCGGGAACTGGGCCGCGGACGGGCCGGCCACCGCCAGAGCCAGACCGACCGAAAGACACGTGAATCGACGCATTGAGGTCCTCCCGCGCTCAATCTACACCGCAGCCCCCCGGGAGGAGTCAACCCCGGACCCGCACTCCCCGTAGGTCTGGTGTGACCGCCACTGCCCGAGGGGTGATGCCGGAGCCGAGTCCCGAGGAGGGGGCGATCGTCGCGCGGGCCCGGGCCGGGGACCGCGACGCGTTCGCGTGGCTGGTCGATGCATATCAGGAGGCGGTGCGGCGCGTCACGCGCGCCGTGCTGCACGACGCCGACGAAGCGGACGACGCGGCGCAGGACGCGTTCCTGTCGGTGCTGGTGAAGCTCGAGCAGTACGATCCCCGGCGTCCGTTCCGGCCCTGGCTGATGCGGATCGCGGCCAATGTGGCCATCGACCGGAAGCGCCGCCGTCAGGTACGGCACGCCCAGCCGATCGCGGTCGAAGCGGAATCGCACGAGCCGTCGCCCCTGGTCGCCGCCGAGCGGTCGGCCCTGCGGGAGCGGCTCGAAGCGGCCCTGCGGCACCTGCCGGAGCGGTACCGCGTGGCGCTGGTGTTGTACGACGTCGAAGGATATTCCCATCCGGAGATCGCCGAGATCCTGGGCCTCCCGGTGGGCACGGTGCGGTCGGCGGTGTTCCACGCGCGGCGCACGTTGCGACCCCTGCTGGAAGGATGGAGGGAGGATCGATGACGCTGAAACTCGAGCCCCGCGATGGTCCTCCGGACCCGCGGATTTCGGCCGCGCTGCGGACGATCCTGCCGGTGCGGGACCGGGACCAGTTCCGCGCCGCGGTGTTGGCGCGCGCCGCGGGGCTCCGGCCCCGGACGACCCTCGAGCGCTGGGCCCGGCCCGCGCTGGCCGCCGCCGCCACGGTGGCCCTCGCGGCCTGGATCGCGGGCGGTCTGCTCGACGCGCCGGCCGCCGATGCCCTGACGCTCGACGGCGCGATGGTCAGCTCGGCCACCGGCAGCACACCGGCGGCCCTGGTGATCGCGGCGCCGCGCCCCCCCGATGCCGAAACCGTCTTCGCCGGGATGGTGAACCAGTGACCGCGCCCGCGGGCGGGGGAGCGCCGGCCTCCCGGTTCTGGGTGCTGGCCGCCTTCCTGGTGACGTTCCTGGCCGGCGCCGCGGTCGATCACGGCGTCACGGTCTGGCGGCGCGCTCGAGGCCCCTGGGGGACGGCCGCCCGGGCCGGCGCCCGGCCCGACATGGTCGGGGCGCTGACCCGCGAGCTCGACCTGTCGCCGGTCCAGCAGGACTCGGCCCGGGCCATCTTCGCCCGGCACCGGTGTGACCTGCGGGACATCTGGCGGACCGCCCACCCGCGGTTCGACTCGCTGCGTGCCCGCGTCGACGCCGAGCTTTCGGCGGTGCTCAATCCGGATCAGCGTGCCCGCTTCCAGAAGCTGGCCGGCCGCCACGAGCACCGGCCACCGATGCCGCCTCCGCCGTCGGACTCGGCCTGCACCTGACTCTGGCCCGGGTCCCCTCGCGATGAGGGCGGTGCGGCTTCTCGCCCACGGCGGTCCCGAGGTCCTGAGCTACACGGAGCTCCCCAGCCCCAGGCCTGGTCCCGGGCAGGTGCTGGTGTCCGTCGAAGCCGCCGGCGTCAATTTCATCGACATCTACCAGCGCACGGGGCTGTATTCCGTCACCCTTCCGGCGGTGCTCGGGCAGGAGGCGGCCGGAACGGTGGCCGCGCTCGGGGACGGGGACACCGGATGGCGTGAGGGGGACCGGGTCGGCTTCGTCGTCCAGCTCGGCGCCTATGCCGACAGTGTCGTCGTCGCTGCGGACCGCCTGGTGCCGCTGCCCGCGAAGGTCTCCGCCCAGGAGGCCGCGGCGGTGCTCCTCCAGGGGATGACGGTGCAATACCTGACGACTTCGACGTTCCCGCTGAAGGCCGGGGACACCTGTTTGATCCACGCCGCCGCGGGCGGGGTGGGGCATCTGCTCGTGCAGGTCGCCAAGCTCAAGGGCGCCAACGTCATCGGAACGGTTTCCACAGAGGAGAAAGCCGTCCTGGCGCGCGAGGCCGGTGCCGACCACGTCATCACCTACGTCGATCAGGATTTCGAATCGGAGGCGCGACGGCTCACCGCCGGGCGGGGCGTGCAGGTGGTATACGACTCGGTGGGGCAGGCGACGTTCCTGAAGAGCCTTAACGTCCTCGCCCCGCGCGGGATGATGGTGAGCTTCGGCCAGTCGAGCGGCCCGGTCGCGCCGGTCGACCCGCTGACGCTGAGCCAGCGCGGCTCGCTGTTCCTGACCCGCCCCATCCTCGGGCATTACATCGCCACCCGGGAGGCGCTGCTCGCGCGGGCCGCCGAGGCCCTCGGGTGGATGGCGCGCGGGGACGTGAAGGTGCGGATCGATTCGGTCCTCCCCCTGTCGGCCGCTGCCGACGCTCACCGGCGGCTCGAGTCGCGCCGCTCCACCGGAAAGTTGCTCCTCATCCCCTAGCGCAAAAAGCGCCCATCCCTACATTGGGGCCCGTGGATATGCCCTTTGAACGCCGCCGGTCGACGGATCGCCGGGCTCCCATCGAACGCCGGGCGCGCATGGACCGGCGCTCGGGCGGCTCCGGGCGTCAGTCCATGGCGGTGACGATGGAGTCGGCCCGGGAGCACATCCGGAACGCCATTCAGATGTTCGCGCGGGTGGGGCAGGGGTCGGAGGGGGAGTGGGCCGGCGTGGTGGAAGCGGCGCTGAACCGGCTGACCCGGGCGCTCGCGGAGCTGGAGGCGGGACGGACCTGATTCGGGGCCGGCCGGCGCACGCGAGGGTCAGGACCAACTGGGTCCTGACCCTCGCGCGTTTCGGGGACCTTACTTGGCCGCGGAGAAGCGGCGGGCCACTTCGGGCCAGTTCACCACGTTCCACCACGCGGTGATGTAGTCGGGCCGGCGGTTCTGGTACTTCAGGTAGTAGGCATGCTCCCACACGTCGAGGCCCAGGATGGGCGTCTTGCCGTCCATCAGGGGGCTGTCCTGGTTCGCGGTGCTCGTGATCTCGAGCTTACCCCCGGTCAGGGTCAGCCACGCCCACCCGCTGCCGAACCGCCCGGTCGCGGCCGCCGTGAACGACTCCTTGAACTTGGCGAAGTCCCCGAAGGCCTTCTTGAGGGCGTCCGCCAGGGGGCCGCTCGGCTCCCCCCCGGCCCGGGGGGCCATGATCGTCCAGAACAGCGAGTGATTGTGATGCCCGCCGCCGTGATTACGCACCGCGGTCCGGATGTCCTCCGGGACGGTGGCGATGCCCCGGAGCAGATCGTCCAGGCTCTTGGACCCGAGCTCGGGGTGCTTGTCCAGCGCGGCATTCAGGTTGGTGACGTAGGTCTGGTGATGCTTGTCGTGATGGATCTGCATCGTCTGCGCGTCGATGTTGGGCTCGAGCGCCGCGAATTCGTAGGGCAGGGCCGGCAACGTGTGGGGCATACCTGTCATCGCTCCGGGTAGGGTGAGTCCGATCGGTCGGCAGACAGAAAGATAACACGCGCGGCTTGCCCGCGGTTCCGCGCCTGGCGACCTTCCAAGAACCAGTCAACCTCCGAGACTCCCGTGACCGACTCGTCCGCGGCGCCGCGCATCGGAGCGCCCGCGCCCGACTTCTCTCTCCCATCGACCGCCGGGCGCGACGTCTCCCTCGGAGAGTTTCGCGGCACGAGGAGCGTCCTCTTGGCGTTCTTTCCGCTGGCGTTCACCAGTACCTGCACCTCGGAAATGAACGCGTTCACGGAAGATTTCGAGCGCTTCACCACCGCCGGCGCCGTCATCCTGCCCATCAGCACGGACTCGGTTCCCACGCTGAAGGAGTACAAGTCCAAGTACGCGATGAAGGTGGACCTGCTGTCCGACTTCAAACGGACCGTCAGCCGGCAGTACGACGTGCTGATCGAAGAGAAGTACCATCCCAAGCGGGCGTACTTCCTGGTGGACCGGGCCGGCGTTCTGCGGTGGGCGCATACGGAGGCGGTGCTGGGGGACCGTCGGACCGACGCCGAGCTGCTGGAGCGGATCGCGGCGCTGGGCTGAGCCGTCAGGGGGGAAACGGCACGCGCGTGGGCGTGGCCTTGAACGGCGGCACGATGGCCAGCCCCAGCTGTCCGTCGGTGCCGTCCCCCCAGCAATAGAGGACTCCCGCGGCGGTCAGGCCGCAAACGTGGAGCGCGCCGGCGGTGAGCTCCACGAACTGCATCCCGCCGTCCACCGCGGTGGGCGCGGGACGGTCGGTCTGGGTCCCGTCGCCGACCTGTCCGCGATCGTTGGCTCCCCAGCAGTACGCCAGGCTGTCCGTGGTGACGCCGCAGGTGAAGTCGCCGCCGGCCACGAGCTGCGCGTAGCTCAGCCCACCCTGGACCGCCACCGGCGCCACCACCGCCGTGTCCGCGACCCCCGTGCCCGACTCGCCCCGGCCGTTGGAGCCCCAGCAGTAGGCGGCGCCGGCCACGAGGCCGCAGGTGTGCGACCCCCCGGCCGCCAGCAGGGTGAACCGGCGGCCCCCGACGACGGTCGTCGGAGCGGTGCCGGCCGCGAGCGAGTCTCCCCGCTGCCCCAAGGAATCCGATCCCCAGCAGGCGGCGTCACCCGCCGGCGTCAGCGCGCAGGTGTGGGCGGCACCCGCGGTCACCTGAGTGAACAGGATCCCGTCGTCGGCCACCGAGGGCGTCGCGCCGCTGGCGCCGCCGCTGCCGCCCAGCTCCTTTACCGCGTTGCTGCCCCAGCACAGAACGAGGCCGGAGGTCGCGAGCCCGCAGGTGTGAGCGCCCCCCGCCGTCACGGCGACGTAGTGGAAGGAGGAAGCGATCGGGGCGGGAAGCGCGGAGGTCGACGGCGTGCCCGTGCCCAGTTCTCCGTCACCGTTCGCGCCCCAGCAGCGGATGAGAGAATCGGCGCCCAGCCCGCAGGTATGGGCGCTCCCGCTCGTGACGGCGACGAACGTCGCTCCCGCGGCGACGGCCGTCGCGGTCGGCCGCTCCAGGACCGCGGGCACCACTCCCAGCTGTCCGGATCCATCTCTGCCCCAGCAGTAGGCCCGGCGGTTGTTCCCGACGGCGCAGGTGTGCTGATCGCCGGCGGCGACGGCGCGGTACGTGATCGACGCCACCGCGAGGCGTGCGGAGTCGGAGAACCCGTCCGCGCTGGCGCGGATCAGCGTCGCACCGGAGCTCACGGCGATGGCGAGTCCGGTGGGGAGCACGATGACCACGTTCGAATCGTCGGTGGTCCACGTCACCACCGCGTCGGTGACGGTGTCGCCCTGGGCGTCCAGCGCGATCGCCGCGAGCGGGAGGGTGTCGTCCACGATCAGGTCGGCGGAGTCGGGACGGACGACGATGCTCGCCACCGGGCCCGGCCCCGAGTGCGTGATTGGCGGAGGCGTGAAGCTGTCGCACGCGACCACGGCCAGCGTGACGAGAAACGGCAGAGAACGCACGGTGAAAGGATATACCCCGGCAGCGGCGGCCGTGGCAACGATTAGCTTATCGCCATGTCCGCCGTCGCTCTCCGCGG
>DATJQI010000044.1:0-90865 GCA_035505915.1 Gemmatimonadales bacterium | reverse complement strand
ATCAAGTGATCGAACGCCGCTCGCGCGTCCCCCTGCTCGTGGCCCTGGCCACCGTGGTGCTTTTCGCCTGCACCACGGACACCCTGATCGGACCGAAGGACGTGGCCATCCTGTCCATCGAGCCCGACACGGTGGCGATGCCGGTGGGGGACACGATCCTGCTGGAGGGCGTCGCCACGGACAGCCGAGGCGTGAAGTACATCGGCGAGAAGATCACGTGGACCACGAGCAACGCGTCGGTCGTGGAGATCACCGCGGACGGCCACCTGATCTCGCTGGCCGTCGGCACCGCGACCGTCACCGCGTCCGCGGGCGGCAAGACCGCCAGCGCCGTCGTGACCGTCACCCCGCCCGCCGTCATCGCGCTTTCGGCGGACAGTCTCGCCTTCGGCGCCATCGCGAAGGGGCCGACCCCGGCCACGAAACAGATCATCATCACCAACGGGTCGCCCGGGATCCTCACCGGACTCACTCCCGGATCTCCGGTCTACGTCGGACCCGACACCGGCTGGCTTTCGGTCATCGAGTCGGCGAGCACCGCGCCCGACACGCTCACGTTCTCCGTTACCATCGACACGTTCCCGATCGGGACCTATACGGCGACGGTGCCGGTGACGGCCGCGAAGGCGTCGAACAATCCCCAGTCGATCAAGGTGACGCTGACGCTCTCGGCCGGCACGCCGACGTCGGCGACCAAGACCGCGGGCGACACGCAGTCGGTCGTGGTACAGACCGCGGTGCCTCTGGCGCCCGCGGTGACCGTGAAGGACCAGTTCGGCAACCCGGTCGCCGGCGTGGCGGTGACGTTCGCGGTGGCGGCCGGCAACGGCGCGCTCACGGGCCCGACGCCGACCACCAACGCCGCCGGCGTCGCGACCCTCGGGTCGTGGACGCTCGACACGGCCGCCAAGGTGGATACGCTCACCGCCACGGCGGGCGCCCTGCCCCCGGTCACCTTCACCGCCACCGCCAGGCCGGCGGCGGCGGCGCAGATCCAGAAGACCGCCGGTGACGCGCAGACGGCCGCGGTCGCCACGCTCCTGCCCAACGCGCCCACGGTGACGGTGCGCGACCGGTTCGGCAACCCGGTGCCGGGCGCGACCGTGACCTTCGCGGCCGGGGGCGCCAACGGCTCGATCACCGGGAGCACGCCGGTCACCGGCGCCCAGGGCACCGCATCGGTCGGCTCCTGGACCCTGGGCACCACGGCCCGCACCGACACGCTGACCGCGTCGGTCGCCGGCGTCGCGTCTCCCGCGATCTTCACGGCCACCGCCCAGTCCGGCGCGGCCGCGACCATCGCCAAGAGCGCCGGCGGCACCACGGGCACGGTGAACACGAACGTGAGCCCCGCCCCCGCGGTGCTCGTGACCGACCAGTTCGGCAACCCCGTGGCGGGCGTGGGTGTGACCTTCGCCGCGACGGCCTCGAACGGGACGGTCACGGGCGGCGTGGTGACGACCGGCGCGGGCGGCATCGCGACGGTGGGAAGCTTCAAGCTCGCGACGCTCGCGCGGATCGATACCCTGACGGCGACGTCGGGGACGCTCGCCGGATCGCCCGTGATCTTCGTGGTCACGGCGAGCGCCGGCGTCGCCACGACCGCCGCCAAGAACGGCGGCGACGCCCAGACCCACGCGGCGGGCGGCGCGGTGGACACGGCGCCGTCGGTGATCGTGAAGGACGCCTTCGGCAACCCGGTGTCCGGCGTGACGGTCACGTTCGCCGTGACCGGGGGCGGCGGGAGCCTCACGGGCGGCACACCGATCACGAACGCGGCCGGCGTCGCGGCCGTGGGCAGCTGGCAATTGGGGTCCCTCCCGGGCCCCAATTCCTTATCCGCCACCGTCTCGGGCCTGCCGGTCCTGACGTTCACGGCCACCGCGGTGGCCGGCCCGCCGGCGAATCTGGTGCGCATCAGCGCCGCCAGCCGGACCGACACGATCGGCGCCACCCTGCCGACCGACACCGTGCAGGTGACCGACGCGCTCGGGAACCCGGTGGCCGGGACGACGGTCACCTGGACCGCGGGCGGGGGCGGCTCACTGACGCCGGGGGGCGCCACCACCAACGCCTCCGGGTACGCGACCGCCGTTCGAGTCCTCGGCACCACCCCCGGCACCGTGACCGACCAGGCCACGTCCGCGGGGCTCGCCGGATCGCCGGCGCAGTTCAGCGTGACCACCAACCCCGGCCACGCCGCGACCTTGGTAAAGGGCGCGGGTGACCTCCAGACCGACACCGTCGGCGCGACCCTGCCCGTCGCGTACGCCGACACCGTGAAGGACCGCGCCGGCAACCCGGTCGCGGGCGTCACGGTGACCTGGGCGGCGGCGGGGGGCGGCAACATCACGGCCAGCTCCCTCTCGGGCGCCAACGGCGCGGCGACGGCCACCCGGACGCTGGGCACCACCGCGGGCCCGCAGACCGCCACCGGCACCGCCGCGGGGCTCGCCGGATCGCCCACGAGCTTCTCGGCCACGGCGACCCACGGCAACGCGAAGACCCTGGCGATCGTGGCCGGCACCAGCGGGCAGAGCGCCTCCGCCGGCACCGCGGTGGCCACCACGCCCGCGGTGAAAGTCACCGACCAGTTCGCAAATCCGGTGTCGGGCGTGACGGTGACGTTCGCCCTGGGCGCGGGCGGCGCGCGGAACGGGTCCATCACCGGTTCCACGCCGGCCACCAACGCGTCCGGCGTCGCGACGTTGACCACCTGGACCCTGGGTCCGACCACCGGCCCCGACACCGTGACCGCCACGGTCGCGGGACTGACCGGCTCCCCGGCGGTCTTCGTCGACAACGGCACCACCGGCTCCGCCGCGTTGATCAGCGCGGCGGGCGGCAACGCGCAGACCGACACGGTGAAGGGCACCCTGCCCCGGCTCGATTCGGTGCTCGTGACCGACGCGGTCTTGAACCCGGTGAGCGGCGTGACGGTCACCTGGGCGGTGACGAAGGGCGGCGGCAACATCACGGCCAGCTCGATCACGAACGCCAACGGCATCGCCACCGCCCAGTGGGTGCTCGGCGACACGGCCGGCGCGCAAACGGCCACGGCGACGTCCGGCTCCCTGGGAGGCTCGCCCGTCACCTTCACGGCGACGGCCACGGCGGGCGCCCCCGCGAGCGTCACCAAGAATGCGGGTGACGGCCAGACCGGCGCGGCCGGAACCGCGGTCGGCACGGCGCTCTCGGTACTGGTGAAGGATCAGTTCAACAACCCGGTGCCGGGGGTCACGGTGACCTTCGCCCCGGTCGGCGCGGCGAGCGGCAGCGTGGGCGGCGGCACTCCGACCACCACCGCGGGCGGCATCGCGACCCTGGGCTCCTGGACCCTGGGCACCGCGGCCAAGACCGATTCGCTCACCGCCACCGCGGGTACGGCGGCCCCCGTGACCTTCACGGCCACGGTGACGGCCGGCGCCGCGAAGACCATCGCGCGTCTCGGCTCGGCGGGCCAGTCCGACACCATCGGCGCCTCCCTGCCGATCCCCGACTCGGTCAAGGTGACCGACCAGTTCGGAAACCCGGTGGCCGGGACGACGGTGACGTGGGCGGCGGGCGGCGCCGGCACGTTGACGCCGGGCGGCGCCACGACCAACGCGGCCGGCATCGCGACGGCCACTCGCGTGCTCGGCACCGTCCCCGGCGTCACGGCCGATACCGCGAAAGCCGCGGGGCTCACGGGATCGCCCATCACGTTCTCGGTCACGACGACGGTCGGGGCCGCGGCGTCCATCGTGAAGGGCGCCGGTGACGCCCAGACCGATACGGTCGGAGCGACGCTCGCGATCGCCTATACGGATACGGTGAAGGACCGCGTGGGGAATCCGGTGGCGGGCGTGACCGTGACCTGGGGCGTGACGGGCGGCGGGAGCATCACGCCCAGCTCGATCACGGGGGCCAACGGGGTCGCCGGCGCGACGCGGGTCCTCGGGACCACGGCGGGCGCACAGGGCGCGACGGCGACGGTGACCGGTCTCGCCGGCTCTCCGGTGAGCTTCAGCGCGACGGCCACCCACGGAGCCGCCAAGATCCTCGCCGCGGCGGCCGGCACCAACGGCCAGGCGGCCACGATCAGCACTCCGGTCGGCGTCACCCCGGGCGCCAAGGTGACCGACCAGTTCGGCAACCCGGTGGCCGGCGTGACGGTCAACTTCGCCCTCGGCGCGGGTGGCGCGCGCAATGGCGCGATCACCGGCACCGCGCAGTCGACCAATGCTTCAGGAATCGCGACGCTGTCCACCTGGACCCTGGGCTCCACGGCGGGTCCCGATACCGTCGTCGCGACGTCCGCCGGCCTGACGGGGAGTCCCTTCCTCTTCATCGACTTCGGCAACAGCGGCTCGGCGACCACCATCGCGCTCGCCGGCGGCAACAACCAGACCGACACCGTCCGGTCCACGCTCCCCCGCCTCGACTCGGTGCTGGTGACCGACGTCGGGTCGAACCCGGTGGGGAACGTCAGCGTGACGTGGACGGTCACGAAGGGCCACGGCAACATCACCGCCAGCTCGCTGACGAACGGTCAGGGCATCGCGGTCGCGCAGTGGGTGCTGGGCGATACGGCCGAGGTACAGACCGCGCAGGCGGCGGTGGGCGGGCTGGCCGGGTCGCCGGTCGCGTTCAGCGCCACGGCGACACACGGGAACGCCAAGGTGATCGGAGTGAACGGCGGGAACGGCCAGACGGCCACCGTGAACACCGCCGTCGCCACCGCGCCGTCGGTGCTCGTGACCGACGCCTACGGCAATCCCGTCTCGGGGACCTCGGTGACGTTCGCGTCCACGGCCCGGAGCGGCACGGTCACGAGCGGCTCGCAGAGCACGAACGCCTCCGGTATCGCGACGGTCGGCGGCTGGCAGCTGGGCACCACGGCGGGCCCCGACACCCTCACAGCGACCTCGGCCGGGCTCACCGGGTCCCCGCTGCTCTTCTTCGCCACCGGCACCGGCGGCTCGGCGACGACCATCGCCCGCCTGGGCCTCGCGGCGCAGAGCGACACCATCGGCGCGACCCTGGGGGTCCTGGACTCGGTCAAGGTCACGGACACCTTCGGCAATCCGATCTCCGGCGTGACGGTGACGTGGGCGGCGGGCGGCGCGGGTTCGCTGACGCCGACCGGCTCCACCACCAACGCGCAGGGCATCGCCACGGCGACCCGCGTCCTGGGCAGCGCCGCCGGCGTGGTGACCGACACCGCCAAAGCCGCGGGGCTCGTCGGGTCCCCGGTGACCTTCACCACGACCACCAACGCCGGTCACGCCGCGAACATCGCGTTGAACGGCGGTGACGCGCAGACCGACACCGCGGCCGCGACCCTGCCCACCGCGTACACCGTCCTGATCACCGACCGCGCGGGGAACGCCGTCTCCGGCACGACGGTCACCTGGGGCGTCTCGGGCGGCGGCAGCATCACGCCGTCCTCGATCTCGGGCGTGAACGGCCTCGCCACCGCGACCCGCGTGCTCGGCACGACCGCCGGCCCGCAGGGCGCGACCGCGACGGCCGCCGGGCTCACCGGCTCGCCGGTGCCGTTCAGCGCGACGGCGACGTCCGGGGCGGCCAAGACGATTTCGATCGTCGCGGGCACCAACGGCCAGACCGCGACCATCTCGACCGCCGTCGGCTCCGCGCCGGCCGCCAAGGTGGTCGACCAGTTCGGCAACCCCGTCCTGGGCCAGGCCGTGACCTTCGCGCTCGGCGCGGGGGGAGCGCGAAACGGCTCCCTGACGGCTCCGACGGCGCCCACGACCAACGCCGGCGGCATCGCGACGGTGGGCGGCTGGACCCTGGGCAGTCACGCCGGTCCCGACACGGTGACCGCGACGGCGGCCGGGCTCACCGGATCTCCGCTCACCTACGTCGACAACGGGACCGCCGGCGCGGCGGCGACCATCGCCCTCGCGGGCGGCAACAACCAGACCGACACCGTCCGCGCGACGCTCGCGCGTCTCGATTCGGTGCTGGTCACCGACGCCGGCGCGAACCCGGTGAGCGGCGTGACGGTCACGTGGACCGTGACCAAGGGCGCCGGCGCCGTCACGCCGAGCTCGATCACGGACGTCAACGGCATCGCGACGGCGCAGTGGACGCTGGGGGATACCGCCGAGGTGCAGACCGTGACGGCCGCGTCGGGCTCGCTGGGGGGATCGCCGGTGACCTTCTCGGCCACGGCGACGCACGGCAACGCGAAGATCGTCGCGCTCAACGCCGGCGGCGCGCAGACGGACACCGTCGGCGCCACCCTGCCCATCGCGCCGTCCGTGCTCGTCACGGACGCGTACGGCAACCCGGTGCCGGGGGTGGGCGTGACCTTCGCGGTGACGGCGGGCGGCGGCGGCCTGACCGGCGGCACGCCGGTCACCAACGCGTCCGGGATCGCGGCGGTGGGCAGCTGGACGCTCGGAACGGCCGCGGTGACCAACACGATGACCGCGACGTCGGGCGGGCTCACCGGCAGTCCGGTGACCATCAACGCGACCGCGACGGCGGGCAATCCGAAGTTCATGACCGTGAACGCCGGCAACAACCAGACGGCGCAGGTGAACGCCCTCCTGCCCACGGCGCCCGCGGTGCTCGTGACCGACGCGAACCTCAATCCGGTGGCCAACGTCGCCGTGTTCTTCACCGTGAACAGCGGGAACGGGTCGCTCGTGGGCAATTCCCCCACGACCAACGCGTCGGGCATCGCGACGCTCGGCTCCTGGCAGCTCAGCGCGGTCGCCAAGGTGGACACGCTGACGGCGTCGTCCGCGGGCCTGACGAACGTGCCGTTCGTGGCCACCGCCATGGCCGGCCCGGCGGCGAACCTCGTCAAGTTCTCGGGTGACGCGCAGACCGATTCGGTCGGCACCAAGCTGAACGCGCTCGTGGTCAAGATCACGGACGCGGGCGGCAACCCCGTCTCGGGCGCGACGGTCAACTGGCTGGTGACGAGCGGCAGCGCGGCGCTTTCCAGCGCGTCGTCCCTGACGGATACGGCCGGTCTGGCGGCGGATACCGCCACCTTCGGCACCACCGCGGGCGGCGTGTCGATCCAGGCGTCGAGCGGCGTCCTGACGCCGGTCTCGTTCTCCGAGACGGCGACGCCCGGCAATCCGACCTCGATGAGCAAGTTCGCGGGTGACGGGCAGTCGGCCACCGTGAATACGACGGTGTCCACCGCCCCCGCGGTGAAGGTCGTGGATCAGTTCGGCAACCCGGTCTCGGGCGTTTCGATCACCTTCGCGCCGCCCGTGAATCACGGCAGCGTGACCGGCGGCCTGGCCACGACCGGCGTGAACGGCGTGGCGACGGTGGGCAGCTGGACGCTGGACAGCGTCGCGGGCGCCAACACCCTGACCGCGACCTCCGGCCCGGCGCTCGCGGGCTCTCCGGCGGCCTTCTCGGCCACCGGCAACGCCGGCGCCGTCAGCGCGTCCAAGTCGTCGTTGGTCGCGGGCACCGCCTCGATCACGGCCTGCGCCAGCTCCTGCTCGGCCGGCACGACGGCGTCGACCCTGACCGTCACGGCCGTCGACCAGTTCAACAATCCGGTGAACGGCGCCGCGGTGACCTTCGCCTCGACCGGGTCGTCCAACACGTTCACGCCGTCGGCATCGGGCAACACGAACGCGAGCGGCGTGCTCGCGGTGACCTACAACTCGAGCAAGGCCGAGGCGAAGACGCTGTCGGTGACGGCGGGCGGGGTGGGCGTGACGCAGACACAGGGCGTCACGGTGAATCCGGCGGCCGTGGATCTCACGCAGTCGACGGTCGCCGTGTCGTCGGCCAGCATGACCGCCTGCAGCACGAGCTGTGTAGTTGGGAGCACCGCGGTGAACGTGACGGTGACCGTGAAGGACGCGTTCGGGAACGTGCGGCCGGGGTCGGCGGTGACCATTTCCGCGACCGGGTCTGGAAACACCATCACGAACCCCAGCGGCACGACGGACGTCAATGGCCAGTGGATCGGCACCTATAACTCCACGTCCGCGGCCGCGCACACCGTCTCGGCGACGGCCAACTTCTCGACGATCGTGCAGACGCAGACCGAGACCGTGAACCATGCGGCTGCCACCACGGCCGCAATTTCAAGCGGCAACGGTCAGACCGCGCGGGTGGGCGTGGGTGTCGGCACCAAGCCGGCGGTCCTGATCACCGACGCGTTCGGCAACGTAGTCCCGAGTGTGACCGTGACCTTCAGCATCACGGGCGGTGGCGGTTCGGCCACCGGTACCACACCGACCACGAATGCGTCCGGCATCGCCACGCTGACGTCGTGGACGATGGGCAGCGCCAACGCGGACGCCTCCAACGGCACGATGTCCAACACGATGAACGCGTCCGCGTCCGGCACGAACACGGTCACCTTCACCGACTTCGGGATCTACACGTTCTCCGGGGACGTCACGCCGCTGATCTCCACCGGCAGTACGTGCACGACCAGCGGCTGCCACAGCTGGACCTACGCGAACACCGTCGGCCAGAGCTCGGGGTGCGGGTCTTTGCCCACGCTGATCTTGACCGGGGGCGGAGCCGCCGCCGCAACCTCCAGCGATCTCTACAACAAGCTTGCGTCGGGATCTCCCACCTGCGGCGGAGCCCAGATGCCGCCTACCGCCTCGGGGTACACCCTCTTTACCGCCGCGCAGCTCAAGGTGGTCAGAGCGTGGATCGAGAACGGCGCGGCGAACAACTAACGGCTGGACGCACAGACGCTACAGGCTAGACGCACAGACGCTACAGACTAGACGCACAGACGCACAGATGGTGAGCAGGAGAAAGGGGCCAGGAGAGACTCTCCTGACCCCTTTTCGCTGTACCCCGTCTGCGCGTCTGTGCGTCTAGTAGTTAGAAGCTGTACTCCAACCCGCCACTCCAGACGACACTCGGCTGCAAACCCGAATTCCGGAGCGGGAAGAGCGCGTTCGTCACGATCACGATGCCCCGCTGCGTCATGAACTTGAAGCCGATCGACGCGCTGGCGTAGTCGTCCTTCTGATTCGGGATGTTGGACAGGATCTGCTGATGCGGATACGGCGCCTGGTACTGCACCGGCGGCGGAATCACGAGCTTGGAGGCGCCCACCTGCCAGTCCGAAAGCAGGTCGAAGGTGGTGGTGATGTGCGACGAGACCAGCTGGTCGAAGCCGAAGTTGGCCAGCACCGAGTTGTTCTGCAAATCGCCGTCCCGGAACGCGTAGCCCACGTTCAGGTGCGGCGTCCAGGCGCCGAACGTCGCCGACGCGACCAGGAGCCCCCGCCCCGAAAACGCCCCGGATCCGAGCAGGTTGTTGGCGTCTCCCGTGGGGAACCGGGCCTCGAGCAGGAGCGCTGTCCCGAACGACTTGGTCTGGGTCACGTTGATCTTGAGCCGGCTGGCGACGTCCCCGATGCCGGTCGCGGCCCCCGCGGTGGACGAGACGGCGGTCAGGACCGGATCGGCCGCGGTCCCGCCGAAGTAGTGCGGCGTGGGAAACCCGCCCAGCGGGAGAATGGTCGCCACGGCGGTGGCCTGGACGGACGTGCGGACCACGGGCACCGCCACCGAGAGATCCACCCCGTCCACGATGCCGTAGCTCGCCACGAAGGTGCTCACCAGCAGGTTCACGTTCATCGCCACCTGCACCTGGATGACGTCGTTTTCGAACGCCGGGCTCCCCATCGTGTCCGTGGGCGCGATGTTCTGGTGGGTGAAGTAGAAGAGCACGTCGTTCACCGGAATGCCGCGGAGCCGCTCGAAGTGCATCTGGGTCACGTCGACCCCGACGTAGAATTGCCCCCGGCCCAGCGTCTGGGCCCGTTCGCCGAAGATGGGGCCCGCCGACGTGGAGGTCTTCACCGGGGCGCCATTCACGAACTCGAAGGTCGTACCGGCCGACGCGGAGGAGATGGGCGTGTTGCCGACGGAGGTGCCGATCGAATTGGCCAGGAAGGCCAGGATGCTCGTGCCGCTCGCCGTGTCCGCGGGGATGAAGTGCAGCCCGTGGCCCGCCAGCGAGCCCGCGAGGCAGAGGGGCTGGCCGCAGGTGCCGAAGGTGAAGAGCTCGGTGCCGATCCGGGTGCGCAGGTCCTGGGCCCGGCCGGGCGCCGGCGCGAACGACAGGGCGAGGGCGGCGACCGCGAACAGGGCGGCGAAGCGGGAGGAGCGAGGGCGCATCCGGTCTCCGTTGGGGTGGGCGACGTGACGCCCTACGTTACGGGCGCTCCGGCCGATCCGCAACGTGGAGCTACGCCGCCATCCGCCGATCCAGGGTCCGGTATTGAATGGCTTCGCTCACGTGGGCGGACTCGAGCGCCGCGGCGCCGTCCAGATCGGCGATGGTGCGGGCGATCTTCAGCATCCGGTGATAGGCGCGCGCCGACAAACCGAGCCGCGTGATCGCGGTCTTGAGCAGGGCGTCGGCGCCGTCCGAAACCCGGCAGTGCGTCCGGAGGTCCCGCGGGGTCATGTGCGCGTTGGCGTACACGCCGGGCCGGTTCGCAAACCGCTCGCGCTGGAGGCCCCGGGCCCGGTCCACCCGCTCGCGGATCTCGGCCGAGGGCTCTCCCCCGCCCTGGTCCGCCAGGGCGCGGTATTTCACGGCCGGGACGTCCAGATGGATGTCGATGCGGTCGAGGAGCGGGCCCGACACCCGGGCGAGGTAGCGCTGGACGCCGAGAGGACCGCAGGAGCAGGAGTGCTGGGGGTCGCCGTAGTAGCCGCAGGGACAAGGGTTCATCGCGGCGGCCAGCATGAACCGGGCGGGATAGGAGAGGCTCATCGCCGCCCGCGCGATGGTCACCAATCCGTCTTCCATCGGCTGCCGCAGGACTTCCAGGACATTCTTCCGGAACTCGGGGAGCTCGTCGAGGAACAGCACACCGCCGTGCGCCAGGCTCACCTCGCCGGGGCGCGGGTACGACCCGCCCCCGATCAGGCCGGCGTCCGAGATGGTGTGATGCGGGGCGCGGAAGGGCCGGCGCGCCACCAACGACTCGCCGAGCGGGAGGGCACCGGCCACGGAGTGGATCTTCGTGGTTTCGAGGGCTTCGTCGAGACTCATGCGGGGCAGCACGGTCGGGAGCCGGCGCGCGAGCATCGTCTTCCCGCTCCCGGGAGGCCCCACCATCAGCACGTTGTGCGACCCGGCGGCGGCCACCTCGAGGGCCCGCTTGGCGTGCTGCTGGCCCTTCACCTCCGCGAAGTCGACCTCGTCCCGGGCCCGATCCTCGAAGAGACGCTGGACATCCACCGCGGCCGCGGGGAGCTCCGAGCGCCCGTCCAGGTAGTCCGCGATCTCGGCCAGGTTCCCGGCCCCCAGCACTTTCAATCCGTCCACCACGCCCGCCTCGGCCAGGTTCTCGAGCGGGAGCACGAGGGCGGCCAGGCCGGCGGCGCGGGCCGCGAGCGCCACCGGGAGCGCGCCCCGGACCGGGCGGACGGCCCCTTCCAGACCCAGCTCCCCCAGCACCGCCACCTGGGCGAGCCGCTCACCCGAAATCTGGCTCGTCGCCGCGAGGATGCCGAGCGCGATGGGAAGGTCGAAGGCGGAGCCGTCCTTGCGGATATCGGCGGGCGCGAGGTTCACGGTGATGCGTTTCAGGGGAAAGGTGTAGCCGGTGTTGGCGACGGCGGCGTACACCCGTTCCCGGCCCTCCTTCACCGCCCCCTGTGGAAGTCCGACGGTCGCGAAGGTGGGCAGACCGTTGGCGATGTCGGTTTCGACGTCCACCAGGTAGGCGTCGATGCCGAGGACGGCGGCGGAGCGGACGCGGGCGAGCATCGGTACATCGTACGGCGCGGCGGGGTCACGGGCGTAGGCCGATTGCCGCGTTCGGGTGCGGAATTACGCGGGACGTCGTTTCATCGGGTCAGCGCCGGCAGGAACTCCACCCAGGGCCCGACCGCCTGCGTGTACTGCTTCGCCATCACGCGGGTGATCTGCGCCAGGTGGGTGAGATCGTGCGCCACCCAGGTCGCCAGCAGCTGCGACAGCGTCACGGTGCCGAGCGCGGGGTGCTCCCCGGTCAACGCCAGCTGGGCGGGCGTGAGATCGAGGCGGCGCAGGTCGTCCAGGTTCCTCCGGCGGAGCTCGGCGAACCGGTCGATTCGTTGGGCCAGTGTTTGCGGCGGTGCCCCTTGATGACGGAACCGGTCGAACGGCTTGAAGGTGCGGTTCGGGCCCTGCGCGAGAATGACGCGGGTCCGCTCCATCCAGTCCGTTTCTTCCCCGTCGATCAAGTGCCCCAGCACGTCAAACGGACTGAAGGTCTCCGGTCCCTCGTTCGTCGCGGTCCACTCGGCCGGCAGGTCCTCGAGGAGCTCCCGGACCACCGCCGGCGTGCGTTCGAGAATCACGATTCCCTGCGCCAGGTCGAAGTTCATCAGGCCAGTCCCTCCAGCAAACGATCGATATCGCGCATGTCGATGGGAACGTCATCCCCCCAGTGGATCGACGCCCGATTGAATCTAGAGCCGGGGGAACCGGCGCACCGCCGACCCCGGCCGCCGCCCGCAACGCGCGATCCGCCGCACCACATCGCTCCGGACCCGGAACCACGCGTACCTTCCGGCAACACCCATCCCGGAGCAGCCTCGATGCCCCGCCTCGGCTTGTCCGTCCTGATCCTCGCCTGGCCCGTTCTCCTGGCCGGGCAAACCCCGCCCCCCGCGACCTATGCGCCCTGCATGACGAGGCCGGAGTCCCGGGCGTTCGACTTCTGGGTGGGCGAGTGGGACGTGACGACGCCCAGCGGTCAGCCCGCGGGCTCCAGCCACGTCGACCTCCTGCTGAAGGGGTGCACCCTGTTCGAGAACTGGACCAGCGGCTCGGGCAGCGAGGGGAAGTCTCTGTCCAGCTACAACGCCGAGCTGGGCCACTGGCAGCAGTTCTGGACCGACCAGACCGGCCGGGTGACCGAGTACCGGGAGAGCCAGTGGGTCGGCGACACGCTCCGATTCACCGCCCACACGAGCACGCCGCAGGGCCCCCTCACCCTGGTGATGAGCTTCGCGAAGATCGACGCGAACACCGTGCGTCAGTGGGGCGGCGCGACCCCGGACGGCGGGAAGACCTGGGTCACGCCCTGGGACCTGTACTATCACCGCAAGCGGGGGTAGTCACCCCGCGCGGACGTAGGAGCACCCGTGCTCCTGGGCCATGCCGAGCGCCACCACCATCGCCGGCACGATGACCACGCCCGGGAGCAGTCCGGCGACGAGCTCGGCGCGCATCGCGGCGTACGTCGTCCCGTGCTCCGCCGCCATGCTCCGCGCCAGGTACCGCATCACGTTGTTGCAGAAGAGGAACTGACAGTTCCGGGCCTGGAGCCGGTCCACCGCGGTCTCGTACCCGTCTTCTCCTTCGCGGACCTTCCAGTAGACGTTCCGCAGGGCCCACGTGCCGGTCCGCGGGTCCTTCGTCTTGCTGTCTTTCCCGAACTGGTACTTGGCCCAGATGGCGTCCGAGAACACGATCGGCGCCGCATCGCCGTGGATGCCCGCGACCGGATGCACGTCGGGAGGCTCGGCGCCGAACCCGTCCCGGAGCCCGTTCAGATAATTCCGGACGAGCGCCAGCCCGCCGCCGTCATCGTAGCTCGGAATATCGAAGATCTGCTTGTGCTTGGCCGTCAGCCGGTCGAGCCAGGAATGGTCGAAGGGCCCATCCTCCTTGGCGGGAGGTGCCGTCACCATCGCCGGCATCGGCGCGTTGGACGCGGCCGCGCCCGTGGCGGTGGCGCACGCCTCGACCGCCAGGGCGGCTCCCGCAACGGCGACCGCGCCGAGGAAATCCCGGCGCGGCAGGGGGACGAACGGTTCAGACACGGACGGCTCCGGAGGAATGGGTCACTCAAGATCACCCGCCCCGGAGGCGGCTGCTAGGGCAGCGCGAACGAAACGCCCACGTGGTACAGGATCAGGTTCGCCGAGGTGCGCAGGGGTGCGATGGTGAACGTGCCATCCCCGTTCGATGTCACGCTGGCGTTGTTGAGATACGTGGCCCGCCCGTTGTTTTCATATCGGACCGAGAGGTCCACGGCGACCCGCTGGCGCCGGCCCAGAAAGAGCTGCAGGCCGCCCCCGGCTTCCCAGGAGCCGGTGAAGTCGTCGAGCAGCGTGCTCGACCCCCCGTCCGAGTACCAGGGATCGAAACATCCGCAGTCGTAATGATCGCTGACGTCGGTCGCGAAGTAGGAAAAGCCCGCGGTGGCGAGGCCATAGGCGCGGATGCGGCCGTGCCCCACCGTGAGCTGGGGACCGAGCCGGAGCGACCCGATGTAGGAGCTCGTCTCGAGGTTGCACCCCAAGTAGCAGTCGCCGCCGTGGAAGACCATCGAGCCGTCGACGCGCAGACCCAGAACGCCGTGCCGGTCCAGCGGCACCGTGAGGAAACCACCGAACCCGCCGACCGACTGGACGAACTGGTGGAACCGTCCCTGCGGAACGCCGAAGAGCAGATCGATGCCCGCCACCGGCCCGTTCGACGGGGACACCTCTCGCAGTCCCCGCCACTGGGCGCGGGCGGCCGCCGACAGGGTCACCGACAACAGAGCCGCCACCACCACGCCGCGCGTCACCCGGAACATCATCCTCGCCTCCCTTGGGGATACCCCGAATTGGGCAAGGCACGTGCCAGAGGCCGTCCCTGCTCCCCCCCCATTCTCGCGCGTTCCGGACTGACCTCCCCCGTGGACACCTCCCCCGTGGAGACACGGGAAGCGAGCTTCCATAGGCCTTTCTCCGGACCGGGGGACCAGTGGACCTGATTACGTGGGACGACTTCGCGAAGATCGACATCCGGGTGGGGCGGATCGTACGGGTGGAGGACTTTCCCCAGGCCCGAAAGCCCGCCTACCGCCTGCAGATCGATTTCGGGGAGCTGGGGATCAAGCGCTCGAGCGCGCAGATCACGAAGCACTACCGGCGGGAGGAGCTGGTGGGGCGGCTGGTGCTGGCGGTGACGAACTTCCCGCCCCGTCAGATCGCGAACTTCTTCTCCGAGGTCCTCACGCTGGGCGTCGTCCAGGGCGAGGGGGACATCGTGCTGATCGGACCGGACCGAGAAGTCCCGCTGGGGGGGAAGATCGCCTAGACGGGAGCCGGGAGCCGTGAGCCGTCTGAGCCGGGGAAATGGAAGCCCCCCGAGGTACGGGGGGCTTTCACGTTCCCGACTTCGACGGCTCTCGGCTCCCGACTCGCGGTTCTTACGCCGTCAGCTTCGCCCGGGGATACACGGCCGTCTTCGCGATCATGTCGTGGAAGCCCTGCTTGTTCGAGGTCAACACGAAGAAGTATCCGATGAAGATCGCCAGCCCGCCCAGGGTTCCGAGAGTCCTCAACAGGGCGAGGCCGGTCAGGGCTGCGAGAATCGTAAGCAGGAAGTTGCAGTTCTTGAGGGCGTAACGAAGAAGCAGCTGCCCCAGAGTCGCCTTGGTGCCGTTCTCGTTGCCGATCTGGATTCCGAGGATGAGCTTGCCCAGCGTCCACCCGGTGAATCCCTCGACCAGGAAATACACCGTCCCCACGAGTGCCGCCGCGACGACAACACCGGCGACCGCGCCGAACATGCCACCCATGGCCATGCCCTTCATGGCATCATCCCCGCCGCCGCTCATCGCCGCCCCCGCCCCGGCGCCCAGCAGCCCGCCGATGGTCGAGCCTCCCAGAAACGCCACTATCCAGACGATCACCACGTCGATGAGAAACGCGCCCAGCCGCCTGCCGAAGCCAATCCGGTTCTCCACGGGGGTCTCCCGGTCGAGGACGGATCAATCTACGGCAAATTGGAACGACCGGTGAGAGCTAGCGGGAAGGGGCGGCGGCACCGTAGCGGGCTTCGACGTACTCCTCGAGGATCTCCAGGAATTCGGCGACGATGGTGTCGCCCTTCAGGGTGACGCGCAGCGTGCCATCGACGTACACGGGGGCCTTGGGCTCTTCGAAGGTCCCCGGGAGCGAGATTCCGATGTTGGCGTGCTTCGACTCCCCCGGGCCGTTCACGACGCATCCCATCACCGCCACGCGCAGCTCCTCGGAGCCCGGATACCGCTCCTGCCAGACCGGACGCTGCTCCTTCAGGTAGGCCTGGATCTGCTCCGCCATTTCCTGGAAGAAGGTCGACGTGGTCCGCCCGCATCCCGGACAGGCGGTGACCTGCGGTGTGAAGTTCCGGAGCCCCAGCGACTGGAGCACCTGCTGGGCCACCTGCACTTCCTCAGTTCGGTCGCCCCCGGGGCGCGGGGTCAGGGACACCCGGATGGTGTCCCCGATCCCTTCGGCCAAGAGGATGGACAGGCCGGCGGTGCTCGCGATCACGCCCTTGGTGCCGAGACCCGCCTCGGTGAGGCCGAGGTGGAGCGGATAGTCGCAGCGGGAGGCGAGGCGCCGGTAGACGGCGACCAGGTCCTGCACCCCGGACACCTTGGCGGACACGATGATCGCCTCGTGCGGCTGCCCGCACTCCTCGGCCAGCTGGGCCGAACGGAGGGCGCTTTCGGTCATCGCGGCCATGGTGACGTCGCGCGCGTCCTCGGGCTCCGGAGCGCGCGCGTTGGCGTCCATCATTTCCGTCAGGAGCTGCTGGTCGAGGGAGCCCCAGTTCACGCCGATCCGGACCGGTTTCCGGTTGGCGACGGCGACTTCGATGATGGTCCGGAAGTGGTCGTCGCGGCGCTTGGCACCGACGTTGCCGGGGTTGATCCGGTACTTGGCGAGGGCGGCGGCACACGCGGGGTACTTCGTGAGCAGGAGGTGGCCGTTGTAGTGGAAGTCGCCGATGACCGGCACGTCCACCTGGGCGACGATGTCGGGCACGGCCTGCGCCGCGGCGTCGTTGTTGACCGTCACCCGGACCAGCTCGCTGCCGGCCCGGTGGAGGGCACGGACCTGCGCCACCGTCGCCGCGACGTCGGCGGTGTCGGTGTTGGTCATCGACTGCACGACGATCGGGTGCGCCGATCCGATGCGGACACCGCCCACGGTGGCGGTGACGGTCTCGCGTCTCGATCCCGGGCTCATGGCGGGAAATCTAACGCCCGGGGCCTCAGTGGAGCGGCTGAGCCTTCCCCTTCTTGGCGGGGACCGGGTTGGCGGGAACGCCGCGCCGGATGACCGGCGGGACGGCGGACCGGGGCCGGGCCGCCGGCTTGGCCGGGCGCGTCATCGGCTTGAACGTGATGGCCGGCGGGGTCCGGGCTGCCGCGGTCGGGGCGGCGGCGACCGCCCGGCGCGGCGGCGCCGGGGCGAACTGCTGGTAGCCGAGGGGCGGACCGTAGAACTGGTAGATGGACATCCCGGGGAAGTTCGGGGCGAACAGCGTCCCGGTCTTGGGATCGACCATCGTGTTCGCCGGATTCACGTAGGTGGGCGCGAATCCCACCAGCAGGGTGTGATAGCCCTCCGTCCGCCCGTCGATCTGCACGACGCTCTGATTGCCGGTCGAGGCGTAGTAGATCTTGTTGCGGGTCTCGTCCACGGCGAGGCCGTTGGGTGAGTTGGCCGGAAGCGTGTTGACCAGCGCGCCGGCGGCGGCGTCGATGACACCGATGTTGCCTCGGCTGTCGGCGACGTAGACGGTATCGGTGACGTTGTTGACGGCCACGTCGTACTGCGTGAAGCCGGGGTCGACCATGATGGAGCCGACGTCCGTTTTCGCGACGGGGTCCACCACCTCCACGTACCCGGAGTCGATCGCCACGTAGAGACGCGCATTGTTCCGGTTGAACGCCATCCCCTGCGGGAAGCGCGAGATGGAGGCGTTCAGGTGGACGGTGTCGGCGAGCGCCACCGTGTCGGCCGAGACGTCGATCGGGACGATCCAGACACCGCTGCACGCCGCCACGCAGCGCGTCGCCGCGACGTAGACCCGGCCGAGCGGGTCGGCCGCCGCGATGCCGTAGGGCGAGAAGCCGAACGGGAGGGTGATCGTGTTGCTCACCGTCTCGTTCGCCGGATCGACGACCGAGACGGTGCCGTCGCCCCCGTTCGCGACGTACAGCTTGTCCCCGGCCGCCTGGCTCACCGCGAGCCACCGCGGACTCGAGCCCACGGTGATCTCGTCGAAGGCGTTGTTGGTCGCCAGCTGGTTGACGTGGACCACGTCACTGCCCGGGTCGGTCCAGAACGCCTTGTTGGCCACCGTGTCGACGGTGCCGTAGCACCCGCCCTCGGAGCACCCCGTGAACGAGGGGGTCTCGTAATGGATGGGGTTGTAGAGCGTGGTCTGCCCGAACACGGTGTCTCCCGGCGCGCGCTCCACGAAGGGCCGGGCCACCGCCACCCAGTCGAACGAGCTGAAGGAGTACACGCCCGAGTCCAGGCGGACCTGCAGCGAGTCCGCCGCCGAGTCGAGCTTCACCAGTCCCGGGAACTGCGACGTGATCTGCCACAGGAGCGGCGGCTGGGTGGTGAGCGGCGTGCCGCCGGAATCCGCCACGACGGCGTGGATGCCCACCGTGTCGCCCAGACCGGTGGAGAGCGTGTCGGGCGAAACGCCGATCTGGCCCGCGACCTGCTGGACGATCACGGTGCCCGTGGCGTTGTTGGGCGCGAGCGGCGGGCCGACGATCTGCGTGACCGTGAGCGTGCCCGTGCCCGCGGCGTTGGCCGTCACGAACGCGGTGGCGCCCGCGGTCCCACCCGTGCTGTCGATGGTCACCGGGTTGCCGGGTGAGGGCGTGGACCACTGGAAGAACATCTGCCCGTTCATCGGCAAGGTCGCCCCCGCCGAGTCGAAGAGCTCCGCGGTGACCGCCTGCGAGCAGAACGCGTTGCCCGGTCCCGTGGGGCAGATCGAGGCGTACCGCACGGTGTCCGCGTGCATGCGAACGCCCACCGGCACGAGCGAGGTGACGATCACCACCGAATCCGCCGGAGGCGAGACCCCGGGGATGAAGTTGTAGGTGGCGTGCAGCTGGAACGGCGACTGCACCGACGTCGTGTCCACGAACCAGATGGTGTCGCCCGACTCCTTCGTGATCACGGCCAGGGGCTGCGCGAAGCCGGACGCCGGCAGGGAGTCGAAGTAGAGGCTCGTGGGCTGGACCAGGTTCCCGAAGGCGTCGTGCGCGTTCGTGATGATCGCCCCCACGTGGCCCGAGGCCGTGAAGGTCGCGGTGTCGAGCGTGGCGCTGACGGTCCCCTCGGTGATCGCCGGCAGGTACTGCCAGTGCACGGCCGCCTCCGGTCCGGGGTACAGGAACGCATAGATGCTGGCGCTGTGCGACCCGCTCGTCGCCGTGACGGTGTCCTGTTTCGACACCGTCGTCGGCGTCCAGATCGCGCCGGCCCGGCCGCCGGAGTCGGTGGCGAGCGGTCCGGGCACCACGGCTCCCGAGCCCGGCGCCGGCGTCCAGGTGACCGCCTGGAGCGGGACGCCGCGGCCGAAGGCATCGACGGCCCGCACGCGGACCGAGTCCAGCGCCACGCCGACCTGCGCGTTGGTGAAGGGCATCGAGTCGGGGGCGGCCACCACCGCGGCCAGCGGGCCCACCGGGAAGTACGGCTGGGTGGCGAAGGGCCGGTAGTTGACGCCGTAGAACGTCGTGTCGAGCAGGGTCCGGCCGATGGAATCGGGTCCGCCGAAGCCCACCAGGCCCGGCCCGGTGACGTCCCCCCACCAGTTGTGTTGCGCCAGCACCGAATCCGAGGTGCCGCTCTGGTTCACCACGGCGAGCACGCCGCCCGAGGCGCTGTAGTGGTAGATGTCCGACGAGTCCACGGTGAAGATCCGCCCGTCCGACGCCAGGAACAGCGTGGCGTAGGCGTCGTCGTAGAACTGGCCGTGCCGGACGAGGACGACGCCCTCGATGCCGCTCGGCACGGCCTCGATGGCGTAATAGACCGAGTTCCGTACCGTGAGGCTGTCGAAGTACAGGTTGCTGTTGAGGTTGCCGGTGACGTAGATGGCGCCCACGGGCTGGCCGTTGCAGTCGATGATGAAGCAGGGCTGGAAGTACCCCGCTCCGTCCACGGTCACGTTCCGCAGGGTCGAGTCGCCCGGCGTCGACAGGTACTGGATGCCGTGCCAGTACCCGAACCCGGGCGTGGCGCCGAGGAAGATCGGCGCGGTATCCGGAGCGAGGGCCCGCAGCGATCCGAAGCCGGCCAGAGTATCGCCCACCACGATCGCCGCGGAGCTGTCGAACGTGATGGAGTCGCCCGGCGCCATGGCGAGCGTGCCGTTCCCCACCGCGCTCACCGAGGCGATCACGCGCCACGGGAGGTGCACGCGGGGGATGGTGATGGTGTCACCCAGAGCGACGCCGCCTTGCAAGAGCATCGTGTCCCGCACGTTGCCGGACCAGCTGTCGGTGCCGGCGTAGATCGCGGGCAGGGCGCCCAGGGGCAGCGTGGCCGGGTAGAGGCCGCTGGTCGAGAATCGCGAGCCCGCCACCGAATCCGCCGGCGACAGGGTGGTCGCGAGTCCCGTGAAGATGCCGAGGGCGGAAATGCTGCTCCCGAGCACCGTGTCGCCCACCAGGCGGACGCCCGGCGCCGTGTAGGCGACCCCGAATCCGGCGCTGGTCGAGATGGTGGTCCCGTACGCGTGCACCCCGCCACCCGTCGCCGACACGAAGAACCCGGCCGCGTTGTTCGGCGACACTGCGCTGCCGTTGGCGGCCAGCGCCCCGCCCTGAATCACCAGCTCGTTGGCGGTGGGGTTCCGCACCCAGATGCCGGCCCGCCGCAGGGTGTATCCCCCGACCGAATCCCCGGCGAACTGCACGTGGATGCCCACGAGGGTGTCGGGCGCGGCCAGCCGACCGAATTCGAGACCGACCCAGTCTCCCGCCGTGGGCGAGGGCTGCGCCGACGTGAGGAGGGCGCCGTTGCCGCCGCCCGAGGCCAGCGAGCGGAGCACGCCGGACCGGGTCCCCGCCGAGTCGCCGATGATGAGCGCCGCCTGCGGCTTGAACTCGACGATCACGTTCGAGTCCAACGTCAGCGCCTGGCCCGTCCCCGACCCGACGTCCACGGTGCCGTTGAACAGATAGGGCGCCGCGGGACCCTGCCGGAAGAGCGTGAAGGCCGCGACCGACGAATCCGGCTTCCCGCCTTCGACGGCGACGACGTTCAGCGCGTTCCCGGTGATCGTGTCCTGCGGGCCGAAGTGCGGCAGCGACACCGCCGGGATGTCGGCGGCGGGCGAGAGATTCGCGTTCCCGTTGCCGATGAACTTGTTCCCCGCCGCCTGGGCCAGCATCGTGCCCGCGCCCATCGACAGCCCGGCGAAGCCCGCGCCGCGGATCACGGTGCTATCGAGGGTCAGCACCGCGGTGCCGAGGGCCTGGATGCCGAACTCCGGGACGGAGTCGATCTCGCTCCGGCGGACGATGAACGTGCCGCCCCAGTGCTTGACCCCGGAGTGCAGGCAGGCCCGGAGGTGGAGCGAATCCACCGCCCACGACGTGCCTCCCACCTTCAGCACGCACGACTCGGCACCGGTCGCGCCGCGGGCCCCGCCCGCCCCCTCGATCAGGACGTGGGTCCAGGTGCCGGGCGTGAGGATCTGCTGAAGCTCGATGCCCTTCCAGAATCCGGGCCGGACCGCCGTGGAATCCGCCGTGAGGGTGATGGGCTGGGCCGCGGTCCCCGCGAGGGACAGCTCGCCGGATTGCGCCGCCGCCGTGTCGCCCACCTGGAGCCCGGACGCGGTGTCGAACTTCACCACGGCGCCGGGCTGGATGGTGAGCGTGGCGCCGTTCGAGATCTTGAGATACCCGTGGACGATGTGCGGGCTCGCCGCGAGGGTCCAGGTCGAGTCCGCCAGGATGTTCGACACGTGCACGGTCGTGTTCACGCGGACCGTGGGCAGCGCCGACGTGACGGGCGAGCCGTTGATCGTGGCGCCCACCGAGAGCGCGGTGCCGCCGGTGACGCCGGTGAAGATGGCCCGGTAGGTGCCGTTCCCCAGGTCGGTGGTGGCGCCGATGTTGCCGATGCTGGTGCCGCCCGCGGTGGTGAACACCACCGTCAGGCCGCCCTTCGGAAGCAGGTTGCCGGCGGCGTCCCGCGTGGTGAGGAGCAGCGTGTCGACGCCGCCCGCCGCCACGACGCTGTCGGACACCGCCACGGTCGAGGTCACGAGGGACGCGGGGCCGGCGTACACGAAGATCGTAGGCCGGGGCGTCGTCACCGTCACGCCGTTCACCGTCGCCTTGATGGTGTCCACGGTGCCGGCCAGGACGCCCGTGAAGCGGGACGTGTCGGTCCCGGCCCCGGCGAACGCCGCGTTCGCCGGCGCGATGATCCCGGTGCTGGTCCCGAAGGTGACCGAGAACTGGACCGTGGCCCCGCCCGCGGTGGTGAGCGCGTTCCCGGCCGCGTCCTTCAGCTGGATACTGAAGAGCTGGCTCGCGCCGGACGCCACGCTGTCCACCGGGACACTCACCACCGACGTCGCCGCCGAGGGGGCGCCCGCGTTCACCTGGACCGTGGGCAGGGAGGAGGTGACGGCCTGCCCGTTGATCGTGGCGTGGACCGTGGTCGGGGTGCCGGCCAGGACGCCGTGCATCTCGGCGGTATAGGTGCCGTTGCCGTGGTCGGTGGTGGCGCCCAGTGTGGCGGTACTGGTGCCGCCCGAGTCCGAGAACACCACCGTCAGCCCGCCCGAAGTGATGTTGTTCCCCAGGGAGTCCTTCGCCTGGAGGTGCACGACGCCCGAGTCGCCGGAGGCCAGCGTGGCGCTGTCCACGGTCACCACCGAGGTGGCGGTGATGACGTTGCCGATCACGACGGTGATCGGCGTGGTCGCCGTCACCGCGTTGCCGCCGATGGTGGCGTGGACCGTGGTCGCGGTGCCGGGGAGGAGCGCGGTCAGCGTGTCGGTGTAGGTGCCGTTCCCGTTGTCGCGCGCCGTGGCCGGGCTGAGCGAGGCGGTGCTGGTGCCGCCCGCCAGGGAAAACACGACGGCCAGACCCCCGGACGTCAGCGAGTTCCCGGCCGCGTCCTTCGCGGCCAGGGTGAGGATGCTGTGCGCGCCGGCGGCGACCGTGCCCTGGCTGGCGGTGACGGTGGAGGTGGCCACCGACGCGGCTCCCGGTACCACCTGGATGGTGGGCAGGGTCGACGTGACGTTGTTGCCGCCGATCGTCGCGCCGATGGTGGTCGCGGTGCCCGCCAGGACACCCGTGAACACCGACGCGTACTTGCCGTTCCCCTGGCTCACCGTGCCGCTCAGGTTTCCGGTGCTCGTTCCGCCCGAGTGGCTGAACACCACCGTCAGTCCGCCGGCGGTCACCACATTCCCCGCCGCGTCCTTCGCCGTCAGAGTGACGCTGTCCCCGATCCCCGAGGAGTCGGTCCCGGCCGCCACGGTGATCACCGACGCGGACAGGCTCGCCGCGCCCGGAATGACCTTGAGCGTCGGAAGCGCCGAGGTCACCGGCACGGCGGCGATGGTGGCGTGCACCGTGTCCGGCGTGCCGGCGAGGGCCCCCGTGAACGTCGCGGTGTAGGTCCCGTTGCCGTGGTCGGTCACCGCCGACAGCGCGCCCGTGCTGGTGCCGCCCGAGACCGTGAATGCCACCGTGGCGCCGCCGGTGGTCAGCGCGTTGGCGTACTGGTCGCGGCCGGTCAAGGTGAGCGTCGCGGCGGTCCCGGAGGCGATGCTGTCCGCTACGAGCGAGACCACCGAGCGCGCCGCCGAGATCGGCCCCGGCGTGCCGGTCGCCGTGAACACGCGTGTCAGGGATCCCGCCGTCGCCGTCAGCGTATCCACCCGCACGATGCTGTCGAGGGTCCACCCACCCACCGTCGCAATGCCGGAGGCGTTGGTGGTGTCGGCGCCCCCGGCCACCTGGCCGCGCCCGCCCGGAACGGTGAACGCCACGGCGACGCCGGGGACGACGTTGTTGAACGTGTCTTTCGCGACCACCGCGGGCGGGACGGCCACGGCCGTCCCGACCGCCGCCGACTGCCCCGCCCCCGCGCTCACCAGGAGCTGGGTGGGCGCTCCCGGCTTGCCGGTCTCGTTGAAGGTGACCGCGGTCAGGCCCGCCGCGGACGCCTGATAGGTCGCCGCCCCCGCCCCGGTGCCCAGGGTGGCGACCGCCGTGGCGTACCCGCCGGTGTCGGTCACCACGACGGTGGTGGGGGCGACGGAGCCGCCCCCCGTCAGCACCGAGAACTGCACCGGCACGCCCTTCACGCCCAGGGCGTCGAGCGCGGTGACGCGCACGCGAAGCGCGACGGGGAGGGGCCCGCCGACGACGCCGCTCTGCGCGTCCCCCGCCTGAATGGCGAGCGCCGTCGGCGTGGGAATGAACGTGATGGGGGTCGAGTCCGCGGCGCCCGACGGGGTCCGGACGATCACGTAGACCGACTTCCGGGCGGCCGGCGCGTGCAGGATGCCGAACGGATTGATGCGCGCGGCGAGCGTGTCGCTGGTTTTCCAGGACGTGTAGAACGTGGCGACCGGGATCCCCGCCGAGTCCGCGGTCACCCGGAACCGCAGGGAGTCCCCGAAATGGAGGACCGAGTCGAGCGGCGCGAGGTGGAGGGCCGTGACGCCCGCGCCCGGCCCCGTGAACGACAGGGGGATGGAGATGGGCGGACCGGTGGTGGACGACGACCCCACCGTGACCGTCGCTTTCTGCGTCCCGGTGAAGAGCGGCACGCCCCCCGCCGACAGGATCAGCGAGACGCTCAGCGTCTCCGCCGGTTCAGAGAGCGACAGGGTGACGGCGAGGCGTATCGCGCTGGAGTCCGGATTGAAGTAGACGGTGGTGTCACGCAGCGTGTCCGCCAGCGCGTGCACCACCACCACCCGGAGCGAATCGATGACGAGGCCGAACCCCGAGAGGTCGACGTGCGCCGGGACGATCGGGCGCACGGCGATGCCGGCGGGACCTCCCCGGCGGGGGGCAACCGGATTGTCGCGGCAGGTGACCGCCAGGAGGCTGAGCGCCACTACCGCCAGCCAGCGGGCGGCGGTGGGGGCACTGGTCCGTCGGGGGGAGGGCGGCGGCGGCCTCATCGGGACGGGTAATGTGCCGCCCGGCCGCTCGGGCGGCTAGGACGCCCGACCATTCCCGGTGTGACCCGGGTCACACCTAGAAGATCTTGTCCTTGATGACGAGCCGGAGCTGGAGCGCCGTGAGCTGCATCCGGCCGTCCAGGACAGTGGCCGCCCCGGTATTCTGGAGTTGGAGCTGGACCCCGACGTAGACCTTCTTCTGCGTGAACAGAGAATCCTGGGCGCTGGTGAAGGAACCGCTCAGGGGGAGGCTGACGGTGTCGACTCCCGGGCCCACGTTCTGGGTGGGTGTGGAGAGGATGGGGGTGTTGGACGCGGCGTAGACGCTGTCCGAATCGGCCGCGAAGTAGAGCTTGAAGCCCACCTGCCCCGACCCGGTCGCGTTCTGAACGGCGGTCATCCCCGTCAGCTGGACCGTATCCACCACCGACGACCCCAGGCCCGGAAGGAGGGTGACCGACAGGGGCGGATTCTGGACCGTGCCCCCGAGGGTGGGAGGCACGGTGTAATGCAGCGTGTCTCCCCCGGACCCCTGAATGAAGCTGTAGACGTCCACGTTGAAGATGGCGTGCCCCTCACCACAGGCGGCGGCGAGACCGACGGCGGCGAGGACCGAGAACAGGCGCGTCGTGCGCATCGTTTCCCCCGCCTAATAGATGGAAAGAGAAGTGGCCATCGTGATCCCCCGCTGATCCGACAGCGGCGTGCTGTGCGTGGCGAAGCCCACGTCGAGGGAGAGGAACAGGAACCTGATCCCTCCGCCCCAGCCGAACTGGATCTGCCGCGACTGATCACGCGACACGCCCCCCCGCAGCGCCAGGGGCCCGACGTCCTGCTCGACCCCCATATGGATCTCGGTGCCCCGCGCGCCGTGCAGGAGCTCTCCGCCCACCAGAGTGCCGCCGCCCAGGTCGAGCGACGCGTTGGCGAGGTAAGTCACCGGGAGCTTGGTGGTGGCGGAAACGTGGTCCGCCAAGAGGCTCGAGACGGTCGTGTTCTGATTGGTGTCGAAGTAGAGCGTATCGCGGCGCGTGTCGGCCCACTTGATGCTGGCGCCCACGTCGTTGATCCCGAATCCGGCCTCGAGCGGCCCGGTCACCCACACCACCCCCAGGTCGCCGCCGATGCCGGTGCCCATCTTGTTGCCGAACTTCGAGTACTGGCTCACTTCGCCGAGATCGGGCGTGACCGGATTGGCCCCGCCGAACAGGGTGTCACCGGTGATGAAGCCGCCGTCGGCCGTCGCCTGACCGTAGATCAGACCGAGGTAGTAGTGGCCGGTGACGCCGACGAAGACGCCGTTCTGCCCTTCCCCGGTGATGCGGCCGGCCCACCCGAGCGACGGCGCGAAGCCGGCCGCGGCGAGCGCGGTGCCGGTGACGTCGTAGAGCGTGTTGGTCTGGGCCGGCTGCGCGTCGTGCAGGAATCCGCGCAGGTTGTTCCCCAGCTGGAAGTCGACTTCATCCTGCAGCCACATCATGGCGCTCACCCGGAAGCCCGCGAACCCCACGCCGAGATCGATGGGCCGGCTCGAGCCGCCGAACCCGAACGGGTCCGTCGGCACCGCGCTCTTGGCGGCGCCGAGATCGACGCTGAACGCGTTCTTGCCGATGCCGAACGTGATGTCGTTGGTCGGGGCCGGCACCTTCTTCACTTCATAGAAGATCGGCAGGTCGAGCAGGTAGTTCGCCGCCTGCAGGGGATTGAAGTAGGGGCTGTCCGGATGCAGCACGGTGCTGTCCTTCAGCACCTGAAGGATGCCGAGCGGGATCGGAATGGTGAGCTTGGCATGCCACGGATCGGGCCGGGAGGGGACGGCGCGGTACGCCGCGTTGTACCGGGCAAGCGCGCCGCCGCGGTGGAGGTCGAGGCCCCCCAGACCCACCTTGCGGGCATCGAAGCTCAGGAGCTGAGCCGGGAGCGCGGCGGGAACCACCGCGAGCGAGACCGCGAGGAGAGGACCGACCAGCGTGGGGCGCACAGGGCACCTCGACGTTCGGGACCGTGACTGCCAGGTCTTCCAAAGTGGGAAATGATGCCGGATTTCGCCACCGTGAGGGGTGACGACGGTCACCCCTCGCTACCCCGGAAAGGTCACGGTCAGCGTGGTGCCGGCCCCGGGAAGGCTCTGGGCGGTGATGGTCGCCCCCCACCCCTCCACCAGGCGGCGGGCGATGGCCAGGCCCAGCCCCGATCCCGAGGAGGTCGTCGAGAAGGCCGGCTCGAAGATCCGCGGCAGGACGTCTTCCGAAATCCCCCGTCCGTCGTCCCGGACCCGCAGCCGGCGCCCTCCTTCGTCCACGAGGACGTCGATGCGGCGCGCACCCGCGTCGCGCGCGTTCTCCAGAAGATTGAGCAGCACTTCCCGCACTTCGTCACGCCGGGCCCGGACCGGGCCAGGAGTCCCCGCGGTCTCGACGTGCACCGTGCCGGCCGCGCCCCCGAGCGCGTAGAGCGAGACGACGTCCCGCGCCACCGCCGCCAGGTCCACGGTCTCGAGCGGCACCACCTCGGCGCCCGGCGCGCCGAAGCGCGCGAAGCCCCGGGCGATGGCGTCGAGCCGGTCGATTTCCGCGAGAATCCGACGCGCGGTGTCGGCGAGGGCGTGGTCGAACGCGGCGGGGTCGTTCTGCCAGACCCGCTGCAGGTGCTGGATGCCGAGCCGGACGGGCGTCAGCGGGTTCTTGATCTCGTGGGCCACCTGCCGCGCCATCTGGCCCCAGGCGAGCACCCGCGCCGCCCGTCCGAGGGCGGTGGTGTCGTCGAGCGCGATGACGCAGCCGTCGGGCGCCGGGCCCAGCAGCGCGATCTGCACCCGCACCCGCCGGGTCCCCACCTCCACCTCGCGCTCGGCGATGGTGTCCTCGCCCTTCGCGATGAACGCCGCCACGTCGTCCCACACCGGGCTCCATTCGGGTCCGGTGCCGCCCGGCAGCTCGTCCCCCGGTTCGACGCGCGCGCCCAGGAGCTCCACGGCCCGCGGATTGAGCAGGGTGACCCGGAGCCCGGCGTCCACGGCGATCACGCCGGTCGCGACCGTCGCGAGCACCTGCGCCGTGCGGCTGCGCGCCTCCTCCAGCGCCGCCTGGCTCCGCCGGACATCCACCACCATCCGCTCGAACGCCGACATCACCGGCGCGAATTCCGCCGGGGGCGCCTCGGGAAACACCGGGGGAGCGCCGCCGCGGCCGACGGCCAGCGCGGCCTCGCGCAGGACCGCCACCGGACGCTCCAGCCGCCGCGCCACCAGCCCGGCCAGGCCGCCCGCGGCGGCCAGACCGGCGATGGTGGCGAGCGTGAGCGTCAACGCGAGCTCCCGTTCCTCCGCCCGCACCCGGGCGTCATCGAGCAGCTGGGGCGCGGCGAGCACCACCTGCCCCGACGGCCCGGCGTTCACCACGACGCGGTAGCCCACGCGCACGGTGCGGTCCGCGGCGGAGATCGTGGTGGCCGCCTCGATTTCGTCCCGCAGCGCGAGGCGCCGGAACACGTCGGGCGCGAGCAGCGGGTCCACCACGCCGAGGTCGCTCAGCACCGGCCCGCTCGTGCCCACCAGGGCGCCGCCCCGGTAGGCCCACAGCCCCGCGTTCAGACGAACCCCCAGATCGTGCACCGCCGCGGCCGCCGCGGCGGCCCGGTCGAACGACAGCTGTTCGGCGGACCGGGACGCGTCCCGCAGCGTCTGGGTGATCAGCAGGTCGACGGCGAACGAGGCGCTCTCCGGGAGGTTCGCGAAGCTCCAGGCGCCGAAGGCGAGCACGGGAACGCCGAAGAAGACCGCGAGCCCCGCGGCGAGACGCAGGCGATAGCTCTCGCGGAGGCGCCGGAACACCGACGGCTCCGGCGCGCCCCGGTCCCGCTCGAAGCGCCGGGCGGCGGCCATCAGGAGGATGAGCAGGGCCAGATTCACCAGCACCGCGAGACATCCTCGGACGAGGAGGGGACCCGCGCCACCCAGCTCCACCAGCGCATGCACGTGCCGCACGCCGTCCGCGAAGTCGAACCGCCGCTCGCCGCGGACCGTCCACCCGTCGCGGTTCCACGAGAAGTGCTCCGTGGCGCTCGACGTGGGACTCGGCGCCGAGAGCGTGAGCGTGTAGGGGGCCGCGACGCGCCCCTCGCCCCGCAGGAAGCGGGTGACCTGGTCCTCCTCGATGAGGAGCGACCGGGGACCCACGCCGACGGTGATCCACTCTCCCGAGAGGAGGGGCGCGACGAGCACATCGTGCACGCCCGGAACCCGCGGGAGCGGCTCCACGCGGGGCACCGAGGGCGCGCCGGGGGTCCGCACCAGCGCCGACAGCAAGGGATCCGGAAGATCCAGGTTGGCCAGCCGCAGCTCGGTCTCGAGCTCGCCCGTGGGGGACCAGAGCGCGAGCACCGCGGGATAGCCGGCCCGCGACAGCGACGTGGAGTGCCAGAGGGCGTAGAGCGCGCCGGCCGACTGGGGGGCCCGGACGGTGTCGGTCACGGTGCCGAGCGAATCGAGGGCGGGCGCCACGCTCGCGTCCTCGACGGCGCCGAGGCCCGAGACGTCCCGCTGGGCAAGGGACAGGCGGCCTTCGACCGCGGCCCCCCAGGTGATCAGCGCGGCCGCCGTGCCCGCCACGGTGGCGACGGCGAAGAGCGTGGCCCGGCGGGGCGCCGGCACGATGGCGCCGGCGAGCGCGGGCAGCCAGAGGAAGGTGTACCACTCGGGCCACGCGTTGTACGGCTGCCAGAGCCACAGGCCGACCACCGCCGCAAGGATGGCCCAAACGCAGGCCGCGGGGAGGGTCCAGGGAATGCGGCGGGGTTCTTCCCCTCCCCGGACCAGGGCGGCCGCGAGCATCACCAGCGCCATGGCCACGGCGGCGAGCGCGACCTCCCAGGACAGCCACAGGGGGATGCTCACGCCGGTGAGCGGCGGATGGATGCCGCGGCCGAAGTACCGGACCAGGTAGGGCGCGGCGAAGAGCAGAAGCACCGTGGGCCCGAGCGTGAACCAGCGGCGCGGGAACCCCCGGCGCCAGGCCGCCGCGGCGCCGATCAGGACGGCGGCGCTGACGATCGCGAGCGAGGTCGCGGACCCGCTGACGAAGCCCAGCAGCGGCTGGGTCAGGGTCGGCGGCGCGGTCCCGCCGCCCAACAGGGCGCCGGAGAGCGGCGAGCGGGACAGCGCGACCGCCGCCGCGGCGAGCGCTCCCCACCGCCAGGGGCCCCTGGGCGCCGCGCTAAGAAGGAAGAGGAGGAGCGCGATCAGAGCCACCGCGCCCCACCGGCGTCCCTGGCTCTCGAGTTGATCGATGGCGCCCCCTTGGTCGAGGGGGACCGGCTTGACGCTGAAGAGCGTGTCGCCGGCGTCGCACCCCGACGGGCAGAAGTCGAATACGTCGGGATCGTGCGGCGCGGTCCGGGGCGCGTAGAACCGGAGGTCGACGCCGTACCGGCGCAGGAAACGGCGGGCCACCGCCCCGTCGCCGTCGGGAACGGCGGAACCGGCGTCCAGCAAGACCGTGCCGACGGCCACCGCGCCCGCCTCCGTCTGGCGCCGGGCCTCCAGCGTCACGTAGAATGGTGAGATGTCGGCCTTGAGCTCGACGGTGTCCGGCGCCGGAAGCATCCGGTGGCGGCCCGCCCACGCGATCGGCGTCCCGTCCGCGGCGACCAGCGCCACTCCCCGCTCCACACCCGGGGTGCCGTGCCGGACGGCGGCGGCCAGCCGGTCGAACTCGGCGTCCCGCGGCAGCGTGGCGGCGTCCGCCGCGCGGGCCGCGAGGGCACGGGCGTCGGCCACGGCATCGCCCAGCTCCCGGGACAGGCGCCGGGACGCGCGCTCGAGTCGCGCTTCGCGGGCGGCGGGCCAGTCGCCGCGCAGGTGTCCCACGCCCGCGACCGTCGCCACGCTCGCCGTGCCCACTCCCGCCGCACCCAGCGCCAGCAGCCATTCGACGGAGCGACGCGACCGGCCGAGGACGGCGAGCGCCAGGGCCGCTCCCGCGCAGACGGCGGCGGCGTACGCCCAGAACGGGGCGCCGCGCCGCAGCCACTCCCCGGCGGCCAGAGCCGCCGCCGCGCCGGCGAGGACCAGGTGACGGGACCCGCCGCTCCGGGTGGCCCTCCCCTCGCGCTCAAGCACCTGACGCCCGATCACGTCCGCGAGCTCCTGGTCCGGGATCCCCGGCTCCTGGTGCCGGTCGGCACGTGCGAACAGCACGGCCCCCATCTCCCGCTCGGCTGCGACTCCATCATCGTCGAGCACCTCGCCGACGACCTGTCGGCGGATTTCGGGATCCTCCGGGCGCCCACCGTGGAGTACGGGGTGAACGCCGTCACCAAGCGCCCCGTCCCGGGCAACGCCGCGGTGCGGCGCAAGACGCTCCACCGCCAGATGAACGACCTGCTGACGGTCTGGGAAGAGGGAGGTGTGGAGACCTTCGTGATTCTCACGGCGCACGGGCACGACCCGCACCAGGAGGCGCTGTCGACCCTCCGGACCCGGACGGCCCGCGTCTTCACCGTGGACATCTTCTCGATGGACTTCACCGATCTCCTCGACGACCCCGACGGGCCGGTGCACGGGGGCGAGCTCGACACGTCCCTGCTGCTCCACCTGGCGCCGGAGCTGGTGCGGATGGAGCTGGCGCAGGACTACTCACTCGAGCCCCGGGCGCTGGCACGCTACCGGCGCGGCAGCGCGTCGATTCCCGCCGCGGGCCCCGGGTCGGTCGGCCGGCCGACGCTGGCCACCGCCGAAAAGGGCGCCCGGGTCTATAAGATGATCCGGGACGGCATCACCACGCGAGTTCTGGGAGGTTCCGCAGCGTGATCCCGCTCCTCCTGCTCGTCGCGGCCCAGACTCCGGACTCCGGGGCGCTGATCATCCGCCAGGACAGCACCCCCGTCGCACGGGAAACGTTCCACCTCGCCCCCGATCCGACCACGGGCGGGTGGATTCTGGACGCCGCGGTGCGGTACGACCGGAGCCGGCCCATCGTGCAGCTCTCGTCGATCGTGCAGGTGGGCGCGGACACCGCGGCGGTGAAGGTGCAGCTCGACGCCGGCGACCCCAACGCGCCGACGCACATCCTGGGACAGGTCGGGCGCCGGCGCTTCACCCTGCGGTACGTGTCCCGGAACGAGGAGCGGGCGCGGGAGGTCCCGGACCCGGGCGGCAGCGCGATCGTGGACGATTCGGTGTTCTCGCTGTTCGCCGTGGTGGCCTGGCGGGCCACCGCCGGGTGGCACCGCCTTCCGGTCATCTTTCCCCGGGCCGGCGTGCAGGAGACCTGGACCCTCAAGGATCTGGGCGCGGTCGGAGAGCTGCGCCGCACCACGGCGGAGGGAGCGCGGCTGGGCACCGTGACCATCTGGACCGACGCCGCGGGCCGAATCGCGAAAGTCGAGATTCCCCGCCTCCATCTCACCGCGGAGCGCCAGGTTCGTTAGCCCGGCCCCTGCCAAGGCGGGGGGCGGGGTCGCTAGGTTGTGGGAGAGCGCCACAACGGCCGGACGGCCCGTTTCGCGGGCCGAAACCCCCTGCCACTCCGGCGCGTAGGACGCGATGACTCTAAGACCTGGACTGCAAGGACCCCCCAATGCGTAAGACGTTCTTCGCCGTCGGGCTCGCCGTCTGCCCGGCGCTGGCCCTGGCCCAATCGGTGCCCGCTTCGCTTTCGCTGGCGGACGCGATCGCCATCGCGCGCGACAACAATCCCGCCTATCGCCAGACGCTCGCGACCCGCACCGCGTCCTTGTGGGGCGCGCGGAGCGCCTGGGCCAACCTGCTCATTCCGACCGCGAATCTGTCGGGCGGCATCGGCTACAGCGGGCCCGGCTCGCAGAATTTCCTTTCCACCAGCTTCTCGCAGCCGGTGTCGACCTCGAGCTCGGACTACAGCCTCAGCCTGCAATGGCAGCTCTCCGGCCAGACGCTGGCGGCGCCGGGCCAGCAGCACGCGAACGCCGACGCGGTGGACGCCGACATCGTGGGTGCCCGGGCGGCGCTGGTGAACAACGTGACCCAGCAGTACCTCACCGCCCTGCAGTCGCGGGACAACGCGGCGGTCACCGAGAAGCAGCTGGAGAGCGCCGACGAAGCGCTCAAGCTGGCCCAGGCCAAGTTCGCGGTCGGCTCGGGGACGCTGCTCGACGTGCGCCAGGCCCAGGTGGCCCGCGGCCAGGCCGAGGTGGCGCTCCTGCAGGCGCAGACGGACGTGCTGGTGCAGAAGCTGAAGCTCTTCGAGCAGATGGGCGTGGCGGCGCCGGTGGACCTCAAGTCGGTCACGCTGTCGGACTCGTTTCCGGTGACGGAGCCGACCTGGTCGCTGGACGACCTGCTCGCGATGGCGCAGGCGCAGAACCCGGCGCTGCAGGCCTTCGAGGCCCGCGCGACGGCGGCGAAATGGAGCGTGCGCGCGAGCACCGCGGCCTACGGGCCGTCGGTGAGTCTGTCGGCGAGCTGGTCCGGGTTCACGCAGCGGTTCAACAACCTGGACCCGCTGATCACGAGCGCGCAGTTGTCCGGAAACGCGAACTACCTGGCCTGCCAGGACAACGACACCATTCGGGTCCACGCCGGGCTCGCGCCCGAAGGGGGATGCGGGAATCTCCTGTTCGGCGCGGCGCAGGAGCAGGCGATGATCAGCCAGAACAACCAGTATCCGTTCAACTTCACCCGCCAGCCGTTCCAGGCGCAGCTCCGGATTTCCATTCCCCTCTGGAGCAACTTCCAGCAGCCGCTCCAGGTGTCGCAGGCCAAGGCGAACCAGGAGCAGGCGGATCAGGCGGCGCGCGCGCAGTCGCTCGCGCTGCGCACGCAGGTGTCGAACGGGTACTTGACCCTCGCGACGGCGTATCAGACGATCGCGATCCAGGACACGAACCGCACCGCGGCCCAGGATCAGCTCAAGCTGGCCACCGACCGGTACCGGGTGGGTTCGGGGACGTTCCTGGACGTGGTGAACGCCCAGGTCACCGCCATCAAGGCCGAGACCGACTATGTCAGCGCGGTCTACAACTACCATAAGGCCCGTGCCGCGCTCGAAGCCGCGGTGGGCCGGCCGTTGCACTAACCAAAGGACCGAATAGACATGTCGAAAAAGGGGAAGGTGCTGCTGGGGATCGGCGGGGGGGTGCTGCTGATCGGCCTGATCGTGCTCTCCGCCAGCGCCAAGGGGGACAAGGGCGTGGAGGTCCGCATGGACACGGTCGGCCGCCGGGATCTCGTCGCCGCGGTGACCGCGAGCGGCAAGATCCAGCCCAAGAAGAAGGTGGACATCTCCGCCGACATCACCGGCCGGATCACGGACATCGCGGTGAAGGAAGGCGACTGGGTGACCAAGGGGCAGTTCCTGCTCCAGATCGATCCGACGGTCTATGAGGCCGCGGTCCAGCAGGCGCAGGCGGCGTTGGCGTCCTCTCAGGCGTTCGCGGTCCAGGCCAAGGCCAACCGCGACCAGGCCGAGCGGGCGCTGAACCGGACCAAGGAGCTGCACACCCAGAATCCCAACCTGGTGTCCACCGAGCAGCTCGAGCAGGCCCAGACCGCGTACGACGTGGCGGAGGCGAACGTGAACGCCGCCGATCACCAGGTGGACCAGAGCAGCGCCAACGTGCAGTCGGCGCAGGACAACCTGCGGAAGACGCACCTGGTGGCCCCGATGAGCGGCCGGGTCACCCGCCTCGCGGTGGAAGTGGGCGAAGTGGCGGTGCCCCAGAGCTTTTCGAAGGACGTCGGGCTCCTGATGACCATCTCCGACCTCTCGGTGATCCAGACCCTGGTCCAGGTGGACGAGACCGACGTGGTGCGCCTCCACCTCGGCGACTCGGTCGAGGTATCCATCGACGCGTTCCCGGACTCGACCTTCGCGGGCCGCGTCACCAAGATCTCCGACAGCTCGGTGCTCCCGGCGGGCGCGAGCAGCGTGTCCACGGGCCAGAACACGCAGGCCGTGGACTACGACGTGGAGATCACGCTCACGACTCCGCCGTCCAACGTCCGCCCCGACCTGTCGGCGACGGCCCGGATCGTCACCGACACCCGGAAGCAGGTGCTGTCGATTCCGATCATCGCGCTGACGGTGCGGGACAACAAACCCCTGGCCACCGAAGGCCATCCGGCCGACACGAGCACCGCCAAGAAGGGGCAGTCCGAAGGCGTATTCGTGGTGACCAACGGCAAAGCGACCTTCCGGCCGGTGAAGGTGGGCATCGCGGGCGACCAGTACTTCGAAGTGCTCGACGGCCTGAAAGGCGGCGAGACGATCGTGGCCGGCCCCTACCAGGCCATCCGCGACCTCAAGGACGGCTCGCCGGTGCGCGGGACCAAGGTGCCCGGCGATACGGGGGCCGTGCGGAGGGCGTCGTGACGACGCACCAGGAGTTCCGCACCGGGGACACGCCCCTCCCCGACATCGTCATCCTGACGCACAAGCTGGCGCGCGAATACCAGATGGGCACGGAGCTGGTGCGCGCGCTGCGCGGGGTTTCGCTGCAGATCCGCCGGAACGAGTACGTGGCGGTGATGGGGCCGTCCGGCTCCGGCAAGTCGACGTTCATGAACCTCGTCGGCTGCCTCGACACGCCCACGTCCGGGGAGTACTGGCTGAACGGCCAGAAGGTCTCCGACCTGGCGGACGACGCGCTGGCCCGGATCCGGAACAAGGAGATCGGGTTCGTCTTTCAGACCTTCAACCTCCTGCCCCGCGCCGACGCGCTCCACAACGTCGAGCTCCCGCTGGTGTACGCCGGCATGCGGTCCGCCGAGCGGCGGGCCAAGGCGGCGGACGCGCTGACGCGCGTCGGGCTGGGCGACCGGATGACGCACCGGCCCAACGAGCTGTCGGGCGGCCAGCGGCAGCGGGTGGCCATCGCCCGCGCGCTCGTGAACGACCCGTCGATCCTGCTGGCGGACGAGCCGACCGGGAACCTCGACTCGGCCACCTCGAATGAGATCATGGGGCTCTTCAAGGAGCTGCACCGCCAGGGCCAGACCGTGGTGATGGTGACGCACGAGCCGGACATCGCCGCCAACGCGGACCGCGTGGTGACGCTGCGGGACGGACTGATCCACAGCGACCAGAAGCAGGCCGCCTAGTGCCGCTGTACGAAGCGATCCGGCTCGCCTTCCAGACCATCCGGGCGCAGAAGCTGAAGAGCGCCTTCTCGGTCATCGGCGTGTTCATCGGCGTCACGTTCCTGATCGCGGCGGTGTCGATCGTGAACGGGATGAACCGGTACATGACCGACAAGTTCGCCGGGAGCCTGGTGGGCGTGAACACGTTCCACCTCCGGCAGCGCCCCGACATCAACTTCAACGTCACCGACTCGGTCTGGCGGGCCTGGCGCCGGCGTCCCCGGATCACCTTCGCCGACGCCGACGCGGTATCCAAGGGCCTGACCGTGCCGGCCCTCACGTCCTGGTTCTCCGAGGACCAGGGCACGGTGGAGTACGGCGGGAAGGTGGCCAAGGGCATCGACCTGCAGGGCGCGGGCGCGGACTACTTCGCCATCAAGAATTACAACCTGGCCGAGGGACGTCCCTTCAGTCCCCAGGAGGCCAAGGCCGGCTCCGCCGTCGTGGTGCTGGGATGGGACCTGGCCCAGAAGCTGTTCGCGGGCGTCGACCCGATCGGCAAGACGGTGCGCGTGCAGGGCCTGCCCTACCTCGTGGTCGGCGTGATCGAGCAGCAGGGATCGCTGCTCGGGATGTCGCTCGACAAGTTCCTGGTGGCGCCGGCGACGTCGCCGATCCAGCGGGACGTCAATCCGCCGCACGTGGTGGACGCCGTGATGGTGAAGGCCACGACCGTCGAGGGCATGAACGCCGCGATGGACCAGGTGGAAGGGATCATGCGGTCCCGGCACCACCTCCGGCCCTCCCAGGACGACAACTTCGCCATGGAGACGGCGGCGGGCGTGCTCGATTTCTGGAACGGCATCTCGAGAATCATGTTCGCCGTCGGCCCCGGGATCGTCACGGTATCCCTCGTGGTGGGCGGCATCGTCATCATGAACATCATGCTGATGGCCGTGGCCGAGCGGACCCGGGAGATCGGCGTGCGGAAGTCGCTGGGCGCCCGGCGCCGCGACATCCTGCGCCAGTTCCTGGCCGAGTCCGCGACCCTCGCGGTGGCGGGCGCGAGCGTCGGGATCCTCACGGGCATCCTGCTGTCGGTCATCATCAACGCCGCGACGCCGCTCCCGGCCAGCGTGGCGCCGTGGTCCGTCATCACCGGCGTGATCCTGGGCGCGGGCGTCGGCATCGTCGCCGGCGTGTACCCGGCCAGCCGGGCCGCGCGCCTGGACCCCATCACCGCCCTGCGACAGGAATGACCCCGTGACCCCGTTGCTCGAAGGCGTCGGCATCGCGCTCGAATCGCTCCGCGTCTCCAAGGCGCGGGCCGCCCTCACCATCCTGGGGGTCGCGATCGGCGTGATGGTGGTGATGGTGATCGGCGCGATCATCTCGGGGTTCAACAAGGGCGTGTCGGACTCCCTGCAGCGGTCGGGCCCGACCACGTTCTGGGTCGGCCGGTTCTGGCAGGCGGGCGTGGTGATCTCGGACGGCTCGGACGAGATGAGCCCGTGGCGGCGGAATCCCGCCCTCACGGTCGCGGACGCCCGCGTCGTGGCCACGGTGCCCTCGGTGGCGTGGGTGGCCTGGGAAGAGGGCTCGAACGCCGAGGTGCGCTGGGAGAACAAGACCCAGAGCAGCGTGAGCATTCAGGGCCGCAGCGCCGCCTGGCCCAACGTGGCCGGCGGCGACGTGTCGCCGGGCCGGTCGTTCACCGACCTCGAGAATCAGGCGAGCGCCACGGTCGCGGTGATCAACACCAAGCTCGCCGAGCTGCTCTTCGACCGGCAGGATCCGCTGGGGCAACGCATCCACATCCAGGGTGTCCCCTACACCGTGATCGGGGTCTTCAACCCGCCCCCGCAGCTCTTCGGGGGGCAGCCCTCGCCCCAGGCCATCATTCCGCACGAGGCGTTCGCGAAGTACGTGCAGCACTGGAAGGGATGGATGGACTTCCTGGTGGGGCCGAAGCCGGGCGTCACCACGGCCCAGGCCATGGAGGACGTCACCGAGGCGATGCGGCTCCGGCGGGGCCTGCGCCCGGGCCAGGACAACAACTTCGCCGTCGTCTCTCAGGACAAGTTCCTCGAGAAGCTCAACAGCATGACGCTGGTGTTCCGGCTGGTGATGTTCGCCCTGTCGTCCGTGGGCCTGATGGTCGGCGGCGTGGGCGTCATCGCGATCATGATGATCTCGGTCACCGAGCGCACCCGGGAAATCGGCGTCCGCAAGGCGCTGGGCGCGACGCGGCGGGAAATCCTCTGGCAGTTCCTGGTGGAGGCCTCGACCCTCACCCTCGTGGGCGGCGTGGTCGGGATGGTCGGCGGCGCGGTGATCGCGGGGCTGCTCGCCCTGCTGACGCCGGTGCCGGCCCACGTGCCGCTCGGGTCCGTCGTCGTGGCGCTGTTCGCGGCGGCCATCACGGGCGTGCTGTTCGGCATCTACCCGGCGAACAAGGCCTCGCGGCTCGATCCGGTGGAGGCGCTCCGTTACGAGTAGTCCGTAGCCGGTAGTAGCTTTCAGCGGAACATGCATTTCCTCGAAGCCATCACTCAGGCCCTCGACGCGGCGTGGAGCCACAAGCTCCGCTCGTTCTTCACCCTGCTCGGCATCATCGTCTCGGTCGCCTTCCTCATCGCCGTCGTCGCCATCATCCAGGGGATGAACGCCTACGTCCGAGAGCGGATCGGCGGCGCCATCGTGGGCGTGAACGCCTTCCAGATCCGCCGCACCCCCATCGCGGCCGGCCTGATCGACGACGAAGAGTGGAAAGCCATCCAGCGCCGGCCCATCATCGCCCCCGAAGACGTGCCGGTGGTGGAGCGCGCCATTCCCGACGCGTGGGCCGTCGGCCTCCAGTCCGGGTGGCCCACGCCCCAGGCGGACGTGGTGTGGCGGGACAAGACCGTCGGCGACGTCGCGATGTTCGGCGTCACCGCGCCCTTCCAGGTGGTCCAGGACTACACGTTCGCCGCCGGCGAGCCGCTCACGGACATCGACGTCCAGGAGCGGCGGCCGGTGCTCGAGCTGGGTTGGGACATCTCGGACAAGCTGTTCGGGGACCCCAACCGCGCGGTGGGCCAGAAGCTCCGGATCCGGGGGCAGCAGTTCACGGTCAAGGGCGTGGTGGCCAAGAAGGGCACCGTGCTCGGCCAGTCGTGGGACGGGTTCGTGATGATGCCCTACTCCACCTTCGAGGCGCTCTACGGCCGCCGGCAGACCACCGTCATCTCGGTGAAGATGCCGGATGCGGCGTCGGTGACCCCCGCGATGCAGCGCGCCGAGGAGGCGATGCGGATCGCCCATCGCCTGCGCCCCACGCAGGCCGACGACTTCACGGTCGACACGGCGGACGCCCTGGTAAGCTTCTGGGAAAGCCTCACCAAGGTGCTCTTCACCGTGATTCCCCTGGTCGTGGTCATCGGCATCGTCGTAGGCGGGATCGTGATCATGAACATCATGCTGATGAGCGTGAACGAGCGGACCCGCGAGATCGGCATCCGGAAGTCGATGGGCGCCACGCGGCGCGACATTCTGCATCAGTTCCTGGCCGAAGCGGTCACGCTGGCGCTCCTGGGCGGCGTCGCCGGACTCCTGGCGGGCGGCGGCCTCGCGATGGTGGTCCAGCTCGCGACCCCCCTGCCCGCCCGCATCACGCTCTGGTCGGTGGCGCTGGCGCTCGGCCTGGGCGCCGGCGTGGGCGTGATCTTCGGCGTCTACCCCGCATCGCGAGCCGCCCGGCTCGACCCGATCACCGCCCTCCACGCCGAATGAGGTTCCACACCCTCACCGAAGGGTGGCAGATCGCCCTCGACCAGCTGCGGACCAACAAGCTCCGCTCGGGCCTCACCGTCCTGGGCGTCGTGATCGGCGTCGCGACCGTCATGGGGATGGCGTCCATCGTGCAGGGCATCCGGGACCAGATCATCAACACCATCGAGGTCGCCGGGCCGACCACGTTCTACGTGATGCGGTTCTTCTCTCAGACCCCGCTCAATCCCGACCAGCTTCCGAAAGAAGTGCGCATCCGGCCGGTGCTGAAGCCCGCCGAGGCGAAGCTGATCGCGGGGCTCCCGGAAATCGAGTACGCCGGGATGTGGGTGCAGCTCTTCGAGAAGATGGAGTTCCAGGGGACGCGCACCCAGCTCATGACGGAGTTCGGGGCCGACAGCCACTACATGGAGATCCAGGGCGGCGAGCTCCTGGCCGGCCGGTTCTTCACCCCGTCCGAGGAAGCGAGCGGCGCGCCCGTGGTGGTGCTGGAACGGGGACCGGCCGACAAGCTCTTCGGCCGGCTCGACCCCATCGGCCGGTACGTCCGCATCGGCGGCAACTCGCTCCAGGTGGTGGGGCTGTATCAGAACCCCGCGAACATCTTCCAGCCGCCGTCGCAGGAGATCGGGGCCATCATGCCCTTCCAGGCCGCGCGGCGGTTCTTCCGCTACGACGAGACCAACGCCCTGTGGATCATCGTGAAGCCCGTCGAGCACGTGACCGTCACCCAGGCGGAGGACGCCGTCACCCTGGCCCTGCGCCGCTCGCGCGGCCTCGGACCGGGAGCGCCCAATTCCTTCGACCTGATCACCCAGGACCAGATCCTCGACATCTTCAACGGGCTGACCAGCACCTTCTTCGGCGTCATGGTGGCGCTCTCGAGCGTGGCGCTGATGGTCGGCGGCATCGGCGTGATGGCGATCATGATGGTGTCGGTCACCGACCGGACCCGCGAGATCGGCGTCCGGAAGGCGCTGGGCGCCACCCGGCGCGAGATCCTCTGGCAGTTCCTGATCGAGGCCTCGACGCTGACCCTCGTGGGCGGGCTCATCGGGATCGTGATCGGGCTGATCTTCGGCCAGGGCATCAAGATGATCATGCACTTCGACTCGGGCGTGCCGATCTGGAGCGCGGCCGTGGCCTGCCTGGTCTCGGTGCTGATCGGGCTGGTCTTCGGAGTGCTCCCCGCCCAGCGGGCGGCGAAGCTCGATCCGGTTGAGGCGCTGAGGTACGAATAGCTACTTTTCCCCCATGACCGACACCGTCGATCTCCTCGCCATCGCCGCGCACCGGGACGACGTGGAGCTCACGTGCGGCGGGACCGTGGCCAAGGCGGCGCGGACCGCGCGCGTGGGCATCGTGGACCTGACGCAGGGGGAGTCGGGGACGCGCGGGGACGCCGGCACCCGCGCCGCCGAAGCCGCGCGGGCGGCGGACGTGCTGGGGGCCAGTGTCCGGCTCAACGCCGGACTCCCGGACGCGCACCTGCAGAACGACGAAGCCTCCCGGAAGGTGGTGGTGGAGCTGATCCGGCGGACCCGGCCGCGCGTCGTGATCCTCCCCTTCCCCGTGGGACGCCATCCCGACCACCGGATCGCGTCGGAGCTGGCGCGGGACGCGTGCTACCTGGCCGGGCTCGCGAAATATCCCGCCGGCGGCGAGCCCCACCGCCCGTTCAAGATCCTGTACGCCCTCGCGTACCGGGAAGACCCGGTGAAGCCCTCCTTCGTGGTGGACATCTCGGATGTTTTCGACCAGAAGATGCGGGCCGTGCGCTGTTACGCATCCCAGTTCGACGGCGCCCAGGCCGCGGGTGAGATCTTTCCCACCGGCCAGGATCTGTACGACCTCATCCGCATCCAGTCGGCCCACTACGGCTCCCTCATCCGCCGGCCCTACGGCGAGCCCTTCTTCACGCACGAGACCGTCCAGGTCGACGACGTGCTCCGGCTTGGCGTGCAGTCCCTCTAGTCGGTAAATTGCCCGCCATGGCCCCCGCGCCGAAGCGCACCGTCTATCTCGATCACGCCGCCACCACCCCGGTCCGTCCCGAGGTGCTCGAGGCGATGCTCCCGTATCTGGGGGCGGAGGCGTTCGGGAACCCCTCATCCGCGCACCGGGTGGGGCGCGCGGCGCGGGCCGGCGTGGAGCAGGCGAAGCGGCAGGTCGCCGCGGCGCTCCGGGTGGAGCCCAACCAGGTGATCTTCACCTCGGGGGGCACCGAGGCGGACAACCTCGCGATCATCGGGTCGGCGCTGGCCGCCCGGGACCACGGCGGCCCCTTCCGGGTGGCCGTCTCGGCCACCGAGCACAAGGCGATCCTCGCCGCCGCACACGCCGTGAAGCACCTCGGCGGGGAGGAGATCATCCTCCCGGTGGATCGCGACGGCGTGGTGGTCGACGACGCGGTGGCCGCGGCGCTCGCGGGCGGGGTGGCCGTGGTGAGCGTGATGTGGGTGAACAACGAGGTCGGCACGGTCCAGCCGGTGCCGGCCCTCGCCGCCCGATGTCGGGACGCCAAGACGGCGTTTCACTCGGACGCGGTCCAGGCCTTCGGCAAGATCCCGGTCGACCTTCAGGACGTCCCCTGCACCTTCCTCACCATCTCCGGCCACAAGATCGGCGCCCCCAAGGGGATCGGCGCCCTGATCGTGCGGGACCGGCACGCGCTCGAGGCCATCATTCACGGCGGCGGCCAGCAGTTCGGCATCCGGCCCGGGACCGAGAACGTCCCCGGGATCGTGGCCCTGGGCCGCGCCGCGGAGCTGGCGGCCGCCGAGCAGGCGGCGACGGCGGCACGGGTGTCCGCGCTCCGCGAAGACCTGGAGCGCCGGTTCCTGGCGGCGGTCCCCGACGCGGTGGTCAACGGCGCGGGCGGCCCGCGCGCGCCGCAGACGGCCTCCTTCTCCATTCCGGGCGCGGACGGCGAAGCCCTGCTCATGCATCTGGACCTCGCCGGCATCGCCTGCTCGGGCGGCTCCGCGTGCAGCACCGGCTCGGTGGAGCCGTCCCACGTCCTCACGGCGATGGGCGTCCCGGCCGAGCTCGGCACCGCCGCCCTGCGGTTCTCGTTCGGCCGGGAGTCGACGCCCGCGGACGTGGACGCCGTGGTCGAGACCATGCCCCGCGTCGTGGCCAAGGTCCGCTCGCTGACGGGGGCGCTGGGACGTGGCTGAGCGGGTGCTGGTGGCGATGTCGGGGGGCGTGGACTCCTCCGTCGCCGCCGCGCTCCTGGTCGAGCAGGGATACGACGTCATCGGCGCCACGCTGAAGCTCTTCTGCTACGGCGACGAGGTCGCGGACCGGCCCTGCTGCTCGCTCGACTCCATCACCGACGCGAAGCTGGTCGCCCACCGGCTGGGCATTCCCCATTACGTCCTGAACCTCGAAGACCGCTTCGGCCGGGACGTGATCGGCAACTTCGTGTCGGAGTACGCCCGGGGCCGCACGCCCATTCCCTGCGTCCGCTGCAATTCCTTCACCAAGTTCCGGGACCTGCTCCGTCACGCCGACGCCCTCGACTGCCGGTACCTCGCCACGGGACACTACGCCCGGGCCCGGGACGGCGAGCTGTACCGGGGGCTCGACCCGTCCAAGGACCAGACCTATTTCCTCTGGGGCATCGACCGCGGCGTGGTGGCCCGGATGCTCACCCCGGTGGGAGCGCTCACCAAGGCCGAGACGCGGCGGATGGCCCGGCAGCTGGGGCTGGTCACCGCCGAGAAGCCCGAATCGGTCGAGATCTGCTTCGTCCCCGACGACGACTACGTGCAGGTGCTCGAGCGCCGGCTTCCCGCGGACGCGCCCGCGCTCGCCCCCGGGGATTTCGTGACCGCCGACGGGCAGGTGGTGGGCCGCCACGCGGGGTTCGCCCGCTACACCGTCGGCCAGCGACGCGGCGTGCCGGGCGGCTTCCCCCGCCCCATGTTCGTGACCGAGATCCGCGCCGCGACGCGGGAGGTGGTGCTGGGGCCCGCCGACGCGCTCCTGGGCCATCGGGTGACGCTCGAGGAGATCAACTGGCTCGCCGACCCGCTCGTGACGGACCAGCGGGTCCGGGTCCAATGCCGCTACCGGGCCGCCGCGGCCCCGGCCACGGTTCTCGAAGCCCGCGCGGGACGCCTGACCCTCGCGCTGGAGGAGCCGGTGCGCGCCATCACCCCCGGGCAGTCCGGGGCTCTCTATGACGACCGGGGACGGCTCCTGGGCGGCGGCGTGATCGGATTGCCGGAAGGCCGGTGCGCTGCGTCACCGAGCCGCCGCCTCGCGGTGCTGAATACTTAGGGCTCGTCGGAGTATCTCTCATCGGAGGATGGGCATGTTCACAGCGCGTCACCGTCTCCTGGGGGCCGCGGCCCTCCTGATCACCGCCGCTGCCTGCAGCAACACGGGCTCTTCCACCGGCCCGGTCACCATCTCCAATCCAAGCGCCGCGACCGCCTCACTGAACGGCGTGGACAGCACGTTCGCGACGCCCGCGTTCCAGAGCTTCCTCACCGTCACCGCGCTGCTCACGGGCCCGGGGCCGGCCGCTCCCTACGGACACGTCGTGGATCTCCTCAAGGCGACGGCGCCCCGGACGCCCCGCCCGCTGTCCGGGCCCGCGATGGGCGCCGCGCTGCGCGTGCTGGCGCACGACATGGCGGGAGTCGAATCGATCATCCCGGACTCGGTCCTCGGGACCACGTACGTCTGGGACTCGACGGATGGCGGGTACGTCCCCGACCCGGACAGCACCGGGGCGCCGTCCAACGGCGTCCGGTTCGAGCTCTATGAGGTCGACTCGACCGGGAACATCGGGTATCCCCTCACGCAGGTCGGCCACCTCGATCTCAAGGACCTGAGCACGGCGGGCACCCAGAGCCTCGAGGTGATCGTGTCGAGCAACACGTTCACCTACGTGGACTATACCGTCAGCGGCACGGGCACCGTCAGCGCGTTCAATCTGAGCGCCGTCGGCTACATCCGGAGCACCGTGCGCACGCTCAACTTCAACATCGCCTACGCCCTGGCGCAGGGCAGCTATTCGATCAGCGAGACCTTCACCGACGCCACCGACCAGCTCAGCCTGACCTTCACGTTCGGCATCACGCAGACGTCGGATACCTCGACGGCCGTGACGCTGGCCTTCACCTACACCGTGGGGGCCCAGTCCATCGCCATCGACGGCGGGGGCGCCATCAACGCCGTGACCGAGAGCCTGCAGGGAACGGTCAAGGTGAACGGCGGCACGTTCGCCGTGATCACCGCCGTGGGCCTGCGCGGCTCCACGCCGACCGTCACGGACGGGCAGGGGCACCCGCTGACCGTGGCGAACGCCGTGCTGCTCCTGCGGATGTTCGACATCGTCGGCCACGCGCTGGGGTGGCTCAACGACTTCGTCGGCCTCTTCGTGGGCGTCGCGGGCATCGGAGTCATCCTCAGCCTGTAGCGTCCCCGCGCCGCGCGAACCGAGACCCCCGCCGGGCCTAGCCTGGCGGGGGTTTTCATTGTATTTCCTGTCCCATCTCCACCCCGAGCGAGTCCCGTGTCGTCACGCCGCGACTTCCTGCGTTCCCTCTCGGCCGCCACGGCCACCCTCCCCGCCCTCAAGAACGACGGTCTCCGCCACCTGGCGCGGGTGATGCCCCGGGCGGCGGGGCGCACGCCGGCCGACCTGGCGTCGGACGAGGACTTCTGGGTCACCATCCAGCAGGCCTTCGACGTGGACCGGTCACTGGTGAACTTGAACAACGGCGGCGTCGCCCCGAGCCCCCGCGTGGTCCAGGACGCGCTGCGCCGGTACATCGAGTTCTCGAACAACGCCCCCGCCATGAACATGTGGGGAGTCCTCGAGCCCGAGATCGAGGCGGTCCGCGCCCGGCTCGCGGCGACGTTCGGCTGCGATCCGGAAGAAATGGCCATCACCCGCAACGCCAGCGAGGCGCTCGAAATCGTACAGCAGGGGCTCCCGCTCTCGGCCGGCGACGAAGTCCTGACCACCACGCAGGACTATCCCCGGATGATCACGACGTGGCAGCAGCGGGCGCGGCGCGAGGGCATCGTGCTGAGGCAGATCCCGTTCCCGGTGCCGCCGCCGTCGCTGGACGACCTGGTGAACCGTTTCGCCCAGGCCATCACCCCCAGGACCAAAGTGATTCACGTCTGCCACATCACGAACCTCACGGGCCAGATCTTCCCGATCAAGCGCATCATGGCGCTGGCGCGGCCGAAGGGGATCGAGGTGGTGGTGGACGGCGCGCACGCGTTCGCCCACTTCCCCTTCACCCGGGACGACCTGGACTGCGACTACTACGGCACCAGCCTCCACAAGTGGCTCACCGCGCCCATCGGCACCGGGTTCCTCTACGTCCGGCGGGAGAAGATCGAGAAGATCTGGCCGCTGATGGCGGCGCCGCCCGAGATGAACGCCAACATCCGGAAGTTCGAAGAGATCGGCACGCATCCGGCGGCCAATCACAACGCGGTGTCCGAAGCCGTGACGTTCTACCAGCAGATCGGGGCCGAGCGGAAGGCGGCGCGCCTGCGCTTTCTGCGCGACCGGTGGTTCCAGCGCGTGGGCGCCCTGCCGGGCGTGAAGATCCTGACCTCCACCGATCCGGCGCAGTCCTGCGGCCTGGCGTCCTTCACGCCGGGGACCCTCGACGTCGGCAAGGTCGTGGGGTACCTGTGGGACAAGCACCGGGTCATCGTGACGCCCATCAATCATCCCGAATTCCACTGCATCCGGGTCACGCCCAACGTGTATACCACGCTGGCGGAGATAGACCGCTTCTGCGACGCGATGGAAATCGTGATGAAGAAAGGACTGCCGGCATGAAGACGTCGATCCTGGCGGGACTCCTGCTCGTCGCCGCGTGCGGCGGCGGCGCGGCCTCGAACACCACGGCGCGGGACACGCTGACCGAGCGCCAGCACGACAGCATCCTGGCCCGGTCGTCCGTGCCGGGGGCGGGCGCCGTGGGGGCCGCGATGCGGGCGGCCGACACCACGAGCGCGCGGGTCCGGGCCGACACGACTCCCGCGCAGTGAGAGGCTGGCCGCTCCTCGCGCTCGCCGCCGTGACGGCGGGGTGCGGCCCCTCCTCTCCCTGCCGCACCACGGACTTCCGGAACATCCGGCGGTACTCCCAGCCCTACGTGGGCCGGTGGGTGGTCGCCCGCGGGGACTCCCTGACCCTGACCCAGATGGGAGACCGGTTCCGTCTTGCCGCCCTCACCCTCGATACCGACACGGTGATGTTCAACCAGGAGTGCCATCTCTCCGGGCGCCTCACGTTCGCCGTTCCCCGCGAAACACTGGCGGTGAGCTGGTTCGGCGTTCCCGAGCACGCCACGGTGTACGGGTGGCCCCAGGACCTCGGTCCCTTCGGCGGCCTCTCGGTCGCGTTCTGGGGCCGGGACTCCCTGCACGGGACGCTCTTGTTCGACGAGTCGGTGGACGTGCAGGTGCGCCCCGGCGTGACCGCCCAGTTCTGGGCGGGCCGCCCGAAGCCCTGATTAGCTTTCGGGCGTCCCCCCACCCCGGAGCGACGGTGCCCCTCACTCCCGCCGAACGCGGCGCCCTCATCGACCGCTACGAGCGCGGACCCGCCAAGCTCGCCGCCGCCTACGCGAAGGTCCCGGCCGACGCGAAGCAGTGGCGTCCGGGTCCGGACCGCTGGTCGGCTCACGAAATCATCGTCCACTGCGCGGACAGCGAAGCCAACGCGGCCCTGCGGGTCCGCTTCCTGCTCACCGAAGACGATGCCCGGATCCAGGCGTACGATCAGGTCCACTGGGCCCGGACCCTGGACTATCACACGCTCCCGGTCGAGCCGGCGCTGGCCACCGTAGCCGCCGTCCGGGCGCACACCGTGCCCCTGCTCCGCCGGATGACCGAGAAGGACTGGCGGCGCGCCGGCCATCACCCGGAATCGGGACCGTACACGGCGGAGCGGTGGCTCCAGATCTACGCCGAGCACCTGGAAAAACACTCGGGACAGATCGAGCGCAACCTGGAAGCCTGGAGGAAGCGGTGAAGGGGTTCCTGACGCGGGTCCTGATCACGGCCCTGGGACTGTGGCTCGCCGCGACCATCGTGCCCGGTATCGGCGTGACCGGGTGGAAGAGCCTCCTCGCGGCCGCCCTCGTACTCGGCATCGTCAACGCGGTGGTGCGGCCCATCCTCGTGATCCTCACCCTCCCGATCACGCTGATCACACTGGGATTCTTTCTCCTCGTGGTGAACGGCCTGTCCTTCGCCCTGGCTGCGGCGATCGTGCCCGGCTTCCACGTCGCGTCGCTGGGTGGCGCGATCGTGGGCGCGCTGGTGGTGAGCGTGACCGGCTGGTTCGCCAACTCGTTCGTGGGATCGTCGGGCCGGATCGAGCGGGTGCATCGCATCGAAGTGCGGGGGCGCCGCCTGGATGAATAGGACCCTGGGGGGCCTGGGCGGGATCTTCGGATTCCTGGCGGTGGCGGCGGGCGCCTTCGGCGCCCACGGGCTCCGCGAGCGCCTGGCGCCCGACCTGCTCGCCGTCTTCGAGACGGCGGCCCGGTATCAGATGTATCACGCCCTGGCGCTCCTCGCGGTCGCGGCGCTCCTCGAGCGCCGGTCCTCGGGGGCGGGACCGCTCCGCGCGGCGGGGTGGTGCTTCGTCGCCGGCGTGGTCCTCTTCTCCGGCTCCCTGTACACCCTGGCGCTCACCGGCACGGCGTGGTGGGGCGCCGTCACGCCGCTCGGGGGCCTCCTCCTGCTGGCCGGCTGGCTGACCCTCGCCTACGGGTTATGGCGGGCCTGAGCCCTCGCGGCCGCCGGATCCTCCTCGCGGCCGTTCTCCTGTACGCCGTCGTCACCATCCCGCTCGCCGTGCACAAGGGCGAAGACATCGCGAGCGAGTTCGTCCAGAGCGACCTGCTCCTGCGCGGCCTGCCGGTCTACGCCGTCCCCCAGAACCAGGGGGTCTGGTGGCCTCCCTTCGCGCTGGCCGCCATCGCGCCCTTCGCGCTGATCGCCCGGGCGAGCCTCCCCCTGGCCAAGGGGTGCTGGGCCCTGTTCTCGATCCTGTGCCTGGCGTGGAGCCTCTACCGGACCAGCGGCGTGGGCGGCCGCGCGATGGCCCTGGCGGTGCTCGCCGTGGCCCTGCCCATCCAGTACAACTTCCAGCACCTCAACATCAACGCGCCCCTGCTCGCCCTGGCCATCGCCACCGCGCGGGACTGGGGCGGGCGCGAGGGGCGGGCCGGCGCCTGGACCGCCCTCGCGACGGCCCTCAAGCTCTTCCCGGGTCTCCTGATCGTCCTGTTCGCGGTGCGGAGGAAGTGGAAGGCCCTGGGCGTGGCGGCGGGCGGCACGCTGCTCCTGACCTACGTCTCGATGCTGCCCTACGGGCCGGTGGGAGCGGCGGAGGCCGTCGGCCGGTGGATCGCCCTCGACCTTCACGCCACGTCCTACCAGGGCGCCGCCGTCGCGACGCTCGGAATGCAGAAGCTCTCGCGCCTGGTGTACGCCCTGGACGGCGGCGTCATCGCCGTCATTCTCGCGCACGTGGCCCTTCTTGCGCTGGTGTGGTGGGCACTCCGTACTCCGCACTCCGCACTCGTCGTGGATCCGCTCCGCGACGTCGGCATCGTCCTCGTCGCCGCCTGCCTGCTCTCCCCCGTCGGCTGGCTCCACACGTTCACGCTCGCCTACCCGCTCTGGGCCGTCACGCTCGGTACGCCGGAGCCGGGGAGGTCCGGCATCCGGACCGCGCTCCTGGTGCTCGCGGGGGTGCTGACGTCCGGGTACCTCAGCAAGGTCCCCTGGCCCCCCGGGGTCGCCTGGATCGCCGGCCACAATGACACCGTCGGCAGCCTGCTCCTGCTCGTCCTGGTCGCCGGCGCGCCCGCGCGGCAACCGGCGGGCGCCGCCGAGACGGCCGCGCCGTGAGCCGCCAGCTCCGGTCCCTCACCCCGCGGGAGCGCTGGACGCTCCTCGCCGTCGCGGCGCTCTACGCCGCGGTCGTGATCCCCGTGGGGATCCACCGCGGCGGCGACCTGGTGCAGGAGCTCTTGCAGTCCGACCGGCTGCTCCGCGGCCTGCCCCTGTACGGCCACAACCCCGAGAAGGGCGTCTACTGGCCGCCCTTCGCGCTCGCGTTTCTCACGCCGTGGGCGCTGGTCTCGCGATGGTCGATGGCGGCCGCCCAGGCGCTCTGGGCCGTGCTCAATGTCTGGTGTGTGGTCTGGTGTCTGGCGTATGCGGGGAGGCGCTGGAGCTGGCGCGTCGCGATCATCGGCCTCCTGGCGGTGGCCAAGCCCCTGCAGGCGAACTTCGAGCATCAGAACATCACCGTCGTGCTCTTGGCACTGGTGATGCTCACCCACCTCGCCCTCGAAGCGGGTGACCAGCCGAAGGCCGGCGCGTGGATAGGCGCGGCGACCGCGCTCAAGGCGTTCCCCGGACTCCTCCTCGGCCTGCTCCTGCTGCGCAAGCGCTGGGTGGCCTTCACGTGGGGGGTGGTGGCGACGCTCGGCCTGACGATCGGGGCGATGCTGCGGTACGGGCTCAGCGGCAGCGTGGACGCCGTCGCGAGCTGGTTCACCGTCAGCCGCGCCGCGCCCATCATGAGCGGCTTCGGCACTCAGCCCCTCGGCGACCTCATTCACAACGGCCTGGGACTCGGGACCGTGTGGGTGATCGTGATCGAGGCGGCGGTGGGCCTGACCCTTCTCTGGGCCCTCGCCGAGGTGCCCGAAGGGCTCGATCCGGCGGGCGACATCGGCATCGTGGCCATGGTCGCCGCCCTGGTCACGCCGATCGGCTGGTTCTACTACCACATCCTCGCGTTCCCCGGCTGGATGTCGGTGCTGACCGTCACGCCGCCGGCCCGGCACTGGATCCGCAGCCTCATTCTGGTCCTGGCGGGAGTGCTGCTGTCGGGGGTCATGACCTTCGACCACCTCTATCCCGATGCCCTCCAGATCGTCAAGCGCTTCAATTATGTCTGGGGCGCGCTCCTCCTGCTCAGCATCCTCGCTTTCGACCGCTTCACGGCGCGGCTCACGCCCGAGTCGTCGACATGATCGAGACCCCCGCTCTGCTCCTCCATCTCGACGTCGTCGAGGCCAACCTGGCCCAGATGGCGGCCCGCGGCGCCGCGCTCGGCATCGCGATCCGGCCGCACGTCAAGACTCACAAGTGCGTGGAGCTGGGACGCCGCCAGATCGCGCACGGCGCCCGCGGCGTCACGGTGTCCACCCTGGACGAGGCAGCAGTATTCGCGGCCGCGGGGTTCGAGGACATCCTCTGGGCGTTCCCGATCGATCCCGGCCACATCGCCCGCGCCCGCCGGGTCGGCGAGCGGACGCGGCTCGGGGTCGTGGTGGACGATCTCGACACGGCGCGGGCGCTCCGCGGCTCCGGTCTTGCCGGGTGGCTCAAGGTGGACTGCGGATATCACCGGGCCGGTGTCGACCCGGCGTCCCCCTATGCCCTGGCCGTGGCCGACGCGCTGTCGGGACCGGGCGCGAGCTTCGGCGGGATCGCCAGCCACTCGGGGCACGCCTACAAGACCCGGAACCGGCGGGAAGCCGCGGCCGTGGCCGAGGAGGAGCGGAGGGTGATGGCGGCGTTCGCCGAGCGGCTGCGCCGGGCGGGGATCGCGGTGCCCGCGGTCAGCGTGGGCTCGACGCCGGCCCTGATGGCGCTCGAGCGGGCGGAAGGGGTGACCGAGGGACGGCCCGGGAACTACGTGTTCTTCGACCGAACCATGGTGGAGATCGGTGTCGCCCGGCCGGAGGACGTGGGCGTCACGGTCCTCGCGACCGTGGTCTCGCATCAGCCCGGCTCATCCCAGCTCGTCGTCGACGCGGGGGCCCTGGCGCTCTCGAAGGACGGGGGCCCCACCCACCTCGGGCTGGCGCCCGCGATGGGCGCGATCCGGGGACATCCGGAGCTCACGCTCACGTCCCTCTCCCAGGAGCACGGCATCGTCCAGGCGGCCACACCGGACGTGCTCGAAGGACGGTTCAAGGTCGGGGAGACGCTCGAGATCGTCCCGAATCACTCCTGCTTGACCGTGGCGCAGTTCGACCGGTATCACGTGATGCAAGGCGGGCGGGAAATCGCGTCCTGGAAAATCGAGCGAAGCCGAGCGACCTAGTACTTCAGTCCCGCTCGTTCCGCGAATGCCTTGGCTGCCGCCGTCTGCTCGTCCGTGAGGTGCTCGGGAAGATCGAGGCGCACTTCGACGAACTGGTCCCCCCGACGCCCCCCCTTCGGAATTCCCTGCCCGGCGATCCGGAACTTCTGGCCGGGCTGGGTCCCCGCCGGAATCCGCAGCACCACGCGCTTGCCGTCCAGCGTCTTCACCTTGATCCGGGTGCCGAGCAGGGCCTGCGCCACGTTGATGGGAACTACGCAGATCACGTCCAGCCCTTCCCGCCGGAAGAACGGATCCGCGTCGACCTGGAAGGTCACGATCAGGTCGCCCTTCCCCTTGGAGCCCTGCCCCTTCAGACGGACCCGGGCGCCGTCGTCCGTTCCCGGTTCCACGGTGATGGTCACCGCCTTCTCGACCCGCACGTCGCCGGCGCCACGGCAGGTGGGACAGGGCTGGGACGGAATCCGTCCCTTGCCCCGGCATACCGGGCACGGACGGTTGACGGCGAAGCCGCCCTGGCCGAACGAGATGGTCCCCCGACCCTTGCACTCGGTGCAGGTGACGATCGTCGAACCGGGCGCGCCGCCCTTCCCGCCGCACGTCGGACACACCTCCGACATCGGCAAGGTGACGGGCACCTTGCCTCCCAGCGCGGCGACACGGAACGGAATGTGGAGCGTCGTTTCGACGGTGTCGTCCGTCTCCTCACGGCCGGTGCGGCCGCCGAAGATGGACGAGAACAGGTCCCCCAGCCCCCCGAAGGAGCCGAGGTTCGAGAAATCGACGCCGCCGTCCTCGGGGGCCGCCGGGCCGCCTCCGCCCCGGGGACCGCCGCGCGTGCCGGCGCCCGCGAAGGCCCCGTACCGGCGCAGCGTGTCGTACTTCTTGCGCTTCTCGGCGTCGCTCAAGACGTCGTGCGCTTCATTGATCTCCTTGAAGCGCTCGGCCGCCTGCGGGTTGTTGGGGTTGCGGTCCGGATGGTATTGCTTGGCCAGGCGGCGGAACGCCTTCTTCACGTCGTCCGTCCCCGCGCTCTCCGGAAGTCCCAGGACCTCGTAGTAGTCGCGCTGCGCCGCCATCAGGCCGACTCGTCCTTCCACGTGAGCACGAGCACGCGGGCCGGGCGGATCAGGGTGTCCCCCAGCCGGTAGCCGGCCTGGAACACGGACCCGACGGTATGGTCCTGCTCCCGGGCGGGCGCCGGGGCGGTGGTGACGGCTTCGTGGACCTTGGGATCGAACGGCACGCCGGCCTGGTCGATACGGACGAGACCGACGCCGTCGAGCGCCTTCCAGACCTTCCGGTTCACCAGCTCGACGCCCTCGTGGAGCGCTTTCACGTCGGCGGCCTGGTCCACTCCGGCGAACCGCGCCAAGTCGTCGAGCCCGTCCACCAGTCGCTCGATGAGGTCACCCTGGGCCTTGGCCCAGACCTCGATCCGCTCTTTGGCCGTCCGCTTGCGGTAGTTGTCGTACTCCGCCGCGAGGCGGAGATACCGCTCTTTCAGCGCGGCGACCTCGTCCTCCAGCCGTTTCTGCGCCTCGGCGGGAAGCTCCGCCAGCGCCCCCGCCCCCGCGTCGGGCTCGGTCGCGCCGGGGGTCTGCAAATCACTCGGGTTCTCGGGGTTGCCCTTGGTTTCGGTCATCAGGCCTCAGGAGGGACGGGGAAGCAACGGACGTGCCGGGGATCCCCCGCCGAAATGGCGCGTCCGGCGGCCGGTTTGGCCGGAACCCTCATCCGGACAAGAAGATAGCTGACAACTACGGTGTTCGGGGAGGCTGGGTTGCACGGTCCAGGAAGGTCAAGATGTCGGCGATGACGAGGTCCCGCTGGGGGTCCTTCAGGGCCTCGTGGTACATCTCCGGATACCAACGGACCTGGACGTCGCCCCGGAGTCCGTCGGCGAAGGCCCGGGCCATTTCGGCGTCGACGATCCGGTCCTCCCCGGTGAGGAGGAACTGGACGGGGGCGTCGATCCGATGGGCATCCGCGGCGACGGCGCGCTGGGCCCATTGAATCTCCTTCCACGCCCCGGCGGTCATCCGGTGGTGCACCAGCGGGTCGGCGCGGTACTGCGCTCCGACGGCGGGGTCGCGGCTCAGGGCCTCCGGGTCGAGCCCGGTGGCCAGGGAGACCGTCGGCGCGAGATCGGCGAGGAGACGTCCCGCCAGGAGCTTGAGCGGGTTCACGGCATAGCCCAGGCCGAGGAAGGGGGACGACGCGATCGCGGCGGCGACCGGATCGGACGGCTGGGTTTCGAGATACCGCAGGACGACGAGCCCGCCGAACGAATGCCCGAGCAGCACCTGGGGAGCGTCGGTGCGGATGCGGACCTGGCGCCGGAACGCCTGCAGGTCGCCGAGGAGCTGGCTGAACCGCGACAGGTGCCCGCGCCGGCCGCCGGACCGGCCGTGTCCGCGCAGATCCTGGAGGTAGACCGAATGCCCCGCGGCCTTGAGGCGCTCCGCGGTGTCCAGCCACCGGCCCGCGTGATCGGACCACCCGTGCACGAGAAGCACGGCGGAGCGCGGACGCGGTGCCTCGACGGCGTCGAACGCCAGCTGGAGGCCGTCGGGCGCCGTGAACGCCGGCATCAGCGGGGGGCGAGCAGCCGGCGGCGGAGCAGATCGAGCGCGGCCTGGGTGCTCCGCCGCCTGATCTCGTCGCGAGAGCCGGGGAACGTCCGCTTCACGGCCGTCGTGACGCCATCCACGAGCGCGGCGAGCCACACGGTGCCGACCGGCTTCTCCGGGGTGCCGCCGCCCGGCCCCGCGATGCCGGTGACTGCCAGGGCGCAGGTGGTGCCGAACTCGCGGGCGGCCCCGGCGGCCATCGCCCGGACCGACTCTTCCGACACGGCGCCGTGGGTCTCGAGGACCTCCGACGGCACGCCGAGCTGCTCGCGCTTGACGGCGTCGTCGTAGCCGATGACGCCGCCCGCGAACACGGCCGACGCCCCGGGAATGGCGGTCACGCGGGCGCCCACCAATCCGCCGGTGCACGATTCCGCCACCGCGAGGGTCTTCCCCTTTTCCCGCAGCAGATCCAGGAGGCGCGCGGCGAGCGGGGTGTCCCCTTCGCCGTAGTAGTGATCTCCCAGCTCCCGGCGCAGCCGGTCACCCTGCTCGGCCAGCCGGCGGTCCGCGTCCTCGGGCGGGAGGGACCAGGCGGTCAGCCGGAGATCGACGCCGTCGAGCGACGGCAGGTACGCGAGCGAGAGCGGGCTCAGGGACTCCTCAAGGGGGCCGACGCGCTCCGCCAGCGCCGACTCCGAAACGCCCGTGGTGCGCAGGGTGCGGGAGCGCACGACCCGCGCGTCCCCGCCCTGCCGAGCGACGAGGCGCGGGAGCACTTCCTCCACCAGGAGTCCCCGCATCTCCGAAGGCACGCCGGGGAGGAGGATGACGACGCGCCCCGCGTCTTCGATCCAGAGCCCGGGCGCGCTTCCGCGCGGGTTCGGCAGCACCGTGGCGCCTTCAGGCACCTCGGCCTGATTCCGGTTGATGGCCGGCATCGAGCCCCAGCCGTGGCGGCGGAAGCGGGCCTCGAGCGCCTGCAGCAGTCCCTCGTCCACGTAGAGCGGCTTCCCGAAGAGCTCGGCGACGACATGCTTGGTCATGTCGTCCTTGGTGGGCCCCAGTCCGCCGGTGGCGATGACGAAGCCGGTCCGCTCGAGGGCCGCGCGGATCGCGTCGGCGATGGCGTTGGGCCGGTCGGGGACGGTGGTCCGCCGGACCACGTCCACGCCGGCGGCGGCGAGGGCGACGCCGAGCTCGGCGGCGTTGGTGTCGACGGTCTGCCCCAGGAGGAGCTCCGTCCCGATGGTCACGAGCTCGAGCTTCAGAAGCCGCTCTTCAGGAGGGCCCGGTACCGGTAGAGATAGATGAGGAGGGAGTAGACCGTGAGCACGATGGCGCAGGCCAGCGTGACGGTGACGAACCACCCGTGGAACTCGTTCCACGTGGTGCGCCACCAGCCGGTCCAGCCGTACTCGGCCAGGGCGTCCTTCCAGGCGAACCAGGCGATGGTCGCCCCGATGAAGATGTTCTGGACCACGGCCTTGAGTTTCCCGGGGCCCATCGCGGGAATGATGATCCCCCGCCGGCGGGCGAAGAACCGGAAGGCCGTGATGAGCAGCTCCCGTCCCACCAGGAGGAGAAGCACCCAGACCGGCATGCTGCCCCACCAGGGGATACGGTAGTCGACGGTGATCGTGGGATGACGCGTGAGCCAGAAGATCGGCACGAGCATGGCGAAGAGCAGGAGCTTGTCCGCCACGGGATCGAGGAGCTGGCCCAGCTCGGAGATCAGGTTGTATTTCCGGGCGTAGTAGCCGTCGACGACGTCGGAGACGGCGGCGGCGATGAAGATCACGAACGCGATGACCTTGGGCCAGTATCCCTGAATGAACGGCAGGAGGGCGATGATGGGCGTGAGGCAGATGCGCGCGAGGGTGAGGATGTTCGGCAGCGTCCACCGGATCGCCGGACCCACGGTCAGCTCAACGTCTTGAGGACCAGTTTGCTCACGGCCTTGAGGGTGTCGAACACACCGTCGCCGCGGACGGCGACCGCTTCCATGTAGAGCGCCCGCCCCATCCAGTCCGCGTCGACCTTCTCGACCAGGTTCTCGCCGGGGTGGGCGGGATCCGGGACCACCTTCTGCTGCGCGGGGTCGTCGATCACCCAGCCGGGGTTCAGCGCCGCCTGGAGGTCCTTGATGGGGGCGGCGTTGGGCAGGTCGCGCTTGTTGTACTGGATCACGAAGGGGATCTTCGTGAGGTCGTAGCCGTATTCTTTCGTGTTGTCGTACAGGTTCTGCATCGACTCGACGTTCGCTTCCATCCGCTCGAGCTGGCTGTCGGCGACGAACACGATGCCGTCGACGCCCTTCAGGATGAGCTTCCGGCTGGCGTTGTAGTACACCTGGCCGGGCACGGTGTAGAGATGGAAGCGCGTCTTGAATCCGCGGATGGTCCCCAGGTCCACCGGCAGGAAGTCGAAGAACAGGGTCCGCTCGGTCTCGGTGGCGAGCGAGATCATCTTGCCGCGCGTGTTGGGCGCGACCTTCCCGTACACGTGCTCGAGATTCGTGGTCTTCCCACCGAGTCCCGGCCCGTAGTACACGAGTTTGCAGTTGATCTCGCGGGAGGCGTAGTTGATCATCGACATGTGATCGCCCCCCTATCCGAACAGTTTGTCAATTTCGTCTTCCGCCCCTTCGAGGATGCCCTTCTCCGGCGCGGCGCCCGATGCCACCCGGTTGAACATCTGCTCGAACACCTTGTTGAGATTCTCGACCGCGGCACGGGCCTTCAGCTTGACGAGGCCCAGCGTGGCCCGCTGGTCGAAGAGGACCACGAGAATCACCCGGCGCGCGACGTCCGCCAGGAACATCGACTCCTTTTCGCCCTGATGGACCAGGGACGCGAACTCGGCCTCGCCGATCATCTTGGCCAGCTGATCATTGGCGCTGAAGTCGGCGGCGGTGAGCGACGCGAACGCGGTGGGATCGAACTGCGGCTGCTCGCCGACGGTGGCCACCAGCTGGCCGGTCCGGTCGACCAGGAGCGCGCACCGCGCGTTGGACTCGCGCAGGAAGCCCTGCAAGTGCGTCTGGATCTGTTTGTAGTCGCTCTCGGAGAACGACCAGCTCGCCGCACCCGTCATCCGATCCCTCGGTGGCCTAGTCCGCCATTTCCTGCCGCGCCGCCAGCGCCTGCGCGATGGTCACGCCGTCCGCGTATTCCAGGTCCCCGCCCACCGGCAACCCGCGGGCGATCCGCGTCACCCGCACCCCGCTGGGCGCCAGAAGCTGCTGCAGCCAGGTGGCCGTCACGTCGCCTTCCATCGACGGGTTCGTGGCGACGATGACTTCCCGGACCCCGTGCCCGTTCCCCACCCGCGCCAGCAGCCCCTCGGTGTTCAGCTCGTCCGGGCCGATTCCGTCGAGCGGCGACATCCGCCCGCCCAGCACGTGATAGCGGCCCCGGTAGCGGCCCGCCCGCTCGATGGCGTTGGCGTCCGCCGCCTCTTCGACCACGCAGAGCACCGTGTCGTCCCGGCGCGGATCGGTACAGATCGCGCACGGGTCCTGGTCCGAGAGGGTCCCGCAGGTTCCGCAGGCCCGTACCTGCTCCCGCACCCGGCGGATCGCCTCGGCGAGCCGGCTCGAGTCGTCCGCCGGCTGCTTCAACAAGTGAAACGTGAGTCGCTGCGCGGTCTTGCGTCCGATCCCGGGGAGCTTGGCCAGCTCCGTCACGAGATCCTCGATGGCTGACACGGCGCGCTACGACGGCAGCTGGAACGGAAACGACAACCCCGGAGCCAGTTTCTTGACTTCGGCCTGCGCCAGCTCGGCCGCCCGCTTCTGCGCCTCCGCCACCGCCGCCAGCACGAGATCTTCGAGCATCTCGACGTCGCCCTGCTTCACGGCCTCGGGGTCGATCCGCACCGCCCGGATCCGTCCCTGGCCATCCACGGTCACCTGTACGATGCCGCCGCCGGCGGCCGCCGTCACCGTCTGCTGGGCGAGCTGAGTCTGAATCTCCGACAACCGACCCTGCGCCTGCTGCGCCATCTGGAGCAGGCTGGATAAATCCGCCATACGTCGAAAGTTACCCCTCGTAGAAGTGGGTCGCAAGCTATTCGAGCAGCTCCAGGTCCAACGCATCCACCGCGGCCGACAACGTCGGGTCCTTCGCGCGGAGCACCCGCAGGCGCTCGGCGTTGGCGCTGGCCTCGTTCAAACGCTCGGCGCGGGGCGCCGCGTTCCCGGGCGCGTCACCGCCGCCGGTCTCCCACTCGAGACGCACCGGACCGGCGAAATGCGGCTCGAGGAGCCGCGTGATGGCCTCGCGCTTCCGCTCCACACCCTCCCGGTGCGCCGCCGCGACGCGTACCACCACCACGCCGTCCCGCACCGCCGTCACGTCACAGGCGCCGAGGAGGGTGGGCAGGAGGGGAGAAGCGGCGCGGCTCTCTTCCACGACGCGCGGCCACGCCGCGCGGGCCCGCTCGAGCGTGACCGGCCCGCGCTCGGCGCTCCGGGTCGAAGGCGGAACCGGGGCCGGCGCGGAACCGGGATCCCGCATCTCGGTTGGGCGCGGCGCCGCGGAGCCGGAGGGTGAGGGAGCGGCGGGCGGGGGCGGGGGCGGAGGCGCCGGAGCTGGACCGCGCGCGCGGGCGGGCGCCGCGGGAACGTCACCCAGCGCGCGGATCACGTCGGCGAGCTGCACCGTCTGGTCGAGCTGCGTCCACCGGAGCAGCAGAAGCTCCACCATCAGCCGCTGGTTGCCCGAATGCCGGATCTGCTCCTCGGCCTCCGAGAGCAGCGCGAGCAGGCGGATGGCGTCTCCGGTGGGCAGGCGGGGCACGTAGGAGCGGACCGTCGCCGCCAGGCTTTCGGTGAGTCCCTCCGGCTCGCCGCCCACGCCGAGCAACGCCACGGCCCGCAATACCTCCCCCGCCCCGGCCACGAATTCCTCGAGGCTCGCGCCCGCCTCCAGCAACCGATCCACCAGCGCGAAGGCGCCCCGCGCGTCGCGATCCACGATGATGCGGAGCAGCTCGCCGTAGCGTTCGTCGGGAATCAGACCCAGGACTTCGCGGACCCGCGCCGCCGTCACCGGCCCGGACCCGAACGACAGCACCTGGTCGAGGAGGGACAGGGCGTCCCGCATCCCGCCGTCGGCGCTCCGGGCGATGAGATACAGGGCGTCGTCGTCCGCGGCGAGCTGCTCCCGGGTCAGCACGTGGCGGAGGCGCTCGACGATGGCGTGCGGACCGATGCGGCGGAAGTCGAAGCGCTGAACCCGGGAGAGCACCGGGGCCGCGGCCTGGGCGATCTTCTGCGGGTCCGTGGTGGCGAAGACGAACACGACGCCGGCGGGGGGCTCCTCCAGCACTTTGAGGAGGGCGTTCCACGCCTCGCGCGTCAGCATGTGCGCTTCGTCGACGATGTAGACCTTGTGCCGCCCGTCCGCCGACGCCGCGTACATCGCGCGCTCGCGCAGGTCGCGGGCGTCGTCCACGCCGCGGTTGGAGGCCGCATCGAGCTCCACGACGTCCAAATTGGCCGCCCCGGTCCAGATCCGCGTGCACGACTCGCACACGCCGCAGGGCTCGCCGTCCTTGCGGTTGGGGCAGTTCAGGGCCATCGCGAGCACGCGGGCGGCGGTGGTCTTCCCGACTCCGCGAGGGCCGGCGAAGAGGTAGCCGTGGGCCGCGCGGCCCGAGGCCACCGCGCCCCGCAGGGCGGCGGCGACGTGGTCCTGGGCCACCAGATCGGCGAATTGCGTGGGACGGTACTTGCGGGCGAGCGCGATCATCAGCGGAGGAATGTAAACGTCACGCGGCCTGCGCGCCGGGCGCGGCCTTGGGCTGGAAGCTCCGGCGGTCCATCCGTCCCCACCGCCGCCGGCCGGCGACGAACTCCCAGTACGCCTGGAGCTTGAAGACCGCGAGGATCTGCCGGTATCCGATGTTCTCGAGGAGGCCGAAGAGCATCAGCTTGAGCAGGTCGTTCCACGAGGGGTAGCGCCGGAAGGAGATCTCTTCCAGAAACACCGACGCCACCGACAGGAACACGCCCACCAGCACCGCCACCAGGAAGAACTTGACGAAGAACGCGGCGTTGAGGAGACCGGTGACGGCACAGACGATCACGGTGAGATAGCCGATCCCTTCGACGAGCGGTCCCAGGGCCTCGAAAATGAGGTAGTAGGGCAGGACCATCATCCCGATGACCCCGTACCGGGGATTGAAGAGCATCCGGCGGTGGCGGACCAGGGCCTGCAGCATGCCGCGGTGCCACCGGTTCCGCTGCCGGCGGAGGTCCCGCCAGCGCTCGGGGACCTGGGTCCAGCAGACCGGGTCGGGCACGAACACGATCCGGTACGGCACCCCCTGGGCCCGGCGGCGCTGGTGCAGTGCGAGGACCAGCTCGAGATCTTCCGTGTCCGTGGTCCCGTCGTACCCGCCGACCTCGAGGACCGCGGATTTCCGGTAGACTCCGAAGGCACCTGAGATGAGCGGCAGGGCCTGCAGGGCGCTCCATCCCAGACGCCCCCCGAGAAAGGCGCGCAGGTATTCGACCACCTGGTAGATGGGGAGCGGCCGGCGCGGGATCGCGATGTGCGTCACCCGCCCTTCCTTCACCGTGCAGCCGTTGACGATGCGGACGATCCCGCCCACGGCCACCGTCTCATCCGGGAATTCCATGAACGGCTTCACGGCCTTGAGCAGGGCGTCCTCTTCGATCACGGAGTCCGCGTCCATCGAGCAGAAGAGCGGGTACCGGGACAGGTTGATCCCGACGTTGAGCGCGTCCGGCTTGCCGCCCCGCTCCTTGTCGACGACGGTGAGCCCCGGCACGAGCGGCGAGGCGTAGACCCCCCGCAGGGGCTTGTGCGACAGGCTCCGCTTGAAGACCCGGTCCACCCGCCGGAGCTCGTAGGCGTCGAGCAGGCGCTCCAGCGTCCGGTCGGTGGATCCGTCGTTGATCACGATGATCTCGAACTGCGGATAGTTGAGCATCCGCAGGGAGCGGACCGTGTCGACGATGGTGTGCTCCTCGTTGTGCGCCGGGACGAGCAGCGAGATGGGAAGCGTCAGGTCCGAGCGCAGGATCTGCTGGTAGTCACTGAAGAACGTGCGCTTGAGAAACCGGACCACCTCGGTGAGAGACACGAGAAACAGCAGCAGGTACGAGAGATTGAGAGCGCAGAAGTACACCAGGATGAAGTTGCCGAACCAGGTGATGGCGTCGGCGATGAGCTTGAGAATCACGCGCTGACCGCCTCGGCCTGCAGCAGCCGGCCGACCTCCGCCCGCACCTCCGCGTCGGGGTGCCGGGACGCGATGTCCTGGAGCAGGTCGGTGCGCTTCAGCGCGACCAGCCGCCGGAGCACGCCCAGCGCCTCGCGCCGCTCGTCCTCGGTGCCCTGTCCCAGCCGGGCCAGCAGGGCGTCGAGCACGCCCGCTTCCTGCAGCATCCAGGCCGCCTTGTGGGCCGCGAAGGCGTCCCCGCCTTCGAGCGCGACCAAGAGCGCCCGCCGGCCCGCGTCGCCCTTGCTCCGGAGCGACTCGGCCGCGTTGGCCCGCACCCACCACTCGGAGTCCGACAGCGCGCGCCGCAGGGCGTCCACGGACTCGTCGCCGGAGATCCGCCCCAGGGCCTTCGCCGCCATCGCGCGCACCGGCCACTCAGGATCCACGAGCGCCTCGACCAGCGGGGCGGTCACCGCCGGATGGCCGATCAGTCCCAGCGAGTGGGCGGCGCGGGCGCGCGCGTTCGGGTCGGGGTCGGCGAGCAGCCCCCGCAGGAGCGGGACCGCGAGGTGTGACCGGAGCCGGCCCAGAATGTCGATGGCGGGGATCCGGGCCGCGGGGGGCAGCCGGGGAAACGCGGCGAGCAACGGCTCGACCGCGGAGGGTCCGAGTCCGGACAGGATGTCCGCGATGCGCAGGGTGGCCCAGCGATCGGTGGCCTTGAGCGCGCTGATGAGCGTCTCGACGGCGGCCAGTCCCCCGATGGCGCCCAGGGCCTTGGCGGCGCGGAGCCGCACTTCGGGCACGGGGTCGTCCATCAAACGGATCAAGTCCGGGACCGTGGGCCGGGCCAGCATCCGGCCCAGCTTCTCCGCCCCTTCCACCCGCACCCACCAGCGCCGGTGGGTCAGCTGGGCGTGGGCCTGGGCGACGAAGCCGAGCTGCTCGAACGCGAGCGCCAGCCGCGCCTGCGCGTGCCCGCGGAGCGAGCGGATGTGGTCGAGGAGCAGCCACTCCACCACCCGCCGGTTCCACCCCTTGAGCGGCGTCGGCACGAAGTCGGTGATCAATCCCGATTCGGCGTTGGCGTAGGCGACGATCGACGGGAGGAGCAGCGCGCGGCGGCGCCGCTCGTACCCCTCCCGCGCCCCCCGCCACGTCTTGGTGAGCAGCACGACCGACAGGACCAGCAGGAAGAGGCCGCCGAGGCCCACGAGCAGCGCGGAAACGAACCCCTGCATCGGCGGTCAGGGGCGCGCGGCGCGCGCCCGCGTCAAGGCTTTCCGCACCCGGGCCACGAGCTCCCGGGCGTAAAAAGGCTTGATGAGGAAGTCCTCGGCGCCCACCTCGAGTGCCCGGACGATGTCGTCCTCGCCCCCCTGGGTGGACAGCACCAGCACCGGAATGAGGCGGGTCCGGGGGTCCTCCCGGAGGCGCTGCAGCACGTCGAACCCGCTGGCATAGGGCAGGATGAGGTCGAGCAGGATGAGGTCGGGAATCTGCGCCAGTGCGGCGGTGACCCCGGCGTTGCCGTCGGCGGCGCCGGATACCTCGTACCCGTCGGCCTTGAGGACCGCCGTGACGAACTGGCGGACCGAGGCGTCGTCCTCGATGGACAGAATGCGGCCGCCGCGACCGCTACCGTCGGGGGCGTCGGAAATGGAGGATGTCATGATGAGTGAAGTGCCCCAGGCTCCCCGCAGCGACCTTCGGTCTCGTGCGGCGCTGCTCCCTGCGGGGGCCTGACGCGTTTCACGAGTGACTGCCCTGCGGACCTGGGGCACCGGAAAGATACCCCGCCTTGGGGTCCGGCCACTAGCCCGCCGTCAGTGCGCGGCGACGACCACCGTGAGGTTGGCGAGGACCCCGGAGCCCTGGAGAGCGAGCTGGGTGGTCCCCTGCCCCTTGGCCTTCAGACTGAGGAGACCCGCCAGCGTGTCGCCGGCTACGCGCTCAACCCGCACAATCCCTTCATCGCCGGAGAGCGGCTGGAGGCCCAGCAATGACACCACGTTGCCGAACTCGTCCTGCGCCACTACGCGCAGGGTGACGCTGGTGTCCGCGGCGAGCACGAGCGTGTCACCCACCGCGGTGCTCCCCATATGAAGGTCCAGCTTCGACGCGGCCGCCGGCGTGGGGTAAAGGGTGGCCGAGCGGAAGATCTGCCCCACGGCCGCGCGCACCACCGTCTTCCCCGCCGTATGGCCGAACACCACGTCCACGCGCACGTGTCCAGCGGTATCCGTGGACTGAGACTCGGGCCGGAGCTGCGCGTTGTCCGCGGTGAAGGTGACACGGATCTTCGGGAGGGCCTTCCCCTCCGCGTCCCGCACTTCGAACACGAGCGGCGCCGCGGCCGGGAGCCCCACGACGCCGCGCTGGCCCACCCCTTCCACGAACCCCGTCTTTTCGGGTGAGGGCTGCGGCGCGGGGGCGGCGGCGGGCGCCGGCGCGGGTGTCGTCGGGGCCGGGGTGGCGGCCGGATTCGCGCCGGGATTGACCGGGGCCGGCGCCGGAGCCGTGGCGGGCGCCACCGCCGGCGTCGTCGCCACCGCGGGCGGCTTGCGGACGCCGTGGCGCGCGCACGCCGCGATGCTCGCCATCACCGCCGTGTCGGCGCCGAGGGCCTGAAAGTTCTTCTTGTCGCGGGCGGTGGGCGTGAACGTGAGGCAGTCGCGACTGATGCGGTCCGCGACGTCGGCCGGCGTGCCGGCCTGGGCCAGAAGCCGGATGACGTCGGTCGGACGGAGGGGCGCCCCGCCCTGCGCCGCGAGCGGGGCGGCCCACAAGGCGAGGAACAGCAGGCGGGCGGTCACGGGCGCGCGCATCCGGACCGCTCGAACGTCGCTTCGGAGGAGTCGGCGCCCGCCGCCAGCTGCTGATCGCGACCGGCGCGGCCCGCGTCCAGGGCGGCGACCCCCTTCTGCCGCAGGTTGTAGCCGATCCACGCGTCCTCCAGCGTCACGAGTCCCGAGTCGAGCGCGACGCAGTCACTCGGTTTGCCGCCGAAGCGCAGCGCCCGGTCCCCGAATCCGCGGATCGCCGCGTTCAGCGTGTCGGCCGACGCGTCGAACGCCCGGGTCGACGAGTCCACCGGCGGCGGGGCGACGGCGGCGGTGGTGTCCGCGGGCCGCGCCGGCGCGGCGGCATGGCCCGGCGGCGCCCAGGGATACTTCCAGCCGGCGGGCCGCAGCATGAGGTACCAGTACGCCCCGCCACCGCCCAGCAGTGCGAGGACGAGCAGCACGGCGATGACCTTGCCGGCCCCGCTCTTGGGCTTTTCGTCGTACAGCTTGCCGACCGACGGCCGGCGGGTGGCGCTCGGCCGGATGGGTGTCGAGCTCCGCTCGACCGGCGGCGCAAGCCCGGGCTCGGCCGGCTCCGGGGCGCGCGCCTCGACGACCGCCGGCTCCATGACCTCGGCGACCGGCTCTTCGACCGCGGGCTCCTCGACCACCCGCTGGGGCGGAGGCGTCGGACGCCGCGGCGGCGCGGGTGGCGGGGGCGGCGGTGGCGGCGGGGGCGGCGGGGGCGGCGGCGCGGGCGCCGCTTCTTCCGCCGGTTCCCCAACGTCCAGGAGCGGCAGGTCGAATGCCTTCGGCGCAGGCGGCGCGGGCTTCGGAGGCGGTTTCGGCGCCGAGGGCTTAGGCGGCGGCCCCACCTTCGGCGCCGGCGAGGGCGGCGGGGGCGGCGCGGGGGGAGCGGGCGGCGCGGGCGGCGCGGGCGGCTTGGGGGCCGCCTTGGGCGGCGACGGCGGTGGTCCCGCCTTCGGTGCCGCGGGGGCGGCGCGTGTGGCCGGCGCGGGCGCAGGGGGTGCCGGCGGAGCGGCCGGCTTCGGCGCGGGCGCGCCGGGACGGGGCGGCGGACCCACCCGTAAGGGCGCGGCCCCGGCGACGGTAGCTGAGGGCTTCGGCGGCGAGCCGACTCCCGGCTTCGAGGCCGTCGCTTCGTCCGTGCCGAAGTTCTTCCACGGCAGAATGGATCGCTTGCCGCGCGCCGCCACCGTGGACTCGTCGAGCAGCTCGTAGAACGGCAGCGGCGTGGTGGTCCACGCGGGCGCGCCGCTCCGGCGGAAGAATCCCGCCACGGTGTCGGCTCCCTGGCGGCCGAGCACCAGAGCCGTATGCCACGGCGCCGTGAAGTAGGTCTCCTGCGCCCGCACGTCCTCGGGAGCCACCGCGAGGGGCAGTCCCGGATGGCTGTGGTACCAGCCGATGAGCTGGCCCTCGATCTTCTTGATCTCTTCCTGAATCCGGTCCCACAGCCGCTGCACCACCACGAGCGTCTTGTCGCCGTAGATCGGCTGATTGAGGCGGATGGTGGAGTCGACCACCGCGTAGCGCACCTTGCTGGTCGGGCATTCGAACAGATCACCGGCCAGGAATCCGAACACGGCCTGGTCCGGAGGGACCGCGGCGAAGTGATCGGTGAGGGCGGTCAGTGCCTTCTGATCGATGAAGATTGGGTACGCGCCGCCGGGCGTGCGGCGGACCGTGCCCTGGAGAATCGGATTCCAGAGAATGGCGCGCGCGGTGGGCAGCACCTGCGGCAGGTGCGGGACGCTGGGGGTCGCGCGGCCGGTCATCCGAGCACCCGGGTGACGGTGGCGGCGGCGCGCTCGACATCGGCGCGGGAGACGTCCAGGTGCGTGATGAACCGCAGCCGGCGGGGACCGAAGGCGACGCACATCACGCCGGCGGCCGTCAACGCCGCCACGGCCCGCTCGGCCGTGTCCCCTTCCCGCACCAGATCGAGCATCACGATGTTGCTCTCGGGAGGCACCGCCCGCACGGCGCGCGAGCCCGCGACGCCCGCGGCGAAGACCCGCGCGTGCTCGTGGTCCTCGGCCATGCGGGGTAGATTGACGTCCAGCGCGTGCAGGCCCGCCGCGGCGAGGATGCCGGACTGCCGCATCCCGCCGCCCAGCCGCTTCCGGATCTCCCACGCCTCGGCCCGCCGGTTCGCATCGAACGCCAGGCAGGATCCGACCGGGCACCCCAGCCCCTTCGACAGGCTGACCATCACGGTCGCGGCGCCCGCGGTGAGGGTCGCGGGCGGCACGCCCAGGGCGGCGGCCGCGTTCCAGAGCCGGGCGCCGTCCAGGTGCACCGGGAGGCGTCGTTCGGCGGCGAGCGCGGTGATCCCGCGGAATGCGTCGACCGTCAGCACTCGCCCCCCGGCGGCGTTATGCGTGTTCTCCACCGCGATGGCGGAGGCCCGCGGGACGTGCGGGGACGGGAGGCGCAGGGTGCCGCGCACCAGCTCGGCGGTGAGCAGGCCGTCGGGAGTGGTCACGGGGCGGATCTGCACGCCGGACAGCATCGCCACGCCGGCGAGCTCGTAGTGCACGAGGTGGGCGTTGGCTTCGAGCACGAGCTCGGTGCCCGGCGTGGTGCACATCGCGATCCCGGTCTGGTTGGCCTGCGTCCCCGACGGGAAGAACAGCGCGTCCCCCTTGCCGAGCAGCTCGGCGACCCGCCGCTCGAGCCGGCGGGTGGTCGGATCGCCGTCCAGAACGTCGTCCCCGACCTCCGCGTCGGCCATCGCGCGGCGCATGGCCGGAGACGGGCGGGTCACGGTGTCGGACCGCAAGTCGATGACGCTCACGCCAGGCGCACCCGCTGGGCCCGCCGCATCCGGACCAGGTCGTAGGTTTCGGCCACTTCCCCGCCGAGCAGGAAGACGAACGCCGTGTAATAGATCCACAACAGGAACAGAAAGAACGCCAGAAAGTTCGCGTCGGTGGCCACGTGGTCCAGGGTCACGAACCGGGCGAGGTAGAGGGCATACAGGCGCTTGGCCACTTCGAAGGCCAGGGCGCAGAATCCGGCCGCCACCAGCGCCGTGCGCCACTGGATCCGCCGGCTGGGCAGCACCTTGAAGATCAGGAAGAACAGGACGGTGCTGAATCCGAAGGCCGTGGCCTCGAGTCCGAAACGCCAGGCCCAGAGCAGCCAGAAGGAATCGACGAGCGTGCCGGCGCTCCGCACTTCGTAGGCGGGCAACAGCGCGTTGCCCACCACCAGGGCGGCGGTGACCAGCATGATCGCCAGATCGGTGCCCTTCGCCACGGGCCAGGGACGGACCTCCTCGGTGTCGAAGACCTCGTTCAGCGCGATGCGGAGTCCGGAGAAGAACCGGGCCGCGAACCACACGAACAGCGGCAGCCCGTACAGCGTCAGCCGGCCGCGGTGGGCCACCACGCCCGAGAGCGCCCGTTCCACCTGCTCGAACACGTCCACGCCCCGGCCCGTGGGCCCGCCGGGGAGAAACCGCTGCAACAGCTGATGCACGGTGACTTGATGCGCCGTCACCTGATGCTGCACCAGATACCCGACGGCGGCGAGGGCCAGCGCGGCGAACGGGATCGCCGTCAGCAGCAGATCGAACGACAGGCCGCTCGCGAGAAACGGCACGTTGTCCTCGAATGCCGCCTGCAGGGTGCGCCGCGCCATGCCGAGAATCGATCGGTGCCACCCTCCCTCTCGCCTCACGCGGGCGGCGGATCTCCCGAGGGGTTCGCCAGGCTCCGGCCGGCGTTGCGCGCCGCCCGAGCCGCCGTCAGGCGCTCCCGCAGCGCGTCGCGGGACGACCGCGCCGGCCCGCCGTCCGGCTCCCGGCCCTCACCGTCATCCGCCAGCACGCTTCGGACTTCGTCCAGCACGTCCGCCACGTCGTCGCGCAGGCGTCCCGCCCGGCGGGACAGCTTCGCCCGCGTCCGCTTGCCGGACTCGGGCGCGAAGAGGGCGCCCAGGGCCGCTCCGACCGCCAGCCCGACCAGGAAGGGGCCGACGGCCGAGCGGCCTCCGGCGTCCGCTTCGTCGCTCACTCGCCCGCCTCGAGGTCGTCGGGGGCCGCCACGGCCGCGGCCCGCGGCGCCGCGTGCGAGTCGAGAGGCGGCTTGACCCAGCGATCGGTCGCGGCGCGGGTGCCGCCCACCTTGAGCTGCTCGAACAGGAAGGTGAAGGTCCGCTCGAGGTCCGCGCCGATGGCGGCGCGGATGTCGGCGGGCAGATCCCAGAACCGCCGCTTGAACGGGCCGATGGCCTTCTTGCGGCTCTTGTAGATGAACTGCTCCTCGGTGTCGCCCTTCTTCCATTCGTCCTTGCACTCCGCCTTCACCCACGCGTTGATCTCCGCCTTGAGCGCGGGGGGAAGCCGCGGGTGATCGAAGACCATCGTCTGGAAGTTGGTGGCGAGGTGGATCTCCACCGCTTCGCACTGGGGGAAGTTGCCGAAGGCGTCCGGCGGCAGCGTGGACGCGCCGTGCTGCACGGCCCCGCCCAGCCCGTACGCCGACCGTGCCTCCTGGGACAGCTCCTTCAGCGCCGCGAGGTCCAGCTGCACCTTGGCGATGGTGCCGTCGGGCAGCACCACGCCGCCGTGGCTCGTGCCCGTCTGCACCGAGATCTTGCTGATGCCGTGCTTGACGCCGAGGCGGTGGCGGGTGCGCTCGTATCCGCCCATGAACGCCTTGAGCTCGTGGACGTCGGAGTTCTTGCCGCCCACTTCGCCGATCTCCGCGCCCACCGACACCGTCACGCCCTTGGGCTCGCGCTGCCGGATGTACTGCGTCAGCTCGGCGGCCCGCTCGTAGTTCGTGAGCTGCTGCTCGTCGAGCGTCGACTTCGACAGGTCCACGAGCGTGGACGTGTCCACGTCGATGTTGTAGAACCCGGCGTGCAGCTCCTCGTCGATCAACGCCTTGATGGCCGAGAGCTCGGCGGCGGGGTCCGTCGCGTACTTCTTCGCGTTGACCTGGACGTGATCCCCCTGGATGAACACCGGGTGGTCGAACCCTTCCCGCAACGCCGCCGCGGTGATCACGGCGACGTATTCGGACGGGCGCTGGTCGGTGTACCCGATCTCCGATCGGGCGATCTCGCAGATCACCGCCCCGACGTCCATCCGGACCGCGGCGCGGAAGATGGCGCGGGCGGTGTCGTACGAGAGCATCCGCACATTGATCGCCGGCGTCGTGAAGGCCGGGACCTCGCCCCGCCCCCGGGCCATATAGAGCTCGTGGATCGACGCGGGCCGGGCCCCGGCCTGCTGGCCGATTTCCCAGATGAGCCAGCGGGCCCGGTCGCGGGCGGCCGCGTCGCCGAACACCGCTTCACGAACCAGGGCGTCCATCGCCTCGCCGCGCCGCACCGCGGGCGCCGCGAAGCGCTTCAGGGTCTCCCGAGCGTCCTCCGCCATCCGTAAACCTCCCGTAGCCTTGAATTTAGGACTCGCCCACCTCGATCACCAGACCGTCGTACGCGGGCGCGATCCCCGCGGGCAGCTCCGCGGCCAACTCCGCGTGGGGCGTTTCGTGCGTCAAATGCGTGAAGAAGGTGCGGCGGGCCCCGAGGGCCTGCGCCACCGCGACCGCCTCGGGGATGGACAGATGCAGCGGATGGGGCCGGGGCAGAAGCGCGGAAAGGACCAGGACGTCCAGTCCGCGCAGCCGCTCCCGCGCCTCCGGGGGAACGTCCTTCACGTCGGTGACGTAGGCGAGCGGTCCGATCCGAAACGCCAGCACTTGCTGGCGGCCGTGCGGGAGGGCCAGCGGCTCCACCGGAAAGCCGGCCACGGTGACGACGGACCCCGGCTCCAACACCCGCGCCGTGAGCTCGGGCTTCGAGGTGCCCGCGGGCACGCGGATGCCGGCATCGAAAATGTACGGGAACTTGGCGGCGAGCTCGCTCAGCGTGGCGGCGGAGCCCCAGGCCTCGAGCGGCCCGCGCTGCCGCACGGTGAAGGCGCGGAGGTCGTCGATGCCGTGCACGTGGTCCGCGTGGGCGTGGGTGAAGAGCACCGCGTCGAGCCGGTCGACGCCCGCGGCGACCAGCTGCAGGCGGAGCTCGGGCGGCGTGTCGATGAGAATCCGCCGCCCGCCGTCTTCCACCAGCGCGGCGGTCCGTCCCCGCCGGTCACGGGGGTCAGAAGAGGTGCAGGTCCGGCAGCGACACCCGATCTGCGGGACCCCGAAGCTGGTCCCCGTGCCGAGCAGCGTCAGCCGCACTCAGACTTCCTCGACCTTGATCAGGTTGGTGGAGCCCGATACTTCCCAGGGAACGCCCGCGGTCATCACGATGCGGTCGCCGGGACGCGCGTACTCGCGCTTCAGGATCAGATCCCGCACCACCGCGAGCATCGCGTCGTATCCCGGCACGCGGTCCACCAGCACGGGAGTCACCCCCCACACCAGCGCGAGCTGCCGGTAGGTGTGGCGAACCGTGGTCACCGCGAGGATGGGGGGCGCGGGACGCATGGCGGCGACCTTGCGCGCGGTGAACCCGCCGGACGTCAGCGTGACGATGAGGGGCGTATTGAGCATCCGGGCCACCGCGGAGGTGCCGAGAGCGATGGCGTCCTCCACGGTGACGCTCTCGCGCGCGCCGATGCGGCGCTCCTCGCGGTGCGGCAGGTGCCGCTCCATCTCGCGGACGATGCGGTCCATCGCCCGTACCGCCTCGATCGGATACTCGCCGGCGGCCGTCTCCGCCGACAGCATCACGGCGTCGGTGCCGTCCAGGATCGCGTTCGCGACGTCGGAGGCCTCGGCCCGCGTCGGGCGCGGCGCGTGAATCATCGATTCGAGCATCTGCGTCGCGGTGATCACCGGCTTCCCGTACGCGTTGGCGTCCCGGATCATCCGCTTCTGCACGAGGGGCACTTCCTCGAACGGCAGCTCCACCCCCAGGTCGCCGCGGGCCACCATCACGGCGTCACAGGCGGTGAGAATCCGGGGGAGGTCGTCCAGCGCCGTGGCCTTCTCGATCTTGGCCACCAGCTTCATCTCCGGCGGCACCAGCGTGCGCAGCTCCGCGAGATCCTCCGCCCGGCGCACGAACGAGAGCGCCAGGAAGTCGGCGCCGTGCTTCACGGCGTGCGCCACGTCCTCGCGGTCCTTTTCGGTGAGCGCGGGCGCCGAGACCTGGAGACCGGGCAGGTTCATGCCCTTGTGCGACGTGAGCGTCCCGCCGTCCACCACGCGCGCGTAGACCCGCGGCGTGGCGACGCGCGTCACTTCAACCGAGAGCAGTCCGTCGTTGAGAAGGATGCGCGCGCCCACGCGCGCGTCCGCGGCCAGCGCGTCGTAGGTGGTCGGGATCTCGCCCGCGGCGGCCACGGCTTCGGGGGCGAAGACGACGTCCGATCCGGCCACGAGGTCGATCGGCTTGGGAAGATCGCCCACCCGGATCCGGGGGCCCTGCAGGTCGACGAGGATGGCCACCGGCTGTCCCCGCTCGTCCGCGATGCGGCGCACGGACTGGATCCAGCGGCCCCGCACGTCGGGAGTGCCGTGCGAGGCGTTGATGCGCACGACGTTCACGCCCGCCTCGAGCAGCTGGTTGATCTGCTGGTCCGACTCCGTCGCGGGGCCCAGGGTCGCGACGATCTTGGTCCGTCGAATCACGGCACCTCCCGGTCGCGCCGAAGATACGCCCCCGCCGCCGGCCCGCCGATCGCGCCGCGGCTCTACCGCTCCCGCCATACCACCTCCCCGCCGACCACCGTGAGTACCGCCCGTGCCGCCCGGAACGCGGCGCCATCCCCCGCCGGCGTGAGGGTCGCCGGCGCCGACCAGGCCACCAGGTCGGCCGCCCGTCCCGGATCCAGTGACCCGCCCCGGCCGGCCCGGCCCGCGGCCGCCCAGGCGGCCTGGGTGTACGCCTGGAGCACCTCTCCGAACGAGAGCCGCTCTCCCGGCCGCCATCCCCCCGCCGGCGCCCCGTCCCGGCCGAGGCGCTCCATCGCCGCGTACACACCGTCCCGGGGGTCGAGGGTCTCCACGGGAACGTCGCTCCCGAAGACCAGCGCGGTCCCCACCGCCAGGAGCGAACGGAACGCATACGCTCCCCGCCCGCGGTCGCCCCAGTGCCGGTCCACCAGCGGGATATCCGTCAGCAGGTGCGCCGGCTGCATCGAGGCGACGATGCCGGCGCGGGCCGCCCGGGGCAGATCGTCCGGATGCACAAGCTGGAGGTGCTCGATCCGATGCGGAATGGCCGCCGCCGGAAGACTCGCCAGGATGTCCAGGGCCCCGCGGACGGCGGCGTCTCCGATGGCATGCACGGTGGCGGCGATCCCGCCCCGGGCCGCCCGCGCGAGGGCCTCCCGAGCCACCCGCTCCTCCGTGAGGACGATCCCGCGGTCCGGAGAGCCTTCATAAGGCTCGAGCATCCAGGCGGTCTGGCTCCCCAGGGCGCCGTCCAGGAAGAGCTTCACGCCGCCGGTCACGATCCACTCGGATCCCCACCCGCTCCGGAGGCCCACGCGGAGCGCCGCCTCGAGGCCGTCGGCCGGCAGGTGGGCGAGCACTCGCAGCCTCAGCGCCCCGGCCGCTTCGAGCTTCTGGAAGGCCGTCAGCGCGTCCGCCCCCTCGACGTTCTGGATGCCCGTTACCCCCAGGCGGTGCGCCTCGGTTTGAGCCGACCGGACGGCTTCCAAGACATGATCGGGACCGGGTTTGGGGATGTGCCGGTGAACCAATCTCACAGCGTGCTCCAGCAGGAGACCGGTGGGCTCGCCGGCCCCGTCCCGGACGATGCGACCTCCTTCGGGGTCCGGGGTGTTCCGGTCGACTCCCGCGCGGGCCAGCGCCACGCTGTTCACCCAGAGCGAATGAACGTCATGGGAATCGAACGCCGCCGGCACGCCGGGGAGCACCTGGTCGAGGGCGGCTCTGGTGGGGGGAGCCTCCCAGCCGTTCGCATCGTAACCCTGTCCGAGCACCCAGCCATCGGTCGGTGAGGCAGCCGCGGCCCGGGAGACAGCTTCGGACCGGGTCCTGCACCCGGCCAGATCGACCCGCTGCCGACCGAGCGCCCACTCGGCGAAGTGAGTGTGGCCGTCCACGAATCCCGGCGTGACCAGCGCGTCCGGGAGCTCCAGGAGGCTGGGGGGCGGGCCGCTGGCCACGGATGCGGCCCGGCGGACGTCGGCGAAACTCCCCACTGCTTGAACTTTGCCGTCTTGCCACCAGATGGAGTCGGCTCTGGCCGCTGACCCCACCACCATCTTGGCGCGAAGGATGGTTTTCAACATTCCTTCCAGGTAACTGATGTGTGGAAAACTCTGCGAGTGAACTTTGGCACCAGGCAATCGCCGGAGCCTCAATAGTCACTTGCTAAGTGATTGTTGAACAGGGGAGTGGACCGTCGTCTCTCAGGCGACTTCTCAGATGAATCGGCCCGCCAAGGTCCCCCACCACGCTGCATAAAGATACGCACACGTGAATAGGGGCTAGCGGAGAACCTCGATCTGGCGCCCTTCGAGGCGTCGGCGGAACTCCTGCAGCACGTGAACGGCGCGCTGGACCGCCGACGCGGGCATCCCTTCGATGGTCCGAGCGGAAAGGCGCCGCTCGAGCTGCCCGACCCGGAGGAGAACCTCCAGCCCGTGCCGGGTGAGGGTCACCCGGACTCCGCGGTCGTCGTCTTCGTCGGGGGTGGTCTCGACCAGGCCCTTGGCCTCGAGGCGCTGGATGAACGTGGTGGCGGCCGCCCGCGTGATCCCCAGGGCCTCGGCGACGTCCCGGGGCCTGATCCCGTCGGGCCCGCCCTGATCGACGGCGTAGAGGGCCGTGTGGGCGCGATGCGAGAGGCCGTAGGAGCGGAAGGCTCGGTCTCCCGCGCGCTGGACCGCCGTCTGGGCGGCAGTCACCGCATCGGTCAGCTGGAGGGCCAGCTCGGAGCGGTCACCCATGAGCAGTCGCGGCAGTGCCGTTAGCGAATGTTAACATGTTGACTGTTAATATACTAACTAGATTCCCGAGACCCCGCAAGCCCCCGCCCCGCCTAGATTCCCGGCCTATGCTCCGGGTCCAGGGACTCACCCGCCTGTACGACGACCTGATCGCCGTCGAGGACCTCTCGTTCACCGTGGCGGCCGGCGAAGTGCTCGGATTGGTGGGGCCCAATGGCGCCGGGAAGACCACCACCCTGAAGAGCCTCTGCGGGGTGATCCGGCCCACCCGCGGCGTCATCGAGATCGACGGGGCCGACCTGGAACGGGAGCCGGTCCGGGCCAAGCGCCAGATCGCCTTCATGCCGGACGAACCCCACCTCTTCGACTACCTCACCGTCGAGGAGCACCTGCGCTTCACCGCCCGCCTCTACGGGGTCACCGACCCGGACGCCCGCATCCCTCCCCTGCTCCGGGAGCTCGAGCTGGCGGACAAGGCCCACGCCCTCCCGGGCGAGCTGTCCCGGGGGATGCGGCAGAAGCTGGTGATCGCCTGCGGCCTGATCCACGATCCCCGGGCCCTGATCTTCGACGAGCCCCTCACCGGCCTCGACCCGGCGGGGATCCGACGGATGAAGGAGACCATCGTGGAGCGGGCCCGGCAGGGCGCGGCGGTGCTCCTCTCCTCCCACCTCCTCCACCTGGTGGAGGAGATCTGCACGCGGGTCCTCATCCTGCAACGGGGCCGGATGGTGGCACTGGGCACCATCCCCGAGATCCTGGCCCGCCGGCCCGACCTCCAGGGGAGGAGCCTCGAGGACATCTTCCTGGCCCTCACCGCCGGGTGATCGCGGCCGCGCTGTATCTCACCCGGCGGTCGCTGGCCAACTCCTTCCGGAACCGGGTCAGCCGCCTGCGGCAGCCGAAGTACGCGGCCGCGTTCGGGATGGGGGTGCTGTACCTCTGGTGGTTCTTCTTTCGCCCTTCGAGCCCCGGCGCGGCCGTGTCGTTCCTCGACCCCGACGCCCGGGAGACGGTCGCGGTGCTCCTGGCGGCCCTGGTGCTGGTCATCAGCTGGACCGTGGGCTCCGAGGAAACCCCCTTTCCCTTCACGCTGGCCGAGACCCAGTTCCTGTTCGCGGCGCCCCTGACCCGCCGGCAGGTCCTCCTCTTCAAGATCCTCCGGTCCCAGGCGGCTCTGATGATGTCCGCCGCGCTCTCCGTGGTGCTGTTCAGCCGCGGCCGGTGGAACTCCGTCACGCTGCTGCACGCGATCGGCCTCTGGCTGGCCTACGCCACCCTGAACCTGAACAGCGCGGGGATGGGGCTTCTCCGGCTTTCCTTGAGCCAGCACGGCGTGGCCGGGGCCCGCCGGCGGGCCGGAATGCTGGTGGTCCTGGCCGCCGCCCTCGGAGCCGCCTGGTGGGCGTTGCGGACCGACCTGCCCATAATCGAGGCGGCGTTCGGCGCGAGCTTCGGGGCTGGAGTGGATGCGGTGACGCGGGCCCTCCATACGGGCGCCGGCGCCGTGCTCTCCTGGCCCCTGCGCGCCATGGTGGATCCCCTCCTGGCGCGGACCCCCCGCGACCTGCTGGCCGCGCTCCCCGCCGGCCTCCTGATGCTCGGGGCCCACATCTGGTGGGTGGTGGGATCCTCGCTGGCCTTCGAGGAAGCGGCGACGGAGGCCGCGGTGCGCCGCGCCCGTCAGATCGACGCGATGCGGAAGGGACGGGGGTGGACCGGGCCCGCCAAGGGAAGCGCGGGACTCAAGTCGTCACGGCTCGCCGAGCGGGGCTCCATCGCGGGCGCGATCGCGTGGAAGAACGTGCTGGGCATCCGGCGCGAGTTCAGCCCCCGCTCCCTCGTGATCATCGGCGTCGCGACGGTCGCGGGTGTGCTGTCGCTCCACGGGCAGCGGCTCCCGCCCGCGGAGGCGCTCGCCGGCATCCTGATGTTCGCCGCGGCCCTGGTCACGCTGCTCGGGCCCCTGGCGCTGCGTTACGATCTCCGGCGCGACCTCGAGCTGCTCGATGTCCTCAAGTCCTACCCGGTGCGCGGGCGCACCGTCGTGCAGGGAGAGGTGGGGGCCTTGCTCCTCACCCTCTCCGGCGTCGCCGGCCTCCTGGTGGTCGCCGCCTTCCTGCTGACGCTCACCGATCCCGCTCTGCCCGAGCTGGGAGACCGCGCCGCCATCCTGGCGGCGCTGCTGGCGGGGATCCCGACGGTGATGGTGGTGTTCCTTCTGGTCCAGAACGCGAGCGTGCTCCTGTTCCCGGCGTGGGTGACGGTGGGAGCGCAGCGCGCGGTGGGACTCGAGGCGACCGGCCAGCGGCTGCTGCTGACGCTCGGCTCCCTGCTCGCCCTCGTGATCGCGCTCCTTCCGGCCGCCGTGGTGGCGGTCGTGGTGATGTGGGGAGCCGGAGTCGCGGGAGTCGGCGGACCGTGGTCGGTGACGGCGGGGGTGCTGGGCGGCGCGGCGGTGGTCGGGGGGGAGAGCTGGATCGCGATGCGGCTGCTGGGAGGCGTCTTCGACCGCCTCGATCCTTCGTCGGCGGGGATTCCCTAGCAGAGCTCGGTCCAGTCCACCTCGGACGTCGCGCCGCACCGCTCGCACTCGAGCTGGTGGGGCCGGCCCGTGAAGTCCTGGCGCTCGGAGCAGCGCGGGCACACGGCGTAGGTGGTGACCAGATCGCGCCCCTGACCGCCGAGCGTGGGCCGGAGCACACCGGTCCGCACCACGATGCTCCAGCGTTTCGGCTCGTCGGGGCGGACCCGGACGTCGTGCAGCGAAAGCCGGACGCGCCGGTTCTGCACGGCGACGACCACCGACTCCTCGCCGACGGCTTCGACGATCGGATACCACGCGCCCCGCCGGAGGGTATCCGCGATCCGGTCGGTACAGCGGGCCCAGCCGAGTTGTGCCATGGTGCGGTTCCCCCGTCCTCGAAAACATAATCGGTTCCGCTAGATTCCGTTATGCGACCGATCGGACGCCTCGTGCTGCTGCAGGTCCAGCGCGCCTCGCTGAAGACCGGCGTCAAGCCGGACCGCACCTACGACCCCGCCCCGCTCCTTCCGGTTCCCCGGGCGGCCGTGACCCCTGCCGGCGTGCTGGGCCTGGACCGGGACCGGTGGGTGGTGGACGTCCATCACCGGGCCCATCCGGAAACCAAGAACGAAGACGGCCTCCACGGCGTGTCGGTGGGCTTCACCGCCCACTACCGGAAGATGAGCGGTCGGTTCGGTCCGCGGCTCGCGCTGGGCGCCGCGGGCGAGAATCTGATCGCGGAGAGCGTGGGGATGGTGACGCTCGCCGACATCGCCTCCGGCCTCGTCATCACCGCGCCCGACGGCGCCGTACGGGTCCGCCTCTCGGTGTTGAAGGCGGCGGAGCCGTGCCGTCCGTTCACGGGCTGGGCCCTGGGCGGCGCGGTCGAGTCGGCGGTGATGAAGGAGCAGCTGCAATTTCTGTTCGACGGGATGCGCGGCTTCTATCTCCAGGCGGAGACGAGCGGCGTGGTCGACGTGGGAGACCTACTGCAGGCGGTCTAGCTGAGCTCGTCCCACGCGACATTGGCGCGCTGGTGGCAACGATCGCAGGCCAGCTCCGTGGGGCGTCCTTCGAAGCCCTGGCGGTGACGGCACGCGGGACAGACGCCGTAGGTGAGCGGAAACTCGCGGCCGAGGCGGCGGAGGGTGGCGGGCTCGCAGTGCACCACGCTCCAGCGCTCGGGGGGATGATACCGGAGCTCGAGGAAGCGGCGGTCGACGGGGACGTTCTGGCGATTCACGTCCAGCACGACGATGCTGCTCGACGAGATGCGGACCACGGGGTACCAGGCACCGCGCCGCAGCGCGTACGCGCCGGACGGGCCGACGCGGGCCCATCCCTTGGGTTGGAGCCGGGTGGGAGCGATGGCGGTCATGCTCTAGGATTGCGAACCGGCCGGGCCCGCGTGGTGACGGACCTCACATCCCCGCGGGACCGCTCAGCCGCACTCGCTGAAGCCGCAGACGTGGCACTTCGCGCAGCCTTCGATGAACGCGAGCTGCGAGCCGCAGTCCGGGCAGGCGCCGATGAAGTCCTGCGCGCCGTCCCCTTCCCGCATCCCCTGCGCGCCCTCGGACCCCGCGATGATCTCGCGGGCGGGGATGGCGGCGGGGCCGGTTCCGGCCAGGAGATCCTGCTGGACCCCCTGCTTTTCCTGCATCCACTTCTCGATGGCGATGCCGATGGCGTCGGGCACCGACATCACCTTGTTGGGCCCGAGTCCCACCACGCGGTCCGAGGAGATGCCGCGGAGCTGACGGTGGATCTCCTTCATCGGAATGCCGGACCGGAGCGAGAGTGAGATGAGGCGTCCCATCGCCTCGACGTCCGCCATCAGGGGCGCCCCCGCCTTGCCGAGGGAGACGAACACCTCGAAGGGTTGGCCTTTGTCGTCCTCGGTGATGGTGACGTACATCGTCCCCAGCGGCGTCTCCACCCGGCGCGTGGCGCCCCGGAGCAGATCGGGACGGGAGCGCTTGGCCCGGCGCTGGAGGTTCTCCGCCTCGGCGTCGTGCAGCTGGGCCCGCGTGCGCTCGAGCTCGGCCTCGAGCTCGGCGATGCGGCCCTGCATCTCCGCCGTCTGGGCGCGCGTGGCGTCCGCCGGCGCGGCGCTTCCCGACTCGGCGGCGTGCTCCTGCACCTTCTTGGCGGTGGAGCCGGTGGACAGCACCTGTCCCTCGCGCGCGCCGTCGCGGTAGACGGTCACGCCCTTGCAGCCCAGCCGGAAGGCGTCGCGGTAGATCTTCTCGACGTACTCCTCGGTGGCGTCGTGGGCGAAGTTGCAGGTCTTGGAGATCGCGGAGTCCGTGTACTCCTGGAACGCGGCCTGCATCTGGATGTGCCACTCCGGCGTCACGTCGTGCGCCGTGACGAAGACGCGCTGCCACTTGGCCGGCACTTCGTCGAAGTGGATGTTCCCCGCCTCGGCGATGCGCCGCATCAGGTCTTCGGAGTACCAGCCTTCCCGCTTGGCCACGGCCACGAACTGCTCGTTGACGTCGGGCATCAGGACGCCGGCCTGGTTCCGCAGGAACGCCACCGCGAAGAGGGGCTCGATCCCGGACGAGCATCCCGCAATGATCGAGATGGTCCCGGTGGGCGCCACGGTGGTGAGGTTGCAGTTCCGGAGCTTCCGCATGGGGCGGATCCGCTCGCCCTTCGGACCCCGGGCGCACGTGGCGTCGGGACCCCAGATGGAGCGCTCCCACTCCTTGAAGGTCCCGCGCTGGACGGCGAGCTTCTCGGAGGCCACCAAGGCCTCTTCCTCGATGAACGCCATCAGCTTGCGGCCCAGCGCCACGCCCTCATCGGAGTCGTAGGGCACGCCCAGCTCCACCAGCAGGTCGGCCCAGCCCATCACGCCCAGGCCGACGCGGCGGATCCGCTTGGCGAGGTCGTCGATCTCGGCGAGCGGGTACTTGTTGGCGTCGATGACGTTGTCGAGGAAGTGGACGCAGAGGTGCACCACGGTCCGCAGGCGGTCCCAGTCCACGGCGCCGTCCTTGACGAACAGGCCGAGGTTGATGGAGCCGAGGTTGCAGACGTCGTACGGGAGCAGAGGCTGCTCGCCGCAGGGATTGGTGGCCTCGTAGCTCCCGAGGGCCGGCACCGGATTGTAGTAGTTGGCGCGGTCGATGAAGTACACGCCGGGCTCGCCGGTCTTCCAGGCGCCGTGCACGATCTTCCGGAACACGTCGCGGGCGTCCAGCTGGCCGACCACTTTCTTCGAGCGGGGGTGGATCAGGTCGTAGCTCGACCCCGCTTCCACCGCCTGCATGAACGCGTCGGTCACCGCCACCGAGATGTTGAAGTTCGTCACCTGAGTGAGGTCTTCCTTGCAGGTGATGAACTCCATGATGTCCGGGTGATCCACGCGGAGGATCCCCATGTTCGCGCCGCGGCGGGTCCCGCCCTGCTTCACCACGTCGGTGGACGCGTCATACAGCTTCATGAACGAAACCGGGCCCGACGCCACGCCCATGGTGGAGCGCACGACGTCGTTCTTCGGACGGAGCCGGGAGAACGAGAAGCCCGTCCCGCCGCCCGACTGGTGCACCAGCGCCATGGAGCGCAGGGTGTCGTAGATGCCGCTCTTTCCGTTCGACAGGGCGTCCTCCACCGGGAGCACGAAGCAGGCGGAGAGCTGGCCCAGCGGGCGGCCCGCGTTCATCAGAGTGGGGGAGTTGGGCATCCACACCCGCGTGGCCATCAGATCGAAGAACGTCTCGGCCGCCGCGGCCACCGCCTTCTCGGACGCGCCGTAGGTGGCGTCCGGAGCGGCGATGGTGCGGGCCACCCGCCAGAAGAGGTCTTCGGCCTTTTCGGTGGGGCGGCCGGCGTCGTCCTTGATGAGGTAGCGGCGCTCGAGCACGGTGAGCGCGTTCGCGCTCAGATCGAGGGTGCCTTTGCGGGTGTCGGAAGCGGTCATGCGGGCTCGTCCCTCACGGTAAGAGCGTTACACAGAGCCTTAGGCGCTGAGATAGTTGATGACGGACCGGGCGCTTGGTGGTTCAGAAGCGCGGAGGCCCAAGGTAGGCAGGCCGAATGACCGGAGCAAGTTCCGGGAAGACCGCCGATCGGATCGCGGGTCTTGACAATCAACATCACAAATCTGCTTTCATGTGGTCTTGCGGAGCGGGAACGCCCCGCTCCGGTGGCGCACCGCCTCCGCCACGTAATGCTCCCAGGTCCCGCGGATCCGCTCGCGCAGCTCTCCGTCCACGGCCCGCGTCACCCGCCCCGGCACACCCATCACGAGCGACCCCGGCGGAATCACGAAGCCCTCCCGCACCACCGCGCCCGCGGCGACCACACTCCCCGTCCCCACCGACACGTCGTTCAACAGGATGCTTCCCATTCCGATCAGACAGTCGTCCTCGATGGTACACCCGTGGATGATGGCCCGGTGGCCGATGCCCACCCGGGACCCGATCCGGGCCGGCTTCCCCTCATCTACGTGAACGATGGTCCCGTCCTGGATGTTCGAGCATTCCCCCACCACGATCGGCGCCATGTCCCCGCGGAGGACACAGCCGTACCACACACTGGACCGTGGGCCCAGGGTCACGTCCCCCAGAACCACCGCGCCGGGCGCGATATAGGCGGAAGGATCGACGGTCAGGGCCTTCTCGGCACGAACTGCTGCTGGATCCAGGCCTCGACGGGCTGCCCGGACTTCATCGCGGGCGTCCACTGGAGGCCTTTCGCCATGTCCACCGCCCGCGACGTGATGCTGTCCACGTCCGACGCCAGGACCACGCGCGTCTCGAGGGTCGCCCCGGCGGGGGACACGTGGACCGAAAGGATGACCCGGCGCGGGACTTCGGTGGCGTCCGGGGCGAGCGTGATGAAGGTGGCGACCGTCGGCGCCGGCGGCGTGTCGAAGCACGCCCTCCCGCGGTTGTACTCGGGACCGGGCTCGCTGCAGAGCTGGGCCAAGTCCGGGGCCGGCTTCGGCGGCTTGGCGGCCGCCGCGGGGGTCCCCGGCGCGGGCGTCGCGGTGGCCGCGGGCGGGTGGAGGGTCCCGGAGTCGTGCCGCGTCGTGTCCTGGACCCCCGGGATGCCGGCGAGCGCGGCGGAATCCCGCGAGGCCTGGCCGGCGCCGGTCGTGTCGATCGGCGCGACCGGCACCGCCTTGGAGAGATAGTGGCTGATCATCCCCTGGCGGATGCCGAACCAGTACACGCCGAAGCCGACCAGGACGAGCGCCAGGGCGAAGAGGGCGAGGCCGCCGACCGTCGACCGGCGCTCGGGCGCCGCCGCCGCCGCCGCCGCCGAGCCCCGCATGCCCGTGGTGACCCGGGGGGAGGCGATCGAGGGCAGCGCCCGCGTCGCCTGGGTCGAGATCCCCGTCGCCACATATCCGCCCGCTTCCACCGCCTCCACCATCTGCTCCGCCGTCTGGAAGCGCTCCTCCGGCACCTTGGCCATCATCTTCTTGACGATTTCGAAGATGTGCCGGTGCTCGTCCGAGGCCAGCTCGGGTGTGGGCAGGGGCTCCATGATGTGCTTGTAGCCGATGGAGAAGGAGTCTTCCCCGTCGAACGGCACCGCCCCGGTCAGGCAGACGTATGCCACGACCCCGAGGGAGTAGATGTCGCTGCGGCCGTCCAGGGGCTGGGCCCGCGCCTGCTCCGGGCTCATGTAGTGGGGAGTGCCGATCGCCATGCCGGTGCCGGTGAGCTTGCCGCCGCTCGCCGCCTTGGCGATCCCGAAATCGGTCACGACCGCCTGCCCCAGGTCGTCGAACATGATGTTGTCGGGCTTGATGTCGCGGTGGACGATGTCGCTCTTGTGCGCGTATCCGAGGGCCCGCCCGACCTCGATCAGCGTCTTTCGGATGTCGGCGGGAGGGAGGGCGCCCCGCTGTGCCAGGACCGCGGACAGCGGCTTGCCGCGGAGGAACTTCATCACGAAGTAGATGACCCGGCCCGATTTGCCGACCCGGTAGATGGGGATGATGCCGGGGTGCTCCAGCTTGGCGGAGGTCCGGGCCTCCCGCTGGAAGCGCTCGACGAATTCCTTGTCGAAGGCGAGCGAGAAGGGGAGTACTTTGATAGCCACGTCCCTCTCGAGCTGCTTCTCGCGGGCCTTGAAGACGATGGCCATCCCTCCGCGCCCCAGCTCGTCGAGGATCTCGTACTCCTCTTTGAGCTGGTCGCGGACCAGATCGATTTCCGTGACTTCCTGCTGACCGGTGGAGATGGCGTGGACCGGCGTCGTAGCGGTCAGGTCCAAGCCGCAGGATTTACAGAATTTCGCGTTGTCGTCGTTCTGAGTGCCGCAGCGGGAGCAGTACATCCCATCTCCGGGGGAGTGCCGGAAACTTAGGGCGCGGCTCGCCGCAGTGTCAATCTACTTCGCGGAAACGACCTCCACGTGTCGGACCCGCGTCAGCGCCCGCCCCGTCGCGGGGTCGGTGATCCGCAGCGTGAGGTTGTAGGAACCCGTCGCCGCGTCCCGCAACGCGACCGCGCGGTGGACGCGGGTGGTCGTTCCCTCCGAGGCGACGTCGAACGACAACTGCACCGGAGGGCGGTTGCCGCCGAACAGCCGGCGGATGGCGCCGAAAATCGATCCCCCCCCGGTGCGCTCCACCCGGATCTCGGTGTGGTAGACGGCGCCGGCGGGGAGGCCGTACACCTCGTAATAGAGCTGCGCGTCGCTGCCGGCGGGGAACCGGTCCAGCGGGCTGACGTACACGGTGTCCCCCGGCTCCGACCACGACAGGCCGCCGGCCTCGCCCAGCACCAGATCGCTGACGGCGAACGTGCGGCCGTCGAGCCGAGGCGTGGCGAAGGTATCGGACACCAGCGACCCGGTGGCCCGGTCCCGGGATTCGATGAGCAGGCGGTACCGGTACTCGCCGGCGGGCACCGGGAGCTCGAGCTGACCCGACAGGTAGGACGGATTGCGCAGCGCCTGCGGCGACCCGAACACCCGCAGGGTATCCACCGCGCCGACCAGACTGTCCTGCAGGTTGGAGACGTAGAGCCGGAACCGGAGCGGGTAGAGAAACTCCCCCGACCCGGTGACCGGCGTCAGGTGATCGCCGGGGATGGCGAACACCAGGTGCAGCATTTGCCCCGGCGCGGAATCGGCTCCCGTGCCGCGGGTTCCCACCAGGTATTCCTCGATCGCGGGGTCGAACGACACGTCGAACCGCGGGCGGTCGTCGTCGGTAGTGGTCCCGACGCCGATCGCATAGGTCCCCCGCTGGCGGTCCTCGGCGATGGCGGGCAGCACGTTGCTCGTGAGCGTGCTTCCGATCCGCTCGTACATCGGACCGAACGTCGCCCGCGACCCGAAGAGCCCCCGCACCACGCCGCTCGTGTCACCGCCCATCGCCAGGCGCTGCCGGTCCTGGAAGCTCAGCGCGTCGGTCAGGCTCTCCACCAGCTTGAAGTCCTGGACGTCCCCGCGGGAGACGAAGTGGAAGATCAGGTCGCCTTCGGGCCGGCGGTACAGCCAGCTCTCGTTGGGCTCCACCCCGCTGGCCGCCGAGCCGCCCGAGGCCGCGTAGGTACGGCTCTGATCGGGAGGACCCAGCCGCATGAAGACCACGCCGCGGTCGTCGATCTGGTCCTGCGTACTCCGGTAGACCTCGGTGAAGTCGTAGTGCCGGTGGGGACTGAGCAGGCCGAACGTCCGCATGGCGTAGAACCAGCGGCGGTAATGCTCCGCCAGGCGTTGACCCGGCTGCAGCACGTCGGCCACGTCCCGGCGCGCCCAGAAGGCTTCCAGCCACCGGGCCCGGGCCGCCGGCGTCCGCAGACTGTCGAACTGCCCGAGCTCCTCGGGCTTCGCGATCCAGCTGAAGTCGGTGCGGTACATCCGGATCGCGGCGACCGACCCCGCCTCCCGCGCGCCGGCGAAGTACTCGACTCGGCCGGCCGAGTCCCGGTGCAGGAAGTAATCGGTACGCGCGAGCTCGAGGAGTCCTACGCCGGAGTCGCCGCCCGCGGCGAGAAACGCGGCGAACGCCGCGCGCGCGGAGTCCCCTTCCCCGACCTCCCGCTCGATCCGTCCCCGCGCCATCTGGAACGCGGGATTGCCGCGCGCCGCCGAGGCCGACAGCCGCGCCACGCGCAGCGCCACGTCGGTCTCGGCCCGCACCCGCTGCCGCAGAGCGGCGTCCACCAGCTCGATCACCGGCTCGGCGAAGGTCGAGTCGGTCGCGACCGCCTTGGCATAGGCGTTGATGGCCTTGGACAGGTGGTCGAGGTGGAGCACCTGTTTCAGATTTTCGACGGCGATGGCGGAATGCGCCCCGATGGCCAGCTCCGAGCGTCCCAGGCCGAACCAGGGATAGGGCCACTCAGGCTTGATCTGGGAGGCCCACTCGAACTCCCCGGCCGCGTCGTCGAAGTGGGACGACGCGTCGGCGATCTCTCCCAGCCGGTAGGCGATGAAGCCGAGGCGGAGATGAATGAGGGGATCGTCGCGATTGACCTTCGCGACCTCGATGGTCGACGCCTCGAGACGCTTGAGCGCCACCGAGTCCGTAGTGCTCTCGAGAGAATCCCGAAGGCGCTCGATCGCGGCCCGATCGTCGGGGGACTGAGCGGCCGCGACGGTGGCGGCGGCGGCGGCGGTGAGCAGCAGGAGCAGGAATCGCATCGGCTCCTTCATTATACCCGCGAGTGCCCGGACGTTTCGTCGCGCGACGGAAGGGTGCCGGAGCGGGACCGGCGGCGGCCGGGAAGCGACCGGTGGGACTTAGAAGTCGGACGCGAAGGCCAGATACACCTGCGGACGCCGCGGGGCCCCCGACGGGAGTGCCGCGAGGGGCTCCGCCGCGCCGAGGCGCAGGGCGACCGGGACGTCATAGTTGACGGTGACATTCAGGGCGAGCTCCACCCCGGCTGACCAGAGCCGCGTGAGCCGGGGGGAGGCCCCGGGACCCCACGCGTCCCCGACGTCGCTGAACAGGTGGGCCGAGATCTTGTCGGCGCCGACGGGAAGGTGACCGAGCGAGCGCCCGACGAGCGCGAGCGGGAGGCGGAGCTCCGCGGTTCCGGTCGCGGCGCGGCGGTCATCGAGGGCGTCGGCGGCGTAGCCGCGCACGGGAAAGGTGCGGACGCCGCCCACCACCTGGCCGAAGCCGAGGCTGTAGACGCCGGACGATACGCCGCCGACCCCCAGGGTCCGGGGCAGCGTGCCGTCGGTCGCGCCGCCGGCCAGCCGGAACGCGAGCACCGGCGGTGCGAACCCGGGTCCCGGAAGCGCGAGATAGAGGGCGAGCTCGGACCGCAGGTCGTTCGCGTACCGCGGGGATCCCTGCTGGTCCCGGCGGCGGTAGGTCACCGACCAGCTGAAGCCGTCCTGCGCCGACACCGACAGCGCGCCGGTGGAGTTGTGGGCGATGCCCAGGGTCAGCGACCCGCCGGTCTGGTCGAGGCTCGCGCACCCGACGCACACGGCGGCGAGCGCCGTGTCCGGCGACGCGGCGAAGAGGTCCCGCTCGAGCTCGAGAGCGGCGCGCAGGCTCACGGCCGTGCGCCACCGGCGGTACACCAGCGTCGCGCCGAGGTCGGCGTCCTGCGTCAGTTTCGACACGACGGTGCCACCCGTCGTGACGCCGATGTTGGACCACGCGCTCGACCAGTACGCGTCGAGGATCGGGTTGGGCAGCACATCGGACACGAGCGAGAACGAACCGCGCAGGCGCGCGGGAGAGACCGAAGCCAGCACCTGCCCCGCGTAGGACCAGCGGCCGAGCACATCCGCGCCGAGCGTCGCGATGCCGCCGTAGCGCCCGGACGGGCCGGCATCGAAGAACACCGGGAGCCAGAAATGCGGGGCGAGGGACGGCCACGCCGTGTACCCCGTTTCCCGCACCGGCACGGGTGGCGCGCTGTCGAAGGGGAGCGCCGGCGGCGCGGGTGGCGCCGGCGTGGCGGGACCGGCCGGCGGCGAACGGGAGAGGAGGGCCCACCCGTCGGACCGCAGTGAGGTGTAGAGCAGGCGATCCGGAAGCGCCGCCGGCGACCGGGCGCCGAGCGGCTCGGCGCTCACGGGCGTCGGCCCGTTCCGTTCGTCCCACCGGTAGATCTGCGGCAGGCCCCCGCGGTCCGACACGTAGAGGAGCGTGTCACCCCACCACGTGGGGCCCGACAACAGTGCCCCGCCCTGGTCCAGCACGGTGACCGAATCGGGAGCGGCCCAGGGCCAGCGCACGAGCTGCCAGCTGCCTCCCCGGTGACGGGTCGCCGCGACCCATCGCCGGTCGACCGACGGGACGACGTCGCCCCATTCCGTGCCCGCGGTGTCCCGGACCTCCGGCAGACTCGGATGGTTCCCCGCGGGCGTCACCACGACGCCCACGAACACGCCGCCCCCGGCGCGGGGCTCGGTGAACCGGGCGCCGTGCGTGAGCCTCCGCCAGGCGCCGTCCGGGGTCCACCGGTAGAGATCGCTGCGCAGCCGGTTCGGACCCATGTAGTCGAGCTGCGCGACCAGCAGCGTGTCTCCCAGCCAGTCGTAGCCGACGTTGCCGTTGACGAGATGGGTCCGCGTGACCCGCCAGGTGCGTGCCTCCGCGATCACCACCCGGCGCGCGGTGCGCCCATCGTCGCGGATCCACGCGACCCACCGGCCGCCCGGGGAGACCCGGGGCACCGGCTCGCTGAACAGCCCGTGCGCGACGACCGTGCCCGCCGTACCCGGCGCCGGTTCCGCACGCGTTCCCCGCGCCCAGGCGGACTCGAAGACCGGCCCGCCGGCCGCCGCGTCGATCGGATGACCTACGCGATACGGAATCCATTGCCCAGCGGAGCGCTCAATGAAACGCGGGATGATCGAGTCACCGAGTGAGTCGGCGAGGAACCGAAAGAACCGGCTCCCGTACGCGTAGGGGACGTACCCGTCGGCCCAGCGGCTGAAGAGCAGTGCATCCGCGGAGCGGCGCGACGCCGAATCGACCGCGTCCGCCGCCAGCACCTGAGTGTGGAAACTGCCGCGGATCCGGCCGCCGTTCGTGTAGCGGGTCTCATAGTAGACGGCGAGTCCCTCGGTGACCCAGCTGGGCTGGTACCCCTCGGGAAAGAGGCCGGGCGCCCGGCCGAACACGCGCTGGAGAACCCCCCACACGCCGCGGACCCGGTCGAGATGGAAGACGTGGGTGAGCTCGTGCTGTGTCACGAGGCGCAGCCAGTCGTCGTATTGAGCCAGGGCCGGGTCCTGCGCGGGCGGCGTCGCGAAGAGCGTGATCCGATCGGTGGGGAAGACCGTGGTCAGCCCGTTCGATCCGTCGAAATCGTCGGAGAGCGTGATGTCGATGGTCTCGCGCGGCGGATGCAGCTCCCGGGCGAGCAGCGCGAAGGAGCGCTCGGCCTCCCGGGCCTCGCGCAGGGCGATGTCCCGGTACGCCGGCCGGAAATGGATGCGGAAGTGGGGCGTGTGCAGGGTGCGCCAGACACCGGAGGGCTCGACCTGTGCGGCGGACGCGCGCGACGCACCCAGCGACAAGAGCGCCCACGCCCCGATGCGGCGGATGGTGGCGCGCCTCGGTCGCATAGGCCCGCAAGGTACGTCGCGCGCGAAAGCGCCGCCAATTTGCCGAATCGATTGCGGCATCTTAACTTGACCGTCCTGTGGAGCGTCCCCGGTGAACAGCTGCCCGTACTGCGGCCGCGCCAACGACGACGCGGCGGCGTTTTGCATGGACTGCGGCAAGCCGCTGACGAAGGCGGCTGCTCAAGCCCGGGCGCGCTCGTCCGCGGCCGCCGCGATGAGCCCTCCCGCTCCCGCCAGCCCCTCCGGTCCCGCCACTCCCCTGCCGCACCCCTCGAAGGGACCGCTGCCCAGCACCCGCGTCTCGGCGGCGGTGGCGCCCGAGGCTGCGGCGACCGCCGCCCCCGCGGCTCCGGTGCAGACCGGGTGCCCGTTCTGCGGCAAGGCCATCGCGGGCGTGCTGCCCTTCTGTCCGCATTGCGGCCGGCGGCTCACGGCGCCGGGATCGGGACCGGCGTGCGCGCGGTGCGGCTCGCCGGTCAGCCCCGGAGCCGGATTCTGCGCGACCTGCGGCGCGCCGGTCAGCTCGACCCCCGCCCTGCAGCGGCCCTCGACGCAGCCCGCGGTCCGGACGGATTTCTCGTTCTTCCTGGTCCTGCTCGACGAGTCCGGGAAGCCGGTGCAGCGCTATGAGCGGCGGGCCCTGGACACGGGGATCGGACGGCAGGACGGCGACGTGCGCTTCCCCGACGACCAGTTCATGTCCCCGCTTCACGCCCGGATCACCTGGGAGCAGGACCAGCTGATGCTCCGGGACCTGGGGAGCCGCAACGGGACCTGGGTGTTCTTCGATCAGCCGCACAAGCTCGTGGACGGCGACCTCCTGCTCATCGGCTCGCAGATGATCCGCTTCCGCCGCCTGGGATACCCCGGTCCGCATCCGCCGGACGCCGACGCCACGAAGCGGATGGGGTCCCTGATCCCGTCGGCCGACATCGCGTCGCTGACGCAGCTCCGCTCCGACGGCAGCGCCCGCGACGTGGTGCAGCTCTCGCCGGGCCGTGACGTGCGCATCGGCCGCGAGCAGGGCGACTGGGTGTTCCCGTACGATCCCTCGATGAGCAGCAAGCACGCGGTGGTGCGCTCGGAGGACGCGGATTTCGTCGTCATCGACGACGGCAGCCGCAACGGGATCGCCCGGGCGGCCCGGGGGGCGGTCCCGCTGACCAACGGGTCGCGCGTCCTCGTGGGCGACAAGCTGCTGCGGGTCGAGCTGCCGTGAAGATCTGCCCCGTCTGTTCCACCGAATTCCCCGACGATCAGAAGTTCTGCCCCAACGACGGGAGTGTCCTGCGCGGCGCCGCGCCCACGTCCGACCTGGTCGGACAGGTGGTGGCCGAGCGGTACCACGTGGTGAAGAAGCTGGGCGAAGGCGGGATGGGACAGGTGTATCTCGCCGAGCACGTGAAGATGGGCCGGCGGAGCGCCATCAAGGTGATGAATCCCTCGATGACGCACGACCCCGACGCGGTGGCGCGGTTCAACCGCGAGGCCGCGAACGCCAGCCGCATCACCCACCCCAATGTCTGCGCGGTGTACGATTTCGGAGAGACCCCCGACGGCCTGATCTACCTCGCGATGGAGTTCATCGAGGGGGAGCCGCTCACCGACCTGATCGAGCGGGAAGGCGCGCTGCCGGTGGGGCGCGCGGTGAAGATCTTCCGGCAGACGGCGGACGCGCTCCAGGCCGCGCACGACCTCGGCATCGTGCACCGCGACCTGAAGCCCGACAACATCATGCTGGCCAAGGGCCGGGACGGCGCCGACATCGTCAAGGTGGTGGATTTCGGCATCGCGAAGGCGGTCGGCGGCGACGAGGCCGGCCAGAAGGTCACGAAGACCGGCCTGGTGGTCGGGACGCCCGAGTTCATGAGTCCGGAGCAGCTGTCCGGGGACAAGCTCGACGGCCGCAGCGACCTCTATTCCCTGGCCCTGGTGCTCTACCGGATGCTGACGGGGCGGCTGCCGTTCGAGGCGTCCACGGTCCAGGAGACGATGATCAAGCGGCTGACCGACGAGCCCACCAAGCTCGCGGCGGCCCGCCCCGACCTGACGTTCCCGCCTCAGCTCCAGAAGGCCATGGATCACGCGCTGGCGCGGACGCCGGGCGAGCGCTATCAAAGTGTGGCCGAGTTCGCGGCCGACGTCGGGCGCGTGGTGGGGAACGCGCCGGCGGCGGCGGATACCGAAGGCAAGACGCAGATGATCGGCGCCGCGGACAAGACGCGGATCGCCGACGCGGTCCCGCCGACCCGGGTGGCGGCGGCCGAGTCGAAGAAACGGTCGGTGCTGCCGATCGCGGCGGGGATCGCGGTGGTCGTGCTGGGTGGCGGGGGTTACGCGCTGTTCGGGCGCGGGCACGCCCCGGCGGGCCCCACGGGAGCCGCGCACGACACCACGACGCATCAGACGGCGGCGGTTCCGACGGGGGGCGACACGACCAAGC
>DATJQI010000043.1:0-93076 GCA_035505915.1 Gemmatimonadales bacterium | reverse complement strand
CCTGCTGCTGCCGAAGGTGAAGGCGCTCAAGGTCGGGGACGTGCTGGATGAGGCGACGGAGATCGGGCCCGTGATCTCGCTCGAAGCGGCCGAACGGGTGGAGAAGTGGATCGACGAGGCGAAGGCGGCGGGCGCGACGGTCGCGATCGGCGGAGGCCGGAAGGGGACCTATCTCGACCCGACCGTGCTGCTCGACACCACGCCGACGATGAAGGTGAACTGCGAAGAGGTCTTCGCGCCGCTCGTCACCGTGACGCCCTACACCGACCTCTCCCGGGCCATCGCGCAGGTGAACTCGTCGCCGTACGGGCTGCAGGCCGGCGTGTTCACGACGAACCTGAGCACGATGTTCCGCTGCTACGCGGAGCTCGAGGTGGGCGCGGTGAACGGCAACGACATCCCGGGCTTCCGGATCGACCGCCTCCCTTATGGCGGCGCGAAAGACTCCGGACTCGGCCGCGAGGGGGTCCGCTGGGCGATTCAGGAGATGACCGAGCTCAGGATGCTGACGTTGAAGGTGGACTAGTACCGCGCGTTGAGCCGCAGAGAGAGGACCGCCGCCGGGCCGCGGTCGCGATTGTAGCCCGGGTTGTGTATCCATTGGAAGTCGGGCCCGATCTCGAGATAGGGACCGATCTGCGCCCTGTAGTACGCCTCGAGAATGTTCTCCAGGCCGTAGTTGAGGCGGCCGTCACCCAGCAGGAAGCCGACGCCGCCGGCGGCGAGATAGGCCCGGTGGTCGGGTGAGAGCCCGTGGATCAAGAGGGCCACGGCCAGAATGTCCCCGTTCCGCCCCCAGTGGTGCCCCGAGACCTGCCCTCCGAAGCTCAGGTGCCGGTCCACCTCGGTGAACGCGAAGTCTTCGTTCTTCCCGTCGTTCCAGCCTCCGCGCAGAAACGCCCCGGTCGCGCCCGAGTCCGCGAGCGGCTGCTCGACGTTGATCCCCAGTCCCGTCTTGGTGCGGCCGGGCCGGTCGTCGGCCACGATGTTGGGCGCGCTGTCCACCGCGATGCCGTGCGCGATGGCGTCGGCGTAGACCCCCATCCGCGCGTGATTTTCGTAGGCCAGGAGCCGGATCACGGTCCCGCTCGCGCCGGGCTGGAGCGTGACCTCCAGGTTGTCTCCGCGGGCCCGGGGGAAGACGTCGAACACGTTGCCGTTGGCCATGAGGGGCATGGCGAACGAGCCGAGCCGCACGGCCCAGGTGGGCCGGACCAGTGAGACGGCGAGCCCCCAGGTGTAGCCGCGGGTGTCGGCGGCGAAGTCCCAGGCCGAGTTCTGGAAAAGTCCCCAGTCCATGAACTGAGTGCGGGTGGAGTTGGCGTAGCGGTTCACGTCGAAGAGATCGGACACCGCGAACTTCCCGGCGTCCACCTCGAGGCGGTTGGCGGGCTCGGGGCCGGGGAGCTGATCCTGGGCGCGGTCGTTCGCTTCGGTCCCGGGGCCGAGCGCGAGCGAGTAGCGAAGGAACGCGCGGGCGACGTAGGGGCCGTTGCCCAGGTTGGCAGTTCCCTGCCGGATGACGTCGCCGTTCGTGATCCCCGCGAGGCCGGTGGCGTTGCTGATCCCCGCGCCCCGCGCCATCTCGAAGTCGAGGTAGACCTCGAACCCCGCCGGGAGACGGTCCCCGAAGTAGATGCCGTAGGTGTCGGTGGCCTTCAGGTCGCCCGAGCCGATCAGGCTCTTGGGGCCCGTGTAGGGAGCCTGAAAGCGGAGGAGGTCCTGCCCGATCACGGTGACCTGGGCGCCGAGTAGTTTCGGAATGAACAGGCGGGGAGTCGAGTCCTGGGCGGCGAGGGGCGAGCTCGCCAGCATCGCGGCGGCGATCGCGACGCTAGATCGCGTGCAGCACCACATAGCAGACGAACGCGATGAAGAACGCGGCCGGAATGGTGAGGATCCAGGCCCACACGATCCGGCCGGCCACGCCCCAGCGCACGGCCGAGAGCCGGTGGGCGGCGCCCACGCCCGTGATGGCGCCGGTGATGGTGTGCGTGGTGCTCACCGGAATGCCGAAGTGCGAGGACACGAACAATGTGATGGCGCCGGCCGTTTCGGCGCAGAAGCCGCCGAAGGGTTTGAGGCGGGTGATCCGCTGGCCCATCGTTTTCACGATCCGCCACCCCCCCGAGACAGTCCCCAGCCCCATCGCCGCGCCGCAGGCCATCACCACCCAGAATGGGATGTCCTTCAGCGTGGTCAAATGCAGCGCGTGTACCGGGAATGTCGCGAAACGCGCCTGCTCGGCGACCAGGAGACCGACGATGATCCCCATCGTTTTCTGGGCGTCGTTGGTGCCGTGCCCCAGGGAATACGCCGCCGCGGAGAAGAACTGCAGGACCCGGAACGACCGGTCGACCCTCCGGGGACGCGCCCGGCGCAGGAGCCACGAGAGCGCCACCGTGAGCGCGAGCGCCAGCACCAGGCCCATCAGGGGCGCGACGGCGATGAACACGAGCGTCGCGAGCCACTTGCCGGGGAAGACCAGCGCGGTGAACCCCGCCTTGGCCACGGCGGCGCCGCCGTACCCGCCGATGAGCGCGTGCGACGACGACGTGGGCAGTCCCAGCCACCAGGTGATCAGGTCCCAGAGAATGGCGCCGACGAGGCCCGCCAGAATCACGTTGGCGTCCACGATGCCGATGTCCACGAGGCCCGCGCCCATGGTCTTGGCGACCGCGGTGCCGAACACGAACACGGCGATGAAGTTGAAGGCAGCGGCCCAGACGACGGCGGCCGGGGGCGAGAGCACGCGCGTGGAGACCACGGTCGCGATGGAGTTCGCGGCGTCGTGGAAGCCGTTGATGAAATCGAACACCAGCGCGATCCCGACGATCGCGAGTATGAAGTACGGGACGGCCGTCATCAGCCGTGCTTCAGGGTGACCGACTCGAGCACGTTGGCGACGTCCTCGGCCTCGTCCAGCGTCCGCTCGAGGTTGTCGTAGATCTCCTTCCACTTGATCAGCTCGATGGCGTTCTTCTCGGTCTCGAACATCCGGCCGAGCGCCTCGTGGTAGATGGCGTCCCCTTCCTCCTCGAGCTTCTTGGCCTCGACGCAGTACTTCATCACGTCGTCGCCCTTCTTGAGGTTCCCCACGCCCTCGGCCAGGACTCCCACCATCCGCTCGATGACCTCGGCCAGCTGCTTCACGCCCTGCGGCGCCTCGCCGATGTGGAAGATCTGGGTGCGCCGCGCCACGCCGTCCATCACGTCCATCACGTCGTCCAGGTCGGACGCGAGCTGGTAGATGTCCTCGCGGTCGAGCGGGGTGATGAAGGTGCGGTCGAGGCGGTTCACCACCTCGTGGGTGATCTGGTCGGCCTCGTGCTCGAGCCGCTTGATCGCTTCCACCGACGCGGTGCGGCGGTCGGGGGGCGCGTCGAACAGCTGCCGGAGGAGCCGGGCGGCTTCCTGGTTGCGCTGAGCGACGGCGGCGAACAGGTCGAAGAATTCCTCTTCGCGGGGAAGGAGACGCACGACGGACCTCGTGGGAGTGGGGGGAGCGACCGGCGGGCGAAAACATAGCGGCCCCGGGGGGGAGTCACTAGGTTAGGGCCCGACCCCAGGGGGTAAAGCCGAATGGATTCCAGCGTCAAGCAGGGCACGGAGTTCCGTCAGGCCATCACGAGGCTGGACGCCACGGCCCTGGTCGCGGGCACCATGATCGGTTCCGGGATCTTCATCGTCTCGGCCGACATCCTGCGCCAGGTCCACACTCCCGGCGTCCTGCTGCTGGTCTGGGCGCTGTCCGGCGTCATCACGCTCATGGGGGCGCTCTCGTACGGCGAGCTGGCGGCGATGTTCCCGAAGGCCGGGGGCCAGTACGTGTACCTGCGCGAAGGCGTCTCGCCCCTGTTCGGCTACCTCTACGGCTGGACCCTCTTTACGGTGATCCAGACCGGCACCATCGCCGCGGTCGCGGTGGCCTTCGCCCGGTTCACGGCCATTTTCTTCTCCGGGCTTTCGCCCGACGTCTGGTTCGGTACCACGGTGAACCTGGGCAGCGGGCCGATTTCCGTCGGCGTCTCGCCGCAGCGGCTCCTCGCCATCGTGTCCGTCATCGCGCTCACCTGGATCAACGTCCGCGGCGTGCGCGCGGGCGCGCTGATTCAGACGACGCTCACGGGGGTGAAGACGCTGTCGCTTGCCGCACTCGTGATTCTCGGTCTCCTGATCGGCAGGAACGCGGCCGCGATCGCCGCGAACTTTTCCGGCGGCCACTTCTGGGGTACCCAAGGTCTCACGCTCGCGCTTCTGCCGATCATCGGATCGGCGATGGTGGGCTCGCTCTTTTCCATGGATTCCTGGAACAACGTGGGGTTCGCGGGCTCGGAGCTGAAGGATCCCAAGCGGGACCTGCCCATCTCGATGGCGCTGGGCACGCTCACCGTCACCGTGCTCTATCTCCTGGCCAACGTCGCGTATCTCGTCACGCTGCCGTCGGACGCGATCGCGCACGCGCCGCAGGACCGGGTGGGGACGGCGGCGCTCCAGGCGATGTTCGGCGACCCGGGGCTTTACCTGATGGCCGGCGCCATCATGATCTCGACCTTCGGGTGCAACAACGGGCTGATCTTGTCGGGCGCGCGCGTGTTCTACGCGATGGCCAAGGACGGACTCTTTTTCGCGCGCGCCGGAACGCTGCATCCCACGTACCGGACTCCTCGGTTCGCGCTGGTCCTCCAGGCGATCTGGACGTCGGTGCTCTGTCTCTCGGGGACGTACAACGAGCTCTTGACGTACGTGATCGCGGCGCAGCTCCTGTTCTACGCGTTCACCGCGCTGGGGCTCTTCATGCTGCGGAAGAACCGGCCCGACGCCGAGCGGCCGGTGCGGGCGCCCGGGTACCCGTGGATTCCGGGGTTGTATCTCGTGTCCACGCTGGTGCTCTGCATCGATCTCCTGTTCACGCAGACGAAGTACGCCGGGATCGGGTTGATCATCGTGGCGCTCGGGGTACCGGTGTACTTCCTGTCGAAGGGGTCAGGTGCCGGGGGTCAGGTCTCGGGGACCGCATAACTTTCCGTAACATCAGTGGTTTAGCAGGCATCTGGCGGTGACGGGGACGGCGAGGTAGCTTCGGGATGACACCCGAAGAAAAACCGAAACCTCGCTCCGGTACCGCCTCATGACTCAGTCCCGCCTCGACCCCACCATCTACCGCCCCGCTCCCCCCTGCCCCGAGTGCGGCGCGCCCGTCGTCCATCAGTCGGGATGCCAGGCCTGCCCCAGCTGCGGATGGGGGAGATGCGCGTGACTCGGGAGCCGGGAGCCGCTGGCCGTCGACTCCGCCTACTGACGAACGACGCGTGCCAGTTACCCCTGCTCCCGACCGAGCCCGTCCTGCCCAAGCCGCTTTCGGTGCTCGACTCGCGGCTGCGCGGCACGCGCTTCGTGGCGCACCCCACCCGCTCGGTGCTCAACTCCCCCGCGCAGACCGGAATGGACTTCTGGTCCCTCAATCCATACGTGGGGTGCGAGTTCGGGTGCACCTACTGCTACGCGCGATTCGCGCACCGGTACGCGGTGGAGCGCGCCCACGATCAGGGACGGCTCACCGACGAGGAGTTCGCCGAGTACCGCGGCGCCGAGGGATGGGAGGCGTTCGAAAGCCGGATCTTCGTCAAGGACGAGCTGCTCGCGATCCTGGACAAGGATCTCAGGAAAGTACCGCTGACGGAGACCATCGTCATCGGCACCGCCACGGATCCATATCAGCCCGCGGAGCGGATCTTCCGGATCACGCGCGGCGTTCTCGAGCGGTTGTCCAAATGCGAGGGCCTGTCGGTCGGGATCATCACCAAGAGCCCGCTGGTGGCGCGGGACGCGGACGTCCTGACCAGGCTGGCGGAGAAGAACGACGTCGAGATCTACGTCTCGCTGATCACCACCGACGACTACGTCATCCGGGCGCTGGAAGCCCGCTCGCCCGTGCCGGGGGCGCGACTGCGCGGCCTGAAGCGGCTCACCGACGCCGGCCTCCGGGCGGGGCTGATCGTCGCCCCGGTGCTGCCCGGCATCACCGACGACTACGATCACCTGCGGGCGCTGTTCGGCGCGGCCCGGGAGGCCGGCGCCCGCTTCATCCACGCGAGCCCGCTCCGGCTCTACCCCGGCGTGCGGGACCGCTTCCTGCCGGTGCTCACGGAGCACTACCCGGAGCTCTCCGAGCGCTACCGGACGGCCTACGCGCGCGCCAGTCACGCGCCCCGGGCTTACGCCCAGGCGCTCACGCGGCGGATCCAGCGGCTGCAGCGGGAGTTTGGATTTCAGGTCAACAACGGAATGCGGGACCGGTATCTGACCCGGTCCCGCCTGGTCCAACTCGACTTGAAGGTGCCGGAGGTCAGCCCAGCTTGAGCCGCCGCGCCGCCGCCGCGTCCAGCTCCGCGAGCTCCTTCAGCCACTTCGGAGCCGCCTGACGCCGGGACTCGTACGCGCCGGTCAGGTACCGCGTGATCTCGCGCCGCAGGTTGTCGCCGTCGGACGGCGACAGCTCGACCGTCAGCTCACCCACCAGCCGGACGACGTGGGCCACGCCGGGCGCCTTGTCGTCCGAGGTCTGGGCGGCGAGCCAGCGCTCGAGCTTGCTCCGCGTGGAAAGCCGGGGAGCCGCTCCGTGCAGGAAATCCCGCAGGCCGTTGGGCGAAATGCTGATTTCCCGGGCGCAGCGGCGCAGCGACCGGTCGGTGACCCGATGGGCCACCGCATCGCGGAGCACCGATTCGGGAAGGACGGGGGGCTTGGCGGATATTTTTTCCATGGGGAGAGCGTAACGCTCAAACCTCGCGCCGGGAAGGGGGATGTTTCCCGGCCGTTCGGCAGCGCAAATCGAGACGGCGCATCAGCCTGCTACCTCCCCAGATACGCCCGCACCAGGGGCGTGGGGCGGCGGCGGACCAGCGCGGTGCGGAGCAGCTGGGCTTCTTCGGGAAGCGTTTCGACGAGGAGCCGCACCGACCGGCCGTCTCCCTCCTGCACGGCGACGGGAATGCCGTCCCGCAGGAGCACGCGGTTCGTGGCGAGCGCGGGCACCGGATCTCCCGGCGTGATCACGCCGACCAGGTTGAGGGGGTCGGCTCCGCACACCGAAACCAAAGCCCCGGACGGCTCCTCCTTCCGCGCCGCCCGCAGAAGCCCGATGGCTTCGGGCAGCGCGTACTGCTCTCCGGAGAACCCGCCGACGAACCGGCCCCCCCGGATCTCGCCCCGGGCCTCGAGCCGCCGGTACACGCGGAGAATGTCGCGCCAGGGCGCGAGGAACCCCTCGCGCTCCACCAGCCGCCGGAACACGACGCCGTAGCGGCGGAGCAGCTGCCAGGCCAGGGCGTCCACCAGCTGTTCGGGCGGCACGAGCGAGGCCCGGCCCACCCGGGACCAGCGCCCCGCGTTTTCGACGCCGAAGGGCGCGACCTTCCCGCGCCGCCGGGCACCACCGCCCCCGCCGATCGGACGGCGCCGATCGGACGGCACGAGCAGCGCGCGGAGCCCGGCGAACGAGTCGGCGCTCACGAGGCCCCAGGCGACCAGCTCGCCCAGCCCCTTCTCGACTTCGGTCCGCAGCTCCCCGGTGGCGTTCACCAGGTCGCCGAAAAACGACGCGCCCCGGGCGTCGAGCGCGTCGCACACCGCGCGCGCGGCGTGGGAGAGCGGCAGCTCCGCCGGATCCACCGCGCCGTTCAGCGCCCGCCACACCTCGCCCCGCTCGCGCCGGAAGAGCGACACCGGCGACGTCCGGATGGGACCCGACTTGCGGGCGCCGTTCCCCGACGAGGCTTTCGACAGGCGGGCCCACGCGATCTCACCCGACAGGCAGAGTCCGTCGAGCCACAGGGGATCGTACTCGGCCATCCGGGCCGGCAGCACTTCGGTCTCCCAGGCCGCGGCCGGCAGCTCGTAGCCGTCGAGGAGGTCGAGCACGGCCGAGAGCCCCTCGGGGCCCTGGGCCCGCGTGTCCTCGGTGAGGCGCTGCCACCGGAGCAGGAAGCGCATGAAATCGGCGGCGGCGACCGGCTCGATCTCCTGCCGCAGTCGGTCGAGCGTGTAGCGGTGCACACGCGCCAGGAGCCGGCGCTCGCACCACTCGAGCTCGGTCATTCCGGGCGTGAAGTGGCCGCGCAGCACGAACCCCTCGTGCTCGAGGGCGCCGAGTGCGAAGTCGACGTCTGACCCTTCGAGGCCGAAGGTGCGTCCCAGCTCCGCCGCCGTCGTCGGTCCCACGATCTCGAGCCGGCCGCGCACGATCTCCCGGATCCCGTCTTCCCGGGTCCACGCTTTCGCCTGATCCCGCTCCGGCACCTGCACGGCGGGGCTCGCGGTCGCTCCCGGGAAGACGGCCTGAAGCATCGGGAGCTTCTCGGTCGCGACCCAGAGGGGGACAGGTCCATCAATCACTGTGGCACGGCCGTCGTTGATGAGACCGGCCACGAGCGGAGCGAACCGCTCCCCGCTCCCCGCTCCCCGCTCCTGAACCGGGAGGCACCCTGCAACCGTGATCACGTCGTGCATCTCATCGGCGTCCCGCGCCTCGGGCCAGGCCTCTTCCCTCACGCGGTCGATGGCGGCCTGGTCCAGGGAGCCGAGATCGTCGGCGGTGCGGACGTCGAGTCCGCGGCGGGTGAGCACGGCCTGCGTACGGCGCTCCTCGAGGGGGGCGTCGTCCAGGAAGGCGTAGGGCTTGGCGTTCAGGATCTCGTGCGTCAAGGGCGACGGCTCGGGCGTGTCCCGGGCGACGAGCGTGTACTTCCCGCCCTCGATGCCTTCGAGGATGCGGAGCAGGCCCGCGCAGTCCATCGCCTCGGTGAGGCAATCCTCGATGGTCTGCTTCACGAGCGGGTGATCGGGAATCTCCCGGTCCCCGACGAGGTTCTCGGGGCACGCCAGCTGATCCGGAAAGACGGCCGCCGACAGGTCCTCGGCCTGCATCCGCTGGAGCGGGGTCGGGACCTTGCGGCCCCCGTGGGCCCGGAGCACCGCCAGGGCCCGTGTGGCGTTCCAGCGCCACCGGCTCTGAAACACCGGAGCGTCGAGCAGCGCCTGGACCAGGAGGTCCCTCGCCGTGCCCGAGCTCAGATAGTGGAAGACGTCCCCCAGCGCGAACGAGTGATGGGGACCGAGGGAGATGACGATCGCGTCGTCGGTGGCGGCGGCCTGGAGCTCGAAGTTGAAAGACCGGCAGAACCGCTTTCTGAGCGCCAGCCCCCACGCCTTGTTGACCCGCGCGCCGAACGGCGCGTGGACCACGAGCTGCATCCCGCCGGCTTCGTCGAAGAAGCGCTCCAGGATCAGCGTCTCCTGCGTGGGGAGGGAGCCCAGGACCTTCTTCGACGCGGCGAGATACTCCACCAGCTGCCGCGCCGCCGGCTCGGACAGTCCGGTGACGTCCATGGTCCACCGCACCGCGGCCGTCACGTCGCCCAGCCGCTCTTCCAGGTCGGCCCGGAAGCGCGAGACCTCTTCCGAGAGCTCGATGGTCCGCGCCGGCGCTTCGCCCAGCCAGAACGGGATGGTGGGGGGCTGGCCCTTGGCGTCCGCCACCCGCACCTGCCCCGATTCGACGCGCAGGATCAGGTAGGACGCGTTGCCGAGCTGGAAGACGTCGCCGGGGGAGCTCTCGATGGCGAAGTCCTCGTTGAGGGTCCCGACGAACGTTTCGGTGGGCTCGAGGATGACGCGATAGTCCCCGATGTCGGGGATGGCGCCCCCCGAGGTGATGGCGGCGAGCCGCGCGCCGCGCCGGCCCCGGAGCCGTGCGTGGACGCCGTCGCGATGCAGGTGAGCGCCCCGCCGGCCGCGCCGGGTGGTGTAGCCGTCGGCCAGGGTCTGGACCACCTGATCGAATTCGGCGCGCGTCAGATCCCGGAAGGGATACGCCCGCCGGAACGCCTCGAAGAGCGCGCTCTCGTCCCATTCCTCGCACGCCACGGCGGCCACGATCTGCTGCGCCAGGATGTCGAGCGGCTTCTGCGGGATGATCAAGCGGTCCAGCCGGCCCTTCTTCACGGCGCGGAGGAGCGCGGCGCACTCGCCGAGATCGTCACGGGACAGCGGGAAGAGCCGGCCTTTCGGGATCGCCTTCAGGTGGTGACCGGAGCGCCCGACCCGCTGCAGCAGCGTGGCGATGGACCGCGGGGACGAGATCTGGCACACCAGGTCCACGGTGCCGATGTCGATGCCCAGCTCGAGCGACGCCGTGGCGACCAGCGCCTTCAGCTCGCCGGCCTTGAGCCGCCGCTCGGCCTCGAACCGGACGTCCTTGGAGAGGCTCCCGTGGTGGGACGTGACCGCGCCTTCGCCGAGCCGCTCCGAGAGATGCATCGTGAGCCGCTCCGCCATCCGCCGGGTGTTCACGAAAATCAGCGTGGTGCGATGCTCGCCGACGAGCCGGGCCAGCCCGTCGTAGATCTCGCCCCAGACTTCCCCGGACATCACGGCTTCCAGCGGCGACGAGGGCAGCTCCACGGCGAGGTCGATCTCGCGGGCGTGCCCGGCGTCCACGATCTCCGGCATCGGGCGGCCCGCCCCCACCAAGAACTGGGCGATCTCTTCGATGGGCTTCTGAGTGGCCGACAGGCCGATCCGCTGGAGGGGCCGCCCGGTCAGGGCCGCGAGGCGCTCGAGCGTGAGCGCGAAGTGGCTGCCCCGCTTGTCCCGGGCCAGGGCGTGGATCTCGTCCACGATCACCGTGCGCACCGAGCGGAGCATCTCCCGCGCCCGCTCCGAGGTGAGCAGGAGATAGAGGGACTCCGGCGTCGTCACCAGGATGTGCGGCGGATCCTTGAGCATCGCCTGCCGCTCGGCGGCGGGAGTGTCCCCGGTGCGGACCCAGGTGCGGAGCGCGACCTCGGGGAGGCCCATCTCGAGCGCGGTGCGGCTGATGTCGAGGAGCGGCTCGCTCAGGTTCTTCTGGACGTCGTTCGAGAGCGCCTTCAGGGGCGAGACGTAAACGACCTGGATCTGGTCCGCGAGAGCGCCGTTGACCCCCTGCTGGAGCAGGGAGTCGATCGAAGACAGGAACGCGGCAAAGGTCTTCCCGGAGCCGGTGGGCGCCGCGATGAGGACATCCCGGCCCTTCTGGATCTCCGGCCAGGCGCGGCGCTGCGGCTCCGTGGGCTCGGCGAACCGGCCGGTGAACCAGCGCTCGACCGCGGGATGGAACGGCTTCACGCCGGGCCCCCCGCGGGCTCGAGTGCCAGGCCGCGCGTCGCCGCGATGCGCTCGATGGTCTCCCCGACCTTGTTGTTCGGCGTCGAGGCACCGGCGGTCACGCCGATCACCACGCGCCCCGCCGGGAGCCAGTCGCGCTTCGTCTCCTCGGCCTTCGAGCCCACGGGCCGGAACCGCACGGTCCCCGCCTCCGGATCGATGCCGGCGGCGTCCTCGATGTGATACGTGGGCACCCGCTCGTGGCAGATGGCCGCGAGGTGCGTGGTGTTGCTCGAGTTGTAGCCGCCGATCACCACCATCAGGTCGAGGGGCTCCGCGATGAGCTTGAGCACCGCGTCCTGCCGCTCCTGGGTGGCCGAGCAGATGGTGTCGAAGGTGCGGAAGTGCTCGGGGAGGGCGGCGTCGCCGTACCGGCGTGCCATGCTCTTCGCCACCTCGGCGGCGATGGCGAGCGATTCGCCCGACAGCATCGTGGTCTGATTGGCCACGCCCACGCGCACCAGGTCCCGGTCGGGATCGAACCCGGGGGACATGGCGCTCCCGAACCTGGCGCTGAGCGCGTCCCGGTCGCCCCGTCCCTCGATGTAGTCGCAGACCAGCCGGGCTTCGCCCATGTCCCGGACCACGACGTACCGGCCGCCCGGGTACTTCGTCACCTGGCTCGAGGTGGCCTTGGTCTCTTCGTGGTAGGCCTTGCCGTGGATCAGGGCGGTGAATCCGTCCTTGGCGTACGACTCGACGCGCTTCCACACGTTCAGCACCGACCCGCAGGTGGTGTCGACGAGCACGCACCCGAGGGCGCGGAGGCGCTCGAAGTCCTTCACCGTCACGCCGAACGCGGGCATCAGCACCACGTCGGTGGCCACCACCTGGGAGAAGTCGAACTCCCCGCCGTCGGGCCGGTGCAGAAACTCGATCCCCATGGACTTCAGCTTCGCGTTGACGTGGGGGTTGTGGATGATCTCGCCGACCAGGAAGATGCGGGCGCCGGGAAATTTGGTGCGGGTTTCGTAGGCGTATTCGACGGCGCGGTCGACACCGTAGCAGAACCCGAACTCGCGGGCGAGCCGGAAGCTCAGGTCCCCGACGTCGAGGCGGTGGTCCGCGGCGCGCACCCGGTCCACCACGCGGCTGTGATAGTCCGCGGAGAGGGTGCCCTCGATGGCCCCTTTGAGACCGAAGCCCTTCCGGAAGTACGTCTGCTCCACGGCGTCAATCTAACCGGGCGCTCACCCCGGCGCGTATCGCGTCCATGACCCGCTGAATCCGCCAGCCGTCTTCGAAGGTGGCGGGGATCCCCGCCGGCGCGGCCCCGCCCAGCACCGGCACCAGGTCCCGCATCAGCCGCACGAACGACCGGGCCCACATGTTGTTGGGGGTCACCCGCTCCCACAGATCGTCGGGGACCGTGATGTCCTCGAGCTCCCCGCCCCGCCTGCCGATCTCCAGCCGGTGCTCGCCCGTGATCACGATGGTGCCCTCGGTCCCGGTGATCTGGCACCAGTGGCCCGTACCGTGGTGCGCCACCGCCGACAGCGTCAGCGTGGCGACGGGACCCGAAGCCATCCGCATCACCCAGCTGGCGTACTCGTCCGCCGTCGCCGCGTGTGAAACGCCCGCCTCGTCGTTGCGGCGCGGGGTGAACGTCTCGGTGACGCCCGCCACCGAGGCGACCTCGCTGCCGGTGAGGAAGCGGCACAGGTCGATCAGGTGTGAGCCCACCGCGCCCAGGAGCCCCCCGCCCCGGCCCGCGTCGTACCACCAGCTCCAGGGAGCGCTCGCGGCCTGGGGTCGTCCGTCGCCCCGGAGGTAGGGCCGCAGCACGAGCTCCAGGTGCCGCACCTCTCCGATGGCGCCGCTCCGGATCAGCTCGCGCGCCTGGCGCCGGTTCGGCTCGTAGCGCAGCTCGTGATCCATCCACGCCACCTGGCGGGGACGGAGGGCGGCCGCGTCCCGGAGCTGCAGGGCTTCGGGAGCGGACAGTGTGGTGGGCTTTTCGCAGAGCACGTGCCGCCCCGCCTGGAGCGCCGCGAGGCCGAAGCGCAGGTGCGTGTCCGGCGTGGACGAAATGACGATCAGATCCAGGTCCGGGGCGTGGGCGAGCTCGGCGCCGTCGTCGAAGACCCGGGCGATCCCGAAGTCTTTCGCGACGCTCTCCGCGTTGGCGCGGCGTCCGGACGCGATCGCCGTCACCGTGACCCCCGGGACGAGCTTCAAGCCGGGGAGCTGCACCCGGCGGGCGAACCCGGTGCCGATGATGCCGACGCGGACCGTCACGAGGGGGCGGCTCCGCACGCCACGCTGTCGGCCTTGGGCGCGACCGGTTCGATCACGATCGTCACCTGGGTCCGGGTGGCGAAGGCGGCGTCCAGGCCGCGGCCCTCGATCCGGCCGGAGAACGAGGCGCCCGCCGCGGTGAGGGTCAGGGTCCCGGAGTCCACCTGGAATCCGTGAGCGATTTCATGGGTGAGGAAGCGGACGGCGACCAGCGCGCCCCGGGGCGTCGTGCTGTCGGCGCGCCCCAGCAGGGGATACGCGCCCGGCGTCACCCCTCCCGGCGCGCGGACCCAGGCGAGGACGCCGTACGCTCCCTCGGCGCCCGAGACCAGCGCTCCGCCGCCCCGGCACCGGTGCACCGCGGCCGGCAGGCTGTAGGCGGTGGAGTCGCTCTGCGCGCGCGTCATCCGGACCCGGATCATCGGCACCGCCGCCGCGTGGCAGGCGAGCGCGGCGGCGGCGGTCAACGCCGCGGCGAGGCGGCTCAGGGGAGCCGGACGCCGAGGGACGCGCGGGCGGCCTCGGGAGTGAGAGTGTGGGGCGCGAGGGACTGGAGCAGGCCGGCGGGAAGAGCCGTGGGCTTCAAGCTCGTGCGGTCGACGCACACGAGCACCTGCCAGCCGGTGGCGCCCAGGAACCGGGGGGAGCCCCACACGACGTCGAAGTTGATGGTCATCGACCGGTTGCCGACCTTGCCGATGTACGCGGCGACCGAGAGACGGTCGTCCAGCCGCGCCGGCGTGAAGAACTCCGCGTGTATGGCGCGGCGGGGCAGGAAGATCCCGTAGTGGTCGAAGACATCCTTGTAGGCCAGACCCGAGGCGCGGAACAGCTCGGTCTCGGCGATCTCGAAGAACCGGACGTACGCGCCATAGAAGATGATGCCGGCGTAGTCCACGTCCGACCAGCGGACGTACTCTTCGATGATGAATGGAGCCGGGGGCTTGGGCATCCCCGGGAAGCTAGGAGCGGCCTCCCAGGGACGAAAGACCGAGGAGAATCAGCCCGTCAGGCGGAGCGGGCGCGCCAGAAGCCGTCGTTCTTCTGCTTGAGCCCGTATTCGCGGAGGCGCCGCCACAGCGTGGTCCGGCTGATGCCGAGCCGGCGGGCGGTTTCGGCGAGCTTGCCCTGGGTCGCTTCGAGCGTGTCGATGATCGCCTGCCGCTCGCGCTCCGCCAGCGTCCGGCCCCGGTCGGTCTTCGGGGGAATGACCGCGGCGGCGCCGGCCTGGGCTTCGGGAACCCGGAGGGGAAGGATGCGGGCGCCGAGCGCCGACAGGCGGGGGAGCAGCTCCTCGCGTCCGGGGGTGTTTCCGTTCGCGGCGCCGTTCCCGATGGAGCGCTGGCCTTCGGGGTTGGCGTACATCACCCGGCCGTCATTGTCGAAGACCACGATGCCTTCGCGGATCGAATCGAGCAGGATGCGGCCGAGCGGCGTCAGCGGGACCGGAGTCTGAGTCAACGGACGATCCTTGGTTGGCATGGGTCACGACCTCGCGACGATCGGGGTTCATTTTCCAGACCCGCCGAAGGGCCCAAGGGTCACAGACTTAAACGAGCACCATGCCTACCGGCGCCGGTGGCGCCGGGGGGCCCGGGACGGCTTGGCTTTCCCCCGGGGGAGCTGGTCCAGCTGGCGCCGGAGGTCGGCCAGGGAGTCGGCCCGGGCGGCCTCCCGCTTGCCGCGGATGACGGTGAAGCGGAGGGGCCGGTCGAAGGGGGGGAGGTCGGTCTCGCGGAGGCGGCGGGCCTGCCCTTCCTTCAGATGGAGCCGGGCCACGCCCTGGCCCCCCTCCACCGCGTAGTCGATCGCCACCCGGTCCCCCAAGAGGGGCAGGGATTGGGGCAAGCCGTCGAGGCGGGCCCGCTCCGGCTCCGGGACCAGCTCATCGACTTCCAGGGCCAGGCGGGTGGAGAGGAATCCTTCCCAGCTCGAAACCTCCGCCAGCTGCGCCGCCAGCCGGGATTCGAGGGCCTCCGCGGCGAGCTGGGGCAGCGTGCCGCCCGACCGCCGCCAGAGCGCCTCGGCGCGGTGGATGGCCCGGGAGATCCGGGGCTGGTCGGGATGGGGCGTGCCGCCGTTCCGGATCGCCTGGACCAGGGCCTTCCGCGCGGCGTCCGCGAGATCGGCGGGGAAGGGTCCGCGCAGGGTCTCCACCTCGCGCTCGAGCAGGAAGCCGCAGTACTCCACCGAGCGGACGGCGATCAGTCCCTCGTGACGGCGGTGGCGCTCGAAGGTGATCTGCGGGGGGGCGCGACGGGCGTACCGGCGGACCGACCGCTCGGGCAGCTGCGTGCCCTCGATGGCGGCTCTCGGGTTTCCGAACCGGTCGGCGAAGTACCGGAGCGAGCCGGCGATGGCTCCCCAGCTGCCGCAGACCGAGCCGCGGCTCACGCGCGCCTCCTGGCCGTCGGCGGTTTCTTCGTCGATCACGACGTCGAAGGGCGCGATCTTGGCGACCAGATCACCGAAAGCGGCGCGCACCCGGTCGTCGGCGAGCGGGAGACGGACGGGGAGCGGCAGCTCGAGCTGGCGGTACACGGACGCGGTGCCCAGCGCGATGTCCTCCAGGGCCTTCACCAGGACGCCGCGTCCCTCGGCCCAGCGATCGACGGTCTCGCGGAAGAGGTGCCGCGGGAGTCCGTACACCTCTCCCAGGTCGGCGTGCAGGTTGACGGCTTCGGCGAAGAGGTTGTACGCCGTGAGGTGATCGGAGCCGGAGACGATGAGGCCTTTCAGGTTCCGCTCGTCGCGGGTCATGCGGTGGAGTGAATCGATGTTGGCGGCGACGGCGACCACGGGCAGAAGCGGGCTGTCGGCGTGCACCAGCAGCTCTCCCCAGGGCCGTTCCACCGGCATCGCCTCCACCTGCCGGCCGTAGCCCGTCAGCCGCCCGTTTTCCACCAGTCCCCGCTCGGCCAGCCGGGTCACCGCGTCGCGGTAGGCGCGGCGGTCCAGGGGCACGGGGAGGTCGAGCTCCGAGGCGTCGACGCCCAGGGCCGCGCAGGTGATCGCCACGCGCTCGGTGTCGCCCGCGAGCTGGAACTCGGGCGGCGTGGGCCGAAGCTGGTCGAACACCAGCCGCCGGTCGCTCAGGATGGTGACTTCCCCGCCCTCGACCCGCCCGTGCACGCGCCCGGCCATCTGGAGGATTTCGTTGGCGCCGAGGTAGAGCCGGGTCAGGACGTTGCGGCCGTGCTCGATGACGTTCGCGTACCGCGCGTCGTAGATCACCACGGTGTCGAGCCCGCGGATGTTCAGCGCGGACTGCCCGGCCGCGGTCATCGCGAGCAGGAAGGGACGGCGCACGGTGCCGTCCAGGAAGGGACGGATGACGCGGATCGGTTCCCCGCCGTGGTAGAACGCCGTCTCGAGGCGCGGCCAGCGGCGCGACAGCTCCGCCGCGATCTGCTCGACTTCCGCCCGGGTGGGCACGAACACCGCGACTCCCCGCCGCTCCCGCAGCACGCGGGTGACGAACCGCTCGTTCAGGAACGACAGCGGCTGTTCGGGAATGACGCGGACGTCCGCGGCCCGCGCGGGATCGAACGCGCTGGTTTCGAGCACTTCGGCCGAGCTCAGGTAGCGGGCATAGAACTCCGGATCCACCGTGGCCGACAGCCAGATGCACCGGCACCGCGCGCGCTTGGCGAGCGCCAGGCAGAGCTCCAGCTCGGCCGAGGTCTGGTGGATTTCGTCGACGATGATGGTGTCGCGGGCGGTGATGAGGCCGTCCTGGAACCAGCGGCGCGCGATGCCGGTGGTGACGATCACCAGGTTCCAGGTGGGGGTCTCCGGCGTCGCCTCACGCTCCCGGTTGACTACGCCGGCCCGGAGCGGGAGGCCCACGATGGCGGCGGCGATGGGGCGGATGGCGAGGGTCTTGCCCGTGCCGGTGCCGGCGACGATCCCGAAGCCCGATCCGGACCGGGCCAGCCGCTCGATGTCGGCCGCGTGCTCGCGGGCGAGCAGCGTGTCGATCTCGAGGCTCAGCGCCAGCTCGATGGTCTCGCAGGCGGCCCGCGTGGGGGCGATGACGATGACGCGTCCGCTGGACGGCTCGGCCGCGAGAAAGGCGTCTCGATCGGGAGGGAGTTGGTGGTCGCGCGGGAACGGCACGACCAATAATAAAGACGGGGAAAGGGGAATGGGAATTTGGGAATGGAGTCACGCATACCCCAGTCGCCAAACCCCAGACCCCAATCCCCCTATCCTGCGGTTACCGCATCCGGCGCCGGTCGTCCCTGCGGTCGAAATCGCGGCGCCGCTCGAAGTAGAAGCGGTCGTGCGCCCGCCAATTTTCCGGCACGAAGCGCGGGCTGTAGTAGTAGCGGGGCGCGCCGGCGTAGTAGCGCCTGACGTAGTACACCCGCCGTCCGTGGTACCAGTACCAGGGCTGACCGACGGCTACGAAGCCGCCGAATCCGGGCATCCCGATGCCGATGGCGACGCCCACCCGGGTCTGGGCGCTCCCCGTCACGGCGACGCCGCCGAGGAGCAGGAGACACAGCAGTGCGACTCGTTTCATATGACCTCCTGGGTCACCCGTGAGTCACGGAAGTCCCGTGCCAGGGAGGGACGCCTCAGGGGAGACGTGCGGGAGGTCATCGAGTTAAGGGGCGGGGAGCGACTGCCGGGAGGCGGCGGCGACCGTCCTCGGAGGGGGACGGGTGGGTCAGTCGCCGAGGGAGATTCCGAGGTCGCGGGCGGTGGCGATCACGTCCGAATCGAGCGGCACGCGGCGCGGCTTCGCGATGGCGTCGGCGATTGAAACGGGGACGATGTCCGGCGGCTGGAGCGCCACCATCATCCCGAACTGCTCCTCGGCGATGAGCCGCACCGCCGCGGCGCCGAAGCGGAGGGAGAGCAGGCGGTCGAAGGTGGTGGGGGAGCCGCCGCGCTGGATGTGCCCGAGGACCAGGGTCCGCGTTTCCTTGCCGGTCATCTCTTCGATGGAGTGGCCGACCTTGTCTCCGATGCCGCCGAGGCGCCGGTGCTCGGGATCCACGAGGCTCACGGTCCCGCCTTTGGGCGCGGCGCCTTCGGCGACCACCACGATGCTGAAGTGGCGGCCCTCCGCCTCCCGGCTCCGGATCTTGTCGCAGACCTTCTTGATGTCGAACGGGATCTCGGGAATGAGGATCACGTCGGCCGAGCCGGCCAGGCCCGAGTTGAGCGCGATGAAGCCGGCGTGGCGTCCCATCACTTCCACCACCATCACGCGGTCGTGCGACTCGGCGGTCGAATGGACTTTGTCGATCGCCTCGGTGGCGGTCTGGACCGCGGTGTCGAACCCGAAGGTCGCCACGGTGCCGCCCACGTCGTTGTCGATGGTCTTGGGGACCCCCACGATGGGGAGTCCCAGCGCCAGCAGCTGGAGGGCGATGCCGAGGGAGCCGTCGCCGCCGATCGCCACCAGCGCGTCGATGCCGAGGCGCCGCGCTTCGGCGACCACTTCTCCGGAGCGGTCGCGCTCGACCACGGTGCCGTCCGGGCGGGTCTCCTTCCAATGGAAGGGATTGCCGCGATTGGTGGTGCCCAGGATGGTGCCGCCCAGATGCGTGATGCCGCGCACCTCGGCGGGCCCCAGGGGCACCACCTTGTCGAGGCCCATCAGCCCGTCGTAGCCGTGGCGGATGCCGAGGCACTCCCAGCCGCGGTGGGCGGCGGCGAGCACGACGCCGCGGATGACGGCATTCAGGCCGGGGGCGTCGCCCCCGCCGGTGGAGATCGCGATTCTCACGACGCGGGCGGTGCGGGCGGTTCGCGCAGCAGGGCGGCCACTTCGCCCGGGAGGGCGTGCCGTCCCAGGGCTTTCTTGGAGAAGATGCTCACGCCGTCACGCGTCACTTCGAAGACGCCTCCGGAGGAAGGCACCAGCTTCACCTTCGCGTCGGGAAAGAGCGTCCCGATCTCGGCCGCCAGACCGGCGGCCCGCGACTCGTAGTTTCAGACGACGCAGTAGCGAATGGTGATTTGCACCCGGGTAGCTTAGTCACGCTTGACATGCCGCGCCACACGTCCGAGTTTGCGCGGACCCCCACGTCATCCCCAGGAGATTCAACCAGATCGGCATGTCCCCCGAACGCGGCTTCGTCCTCTCAGGGGTCCTCGCCGTCCGGATCGCCGTGGCGGTGGGCGCATCGGCCGGCGTCATCGCCGCGGCGCTCGCCATCGCCGCCGGGCGGGTTCCGTTCGACGGCGCCACCGCCGCCGGCACCGTGCTCCTGATCGCGGCGGGCGCGGCGTCCCGGCGCTACGGCATCGCGCTCCCCGGCAACGGCTTTTCCTCGTATGTGCTGGGCGTGGTGGTGGCGGCCCTGCTCTTCCACGGCTGGCCGTACGCCACGCTCGTCGCCCCCGTCGCCATGGCCCTCGGCGATCTCGCGCTGCGCCGACTCGGCGTGTTCTCCGCGCTCTTCAACGCCGCGCACCTCACCACCGGGACCGCCATCGTCGGGCTCATCTACGCCGCGCTGGGCGGGGCCACGGGCGCGGCGGCCCTCCGCGCACCCAACCTCTTTCCGCTGATCGTGACGCTGATCCTCCTCCCGGCGGTGGTGAACGGGACCTTCTACCTGGAGCTCGCCGCCTCGCAGTCGGTGGCGTGGATCGACGCCCGGCTCACGGCCCGCTGGGAGGCCATCGTCTACGTCGTCTCGGCCGGGCTGGCCGTCGGGTGGTTCGGGGTCTTCGCAGCGGGACTGCCGGTGAGCGCCGTCGCGGCCCTGGTGGCGGTGCTCGTCGCGGCCACCCTGGGCAGCGTGTCGGTGATCCGCCTCGGGGTCCGCGCCGACGAGCTCGACCTGGTGCAGCGCCTCACCGGCGCCATCGCCGCCGACGTGAGCTTTTCGCGGAGCTTCGCGCGCATCCAGGAGCTCACACGCCGGCTGGTCCCGTGGGAGCACATGGGCTTCACCCGCTTCGACGAGCGCCGCCGCGAGATGGAGCTCGTGTTCGACACGTCGATGGCGAAGGGGGGCATGCAGGCGAGCTTCCGCTACGACGCCGACGCCGGCCTGACCGGCGACGCCATCCGGCTGGGCCGGCCCGTCGTGGCCCACGATCTCCGCCCCGACCAGGTCGTGCTGGCCGGAGACGAGACGCCGGGCGCCGAGATCCTGCTGCCGCTTCATCACGCCGGGCGCCTCGTGGGCCTCTGGAGCATCCGGCACTCGGATCCACGCATGTACCGCGAGTCGGACGGCGAGCTGCTGGGCCTGATCGCGCCACAGCTCGCGCTGATGCTCGCCCTCGACGCCGCCGTGGCGCCGGTCGCGTCGGCGTCGGACAAGATGTCGCTCTACGTCGAGAATCTCACCGCCACCACCCAGGAGATCCACGCGTCGAGCCAGGAGGTCGCCGCCTCGGCCCAGCGGGCCAGCAAGGGCGCGGCCGACGCCGCCACGCTCGTGGCCACCGCGAGCGAAGGCGCCGACGAGCTCCGCCGCACCGCGGGCGACGTGGCCGGCGCGGGGGAAGCGACCCGCACCGCCGGCACCCAGATGCAGCAGACCACCGAGCGGGTGCGCGCGGCGACCCAGAGCGCCGTCCGGCGCCTCGCGGATCTCAGCGCGACCACCGACGAGAGCGCCGGCGAGGTGAGCCGGCTCCGCGACGTGGCCGCCGAGGTCGAGAAGTTCTCGGAGACCATCGGGTTCATCGCGAACCAGACCAATCTCCTCGCGCTCAACGCGACCATCGAAGCCGCCCGCGCGGGCCAGCACGGCCGGGGATTCGCGGTGGTGGCCGACGAGGTTCACAAGCTCGCCGAGGCGAGCGGGCGGGAAGCCCGGAACGTCGCGAAGGCGGTGCAGGAGACGCGGCGGGCCCTGGACCGCGCGGCTCAGCTCCTCGAGCGCATCCGCGTGGACCTGGCCGACGTGGTGCAAAGCTCGTCCGGCTGGGTACAAGATCTCGACCGGATCACCGAGGCCGCGGCGGGCACGGCGCGGGCGGGCCAGCGGGTGGGCGACGTGGCCCGGGCCAATGCGGAGCTCGCGGGCAAGGTGGTCGACGGTCTGCGCCAGGGGCATTCGGGCGCGCGCGAGTCCACGCAGGAGACGGAGGCGGTCGCCGCCGCGGCGGCCGAACAGCTCAGAGCCATTGAAGACCTGGCACAGGGCGCCACCCAGCTGGCGACGCTCGCGGAGAACCTCACCCGGGCCATTCGTTTCGTGCGGGGAGATAACGCTCCGGCGTAGTCTGGCGGCCCTCGCGCTCACCGCGGCGTGGGCCTGCACCGGCGCCACCGAGCCCGCGCCGCCCGTGCCCACGATCGATTACGTGGACGGCGCCGTGCAGCCCATCCTGTCCGTCGGCCAGACCACCGTCATCGAAGGGTTCGGGTTCGGCGCCGCGCCCGGCGCGGGGGGCGTCACGTTCGCGGGTCCCTCCGGCGGCACCGTGGCCGCCGCGCCCGACACCGCGGGCTGGAGCGACGAGGCCATCCGCGTCGTGGTGCCGGCCGGCGCCGCGAGCGGCACCCTCACCGTCCACACCGGGTCGGGCGGCACCCTCACGGCCAGCGTCTACGTCGTCCCCCAGCCGGCCTTCGACGCCGCCGGATTCACCTGGCACGCGCGCACGGGCTTCCCCCAGGCCCCCGTGGGGGTGGCCGTCGCCGCGGCCGAGTGGCCCGCGAGCGGCGGCGGCGTGTCGGCGACGCTCTATGCCGCCGGCGGCGCCGAGCCGATCGGCGGCGACTCGGCCTTCCTGCCGGACTCGGGCGTGTACGTCGCCCCGGTACAGTCCGACTTCTCCCTCGGCGCCTGGGTCCGCCAGCACGACACCACGGATGCCGCCACGAATCACACGCTCCCGCTGCGGCTGTCGTTCGCCGCGGCGGTGGTGGCGACGCCGTACAACTCCCGCCTCAGCGGGAACGAGCTGATCGTGATCGGCGGGATGGATTCCGCCGGGAACGCGCAGTCGACGGTGTTCGCGGCGAGCGTGACGCCGTCCGCGGTCACCTCGGCGTTCGTCGCCATCGAGCCGCTCCCGAACCCGGTCGCGGGCGCGATCGCGGTCGCCCGGCGGGGACGCATTTACGTGCTCGGGGGGGTCGACTCGTCGGGGCACCCGCAGTCGTCCGTGTACGTGGGCCGCGTGGGTCCGGATGGGCACATCGACGGCTGGTACACCGCCCCGCCGCTCTCGTCGGCCCGCGCGTACGGCGGCGGCGTGATCCTCGACGACCGGCTGCTGGCGTTCGGCGGCATCGCGGACAGCGCGGACGACGGGGGTGGCCTGGACGCCACACCCAGCCGTTTGGTGACGAGCGACACGGCCACGATCTCCCTCGTGTCCGGATTCTTCCTGAGCACCGCGTGGGCACCCGGGGCCTCGCTCCTGCCGGAGGGGCGCTCGCAGTTCGCGGTGCTTCCGGTGGGCTCCGAGGTGCTGGTGGTGGGCGGCGTCTGCGACGGCGGCGTGGCGTGTCCCAGTGAAACCCTCGCGGCCGGCCGGGGCCCGGATTCGGTCGGGGCCTTCCAGCCCGCGGGCGGCAACACCATCGCGGGCCTGGGAGGTGGCGTGGTGACGGGGTTGTCGGGCGCCACCTGGCGCGCGGGCGACGGCTCCTACCACGGCGTGGTGGTGGGCGGGATGGACCTGACGACGCGTCTCCGCCTGGCGGGGGTTTGGGGATTCTGACGCCGCTTATTACCGTAGGAGCGCCGGTCTAGGCCCGGAGGGGCGATGAGCAGGCAAGCGCAAGCCGTGGCGGGTATCCTGGCGATCCTGGCGGCGACGCCGGGCCGGGCGCAGACACCCGTTCCCAAGCCCCAGCCCACCGAAACACCGATCCGCTTCGAAGCCGGCTTCTACGGCGCCTACACCCGCTTCGACAACGCCTTCCTGCTCAAGAACACGATCGGCGGGGGCGCGCGCATCGGGTATCTGATCACGCCGACCTTCGAGCTCGAGCTCGACGCCCTCTTCGAGGCACCCCAGACCCCCGCGGGCTATCCCTCGCAGGTGTCGCCGCTGTTCGGCGGCGGCTCCCTGCTCGTCAACCTGCCCGCGGGCAGCCGGCTGAACTTCTACGGCCTGGCCGGATACTCGCGCCAGGATTTCGGCGGCAGCAATCCCTATCACTTCACCGACGGCGGCCCGCACGGCGGACTCGGGACCCGGATCTTCCTGGGTTCGCACGTGGCGATCCGCGCGGAGGGACGGGAATACTTCGTCCCCAAGACCAACGCGGGCTTCGGCCCGAGCTGGGCGGCGCACTTCGTCGCGTCCCTGGGGCTCACGGTGTTCCAGACCGGCGCGCCGGTGAAGCTCAAGGACTCCGACGGCGACGGCGTCGCCGACAAGTACGACAAGTGTCCCAACACGCCGCTGGGCGCGACGGTGGACATCCACGGCTGCCCCACGGATTCGGACGGCGACGGCGTGTACGACGGGATCGACAAGTGCCCCAATACGCCCCGGGGCGCGGTGGTGGACGCGGTGGGCTGCCCCGTCGACTCGGACCACGACGGCGTGCCCGACGGCATCGACAAGTGCCCCAACACGCCCGTGGGCGCGACGGTGGACTCGGTGGGCTGTCCCCACGACTCCGACGGTGACGGCGTCCTGGACGGGATCGACAAGTGTCCCAACACGCCGCGCGGCGCGCTGGTGGATGCCGTGGGCTGCCCCATCGACTCGGATCACGACGGCGTGCCCGACGGCATCGACAAGTGTCCGAACACACCCGCGGGCGCGGTGGTGGACGCGGTGGGCTGTCCCATCGATTCGGACCACGACGGCGTGCCCGACGGCATCGACAAGTGTCCCAACACCCCGCCGGGAGTCAAAGTGGACGCCACCGGGTGCCCGCTCCCGGCCGCGGCGCTCGACTCGGACGGGGACGGCGTTCCCGACGCGCTCGACAAGTGCCCCAACACCCCGCGCGGCACACCCGTGGACGCGAAGGGGTGCCCCATCCTCTTTGTCACGCCGCCCGCCGCGCCCGGCGCGGCGGCACCGCCGCGGCCGACCTACGTCCTGAAGGGCGTGAACTTCCAGACCGGCCGGTCGGTGCTGACGCCGCAGTCCTACGCCACGCTCGACCAGGTGGCGGAGGTGCTCGTCGCCAATCCGGACCTCCGCATCGAGATCGCGGGCTACACCGACAACGTCGGCTCGCGGCTCGTGAACACGCGGCTCTCCCAGGCCCGCGCGCTGGCGGTGCGCGCCTACCTGGCTCGAAAGGGCGTGGCGCCGGCGCGGATGGTGGCGCGCGGCTTCGGGCCCGCGAGCCCGGTCGCCCCGAACACGACGCCGGCGGGACGGGCGCAGAACCGCCGCGTGGAGCTCCACAAGCTTCCCTGATTCCGGCGGCGGGGCACCGGTCGCATTCGGTGCCCCGCCCCGGTACTTTTCCGCCTCCCAGCACTCGAACCCGGATCTCCGATGCTCACCCCCCGCCGCGCCGGAGCGGCGTTGGCTCTCGTCGCCGTGGTCGCCGCCACTCCCCTGGCGGCGCAGCAGCACCCGCGCCCCCGGCGGCCGGCTCCCGCGCGGCACGCCGCGCCGAAGATCCCGACTCCCAAGTCGATCCTGGGCTTCGATCCCGGCGACGATCGCAAGCTGCCCGATTGGCCCGCGCTGGTCAGGTATTTCCGCGCCCTGGCCGACGCCAGCGACCGCGTGGATTACCGGGAGCTCGGGAAGAGCACGCTGGGCGCTCCCTTCATCGCGGTGGTGATCTCGAGCCCGCAGAACCTCAAGCGGCTCGGCCGGTTCAGGGACTTGAACGCCCGGCTGGCCGACCCGCGCACCCTGTCCAACAACCGGGAAGCCGAAAACGCCCTGCGGGACGGCCGCACCGTGGTGCTCCTGACGTCGGGAGTGCACTCGAACGAGGTGGGAGGCTCTCTCTCCCCGGTGGCGCTGGCCTACCGGCTCGCCACGGACACGAGCGCCGCGACCCGCGCGATTCTCGACAACGTGATCCTCTGGCTGGTGCCGTCGGTCAATCCGGACGGCGTATCGATCGTCACGCACTGGTACAACCGCACGCTGGGCACCGGGGCCGAGGGGACGTCGCCGCCCGAGCTCTATCACCACTACGTCGGGCACGATCTCAATCGCGACTGGTACGCCTTCACGCAGGCCGAGAGCCAGATCGTGGCCGACTCGCTCTACGACGTGTGGCACCCGCAGATCGTGATGGACCTGCACCAGCAGGGTCCGAACGGATCGCGGCTCTTCCTGCCGCCCTATCTCGACCCCATCGAGCCCAACGTGGACCCGCTCCTGGTGGACGGCGACAACGCGCTGGGCAGCGCGATGGCCTGGGACCTCGCCGGGCTCGGCCGCACCGGCGTGGCCATCAACGCCCTCTACGACGCCTGGACCCCGTCGCGCGCGTTCGCGCACTACCACGGCGCGGTGCGGATCCTGTGTGAGGCGGCGAGCGCGGACCTGGCGTCGCCCGTCGACATCCCCTTCGACCAGCTGTCGGCGGGCGCCCGCGGCTTCAATCCCCGAGAGCGGTCGTGGAACTTCCCGCAGCCGTGGCCCGGCGGGCGCTGGACCATCCGCGACATCGTCGGCTATCAGACCGACGCGGCGTACGCGATGCTCCAGCACGCCGCCGCCAACCGGAGCGAGTGGCTCTCCAACTTCCTGTCCGTGGGGTGGCGCGGCGTGCGGGGCTGGCGCGGCTGGCCCTACGCGTATGTGATCCCGAAGCAACAGGACTCGATCGCGCTGGCCACGCTCTTCGCGGTCCTCCACCACGGCGGCGTGGAGATTCGCACGGCCACGCAGGGCTTCGGCGCCGGCGGGTCGCGCTACCCGGCGGGGACGTACATCGTGTCTCTGCGCCAGCCGTACGCCGCCTTCGCGAAGACGCTGCTCGAGCCCCAGGTGTATCCGGACCGGCGCCAATATCCGGGCGGCCCGCCGGAGCGTCCGTACGACGTCACCGCCAACACCCTGCCGCTCCTGCTCGGCGTGACGGCCAATCCGATCGACGATCCCGGGCGCCTCCAGCTCTCCGCTCCGATTCCGCCGCCGCGCGCGACGCCCGGCTACCCGGGGTTCGGGCCGGGCGTGGCGCCCCGGGTGGCGGTGTACCGGTCGTACGACGCGACCATGGACGAAGGATGGACGCGGTGGGTGTTCGACACCTGGAAGGTGCCGTACCTCTCCATCGTGGATTCGACGGTGCGGGCGGGGGGGCTGAAAGCGCGGTTCGACGTGATCGTGCTGCCCGACCAGTCCCCTCACGCGCTCCTCGAGGGACTGCCGGGCCGCTATCCCGCGCCGTTCGCCGGCGGTCTCGGCACCGCCGGGGTCGACGCGCTGCGGCAATTCGTGCAGGAGGGCGGAACGCTGGTCGCCCTGAACGACGCGAGCCGCTTTCTCATTCAGACCCTGCTCCTGCCGGTGCGCAACGTGCTCGAGGGAGTTCCGGACGACGAGTTCTACGCGCCGGGCTCGATCTTCCGGATGGAGCTGGACACGTCCGCCGCGGAAGCGCGCGGGATGCCGCCCAAGAGCATCGCGTGGTACGAAGGCGGGCCGGCGTTCGACGTGCTCGACTCGACGCAGGTCCGGGTGATCGGCCGCTACCCCACCGACCCGGGAGCGCTCCTGCTGTCAGGTTGGGTCCTTCACCCGGAGCGCGTGGCGGGGCGGGCGGCCCTGGTGGAGGTCAAAGTCGGTCAGGGCCGGGCCATCCTCTTCGGCTTCAGGCCCCAGTACCGGGGGCAGAGCGTCGCGTCTTACCCATTGCTGTTCAACAGCTTACAGGTCCGGTAGTGACGTGGGCTCTTGCTTAGTGGGGGCCCGATTCCTATCGTGCTGACCCCTATGAATTTGCGTCGCTTCGGCAGGAGTGTCGTGGTCCTCGCCGCCCTGGGTTTCCCGGGGCGGCTTTTCGCCCAGGGCACCGACTCGCTGCACGTCATGCTGTCGGCGCGACCCGACCAGCTGCCGGTGCTCCTTCATACTGCCCCGCTCCGTTACGCGCACCCGGAGCCGCCGCTCTTCGTGAGCGCGCGGAATGTGAAGGCGCTCTACGTGAACGCCTGGGCGTTCAGCTCACCCAAGCTCTGGTCGCTGGCGCGGCTCGCGGACTCCACCGAAATCAACGCGCTGGTGGTGGACGTGAAGGACGACACCGGCTGCCTGCTCTATCCCTCGCAGGTGCCCACCGCGGTGCAGATCGGCGCCAGCGCGTGCGCGCGGACCAAGAACGTGGAAGCGCGGCTCGACTCGCTGCGGGCGCATCACATCTACGCCATTGCGCGGATCGTCGTCGCCAAGGATCCGCGCCTGGCGGAGCGGAAGCCGCAGTGGTCGGTCCAGGACCGGCGGGGCGGGCTGTGGCGGGACCGGATCAACATCGCGTGGGTGGACGCTTACAACGACTCGGTGTGGGTCTACGCCGCGCAGCTCGCGCGCGAGGCCGTGGAGAAGGGCTTCAACGAGGTGCAGTTCGACTACGTGCGGTTCCCCGACGAGCCGCGGGAGCGGCTGGCCGAAGCGATCTTCCCGGCGCGCCGCGCGGGGGAGAGCGAGCGGGCGGCGGTACGCCGGCACGTGCAGCTCCTGGCCGATCGCGTCCGGGCCGCGGGAGTGCCGGCCACCTTCGACATCTTCGGCCTCACCGCGTCGACCAAGGAAGGCGACCTGGGGATCGGGCAGGTGTGGGAGGACTTCGCGAGCGCCGCCGACGTGGTCCTGCCGATGGTGTATCCCAGCCACTACTATCCCGGGGCCTTCGGGTTCGCGCACCCCAATGGCGAGCCGTACCGCGTGGTCCGCGACGCGCTGACCGACGCTCTCCAGCGCACGCGGGACGTCGCGAACGCCGCCACCATCCGGCCGTACCTCCAGGCCTTCACGCTGGGGCGGCGGAAGCCGCGCTATACGCCCGTCGAGATCCGCGAGGAGATCCGGGCCGCGGAAGACTTGGGCATCACCTCCTGGGTGCTCTGGAACCCCCGCAGCGTGTACCAGCGGAACTCGCTCCGGCCGTTCCGGGTCTCGGCGTCCCGCGGGGGTGAAACCGTTTCGGGCGCCGGCGAGTAGGACCAATCGCACACACAATGGAGACGGGCATGCGGAAGGTCGGCGTGGGAGTCGTGCTCGCGGCCTGGGTCGCGGCGTGTTCCAGCGGAACCACGAGCGTGAGCCCCGACGGCATCAACGGACCCGAGCTGGCGGCGGTGCGCACGGCGCTCTCGTCGGCCCTGGCCTCGGATTCGTTCTTCTCCGAGCTCTCGGTGTTCGTCTTCCCGTTCATCGACCGCGCGTCGCGCGTGATCGAGGCGAACGGCGACACGACCCGCCTGGTCGGCATCCAGCTCGACATCGCCGCCGCCAAGGCCGACACGCCCATCGTGGCGCAGTTCTCGGCGCTCCTCGCCTGGCGGGGCTACCGCGCCGCGACCCAGACCGTGGACAGCGTGTTCTTCCTGCTCGGCGCGGGGCTCACCCCGCCGATCTCGGACTCGCTGTCGACCGCGTTCTCCCCCGATTCCGCCGGCTCCGGTGAGGGGTACGTGATCGCGCAGGCGTCGAACGCCGCGGTGCAGTCCTGGCTGACGCGCGCCGGCGCCTTCCACGTGACCGCGGCGAGCTACGGATCGGCGCAGACGACCGCGAACGGGGGACTGAGCCTCGCGGCGTCGCACGGATCGATGAACGGGGATTTCCATCTGACGGCCAAGCTGGTGCCCGATTCGGCGACGTCGGTCTCGAACGGGCGGTCCTTCTCGGGCGGAATCGACGCCATCAAGATCCGGATTACCGGGTCCTTGTCTTCCCCGCCGGCTCCCACTCCGTGATGAAGCCCGCGATGGCCGAGGCGGCCACCGTATAGGGGTTGGCGAGATAGAGCTGGCCCGGGCCCGAGCGCCCGGGGAAGTTCCGGTTGATGGCGCTGATGGTGACTTCGTCCTTGGTCCGCGACACCCCGGGACCGGCGTTGATGCAGGCGCCGCAGGACGGCTCGAGGAAGGTGGCGCCCACCTGCCGGAAGATGTCGAGGTAGCCGTTCTCCTCGCAGTACCGCTTCACATCCTGTGATCCCGACTGGATGAAGAACTTCACGCCGGGGGCGACGTGCTGGCCCCGGTCCACCGCTTCTTTCAGGACCCGGGCGTACATGTCCATGTCTTCCTTCTTGCCCGCCGTGCACGATCCGGCGTAGGCGATCTCCACCTTCACGGGGGCGCCCAGCTCGTCGATGTACGCGCCGTTGCCCGGGTCGCCGGGGAGCGCCACCATCGGCTTCAGCCGGGAGGCGTCGATCTCGATGACTTCGCAATACTCGGCGCCCGGATCGGACGCCAGATCGGCGCAGGCCTTCCGGGCGTCCTCGCGCGACAGCTTCCGGTAGTCCATCAGGTAGGCGACGGTCTTCTCGTCGGGCGCCACGTACCCGGTGAATCCGCCCACCTCGGCGGTCATGTTGGTCATGGTGGCCCGCTCGTCCACGGACAGCGCTTCCACGGCCTCGCCGCAGTATTCCACCAGCTTCCCGATCGCCTGCCCGCTCTTGATGTAGGGATGGCGCAGGATCTCGAGCATGTAGTCCTTGGCGGTGACGTTCACCGGCTTGGCGCCGCGCACCACGACCTTCACCGTCTCGGGCACGGTGAGCCGGACGTCCTTCGTGATCCAGGAATTGAAGATCGCGGTGGTGCCGACGCCGAACGCCACGCAGCCCACCGCGCCCGCGTGGGGCGTGTGTGAATCGCTGCCGATGATGACCTGCCCCGGCAGGGCGTGGGACTCGAGAATCTTGGAATGGCAGATCGCCTCGGAGCCGTGATGGCCCAGGCGCAGCTCGCCGTAGAGCCGGATGCCCTGCTTCTGCGCGAACTCCCGCTGCTTCTTCTCCAGCTGGTTGGCGACGTCCAGGAGTCCTTCCTTGATGCGCTCCGGCGTCATCGCCTCGCCCAGGAAGGTCAGGTGGTCGCGGAAGAGCAGGACCGACGCGGGATCGAGGACCTTTTCGTCCCGCCCCACCAGCTGCTCGAAAAAGATGGCGGCCATCGGCGTGACGTACTCGTGGCTGAACCGGATGTCGGTGACGACGAAGCCTTCGTCTCCGGGCTTCACCGCCGGCACGCCGACCTTGCCCTTGGAAGGATCGACCACCCAGTGCCGGGCGAGGACTTTCTCGCCCAGCGTCATGGGACGCCGCGCTGTGGCCGGGGGGCTGAGCACGACTTTGCCCTGCAGCCGGGCGACGTTGTAGTTGAAAAGCCCGCCGTATTCGATGATGCCGCGCGTGATCTCGCCTTCGCCTTCCGTGAAGGCCGCCAACGGGATGTCCTCGCCGCGCCGCACCCGCTCGATGATCGAGAAGTCCGTGGTGGTGAGGACGCCCAGGTTCTGGCAGTTCTCCCGGTAGATCCGCTCGATGTTCTCGGCGATCACGAGCCGGATGCCCGCGCACATCTCGGCGTAGGGCGACTGCTCGCGCGAGGAGCCCTTGCCCCGCCGCTTGCCCGACACCGACGCCACGAACCCGCCCCGCTTCACGGATCCGCGGGTGATCGGAAACCGATCGCCGCACTTCAAGCCGAGATACGGGAATTCCCCGAGCGTCTCGTCGTAGTAGTAGCAGATATAGGCGGGAGTGATTTCGTCGGTCGAGATGTTGTCGCGCAGCGGAATGGCCGGGGTCCAGGCGAGGTCTTCTCCCTCGAGCTGGCGCCGCACCAGGTCCGCATCCTCGGCCAGAAACAGCACCCGCCCCTGGAGCCGCACATGGTCCGGCAGCTTGTTGACTGGACGGGACTTGAGCGCGTCGAGCATTCGCGAAAAATGCCCCGGTGCTCGGAGCCGAGCAAGGCGACAGCCCCTCCCTGTGCAACAACTTGCAGCCTCGACGCGAATAAGGGGCTGTTTCGTAAAAATATATCCACATGTGACTTACGGAGTAGTCGATGGTCCTTTAACGGAGAGTCATTGCTGGACTTAGTAGGGGGGGGTAAGTTTGCGCCCGTTTTACCACCATCTGCCTCGGAGAAGATCTGGAACTTCCTACTTCGCACCGCCTGCCGTTGTCCTGGCTTCTCGAAGCAGCGAGCCCCCCGATTCAGTATCGCGCGATGGCTGAAGCGGCGCCCGAGGCGGCCCGCGACCCGGTGCGCCTTGCCGAGCTGGCGGTGCAGGCGCTCGAATACAAGCCGGCGCAGGCGATCGCCCGAAAGCAACGGGATACCGGCCTGTGGGGGAACAACCTGCTCGCACCCGGGCCCAACAAGGCGATGGGGTGGACCGAAATCGGCACGGTCTCGCAGTACCGCCGGCTGCTGGAGATGGGATGGCCCGGGGACCAGCGCCCGTTCCGGATCGCGGACCGGTTCCTGTTCCGCCTGCTCTCGCGCGACACCGACCCCGCGCTCCTCGTCGAATTCCAGCGACCCGCCAAGACCGATCCGGGCCTGGGCCTGTGGGCTCGAAGCGTGGGACGGGAAGCCGCCGCCGCCGCGCTCGCCCGCGCCGGCCGCGGCGAGGACCCCCGGCTCCGGGGCGCCGCTCACAACATCGCGACGTCCATCTCGGCCTATCTCCGCGGACCCGTGGTGGAGCGCCCGTTCAAGAAGGCGCAGGGCAAGACCGTCCTCGAGCCCGAGGCCACGCCCCCGACGATCTTCGCCATCGAAATGCTCGCCTTCCTGCCCGCGCTCCAGCGGGAGCGCTCCGGATTCATCGAGCGCCTGGGGACGTACTTCTCGACCCCCGCGCCCAAGCGCGCCTTCTTCCAGCTGGCCGGCAAGAAGATCATGCCGCCCCTTTTCGTCCTGATGGGGGACCCGCTTCGGGCGGACGCCCACGGCCACATCCCCGACGTGCCGTTCGCGGTCTACTGGCTGGAGCTCCTCGCCCGGCTCGGCCTGGTGCGGCAGATCCCCTCCGCCAGCAGGGTGCTGGCCCGGCTCTACAGCGAGTGCGACGACCAGGGGATCTGGAGCCCCAAGGCGCTCCGGTCCTCCCCCAAAACGGTGAGCTCCATCATCACCCACTACTTCCCGCTGGAGGGCGCCGGCAAGAGCCCCGCGCAGCGCCAGACCGACATCAGCTTCCGCCTGGGCTTGATCGCCCGCCTCCTCGGACTCCCCATCGAAGTCGTCTGATGTTGTAATCGGAGCCATAACGTAGTAGCTTCTGCTACTACGTTATGGCTCCGATCGACCTCACTCCGTTCGGCTTCACCCCCACCGAATCCATCGTGTACGCATCCCTGCTCCGTCTCGGTCCCTCGACCGGGTACGCGGTGGCGCAGGCGTGCCGCCTGGCCCGGGCCAACGCCTACGCGGCCCTCGAAGGCCTGGTCACCCGCGGCGCCGCGGCCCGGCAGGGAGGCCGTCCGGCGCAGTACCGCGCCGCCGACCCGTCCGGTCTCGTCGCCCAGGTCGCCGCGGCGCAGGGACAGGCGCTCGACCGGCTGAGCCGGGCCCTGGAGGGCAGCGCCGGCGGTCCCGAGCCCAACGTCCACACGGCGGAGGGGCTGCGCCCGACCGCCAACGCGCTCCAGCAGCTCGTGGCCCGCGCCGAGCACTCCGTCGTGGGCACGGTCTCGGCCGAGCTGTGGAAGCCGACGCTCCCGGCGTGGCGGCGGGCCCGGGCCCGCGCCGCGCTGAGCATCCGGATCTCAGGGACGGCCGAGGATCCCGAAGGGCTGTCGGCCGGGACGGTGGACGAGGGGGCGCCGATCATCGTCCTCATTGACCGAACCCGGGTTTTCTCGGCCTCGGGGGGCGGGGAGCTCCTGCGCGCGCTCTGGAGCGCTCATCCTCTTCTGGTACAGTTGGGAGCGGCCGCCGTGGGTGGGATGTGAGAAGGGCCGCGCTGGGACTTGCTCTGCTTGGGGTGGCCTGCCGGGCCGCCCCGATTCCCGACGCGTCCCGTTATCCCGCCGGCACCGGCCTCACGTCCCGGTACGTCGTCGTGGACGGGACGAGAATCCGCTACGTCGAAGCGGGCTCCGGCCCGCCCGTGGTCCTCATCCACGGACTCGGGGGGTCGATCTACTCGTGGCGGGGCGTCATCGGGCCGGTCGCGGCGGCGGGGTTTCACGTCGTGGCGTTCGACAACCGCGGGTTCGGGGGGTCCGACAAACCGGGGACGGGATATCATGCTGGCGAGCTCGCGACCCTCGCGGTCCACTTCCTCGACTCGCTGCACCTCTCGGACGTCGTCCTGGTGGGCCACTCGATGGGGGGAGAGATCGCGGCCCTGGCGGCACTAGAGGCTCCGGATCGGGTCCGGGGTCTGGTGCTGGTGGACGCGGCCGGTTTCGGCACTCACCTCCCGCTGCTCGCCCGAATCGCCCGCGCGCCCCTCCTCGGACGGGTGCTCGCGGGTCTCCGGGGGCGGAGCGGCGTCGCCGCCGCGCTGCGCTCCGCGTACGCCGATCCCCGACGGATCACCGGGGCCGACATCGACCAGTACTACGCGCCGGTGGCCGAGCCCGGCTTCGGCCGGGCGCTGGCCGGGGTGGCCCGTCAGTTCGACTTCACGGCTCTCGCCGGCCGGCTCGACTCCATCCGCATCCCCACCCTGGTGGTGTGGGGGGCCGCCGACCGGTGGATTCCGGTCACCATCGGCCAGCGGATGGCGCTCCGGTTGCCGCGGGTGGCTTTTGTCCTGGTGCCCGACGCCGGCCACGACGTGCCCGATGAGGCGCCGGCTGCCCTCGACCGCTCTCTCATCGCCTTCCTGGAGCAGGGGCTCCCCGCCCCTCCCGCAAACGTGGCAATGATGTAGATTATATCAACTCTATGGTTGATAAATTGTAATGTGAAACATAAACTCAATAATATCAGAGCTTTACGAATTATCGACTCGGCCCAGCGGGAGTTCGCAAGGCGGGGGTACGAGGGTGCCCGGATGGAGCAGATCGCTCGGAGCGCCGGCGTCAACAAGCAGCTCCTGTTCTACTACTTCCAGTCGAAGCGCGGGCTATTTCAGGCGGTGTTGGGACGGGCGGCCGCCGAGCTCGAGCAATCTCTGGCGGCACTCGCAGCGCCCTCGGGGCGGTCCCTCGACCGGCTCGAGCGCACGCTGGACGGCCTCTACGGCTTCTTCGCGGGGCACCCCGACCTGGTTTCTCTGCTCACCCGATCCGGGAAGGTCGACGTGGCGCCGTTCGCGCCGGTGGTGAAGCGGCTGGTGGTGCTGCTGGCCGAAGGCCAGGGTCTCGGTCAGGTGCGGGACGATGTCGACCCGCACCTGACCGCGGCCCAGGCTCTGGTGCTGATGGTGGGATTCCTGAATCTCGAGTCGATGGTCTCCGCGAGCGCGCCGTCACTGGCGATGGATGAACCCGCCCTGCGCCAGCGGTGGCGCGAAGATGCGACTCGACTGCTGGTGGCCGGGGTCGCGGCGCGCTAGTCAGCGCCCGACCATCTTCGGCTCTTTCGGCGCGTCTCCCTCGAACACGAGGTGTCCGGCCTCGAACCGCGCGCCCCGCAGCGCCAGGGTGAGGACTTCCCCCAGGTCCGACACCAGGTGCACGTCGAGGGTCTGACGGACCTCGGCCGGCAGGTCCTCCAGGTCCCGCCCGTTCTCCTGCGGCAGGATGATGGTCTGAATCCCGGCGCGCACCGCGCCCAGCACCTTCTCCTTCACGCCGCCGATGGGGAGGACGCGGCCCCGCAGGGTCACCTCCCCGGTCATCGCCAGGTCGTGCCGCGCCGGCCGCCCGGACAGGGCGGACACCAGCGCCGCCGCCATCGTCACGCCCGCCGACGGGCCGTCCTTCGGGATAGCGCCCGCGGGCACGTGCACGTGCACGTCCGAGCCCTCCAGCCGGGAAGCCGGAATGCCGAGCTGTTCGGCGTGGGACCGGGCATAACTCCAGGCCGCGCGCGCCGACTCCTTCATCACGTCGCCCAGCTGGCCGGTGAGGGTCAGCTCACCCTTGCCGGGCATCACGCTGGCTTCGACGAACATGATGTCGCCGCCCACGGGCGTGTAGTACATCCCCGTGGCGACACCCACGTCGTCCGCGCCCGCCTTCCGCTCCGGGTGAACCTTGGGCCTTCCGATCAGGCCGGGCACGTCGTCCGCCCCGACCGTGATGGTCTCCGCGTCCCGGCCCGCGATCTTCCGCGCGGCCTTGCGGCCGAGCTTGCCGATTTCGCGCTCGAGCTGCCGGACGCCGGCTTCGCGGGTGTAGCTCGAAATCACCGCCTGGAGCGCCTCGTCGGTGATCGTGAGCTGCGCGGCCGTCAGCCCGTTTTCGCGCAGCTGGCGGGGAATCAGGTACCGCTTCGCGATCTCCTGCTTCTCGCGCTCGGTGTAGCCCGCGAAGTTCACCGTCTCCATCCGGTCCATCAGCGGACCGGGAATGTTCTGAGAAAAATTCGCCGTGGCGATGAAGAGCACCTCGGAGAGATCGAATGGCACGCCGAGGTAGTGATCGGTGAATGAGTCGTTCTGGGCCGGATCGAGCACTTCGAGCAGCGCCGAAGCCGGATCGCCCTGGAACGAGACGCCGAGCTTGTCGACTTCGTCCAGCAGGAAGACGGGGTTCTTGGCCCCCGCCTGCTTCATCCCCTGGAGAATCCGGCCCGGCATGGCGCCCACGTAGGTGCGCCGGTGGCCGCGGATGTCGGCCTCATCCCGGGCCCCGCCCAGGGAGATGCGGACGTACGGCCGGCCCATCGCGCGGGCGATGGACTTCGCGATCGAAGTCTTGCCGACGCCCGGCGGGCCCAGGAACAGAAGGATCGGCCCCTTGGCCTGCTTGTCGTCCTCGTTGCCCTTCGCCTCCCGGTCGGGGGATTCCAGACGGAGCTTCCGCACCGCGAGGAACTCGAGCACCTGGTCCTTCACTTCCTGAAGCCCGAAATGGTCCTCTTCGAGGACCTTTCCGGCGCGCTCCAGGTCGAGCGATTCCTCCGACCGCTTGTTCCACGGCAGCTCGGCGACGGTCTCGAGGTAGGTGCGGATCACCTGGCCTTCCATCGAGTCCTTGTTGGCGCGCTCGAGACGGGACAGCTCCCGGTCGACTTCCTTCCGGGCGGCTTCGGGGAGCTCGAGGGCGTCGAGGCGCTTCCGGAGCTCGTCGACGTCTCCGGCCTCGTCCTCGTCTCCCAGCTCCTTATGGATGGCCTTGAGCTGCTCCCGCAGGAACATCTCCCGCTGGCGCTCGCCCAGCTCCTCCTGCACCTGTGACTTGATGTCTTCCTGGGCGTCGAGCAGGCCGATCTGCCGCTGGACGTGCACGAGCACGCGGCGGAGCCGGTCCTCCACACCGAGGGTCTCGAGGAGGCCCTGCTTTTCGGCGGGCTTGATCTCCAGGTAGGCCGCGACGAGGTCGGCGAAGCGGCCCGGATCGCTCACGCCGTCCAGCACCTGCTTGACCACGTCCTCGGGAAGACCGGATTTCCGGCCCAGGTCGCCGGCCCGTTCCCGGGCTTCGCGGTAGAGCGCAACGAAGGCCTGGTTGTCGACATCCAAGGGGGGGAGGTCGGCGACTTCCCGGACCACCGCCTCGAGATGCCCGGCGGCCTCCTGATAGTGGAGGGCGGTTCCACGGGCTTCCCCGTGCAGCATCATCTGGACGCCGCCGATGCCGCGCTGGATCTGGCTGATCTTCGCGATGGCGCCGGTGGTATACAGGACTCCCGGCGTGACTTGATCGACGTTCTCGCGCTGGGAGACGGCGAAGATGAGCCGAGACTCGCTCTTGAGCGCGGCTTCGATGGCGCGCAGGGTGGCAGGACGACCGGCCCCGATGGGGGACGACACACCGGGGAAGAGAACCATTTCGCGAAGCGGCAGGACCGGCAGCGTCAAACGCTCGTACATCGCAATCGACTCCAAGTTGAAAGGGATGACTCCGGTTACACCGAGTGCATCCGCCGTGCCAAGAGAAAACCGCCCGGAGAGGCTCCTCGTTCCCTCCTTTTCCGGCCAAACCGGCAGTGCCTGCCTATCCGGGTCCCGGAAACGGGAGGAAGCGGCCACTTCGGCGCGGAAGCGAGAACGTCAGGGCTACGTAAGTTCCGACGGCTAGCGCGGTTGCTGGACCACTCCCTTGGGGCTAATCTTTCGGGTCTTGCTCCGCGGGCCATAGAGGGGAATGAGCGAGAACGACAACTCGTTGATGGGTCGCCTGTCTCGGGCGCTCGGTACCGCCTATACGGTCGACAGTGAAATCGGCCGGGGCGGGATGGGCGTCGTATACAACGCGAAGGACGAGCGACTCAAGCGGCGCGTGGCCATCAAGGTCCTCCCGCCGGAGCTGGCTTTCCGTGAAGAGATCCGCCTCCGCTTCCTGCGGGAGGCGGAGACCGCGGCGCGCCTGTCTCACCCGCACATCGTCCCGATCTTCAGCGTCGGTGAAGGTCCCGACGGCCTGGTCTACTTCATCATGGCCTTCGTCGACGGCGAGCCCTTGTCCGGCAAGCTCCAGCGGCGGGGCACGCTCCCGCCCGAGGAAGTCCGCCGCATCCTGCTCGAGACGGTCGACGCGCTCGGCGCCGCCCACGCGCTCGGCATCGTCCACCGCGACGTGAAGCCCGACAACATTCTCCTCGAAGGCAGCCGGGGCCGGGTGATGGTCACGGACTTCGGGATCGCGAAGGCGCTGAGCTCGGCCACCGGCGGCGGCACACTGACCGGCACCGGCGTGGCCATCGGTACGCCTCACTACATGAGCCCCGAACAGGCCCTGGGTGAGCGCGAAATCGACGGACGCTCGGATCTCTACAGCCTCGGCGTCGTGGGCTATCAGATGCTGGTGGGCGAGCTGCCCTTCTCGGCGCCGACGGTGCCCGGGCTCCTGATGAAGCAGATCACCGAGGAGCCGCCCGACATCACCCTCAAGCGCGCCGACTGTCCCGCCGAGCTGGCCGCCTGCGTGATGCGCTGCCTGGACAAGGATCCCGAGAAGCGGTGGCCCACGGCCGACGCGCTGCGCCGGGCACTCGAGTCCCGTTCGACGCCGGCCTGGCGGCCGTCCGCGCGCCCGCAGACACGGATGACGGGGAGCGGACTCGGCTCCCGCCCCTCGCCGGGACGGGCGGCGCTCCCGGTGCCGCGGTCCCCCGATGTGTCCCGCGGCCGCCCGCCGCGCCGCCAGCGGGAGCGCGACAACCTCCCGCAGAAGAACCCCGGCGGGGAAGCGGCGATGGTGCGGTCCACGCGCTCCGCCTTCGTGACGTGGGCGTCGGCCTCGAGCGGCATGATGCTGCTCAACCTGGTGACGAGTCACGATCTGTCGTGGTCGCTGGTGGTAGCCGGGATCTGGGGCGCGTTCGGCGTGCTGCCGCGGTTCTTCAAGCTCTGGGAGGCCGGCTACTCGTGGCGGGACGTCTTCATGCGGCCGGCGGCGCCGGACGCGGCGGAAGCGCGGCTCTCTCCCGCGGGGTCCCGGGCTCCGCTCCTCCCCGCCTCCACGGACGACTTCGGCCGCGACGCGGCGACCATCGACCAGGTCCGGCGCGACCGCCAGGCGATCTTCGGGGTGGTGGAGCGGCTGTCCGCCTCGGATCGCGAGCGGCTGCCGGACGTCGTCGCCACGGTGGACGCACTGATGGCACGGGCCGAGAACCTCGCCCGGATGCTCTTCGCGATGAGCGGGGACGTCGACGGGACCTCCCTGCCCCGCATCGACGAGCGGATCGCCACGGTGCAGAAGCAGCCCGAAGGGCCGGAGCGGGATCGCCAGCTGGGGCTCCTGGAGCGCCAGCGGCAGGCGTTGACGGATCTGGTGGGGCGGCGGGATACCGTGCGGGATCAGCTCGAATCGTGCGTGCTGGCCATGCAGAACGTCCGCTACGACCTGCTGCGCCTCAAGTCCGCCGGCATCGGCGCCGTGCTCGGCGATCTGACCCAGGCCACCCAGCAGGCCCGGGCGCTCTCACGCGACGTGGATCACGCCATCGCCGCGGCGGGAGAAGTCAAAGACCTGATGCGGTCCTAGAAGGCCTTCAGCTCCCGCATGGCCGCCGCGAGGCCTTCGGCCTGCGGCAGAATCACATCCTCCAGCTCCGGCGCGTACGCCACGAACGTATCGGTGGACGCCACCCGCTTCACGGGGGCGTCCAGCCACGGGAAGCACACGTCCGCGATCTTGGCCGCGATCTCCGCGCCGTAGCCCCACGACAGCGAATCCTCGTAGGCCACGAGCACCTTGTTGGTCTTCCGCACCGACTGCTCGATGGTCTCCCAGTCCACCGGCGACAGGGACCGGAGATCGACGACTTCCACGCGGGTGCCGTCGGCGTCTTCGAGCATCTTGGCGGCGACGAGGGCCCGCTGCACCACGGCGCCATAGGTGATCACCGTCAGGTCCGTGCCCTCCCGGGCCACCCGGGCCTTGCCGAACGGGATCATGAAGTTCGGACCGGGATTCGGAGCCTTGTTGTAGGTCTGCCGGTACAGGTGCTTGTGCTCGAGGAACAGCACGGGATCGTCACAGCGGATGGCGGTCCGGAGCAGGCCGTTCGCGTCCAGTGCCGTCGCCGGGCAGATCACCCGCAGTCCCGGCACGGAGGTGAACACCACCGCGCCGGTCTGCGAGTGATAGATGGACCCGCCCTTCAGGTAGCCCCCGTAGGTCACCCGCACCACGGCGGGGCACTTGAAGGCGTTGTTCGAGCGCCACCGCATGGTGGCGAGCTCGTTGCGGATCTGGTGGTACGCCGGCCAGATGTAGTCGAAGAACTGAATCTCGACCACGGGCTTCCACCCCCGCGTCGACAGTCCGATGGCCCGGCCCACGATGTTCGCTTCGGCCAGCGGCGAGTTGAACACGCGGTCGCCGCCGTACTGGCGTTGCAGGCCCCAGGTGACCTTGAACACCCCGCCCTTCCCCTTCACGTCCTTGAGCGCGGCTTCGCGGCTGGCATCGGCCACGTCCTCGCCGAACACCAGGATCCGTGAGTCGCGGGCCATCTCGTCCTTCAGGCACGCGTTCAGGAGGTCCACCACCGTGGTCGGCTCGCCCTTGAACTGGGGATCGTCCTCGGTGTCGAACTGCTCCGACGTGGGATCGACGTCGGGAGAGTACACGTAGTCATAGACGGTGCCGGTCTTGGGCTGCGGGGACACCAGCGCCATGTCCGCCGCGACCTGCACTTCGTCGTCGACCTGCTTCTGGATCGCCTCGATCTCGGCCTGCGTGGCGACGCCGTCCGCGATCAGGCGCTTGGGGAAGGTCACGAGGCAGTCCCGCTTCGCCTCCTCTTCCCGCTCTTTCGGCGTCCGGTAGAGCACTTCGTCGTCGGACAGGGAGTGCGAGTAGGGGCGGGTCACGTGGGCGTGGACGAGGGCCGGGCCTTTCCGGTCGCGGCAGTACTCCACGGCGCGCCGCATCGTATCGTAGGACGCGACCGGGTCGCACCCGTCCACTTCCTGGATGAACAGCCCCGGGAAGCCGGTGACGAGCTTGGACACCGAGCCGCCGGCGGTCTGGACCTCGATGGGCACGGAGATGGCGTACCCGTTGTCCTCGATCAGGAACACGACCGGCAGCTTGAGGTTGCAGGCGGTGTTGAGGGCCTCCCAGTACTCCCCTTCGCTGGTCGTTCCGTCGCCGGACGAGCAGTAGACCACCTCGTCCTTCTTCACCGCGATCTCGGCCACGTCCGGCACTTTCACCGATCGGTACCAGGCTTCGGCGCAGCCCACGGCCTGGAGGAACTGCGTGCCGGTGGGGGACGACTGGCTGACGATGTTGAGCGCCTGGTGCCCCCAGTGCGAGGGCATCTGGCGCCCACCCGAGTTCGGGTCCTCGGCGGCGCCCACCGCCGAGAGCAGCATCTCCGTCGGGGTCATGCCGAGGGCGAGGCAGAGCGCGCGGTCGCGGTAGTAGGGATAGAACCAGTCGTAGGACGACTTCATCGCCTTCCCCGCCGCCACGAGGATGGCCTCGTGCCCGGCACCCGAAATCTGGAAGAAGATCTTGTTCTGGCGCTTGAGCTGGATCTCCTTGTCGTCGATCCGACGGGAGAGGAGCATCAGGCGGTACATATCCAGCAGCTCGGCCTTGCCGAGGGAGGACTTGCCGGACTTGGGCTGCGTGCGGGCAGAGGTCTTGGTCGCCATGGGCCGAAAAATAGCCTAGTTGCTCTTCGCCTTCAAAAGGTCGGGAAGCCGCGGAAACGCGGCGAGGGCGGTCGCGACGTCCCGGTCGTGGCGCAGCTCCAGGTCGTACCGGGCGTCCAGTCCCCAGCGCTCCTCCACTACCCTCCGCCCCAAGGCGAACCCGATCCGCCACTGCATCAGGCTGTCCACCGCGGCCTGGATGTGGAACCGGTCCCGGACCCGTTTCAGGAGGACCGGCGCGAGGGTGCGATCCCAGCCGGCGGCGCCGCTCTCGAAGGCGGTCATGCCCCCGGGCGTGGGCGCCTGGGTCTGCGCGACGCTGTCCGCGACTTCGGCCACGAACCCGGAGTCCTCGGCCGCCACCCACCAGGCCGGCGGCTCGGCGCCCGCGGAATCGACGATGTCGGGCTGGACGCCGCCTCCGCCGCGGACGGGGCGCTTGGCGTCCGTGTAGTAAACCTTGTCGGTATCGGCGCCGGCGCCGGTTTTCCCGGCCAGCGAGTAGTACTGCTCCACCGCCAGCCCCGAGTAGCGGCGCTGGATGACCCGCCCCGACGGCGACACCACGTGCCCGACGGTCATGTGCAGCACTTCCCCGGATGACAGGAAGAAGTTCATCTGCTCGAGGGCCTTCCCGAAGCTCCGGCGGCCCACGAGGAGCGCCCGGTCGTGGTCCTGGAGTGATGCCGCGGTGGCCTCGGCCGCGCTCGCGCTGAGGCCGTTGATCAGGACGACCAGGGGCAGGTCCCGGAAGGAGCCGTCGCGGTGCGTGATGAAGGTCGTGTCCACGTCCGCGCGGCGCCCGACGGTGCTGAACACGACGGTGCCCTTGGGGACGAACTCCGACACCAGGTCCACGGCCTGATCCACGTAGCCGCCGGGGTTGTTGCGGAGGTCGAGGATGAGCCGCCGCGCGCCCTGTTTCTTCAGGCGATTGATCGCGTCGTGCACCTCGTCCGCCGACTTGAACCCGAACTCGTCCAGCCGCAGGAATCCGGTCACGGAATCCGCCATCCGGGCTTCATAGACGTAGTGCTCCTCGATCCGCTTGCGCTTGAGCGTCACGCTGAAGGTGTCGGGGTCGAGCCGCGGTCCCCGCGCGAACCGGACCCGGATCTTCGAGCCCTCGGAGCCGGCCATCCGGACGCGGATCGTTTCGATCTCGAGCCCGGCGACGACCGTGTCGTTGATCGCGAGGACCCGGTCCCCCGGGCGCACGCCCGCGTCGTCGGCGGGGCTCTTGGGGATCACGCCCAGGACGGTGGGAACGCCCTCCACGTCGTCCAGGTTGGCGCCGGTCACGGCCAGGTCGCCGCGCTGGAGCGAGTCGAGCCGCTCGTAGTCGAGCCGCGAGAAGAAAAGGCTGTGCGGGTCCAGGTCCCGGAGCACGCCGTCGATGGCCGCCTTGACCAGGACGCTGTATCCCACCGAGTCGGGATAACTGTGGAAGATGTAGGTCAGCACCTGCGAGAAGGTCTGCAGCTCCTCGTAGGACGTGCGCTGTTGCGCCGAGCCCCGCGCCACCGGCGCTCCGAGAAGGAGGGCCGCGACGAGGGCGCTAGTGCAGCGAATCGAGACGTTTCTTGGCATCGGAGACCTGGCGTTGATAGCGGCTCGGGGCGATGGCGATGAAGCGCGTGAGCTCATTGCGCGCGGCGTCCTTTTCGTTGAGCTGCATTTCGACTACGCCGAGATAATACGGCGCCCGGGCGTCCCGCGGGTTGCCGGCCTCGGCGTCCTTCAGGGCCTTTTCCGCGTCCTGCCATTGCCCCGCCAGAACGTAGGTCTCGCCCAGATCGAGCTGCAGGGAGGGGTCGTCCGGATTGGCGTTCGCGGCCTCCTGGCGCTCCCGGATGGCCTGCGGCCACATCGCGTGCTGCTCGTACATGTTGGCGAGGTGCACGTGGGCCATGAAGAGCCCGAGATCGTTGCGGGCGGCCTCACGGTAGGCGTCGATGGCGTCGTTCAGCTTGCCGTTCCGCTCCAGCATCACGCCCACGATGTACCGGTAGTCATTGGTCTTGAGCGGTACCTGCAGCGTGCTGTCCTTCTGCGTGGCCTCGAAGCCCTCGTACCGGCCCAGGAGCTTCTGGAAATCGGCCAGCGCCTCGTCGTTCTTCCCGACCTGCGCGGCGGCCAGCCCGTGGTAGTACAGCAGGATGTTCCAGCTCTCGCCGTTCTTCATCTCGTTGAACACCCGCTGGAAATCGTTGTACGCCTTGTCGAACTCTCCGTTGTAGTAGTAGTCCCGGCCTTCCTCGTAGTCGGCGGCCCACTCGCCGTACCAGTACTTCAGGGCGTCCTGGGCGGCCTGGGAGCTGGCCCGGGCCGCGCCGGCCAGGCGCAGGTCGGCGAGGGGGTCGATGATCAGCGCGCGCGTCAGCATCTCGTCGGACGCCTTCACCTTCGGCTTCCACGCGTCGGGAACTTCATGCTCGACGACCTCGTCGCCGAGGGACGAGCGCTCCGCATAGGGCAGGTACGCCAGCCCGATGTACGCGGGCGCGAAGCGCGCGTCCAGCCGGATGGCGCGGTGGAACGCCGAGTCGGCGTCGTCCCAGCGCTTCGCGTTCCAGTAGGCCAGGGCGACGTTGTACTGCGCGGCGGCGTCGTCCGAGTCCTTGACCGCTCGCGCCTCGAGATCCTGCAGGCTGGCGGGGAGCTTGATCCGCTGGGCGGACAGCAGGGCGGGCCCGGCGCAGAGCGCGAGGAGGAGCAGGTGACGGCGGATCACGGTACCCCCGGGGATCGGGTTACGGCAGCGCCGCGAGGCGCTGCTTGGCGTCGGCCACCTCGGTGGCGAGGCGGTGCGGTGCGACGGCGATGAAGTGCGTGAGCGCGGCCCGGGCGTCGGGAGCCCGGTTCAGATCCTGGCTGACGAGCCCGAGCTGGTAGTAGGCGTCGGGACAGCGCGGATCCACCGTGACGGCCTTGTGCAGGGCGTCCGCCGCATCCGGGAGATGCCCGGCGTCGCGGTCGATCACGGCGAGATCCATGAGCAGGGAGGCGTCGTCGGGGTTGGCGTCGACCGCGGCCTGGGCTTCGGCCGTCGCCTTGTCCCACATCTTGTACTGGCGGTACATCTGCGCCAGGCGGACGTGGGCCATGTAGAGTCCGAGGTCGGCGCTGATGGCGTCCTGGTAGAGCTGCACGGCCTCGGCCGGCTTGTGGAGCCGTTCCTTGAAGATGGCCAGGAGGTAGCGGTAGTCGTTGGTGTTGAGCGGGAACCGGATCAACGAGTCGGACCGTTCCACCGTCTGCGCACGCTTGAGCAGGACCTCGAAGTCCCGGCTCGCTTTGTCGTAGGCGTTGAGGTGGGCCGCGGCGAGCCCGTGATAGATGAACACCCAGGCGGGGATGGAGTCTTCGGGGGTGGAGCCGTACTGGCGGCTCCAGTACAGGTCCATGGCGCTGAACGACAGCTCATAGCGCTCGTAGACGTATCCCGCGATGCCGTACCACGCGAGCGCCGCGGTCGTCTCCTTTTCGTACCCTTTGTACTCGGGCAGCGCGATGACGTCCTGGGGAATGGGTTTCTCGCCGCGCGCGCGCCAGTCCACCAGCGGGTCGATCAGCAGGGCTTGCACCCGCAGCCGGGCCGCGTCGTCGAGGCGTTTGGTCCACTCCGGCGGCACGCGGTTCTTCTGCTCGTCCTTCACCAGCTTCGGCTCGCGGACGTACGGAAGGTCACCGAGCCAGAGGTACGCGGGCGCGTACCGGGGATCCGCCGCGATCGCCGTCCGGAAGGCGCGCTCCTCGTCGTCGTACCGGTGCGCGAACTCGTACATCCGCCCCAGCCGAAACTGCGTCTCGGCGTCGAGCGAATCGCCTCCCTTCACCCGGGCCTCGAGGGTCTCCAGTGTGGGCTCGGTGTCCTTCTGGGCCGTCTGGGCCGCCGCGGTCGACGCGGCGCAGACCACGACGGCGGCGAGGGTGACGGTCAACCGCGTTCGCATGATGGTCCCTTTCCCGAGGGGCGCTTTTGCGACAGGGAGGGACGCTGGTGCGACGTTCCCGAGCAAAACGCCCACCGGCCCAATTTGCCTCAAAACGGGACGGGCGCCATTTCGGCGCCCGTCTGAAAGTGTTGCAATATTGAACTGCTATCGCCTAGCGCCGCTCGAACACCACCCGCCCGCCGACCACCGTGACCCGTACCCGCGCCGATCCGATCGAGTCCGCCGGGATGGCGAAGAGGTTCCGGTCCAGCACCACGATGTCCCCGTACCTGCCCGGCGCGAGGGTCCCGCGAACCTTCTCCCGGGACACCGCATACGCGTTCCCCCACGTATAGGCCCGCAGGGCCTCGGCCAGCGTGATCTTCTGCGCGGGCATCCAGCCGCCCGGGTTCCTGCCGTCGTCGGTGCGGCGGGTCACGGCGGCGTCGATGCCCTTGAGCGGATCGGGGGTCGCCACGTCCCAGTCCGATCCGAACGCGAGCACCGCGTGCGTGTCGAGCAGCGTGCGGAAGGGATAGGTGGTCTTGATGCGCTCCGGGCCGATGCGGTGCTCGATCCAGCGGCCGTCGTCGGTGAGATGCGAGGGCTGCACCGACGCGATGATGCCGTCGGCGCCGAACATCGGGATGTCCTGTGCCCGCAGGTGCTGCGCGTGCTCCACCCGGAAGCGCCGGTCGCGCGCGCCGTGGGCACGGCCGACACTGTCGTAGATGCCGAGCAGCACTCCGTTCGCCCGATCCCCGATCGCGTGCACCGCGACCTGCAATCCCGCCGAGTCGGCCGCGCCGATCCACAGCGCCATGCTGTCGGGCGGATGGCGGAAGAGCCCCGTGTAGCCCGCCGAGTCGGAGTAGGGTTCATAGAACTTCGCGGTGCGCGAGCCGGCCGACCCGTCCATGAACCCCTTCACGCCGGCCACGCGCACCCAGTCGTCCCCCGGGCCCAGCGCCGCCACGGAATCCGCGACGGCCCGCCACTGCTCCAGGGGAAGGTAGAGGGTGAAGCGCATGGTGAGCCGGCCGGCCCGCTCCATGCGCCGGAGGCTGGCCCAGTCGGCGAACGGCACGGACACGAACGAGGTTCCGGTGAGCCCCAGGGACTCCGCGTACGCCTGCGCCCGGGCCACGGCCGAGTCGAGCTGCTCGGGGGACGGTGCGGGAATGGCGCTCAAGATCAGGCCGAGCGCGTTGTCCTTGAAGATCCCGATGGGGTCGCCCGTCCCGGCGTCATGGAGAATTTCACCGCCCGCGGGCGGGCGCGTGCTCTGCGTGATGTTCGCGGCCTTCAGGGCCGCCGTGTTCGCGAGCGCCTCGTGACCGTCCAGGCGGAATATGAACACGGGGTTGTTCGGCGTGACCGAGTCGATCCACTCCCGGCGCGGCAGGGGCTGACCGGGCCACAGCGTGTGGTCCCAGTCTCCGCCCAGAATCCACTCGCCGGGCCGCCGCGTCCGGGCGAAGGCCGCGATGCGGCGGATGAACTCCTGCGGTGTCGCCACGGTGCGGAGATCGATCGACGCCAGCTGGAAGCCGCCGTCCACGAAATGCGTGTGCGCGTCGTTGAATCCGGGCGCGACGAGTCCGCCCCGCGCGTCGATCACCCGCGTGCTCGAGCCGATCCAGGGAGCGAGCGCGGCGCTGTCCCCGACGGCCGCGATCTTGTCGCCGACGACGGCCACGCCGCCCGGCTGCGGACCGCCACCGGTCGTCCCGGTCCACACCATCCCGTGGACGATGACCAGGTCGGCCCGCTGAGCGCAGGCCGCCAGCGGGAGGAGCACCAGCAGGGACAGGACGCGCATCGACGATTCCTCAGCGCAGCTTGGTGATCTGGCGGATGGTGTTCAGGGTGGCGATCGGATCGGGACCCGCGGGCGCGGGCGCCGACGGAGCCCGGGCGGCGAGTCCGTCCCGGATGTCGAGGAGCACTTCGAGGAGGAGCTGCTCCCGCTGGTAGGCGGCGTCCAGGTCGGTCATCCGGCGCTCGTCCCCGGCGGCCTTGGCGCGGTCGTACGCCTCGCGGTACACCGATTCCAGATTCTCGAGAATCCGCTCCCGGGCCCGGCTCACGGCTTGAGCACCAGGCCGGCAGGCACTTTCGGCACGAAATACGTGGACTTCTGCGGCATCACCTCGCCCGCGTCCGCCACGGCCAGCACCTGCTCGACCTTGGTGGCGTTGAGCAGCACCGCGGCCGCGGCGTGGCCCTTCCGCACCGCGTTGAACGCGGCCTGGGCGTCGGGCGTGTAGGTGAGCGTGGGGGTCGACGTCCCGGCGCCCAGAATCTGCTTCACCACGAGCGGCTCGATCACCGCGACGTCGAGGGACCGGAGCGCCGGGCTCTGGCCCAGCCCCGGAATGTCGCCGAGCGGCGCGTTCGAGCGGAGGACCAGCGTCAGGCCGTCGCCGGGGAGGGCCACGAAACAGGCGGGACGCGTGGCGCCGGCCCGGGCCAGGTGCGCCACGGGATCGGTCACGAGCCCGCTCGGCGTCACCTCGAACCAGAGGCGCCACTGTTCGATCAGATGCGAAACGTCCCGGCCGGCGCCGTAAATGACCCGGTGCGTGGGAAGGACCACGAGCCCCGGGTCGTGGGCCGACACGATGAACGCCATCACACGGTCGGCGGCGGGGTTCTCCTTGGCGTATGCGACGGCCGTCTCGTATCGATGGTGCCCATCGGCGATGTACAGCGCGCCGGCGGACGCGCGCTCGGCGAGTCGGTCCGCGGAGGCGCCGGTCACCACCCACAGCCGGTGACCCACGCCGTCCAGCGTCCCCTGCGCCGCGGGCGGCGTACTGGTGACTTCGAGGAGCGCTCGGGTCAGTCCCCGGTCGGCGTCGGGCGCGAGCAGGAAGATCGATTCGAGTCCGGTGCGGGTCTCCCGCAGGAGGGCCAGGCGGTCGGCCTTGGGCCCCGAATGGGTGCGCTCATGGGGGCGGATCCGCCGCGTGTCGTACGACTCGGCCGACACCGCCGCGAGCATGCCCACCCGGGTGCGGCGCTCGCCGGACGGCAGAGCGTAGTCCTGGGCGACGACGTAGACGGCGGGCCCCGCGTCGGTGGCCAGGGTGCCGTCCTTCCGCCAGGCGGCGAGCAGCTCGGCGGCGCGCGCGTACTTTTCCTCCGCCACCGGCGCTTCCGGGAGGATCAGGTGGACGATATTGTGGGGATCGCGGGCGGCGAGCGTCTTTCGGGCTTCGGGCGAAATCACGTCGTACGGCGGCGCGAGCACCGCATCCAATGACGGACGGGTGTAGCGCTCTCCGCGGAACGGCAGGACCAGAGGTGTACCAGCGGTCACGAACGGAGGCTCCGGTGTCCTTTGGCGAGGCCCAGGCGGCGGTCGATCAATGGATCAGCCAATATAAAGAAGGATATTTCAGTCCGCTCACCAACGCGGCGCGCCTGTCTGAAGAAGTCGGCGAAGTGGCGCGCGAAATCAATCACCGCTTCGGACAGAAGACCAAGAAGCCCGGCGAAGCGGACGGCAACCTGGCGCTCGAGCTGGGGGATGTCCTGTTCGTGGTGATCTGTCTCGCCAACTCGCAGGGGATCGACCTGGATCAGGCCTTCGCCGCCACCATGGCGAAGGTCAGGACCCGCGACGCCGACCGCTGGACCAGGAAGGAACGTTGAGCTCTTCATAGAGCCGCTCATAGGAAACCAGCCGGTCGGCCGGAAACGCCTCCCCGGCGGCCTCCCGAACCGCGCAAGCCGGCTCGGTCAGGTGCCGGCAGTTGTCGAAGCGGCACTTCCCCAGAAACGGGCGGAACTCCGGGAAGCAGTGCCCCAGGTTCTCCGGAGCGATGCCCCAGGCCCCCACTTCGCGCATCCCCGGCGTGTCGACGACGTACCCGCCCGCGGCGAGGGGCACGAGCTCCGCCGCCGTGGTGGTATGGCGGCCGGTCCGCCACTTCTCGCTGATGGCACCGATCCGGAGCTTCAATCCGGGCTCCAGCGCGTTGAGAAGACTCGACTTCCCTACCCCGGACTGTCCGGCCAGAACGGTTTCGCGCCCCGTGAGGCGGGCGGCCAGCGCGTCGAGCCCTTCCGCGGCCTTCACGGACGTGAGGAGCACCGGGTACCCGGCGGCGGCGTAGCGCTCGGCGAGCGCGGGCCCCGCCGCCCGGTCGAGCTCGATCTTGTTGACCACCAGGAACGCCGGAAGCTCGTTCGCTTCCGCGATCACGAAGAACCGGTCGATCATCCGGGGCACGGGATCGGGGTCCAGTGCCGCCGTCACCACCAGCACCTGGTCCACGTTGGCGGCGATGGGCTGAGCCCGCGCCGCCCCGGTGCCCGCCGACCGCCGGGCCAGCACCGACTTCCGCTCGCGAATCCCGGTGATCGCGCCGGTCTCGGGCGTTTCGAGGTCGAGGTCCACCACGTCGCCGACCACGACCCGGTCGTCGTCCCGGTGCTTGAGCTTCCCGCGGAGCGTGGCGGTCACCTCCCGGCCGTCGACGTGCACCCGGAATTGCGAGCCCGCGCGGGCCAGGACCACCCCGGAGCTCACCGTGACGACACGAGCCGGTCGAGGTGGGCCTTCACGTCGTCGAGGGTGAGGGCGAGGAGCGCCGCGACGGCGGCATCGGGCGTGGGGCCGAAGGCCAGATAGTCGGTCTCGACGTGGCCCACGGGGTGGTCTCCGGCCGGAGACCAGCGGATGAACAGGAGCGCGGCGCCGAACCGCCCGGCGGGGTCGGGATCGTCGTCCACGAACGTCGAAACGGTGTAGGCCTGGCCGTCCGCACCCCCGAACGCCGGGGGCCGCCGGTGTTCCTGCTGGTAGCCGCCGAGGGTCAGCTCCGCCGTAGCGACTCCTTGATCACGTTCCCGAGAATGAACGTGATGTTGGCGGGCCGCTCGGCGAGACGCCGCATCAAGTAGGGGTACCAGTGGGTGCCGTAGGGGACGTACACGCGCAGGTTCCACCGTTCCTTTTTCAGCTTCAGCTGGAGATCGCGGCGCACGCCGTAGAGCATCTGAAACTCGAATCGCTCGGCGGGAATCTTCTTGCGGCGGGCGAAGTCCTTCGCGTGCTCGATGATCGCTTCGTCGTGGGTGGCGAGGCCCGGATAGTTGCCGCGCTCCATCAGCTGCTCCATGCAGGCGACGTAGTTCGCGTCGACGTCCGCCTTGCCGGGGAACGCCACCGTCGCCGGCTCCTTGTAGGCGCCCTTGCAGAGCCGGACCCGCGCCGCCAGTCCGATCATCGTCTCCACGTCCCGGGCGGTCCGCCGCAGGTACGACTGCAGCACGACGCCGGTGCTTTGCCCGAACTCGGGATAGAAGGTCCGGGTGAAGAGGTCGAGGGTCCGCTCCGTGTACGCCGAGCCTTCCATGTCGATGCGGACGAACGAGTGGTGCTGCTTGGCCCGGGAGATGATGGCGCGGAGGTTGGCGACGCAGAGGCCTTCGTCGATGTCGAGCCCCATCTGCGTGAGCTTCACCGACACGTTGGAGTCGGCCTGCGCGCTCTTGATCCGGTCCAGCAGCTCCAGGTATTGCGCCTGCGCGGCCCGCGCCTCGTCGGCCGAATGGACCGACTCGCCCAGCAGGTCCAGGGAGGCCGAGATGCCGAGGGCGTTGAGGTCCTTGAGGGCCAGGATGGCGGTGTCGATGGTCTCGCCCGCCACGAACCGCGAGGCGAAGCGCCGGGCGAGTCCGTTCGAGCGCACGAATCGAAACACCCGTGGTTGCTCGCTGAGCCAGAGGAGGCCGGCGCGCAGCATCGTCGATCGCGTCCTTTAGTGGGTCAGGAGTAGAAGGCGGCGCCGGTCCGGGCGCGCTCGCGCAGGGCGTCACAGGGGGTGAAGCGCGGGCCCAGCCGTTCGGCCAGGCGCTCGAGATCGGCCACCACGCGCGCCGCGCCCAGGTCGTCCGCGTAGCGGAGGGGGCCGCCGCGGAAGGGGGCGAACCCGAATCCGAAGACGGCGGCGTAGTCGCCGTCGCGCGGGGACCGCACCACGCCCTCGGCGAGGGCGCGCGCCGCTTCGTTGATCATCGCGAGCGTGAGCCGCTGGACGATGTCCGCCGCCCGCGGGCCTCCGTTAGGGTGGGCCCCGATGAGCGGGTACACCGCGGGGTCGACTCCCTGTTTCTTGCCGCCGGCGTACCGGTAGAACCCCTTGCCCGCCTTCCGGCCCAGCCGGCGGTCCTTCAGCATCGCGTCGAGCACCGCGGGCGGCTGGATCCGGTCGCCGAAGGCGTTGAACAGCACTTCGCAGGAATGGCCGGCGACGTCGAGACCCACTTCGTCGAGGAGCGCGACGGGCCCCACCGGGAACCCGAACTGGACCATCGCCTGATCGATGCTCTCGATGGACGCGCCGCCCAGCAGGGCCTGCATCGCCTCGTTCAGGTAGGGCGCGAGGATGCGGTTCACCCAGAATCCCGGCGAGTCCTTCACCACGATCGGCGTCTTCCCCATCCGCCGGGCGAAGGCCACGGTGGTGGTCACGGTCAGGGGGGCCGTATCGCGCGAGGGAATGACCTCGACGAGCTCCATCACGGGAACCGGCGAGAAGAAATGCATCCCGATCACCTGGCCCGGGCGGGACGAGGCGCGGGCGACGTCGGCGATGGGGATGGTGGACGTATTGGTGGCGAAGATCGCGGTCTGGGGGAGGACGGCCTCCACTTCCTTCAACACCTGCTGCTTGACCTTGAGATCCTCGAAGACGGCTTCGATGACCAGGTCGGCCCGGCCGAAGCCGGTCCAGGCGGCGTCGCCGGCGACCAGAGCCAGGAGCCGGGTCCGGTCGTACTTCGTGATGCGCCGGCGCTGGTAGCGCGCCTCGATCACGCTTTTGGCCGCCGCGATGCCCTTCGACACCCGGGGCAGGTCTTCGTCCTTGAGCCGGACATCCACGCCCGCCTGGGTGACGGCCGTGCCCGCGATGGCGGACCCCATGAACCCGGAGCCCACGATGCCGAGGCGGCGGATCTCCCGCGGGGGCGGCGGGCTGTCGATGCCCATGTCCTTCTTGAGGGCGGTCTGGGCGAAGAAGATCTGCACCAGCTTGCGGGAGACATCGGTCACCGCGAGCGCGCCGAAGCCCCGCGCCTCGTGAGCCAGTCCCGCGGAGAGGCCGTGCTTCAGCCCGTATTCGACGGCGTCCAGCGCCGCCGGAGGGGCCGGGTAGTTGCCGTGCGTCTGCTTCTCGATGCCCTTCCGCGCCATCCGGAACACCAGCATCCGGCCCAGCGGATTCCCGTCGAGCACGAGGCCCAGGAGCCCGCCCGGGCGCTTCCGGGACGGCCGCCAGCCGCCGATGAGCTTCTTCGCGGCGTCGAGCGTCACCTGCCTGAGAATCGGCGGCGGAACCAGCTCGTCGACGATGCCCAGCTGGAAGGCCTTCTTCGCCGGCACCGTCTTCCCGGCCAGAATGATGTCGAGCGCGGCGCGGAGGCCGATCAGGCGGGGCAGGCGCTGGCACCCGCCGGCGCCCGGCAAGATACCCAGCTTGATCTCGGGGAGGCCGATGCTGGTCCGCGGATGGTCCGTCGCGACCCGGTAGGTGCAGCACAGCGCGAATTCGAGTCCGCCCCCCACACACGCGCCGTTGATGCCGACCACGACGGGCTTGGGGAAGTCCGCGATCCGCCCCAGGAGCTCCTGCCCCCGGGCCGACATCTGCTCGGCGTCCGCCGCGGTCTGAACCTTGACGAACTCCTCGATGTCGGCGCCGGCGATGAAATTGTCCGGCTTGCCGGAAAAGAACGCGACCGCCTTGACCCGGTCGTCCGTCCGCAGCGTCTCCAGGGCCCGGGTCAGCTCGTCTTTCGCGGGCGCCGAAATCATGTTCACCGGCTTCCCGGGCGTGTCGATGGTGACGACGGCGATGCCGTCGCGGATTTCCCAGGTGAAGATCGGCGTCGCCATCAGACGCGCTCCAGCACGCAGGCGAAGGCCATCCCGCCCTGCGCGCAGATGGACACGAGGCCGAACTGGACGTCCCGGCGGTTCATCTCGTTCGCGAGCGTGGTGATCACCCGCCCGCCGGTGGCCCCGAACGGATGGCCGATGGCGATGGACCCGCCCATCACGTTGATGATGTCGGGATTCACGTTCCACCCCTTGTCGCCCCAGCCTTTGAAGTTCGAGAGCACCTGCGCCGCGAACGCCTCGTGGACCTCGAGGAGACCCAGGTCCCCCCAGGTGATCCCGGCGCGCTCGAGCGCCTTGGGGACCGCCCAGATCGGACCCTGGAGGAGCTGCCATCCCGGATCCACCGCCGCCACGGCGTAGGACTTGAGGTAGGCGAGCGGGCGATAGCCCAGCGCCTTCGCGGCGTCCTCGCTCATCAGGAGCACCGCCGACGCGCCGTCCGTGAGCGGCGAGGAATTGGCGGCGGTCACCGAGCCGTACCGGCGGTCGAACACCGGCTTGAGCCGGGCCATCTGCTCGAGCGACGTGTCGGTCCGGATCCCGTTGTCCGCGGTGACGGGCGCGCCGCCGTCCGCCGGGAACCACGGAACGATCTCGGCGGTCAGCCGGCCGTCCGCGGTGCCCTGCGCGGCGAGCCGGTGGCTCCGCAGGGCCCACTGATCCTGGGCCTCGCGCGTGATCCCGTTTTCCTTCGCCATTTTCTCCGCGGACTGGCCCATGGTCTCGCCGGTGGACGGCTCGGCGATGGCCGGAGACACGGGGACCAGGTCGCGGGGACGGATGCGCGCGAGGATCGCGAGACGGGCGCCCAGCGATTTCGCCTTGGAGAAGTCCGTCAGGACCTGCGCCATCCGCCGCGTGTGGAGGATGGGAATGTCCGACAGCGACTCGACCCCGCCCGCCAGCACCACGTCGGCGTGGCCGCGCGCGATCTGGTCCGCGGCGTTGGTGACCGCCTGGCCCGACGACGCGCAGGCGCGGTTCACGGTGTAGGCCGGGACTTCCTTGGGGAGCTGGGGGAGAAGGGAGACTTCGCGCGCGACGTTGGGGACGAGCGGTGAGGCCACCACCTGTCCGTAGATCACTTCGTCGATTTCGCGGGGGTCCAGGTTGGTCCGCTCGATCAACTCCCGCCCCGCGTGCCGGGCCAGATCCACCGCGAGGACGTCCTTGAACACCGTTCCCGATTTGGCGAACGGCGTCCGGCATCCGGCCACGATGGCGACGCGACGCCCCCTCGGGGCATCCTGAGGCATTACATTCTCCTGCTGCCGCTCTGGAATGCTGGGAAACCTACCACGACGCTGGCACCCGAGCCAAGCGGAGGCGTGTTGGGAGCCGATACATCGTTCTCGCATCGGGGGCGCGCCGCGGCGCTCGCGACGATGGCCGCCGCGCCCCTCGATCTCCTCATCATCGGTGGCGGGATCACGGGCGCCGCGATCGCCCGCGACGCCGCGCTCCGCGGCCTCTCGGTGGGCCTCGTCTCGAAAGGCGACTTCGGCGGCGGCACCAGCTCACATTCGTCCCGCCTCATCCACGGCGGACTGCGGTATCTCGAGCACGGGGAGCTCCGCCTGGTCTTCGAGGCCAGCCGGGAGCGCCGGATCCTCCTCAATACGGCGCCCCACCTCGTCCATCCCCTGGCCTTCGTGTTTCCCGCGTACCACGGGGCCCGGGTGGCCCCCTGGAAGATCTTCGCCGCGCTCTGGCTTTACGACCTGCTGGCCTCGTTCCGGAACGTGCATCCGCATCACTGGCTCTCCCGGCGCGCGGCGCGGCGGGAGGAGCCCGGGCTCCGTGAAAAAGGGCTCGCCGGCGCGGGGAAGTACTGGGACGCCCAGACCGACGACGCCCGGCTGACCCTCGCCAACCTGCGCGCCGCCGCGCAGGCCGGAGCCCTGGCCGCGAACTACGTCCAGGTGACCGCGCTGTCGAAGCCCGACGGACAGGTGCGGGGGGCGGTGATCCGCGATCAGCTGACCGGAGAGACGTCGACGGTACAGGCCCGGGTGGTGGTCAACGCCACCGGACCCTGGGTCGACGCGCTGCGCCGGATGGACGACCCGGCCGCGCCCGCGCTCCTGCGACCCACCAAGGGCGTGCACGTCGTCGTCCCGCGGTCGCGCATCGGCCACACCAACGCGATCACGCTGCTCTCGCCCATGGACGGCCGGGTGATGTTCATCCTCCCCTGGGGTGAGGTGAGCTACATCGGCACCACCGACACCGACGACAGCGTGTCACCCGACGAAGTGCGCGCCACCGGCGAAGACGTCATCTATCTCCTCCGCTCCGCCAACGCCATCTTCCCGCAGGCCCGCCTGGCCCCCAAGGACGTGATCTCCACGTGGGCCGGACTCCGGCCGCTCCTCGCTCCGGAGAAGAACCTCAGCACCGCCCAGGTGTCCCGGGAGCACCGGATCGTCGAGAGTCCCAGCGGATTCATCACCATCGCCGGGGGGAAGCTCACCACCCACCGCGTGATGGGACGGGACGTCGTCGATCGCGTCACCGAGCGGCTGCATCAGGCCGACGGCCGCCCGGTGCCCCCGCGCCCGCCCACCGAGCACCTGGTGCTTCCCGGCGGCGACATCGCCGACCTCGAGGTGCTGGTGGAGTCGGCCCGCGGTCGGGACATCCCGGAGCCGGTCGCCCGCCACCTGGTGCGGAGCTACGGCAGCGAATCGGCGGCGCTGGTCAACTTGATCGAGCGGGACCGCACGCTGGGCCGCCCCATCATCGAAGGACGGCCGGAGACGTGGGCCGAGGTGGTGCACGGCGTCGAGCGGGAAATGGCGATGCGCCTCACCGACATCCTGATCCGGCGGACTCATCTCTTCTACGAAGACGCCGGGCACGGGAGCGCCGCCGCGCCCCCGGTCGCCCGGCGCATGGGCGAGCTTCTCGGCTGGGAGCAGGACCGCGAGACCGAAGAGATCGCCGACTACCTCACCGAAGTGCAGCGGGCCCGCGAGTTCATGACCGGCGTGGCCCGCGCCAGCCGCGTCAGTTAGGCCGCACCCGCACCCGCGGAACGTGCACGTGGATCCGCATCCGGCCCGGATTCGGCTGCGGCATGGGCATCGGCATCGGGATGGGCATCGGCATCCCCGACCAGCTCCGGTGGAAGCCCGGGTGAGGATGCGGGTGCGGATGGGCGCCCCGCCCTTCGTCATGCTGCTCGTCGAACGCCGCCACCGCCTGCTCGGCCCGGTCGTCGTCGATCTGGGCGAGCGCCCACGCCGCGGTCTCGCGGACGTCGTCGTCGGGATCCGACAAGGCCGCTTTCAGGGGGTCGATCGCCTGGGGTGAAGCGATCTGCCCCAGCGCCCACGCCGACGTGCTCCGCACGTCGCTCGACGAGTCCTTCAGCGAGCCCGCGAGCCCCCCGACTCCTTGTCCCACTCCGACTTCCCCGAGCGCCCAGGCGGCGGTATTGCGGACGTCGGTCGACGGATCCTGGAGCGCGGCGGCCAACGCGGGCACCGAGGACGCGTCTTCCACCTGACCGAGCGCCCAGGCCGCGACGTTCCGCACGTCGTCATCCCGGTCCTTGAGGGCCCGGGTAAGGGGCCGGACGGTGCTCCGGTCTCCCACCTGGCCCAAGGCCCAGGCCGCCATCTGCCGCACTTCAGGGTCGCGGTCCTCGAGCACCTGAGCGAGCGGTGCGGTCGCGGTGGAGTCGGAGATCTGGCCCAGCGCCCACACGGCCGTGGCCCGCACGTCCGGGTCGGGATCCTTGAGGGCCGCCCCGAGCGCCGGCACGGCGCTCTTCTCGCCGATCTCTCCCAGGCCCCACGCGGCGGTCTGACGGACGGTGGCATCCGGGTCCTGGAGCGCGTGCCGGAGCGGGGTCAACGCGCTCACGACGCCGATCGAGCCGAGGGCGCGCGCGGCGAGCCGCCGAACGTCCGTGGAGTCGTCGTGGAGCGCCTGGGCCAACGGGCTCACGGCGTCGCCGTCCCCCACCTCGCCCAGCGCCCACGCGCTCATCGCGCGGACGTGCGCGTTCTGGTCCCGGAGGGTGTGCTCGAGCGTGGCGAGCGACCGGTCGCTGCCGATGATGCCGAGCCCCAGCACGCCCGTGCTCCGGAGCGCCGGGTCGCGATCCGCGGAGAGGGTGGTGAACAGCGCGAGGCTCCCCGAGTCGTGGTCGGCGACTTGGGCGGCGGCGAGCTCGCGGATGCAGGTGTTGGAATCGCGGAGGGCGGCACGGAACGCGCCCACCACCGGGCCCGACCCGCCGTGACTCCGGATCCTCAGGACGTCGCGGGTGAGCGGGCCGCCGATGGGCGCGCCGCTCTCTCCCCAGCCCCGGGTCAGGGCGCGGGCCGCGAGCTCGCAGACCGTGGGATCGGCGGAGCGCAGGAGGTCCAGCACGTGGGATACCGTCGCGGAGTCGGCGGAGGCGGTGGCGCGGGGGGCGGCCGCGGAGGCACGGCCGGCGACCCACGAGACGGAAGCAAGCGCCAGCGCGGCGCCGATCAGACGGAGGCGGTTCGGCATGTGGACCTCGCGACAGAGAAAAGACAAACGCCCGGGGTCAGGTGACCCCGGGCGTTTGGATGCGCCGGATGGGCCGGAGGGTTGCAGGCCTACCGGCGGCGCAGACGTCCCAGCAGCCGCAGGATCTCGAGATACAGCCAGATCAGGCCGACCACGAGCGCGAAGGCGCCATACCACTCCATCGCTTTCGGGGCGCCCTGCTGGACGCCCTGCTCGATGAGATCGAAGTCCAGGATCATGCGGAACGCGGCCACGCCGGTGATCAGCAGGCTGATCCCGATGCCCAGGGTTCCGCCCCCGTAGAACCAGGCCGTGCCGACCCCGAACAGGGACATCCCGAGCACCACCAGGTAGTAGAGCAGGATCGCGCTCATGGCGATGCCGATCACCTTGCGGAACGCCGGCGTGGCGCGCACCAGGCCGCTGCGATACGCCAACAGCATCACGAAGAGGGTGATGAACGTGAGGGACACAGCCTGGATCAGGATGCCCGGATACGCGGCGGCATACCAGGCGGAGATTCCGCCCAGCGCCAGTCCCTCCAGCGCGGCGTACAGCGGGGCGGTCACGGGAGCCCACTGGGGCTTGAAGCGGGTGGCGATCCCCACCGCCAGCCCGCCGAGCACTCCGCCCCACATCCACGGCATCGCGGCGTCCGGATCCACGGCGTTGTAGGTCTGCGTCCACATCCAGCACGCCGTCGCGACCACGAGGAACAGCAGGATGCCGGTCTTGTTGACCGTGCCCTCGATGGTCATCGTCTCGACGCCCGTCGCGGTCCCCGGGGCGGCGAAGGTCTTGGAGTTCAATACGGGATTGGCCATGTGGTTCTCCTCTAGAGCGCGATCTGGATGCCGGTGGTCAGGATCCGATCGGTCTTCTTGAAACCCGCCGGCGGCAGGTTATCGAACCGGATGACATACCCCACCTTGAGCGAAATGGCGGTGGAGAGCGGCGCGACCAGGTCGGTCTCGGAGTTGATGCGCAGGTTCTGGCTGTGTTGCAGATCGGGCAGCACCTCGAGCGCCTCCTGCGCGAACGCGGTCTTGTTGAGCATGCGCTTGTAGGTCACGGCGGCGCGGGCGGCGACGAACGACTCGGACGGGCCGCCCCCGACGTTCTGCTGCTGGTTCTCCGCCACACCGGCTTCGAGGGTGAGCAGGTCGACGGGCGTGGCCACCGCTTTCCACGAGAAGCCGCCCGCTTCCTGATAGCGGGACACGACGCCGGCAAAGCGGTCCCGGTCGAAGCCGCCGTACAGGTACGCCGACAATCCGTCGTGGATCGTGTAGTCGACGCGGAGCAGGAGGTGGTACTGGTCGTTGTTGACCGTATCGTGCGTCGACCCGTAGATCATCGTCGCGGCTTCCGAGAAGACCCACGGATGCGCGATGTACGCGAACCCGTTGCCGAAGTTGAATGTGGTGACGCTCGTGTTGCCGCTCGTCGTGACGAGGCCGAGCCCGATGGTGAGCTTGGTGGTATCGGCCTTGGCGGGGGCGGCCGGCGCGGCGGGCGCGGGCGTCTGCGCCGCGGCGCGGGCCGCGACTGCCAGCGCGGCGAGCGTCAGAACTCCAAAGGTGCGCATCAAGGCTCCGAAGAGTGGTGCACAAAAATAGCGAGGTGGCGCCCTACCTCCATCCCCTGAGACTCCGCACGTAATCGTGCAGAACCAGGAACTTCTCGAACACCACCACCCCTTTCCGTTTGCGGCCGAACTCCCCGAACAGCTCGCGCAGGCGGCCCCGCCGCGCCACGTAGAACCGGAAGGTCTCCGCGAAGTCCTCCTGCGGATGGGTGGCGGCGTACATCGAGACGTAGTCGGGAAGCGTGGTGGCCACCCGGCGCCGCTGAAAGTCGACCCAGTGCTCGTCGGCCACGCGGTAGGCCTTCCGCACTTCACCGAACGCCCGGCGGAAGCGGCCGGTCCGCGTCCAGGTCCAGTGGTGGTAGAGGAAGGAGTGTCCCAGCTCGTGGAGGATGAGGCCGGTGAGCAGGGTCCACGAGATCTCGTCGCGCCGGCGCTTCCCGGTGACGTAGCGGCGGTCGATCTCGATCACCTTGGGGGCGTCGGGGTCGACGCCCGAGACCCCCGGGCGGAGCAGCACGCGGTAGTTCCAGTCCTTGACCCGGCTGACCACGAGCAGCCGCCGCGTGCGCGTGAGGGCCCGCGGAATGAGCGCCTGGCCGGTGGCGTCCTCGCCGCACCAGGGACAGGTGTCCATCCAGTCGTCCACGCCCTTGTTGCAGTGCGGGCAGATGTTCTGGAACTGCGGGTAGCGCCAGGTCTGCTCGCGCCCGCACCACGGGCACCACTCCATCGGGTACATCACGCCGCCGCCGCAGCCCCAGTCGCAGCGGGCGTGGAACTTGAACCCCTTCGGCGCCTTCAGCGGCTCGGCGCTCGACTGACGGTCGGCGATGTCCCGCCCGCACCAGGGACAGTACGAGAACGAGTCCGACACGATCCACCGGCAGTAGGCGCACTCGGCGCCGGTCTCCCGCTGGGTGTCTCCCCACACCAGCTGCTTGGCGCAGTTGGGACAGAACGACCAGTACCGCTCCAGCTCGGCGCGGCAGCGCGTGCAGCGCAGCTCCGGCTTGGGTACTTCACGCCGCTTCATTGGCTCACGCGCCGCATGTCGGCCGTCACCGTCTTCAACGCCACCAGGATCACACATCCTCCTACCACGCCCGCCAGCGGGAGCACCATCATCGCGGTCTGAATGCTGCCCGTGGTGTCGGAGAGATATCCCACGAGCGGAGGCGCCAGCGCGTCCCCCGCGAGATGCGAGAAGAGCACGAACGCCCCCGTCACCGACGCCCGCACCGCGGCCGGGACCACGTCGAAGATCACGGCGGCGAGGGGCCCGTTGTACCAGGTGTAGAAGAAGTAAATGCCGAACAGGAGCGGCGCGAAGCCCCGTAAACTCCCGGAAACCAGGAGCCAGACCACGAGGGGGCCCGCCAGAATGAAGCCGGCGCCCGAAGCCGCCACCCGGCCGCCCTTCCAGCGCAGCTGCAGCCAGTCGCCCAGCCTCCCGCCCACCAGGACGCCGAGCACGCCGCCCGCGACCGCCCAGGTCCCGTACCGGGCGCTGAAGTCCGGGACCGACAACCGGTGCACCCGGTCCATGAACGTCGCGGCCCAGGCGATCAGCCCGTTGACCGCGAACGTCACCATCGCGCCGCCGAGGAAGATCCAGATGAGGGTGGGCGTGCGCAGGACGACCGTGGCCGCCTCGATGAAGTCCTCGTACGCGGACGCCGCCACGTCCCCCGCCTCGGCGGTCCGGCGCACCGCCACGGGGACGAGCCGCGCGACGGTCCAGACCAGTCCGGCGGCGACGAACGCGCCGAACACCGCCATCGACATCTCGAACGAGAGTCCGAAGCTGAGATCCATGATGGTCGCCGCGGCGGCTCCCGCCGCCGACAGCGCCGCGACCGGCATGACGTACCGCACGGCCCGCCGCACGCCGGCGCGGTACCACCGGCGCATCGTTTCCCGTACCGGCGTCGGGGCGCGCTGATTCACTTCCCGGATCCGCGCCGCCAGGACCGTGAGGACCAGCCCCGGCACGCCCATCACGATGAAGGCCCATCGCCACCCGTACTTCACCGCGATCACGCCGCCGAGCCAGATCCCGAGGATGCCGCCCAGGGCCGTGCCCACCGAATAGACGCCCAGGGCGAAGGCCCGGGCCCGTCCCTTGTAGTAGTCGGCGATGATGGCCTGCGACGCCGGCGCGTAGCCCGCCTCTCCGACGCCCACCAGGGCGCGACTGGTCATCAGCTGCCCGAACCCCCGGACGAAGCCCCCCGCCGCGGTGAAGACGCTCCAGCATCCCAGGCTCCAGGCGATGACGGTGCGCCGGGATTTCAGGTCGCTGAGGACCCCGAAGGGGATGGAGCAGATCGACAGGACGATGATGTAGGCGGAGCCCAGCCAGCCGAGCTGCTGGTCGGTGACGTGCAGCTCCCGCTTGACGGGCTCGAAGACGGCGAAGACGACGTTGCGGTCGAGGTAGTTGAGGAGATTGATCAGCGTGAGGAGTCCCAGGACGTACGCCGCGTACGTCCGGGGACCCACGACCGTCGAGGCTCCGCTGTTACGAGCGTCCGCCAGTGGCGGCCTCCGCGCGCTGGTCGCGCGACTTCCGGGCCTGGTCGTAGGCCTTCATGAGGTCCGCCATCATCGCCGCGCGGCGGTCGTAGAGACGCTTGAGGGGACGCGGCTGCCGTTTGGCGAGCGCGTACGCGGTCACCACCGGGAGGGCGACGGTGTTGTCCAGATAGCAGACCACCGTGCCGGGGAGCTTTTCGGGATCGATCTTGCCCCAGCTGACCGCCTCGGCCGGCGTGGCGCCCGACAGCCCGCCGGTGTCGGGGCGGGCGTCGGTGAGCTGCAGGAAGTAGTCGTGGCCCTTCTCGCTGATGCCGAGCACCTCCTGGATCTGGGGCTCGGTCTGCAGGACGAAGTTCTTGGGGCTGCCCCCGCCGACGATGAGCACACCGCTGGTCCCCGCGCCGCCCTTCGCGGCGTACACGATCGCGGCCGTCTCGTTCACGTCCGCCGACACGTCGTAGCGCAGCTTCGAGCCCGCCAGCGCCTGCTCGGCGACGTTCATCCCGATGGACGAGTCGCCGGGGCTCGACGTGTAGATGGGCACGCCGCACTGGTGGGCGACGCCGAGCACGGACTTCCGCGAGATCCCGAGCTTCTTTTCGCGCTCCAGGATGTAGCCGCCCAGGAGGTAGTGGTACTCCGCGGTGCTCATGGACCGCTGGAACTCGGGGCCGGCCGAGACCTCGCGGATGTAGGCGTCGGTCGAGAGCAGAACCTCGTAGTCGAAGAAGATGTCGTAGATGCGGACCACGCCCTCTTCGCGGAGCTCCACGTCGTCGATGAACGGCGTGCCCTGGTGCATCGCGAGGCCCAGGCCGAAATGCGAGTCGTGGTAGAGGTTCGCGCCGGTGGAGACGATCCAGTCGACGAACCCCGCTTCGAGGAGCGGGATGATGGTGGACATCCCGAGCCCCGCGGGCGTCATCGCCCCGGTGAGGCTCATACCGACGGTGCAGTCGGGCGCGAGCATCCGTTCCACGAACAGGCGGCACCCTTCGTGGAGCCGTCCGGCGTTGTACGCGAGAAACGCGTTGTCCACCAGCTCCGCCACGGTCTCCTTCCCGGAAATGGGGCGGGGGTCGATGCGCGCGCCGCGGAGATACTGAGATCGAGTCATCGGATTCGTCACTTAGGGGTTGTGGGTGGGGGCGGCGTGGGCCAGGGTGCGCCGCTCCCGCGCCTTGGTGATCCAGCGGACCGCATCCGCCGGGTCGTCGGTCACGTGCAAGAGCTCGAGATCCTGGGTGGCGATCTTCCCTTCTCCGGCCACCCGGTCACGCAGCCAGTCGATCAAGCCGCCCCAGTACTGGCGCCCCATCAGAACCACCGGGAAATGCTTGACCTTCCCGGTCTGAATGAGCGTCAGGGCCTCGAACAGCTCGTCCAGGGTCCCGAACCCCCCGGGGAAGACCACGAAGGCGGTCGAGTACTTCACGAACATCGTCTTCCGGACGAAGAAGTACCGGAAGTTGATGGACCGTTCGACGTAGGGATTGAGGTGCTGCTCGAAGGGCAGCTCGATGTTGCAGCCGATCGAGAGCCCGTTCCCCTCCTGGGCGCCCCGGTTGGCCGCCTCCATGATGCCGGGGCCGCCGCCGGTGATGACGGGGAAGCCCTCCCGGGCCAGGAGCTTGGCCGTCTCGACGGCCTTCTCGTACTCCGCGTCGTTCCCCTTGGTACGGGCCGACCCGAAGATCGTGACGGCGTTCCGGATGTCGTGGAGGGTGTCGAAGCCTTCGACGAACTCCCCCATGATCCGGAGCACCCGCCAGGGATCGGAATGGGTGAACGACCGCCGCTCGTTGACGGCGGGCGCGGCGAGCAGTCGTTCGTCTTCAGTGGTCGAGGGCAAGTTGCTCGATGGCGGCGACATGATCGTCCTGCGCGTTATAGAAGAAAGGAGAGAGCCGGACATGCCCGGGACGGGCGTCCGCGATGATATGCGCGTCCGCGAGGCGCCGGACCGCGGCGTGGGGATCGGCGACCGGCAGGGTCACGATGGCGGAACGCTCCGCGGCACTCCCGGCCACGCGGGGACGCCACCCGCGGTCCCGGGCCCGGGCGATCAAGTCCTCGGCCAACGCCGCCGAGGCCTCCCGGATCCGGGGGACGCCGATCTCCTCGATGTACTCGAGGCCGCCCAGCTGCGCGTAAATGGCCGCCAGCGCGGGAGTGCCCAGCTCGAAGCGCCGGGCGTCCTCGTGCCAGGCGAGGGAGCGGGAGTCGAAGGCGAACTGATCCCGGTGGCCGAACCACCCCGCGAGCGTGGGCTCGAGGGTCCGGGCCAGGGGTTCCTTCACGTAGAGGAAGACGACGCCCGGGCCGCCCAGCAACCACTTGAGCCCGCCGGCGACGAGGAAGTCCACGTCCGCCGCGCGGACGTCCACGGGGATCTGCCCCACCGAGTGATAGGCGTCCACCAGACACCGCGCACCCCGCGCGTGAGCCGCGTCCGCTACGGCCCGAAGATCCTGAATCGCGCCGGTGGTGAAGAACACGTGGGAGGTGGCGACGAGCGCGGTCCGGTCGTCCACCGCGCGCGCGATGGCGTCGACCGGCACCGTGACGCCGTCGGGGCTCTCCACGACCACCACCTCGACACCCTGCGGGCGACGGGCGAGCCACTGGTAGGCGACCGTGGGAAAATCGAGCGCCGTGACGACGACTTTGGGCCGCGCGCGGTAGTCGACCGCTCCCGCCACGGTGCCGACGGCCACCGAGATGCTGGGCGCGAGCGCGATTTCCGTGGACCGGGCGCCGACCAGGCGGGCGTAGCGGCCCCGCAGATCGGCCAGGGCCTCCCACCACACGTCGTACCACGCCGACGCCCCCCGTTTTTCCCAGGTATCCAGGAATTCGGTAACTTTCCGCCGGGAGCGCTCTCCGAGCGGGCCCAAGGAGCAGGTGTTCAGGTAGACGGTGTCCCGGAAAACCGGAAATTCGCTGCGGTAGCGCGCCAGGGACGGAGTACCTGAGAGGTCGGGACGCGCGGCGCGCCCGCTGGCGAGCGTCATAGACTCGAAATATACGAGGCGCATGCAGGCTCCCGCGAGTTGGCCCGCGTTCTATTTCCGCCTCGGCGCGCGCGCCGCCGTCCGGCCCCGGCTGGCCCTCGACCTCCTCCGCCTGGCGTGGAGCTTCCGCGCCCGTGACTGGCTCCACCGCTTCCCGTTTCTTCCCCTGCCGCCCCGCGAGTACCTGCGCTGGCGGATGTTCACCGCGTACGGCGACGAGAACGCCATTCCGCCCGTCGACGACGTCGTCAACTTCGCGCGCTGGCGGCGGGAGACGATGGGGCTTTGACCCCGCAAGGCGTCGAGCCCCAGCGTCAAGGAAAGGCGTCGCGCGAAGGCGTAAAGACGCGGGCGCTTGCGCTGGGCTTCGCGGCGGTTGGCATCGCCACGCTCGAGCCGAGCGCGCACGGGAATTTCATCGACCGGTGGCTGGCGGCCGGATACGGCGGAACGATGACCTACCTGAACCGCCAGGCCGCGAAACGCAAGGATCCGGGCCTCGTCCTGCCGGGCGCCCGCCGCGCCGTCGTCACGCTCACCAACTACTACCATGGACCCGCGCCGCTCTCGACCGCCCGGGTGGCGCAATACGCGTGGTCGACCGACTACCACCTGGTTCTCGGCCGGCGTCTCGCGGCGCTGGCCGAAGAGATCGGGAGGCTGGTGCCGGGCTCCACGTCCCGCGCCTACGTGGATGCCGGGCCCGTTCCGGAGCGCGAGCTGGCCCAGCGTGCGGGCCTCGGCTGGGTCGGCAAGAACACGATGCTCATCCGCCCCGAGCTCGGCTCGTTCACCTTCATCGGTGTGGTGCTCACCGACGCCGATCTCGATCCCGACCTGCCGTTCGAGATGGATCGCTGCGGCACCTGCACACGATGCCTCGACGCCTGTCCCACCGCCGCCTTCGTGGAAGCCCGGACCCTGGACGCGCGGCGCTGCATCTCGTACGTGACCATCGAGAGACGGGGAGAGCTCACCGGCGCCGAAGCGGAGCTCAGCAGGGACTGGCTCTTCGGCTGCGACGTCTGCCAGAACGTATGCCCGTGGAACGAGCGGTTCGCGGACGTCGCGCGAGACCCGGAGCTCGCCCCCCGGCCCGAGCTCGAGGCGCCCGACCCGGCACTCTTCGAGACGCTCGACGACGGGGAGTTCACCCGACGGTACGGTGATACGCCCTTCGCGCGCGCCGGTCTGGCCGGCATGCGCCGCAACGCGCGGGCCCTGGCGTGATACCCGATACGGAGGCCTTGCGGCGCCGCCTCGAGGAGGGACTTCGCCTGGTGGACCCCCATCACCGGCTGCGCGAGCGCCCCGTCAAGTTCCGTCAGATCGACGCGCGCACCATCGAGATCGTGTATCGCGACGTTCCGGGAATCGCCGAGGCTGAAGTGCTGGGGGTCAAGCGGATCATCGGGAGAGACTGCTTCTGCGTGGTGGAGCCGCAGACCGCGGAGACCATCACGGTCCGCTTCGTGGTGCCCGTCGCCGACTAACGCTCCCGGGTTTCTCCGTGAGCCAGCCGCCACAGGTTGGCGTCGGGGAGTCCGGCCTCGCGCCAATGCTGCGCCGTGAGCAGGGGCGGCTCTTCGACGGGCTCGTCGGTGAGACGGAAGGTGCCCCAGTGCATCGGCACGAAGATTCCCCGCCGCTCGGACCCGTGGAGCCGGTGCAGATCGCGGTACGCCCGCACCGCTTCTTCGGGATTCATGTGCACCGGCCGCATGAACCACCGCGGCTCGTACGCGCCCACGGGCAAGAGCGCGACGTCGAACGGGCCCAGCCGCTCCCCGATGTCCCCGAAGGCGGCCGGGTAGCCGGTGTCACCCGCGAAGTACACACTCACCGCATCGGTCTGGAGGGCCCAGCCGCACCAGAGTGACTGATTGCGGTCCCGGAAGCCGCGCCCCGAGAAGTGCTGAGCGGGGACGGCGGTCACCCGCAGGCCGGCGGCGTCCGTCGCGTCCCACCAGTCGTGTTCGGTGACCAGCCGGGCCCCCCGGTCCCGCAGGAATGCCCCCACGCCCAGCGGCGCGACCCAGCGGGCCCCCGGGTTCGCGGCCACGAGCCGGCGGACGGTCGTGTCATCGAGATGGTCGTAGTGATTGTGGGATTGGACGACCAGGTCGATCGGAGGCAACCGCTCGAACGGCACGCCCGGGGGCGAGAGCCGGCGGGGGCCGGCCCACTGTACGGGAGAGGCGCGCTCGCTCCAGACCGGATCGGTGAGGACGTTCACGCCGCCGAGCTGCAGCAGAAAGCTCGAGTGCCCCACCCAGGTGACCGACGTTTTCCCCGGCCCGGCCCGCGGGCTCGCGAACGAGGGCGTCGCCCGGGGCAGCGGACCGGCGAGGGGCTTCCGCGGAGTCCGGTCGATCAGCTTCCACTTGAGCAGGCTCCCCAGCCGCGCGGTGATCTGCTCCTGGCCGGGGTTCTGGAAGCCGCCTCCGGGCGCGTGGTGGGACGGCGTCAGCCCAGGCCTCCCGCCAGAAGGCGCGCTTCGGGACGGCGCCCAAGGACCTGCATGGCCCAGATGCCGGCGGCGGGACCCAGGGCCAGAATCGCCATCGCCCACCGCCATCCCATCCGCGCGGCGACGGTGGGGAGCAGGAAGATCGTGACGCAAGTCAGGAGAAACCCGAGGCTGGTCTGCAGGGTCAGCGCGGTGCCCACGTATTCGGCGGGCGCCAGCTCGCTGATGGCGGTCGAGAACTGCGCGGAATCGGCCACGACCGCGACGCCCCATACGAGCAACAGGGGAATGAGGAGAATCGGCGGGCGCCCGAACACGGCGCCGGCGAGGACGCAACAGAGTCCGGAGATCAGCATCGCCGCGCTGGTGGTCCGGGTGCGCCCCCACCGATCCGCGAGCACGCCGCCGAGCCAGCACCCCGGAGCCCCGGCGGCCACGACCGCGAAGGTGACGAGCGCGGGCATCGAGGCGGAAGCCGCCACCGGATTGCGCGCGGCCTCGCTGGCCGTGACGAACGCCGCGGTCCACGTCCACATCGCGTACAGCTCCCACATGTGGCCCAGGTAGCCGAGGTTGGCCAGGCGGACGGCGGGGCGCCTGAGAATCTGCGGCACCGCGCTCCAGGAGAACCGTGGTGACGGCGCGGCGAACGGCCCGTCACCGGGAAGGAGCAGGATCAAGAGCGCGCCCACCCCGGCCGAAAGGGCCGCGACGGTGAGCACGAGCTTCCAGGCGTCCGGCGGGACGGCCCACCGGACGAGGTGCGGGAAGGCGGATCCCAGGGTGAGCGCGCCGACCATGATTCCGATGGCGGTCCCCCGCCCTTCGCGAAACCATCCGGCCACGATCTTCATGCCCGGCGGGTAAGCGCCGGCCAGGGCCGCGCCGGTGAGGAACCGCAGGGCGAAGGCCGCATTCGCGCCGGGTGCGGCGGTGACCGCCAGCGTCGCAAGCCCCGCCAGAACCGCGCTCCACGCGAAGAGACGCCGGGCCGACCAGAGGTCGGCGAGCGCCAGGGCGCTGCTCACGAAGGCGCCGGCCACGAAGCCGAGCTGGACGCTGACGGTGAGCCAGGCGGTGCCGGCGGGGGTCAAGGACCAGAGATGCGCGAGGGTCCCCGAGACCGCGGAGGCGCTGAACCAGGGAGCCATGGCGCAGAGCTCCGCCACCGACAGGATGGTGAGCGCGCGTCCCGGGGTCATGGCGGAGGGCGAGGCCGTCACATCCCGGTGGGGTGATCGAGGAATACGGTGGTGAGCCCGAAGCGCGACGCGAGGTGATCGGCAAGAGCGCGGACGCCGGCGGTCTCGGTGGCGTAATGGCCGGCGTAGATCACGTTGACCTTCAGCTCCTCGGCGTCGAAGTAGGAGTGGTGCACGCCCTCGCCGGTAAGGAGCGTGTCGAGTCCCAGCGCGGCCGCCGCCCCGATGAGGGAGCCACCGGCCCCGGTGACGATACCCAGGCGTCGGATGCGCGAGGGACCGAAGGCCAGGGAGCGCGGGGTGACATTCAGGAGTTTGCCGACGCGGGCCAGGAACGCGTCGCGCGGCTCGTCCAGCTCTCCCCACACCCCGATCGTCGAGCCGTGGAGGTCGCCGAAGCCGCCCTTGATGGCCACGCCCAGCTGCCGGGCCAGAACCGGATTGTTGCCGACTTCCGCGTGAAGATCGAGCGGGAGGTGCGCGCTGTAGAGCGCGAGATCGGCGGCGAGGAGGCCGGCGACGCGGTCGAACTGGGGGCCTACGAGCGGCCGGGGCCCGGTCCAGAACAGACCATGGTGTACGAGGAGCAGGTCCGCGCCGGCCTCGGCCGCCATGCCGATGGTAGCGGCGCAGACGTCCACGGCGGCCGCCACCCGCCTGATGTCGGTCCTCCGGCTGGCGACCTGCAGGCCGTTCAAGGCGTTGGGGTAGTCCGGAATCGTGGGGGTGGAGAGGTAGCGATCGAGGTACTCAGTGAGCTCGGTGAGCCGCATCGGGCCTCGGGAACAGACAGTATCGTGACATTATAATGACACTACAAATGTCACGTTATGGTCAACGGGGGGCTGGAGATTCCCACATTGAGCGTTATGCAAAAGGATGCGGGACTTCGAGTTAAACAATCCACAAATCGGGCGAAGCGTGGTTGTGGATATTCCCGCCTCAGAATGACGCCGCAGTCGCCTCGGCGCCGACTCCCTCACCCATCCTGACCACGCCGTTCACCTCGCCCCCCTCCTGCACCAAGAGGCGGCGGGTCGCCACATCACCGTGGACGACGCTGGTCGCTTGAAGCTCCACCCGTTCGGACGCCTCGATCGTGCCCCGGACCTCACCTCCGATGATGGCTTCACGGGCGAAGACGTCCCCCTCGACCATCCCCCCTTTGGCCACCAGCACCTGCCGGCCCGCGTGGATCGTGCCGACGATGGTTCCTTCGATCTTCACGACGCCATCCGCGGTGATGTCACCCACCACACGCATCCCCGCCCCGATGATCGAAAGCGCCGAATCGCCGTCGTTCACGCCGCGAGACTTCTCGGTGAAGACCGCCATGTCAGTTCCCCTCTTTCACCAGCGTGAGGGGGTCGAGTGACCGACCCTCACGGCGGATTTCGAAGTGGAGATGTGGAGCCGTCGAGTGTCCGGTGTTTCCCGACAGGGCGATCACCTCCCCCGCCGTCACTGCGTCCCCCTCCCGCACCAGGATCCTCGACGCGTGCCCATACATGCTCTCATACCCGTCGGGATGCCGCAAGAGCACGAAGAGGCCGTAGGCGGAATCGGTGCCCGCCATCTCCACCGTGCCCCCGCCCGAAGCGCGGACCTGGGTCCCGACCGCCACGGCGATGTCGATGCCGGGATGGGTCTCGGACGCATCCCCCGGCCGGACCTGGCCACGGGTGACGAATCCGGAGACGTCCACGGGCCAGTGGCTGGGGACCGACGCGCCCGATTCATAGACCGGCGCTCCCTCGGGGGTCCGGGCCACGATCGCCGGCGCGCGCATCAAGTCCTCGGCGCCTCCGGCCGTGGATGCCGGTCCACCCCTCCCTTTGTCAGGCGGTATCCGCGCGCCCAGCAGCTGGCGCAGCTCCTGGTAGCTCGCCTCGGCCCGGTTCAGCGCGGCGGCGAGCTCCTGCACCCGGGAGTTCTCGACCCGCAGCCGGCTCACTTCGCGCTCGAGCCCCGGGACCCTCAGCGCCGCCCGCGTGATCGGTCCCGCGAACGCGAAGAAGAGCGCGGCCAGGATGACGACCAGCACCGCGGCCCACTTCCCCGCCGTGAACGCCCAGAGCGGGAGCCGGACCTGGCGGGTGTTCAGATCGCCGTCCACCTGCACGACGATGGTTACGCCCCGCGGCGAACCGGAGGTCATCCGTCGAACGGGGCGCCGAGGATCAGCTCGAGGAGCCGGGCGAGGTCTTCGTTCGAGTAGAAGGCGATGTGCACCTGGCCCTTCCCCTTCGCGCGCAGCGACACGCGGACGTCGGTGCCGAGGTGCCGTCGCAGCGCGTCCTCGACGCGCCGCACTTCGGGGGCGGGGCCGACTCCCTTCTTCAGGCGAGGGCGCCGCTCGGGCATCCGACCGCCGCGGACCCGGTCTTCCACTTCACGCACCGACAGGCCTTGCGCGACGGCCTCGCGGGCGAGATTGGCCGCGACTCGCGGATCGTCCAGCCCCAACAGGGCCCGCGCGTGGCCCACGGTCAGCTGGGCTTCGTGCAGCATCGCGAGGACGGCGTCGGGGAGCTTCAGCAGGCGAAGGGCGTTCGCCACCGTCGACCGGTCGCGTCCCACCGCTTCCGCGACATCCTGCTGGGTGAGGAAGAACTCGGCGATGAGGCGCTCGTAGCCGCGGGCCTCGTCCACGGGTGACAGATCGTCGCGCTGCAGATTTTCGATCAGCGCCAGCGTGAGAACGGTCCGATCGTCGACGTCCCGGGTGACGGCGGGGATCTTCTCCCAGCCCAGGGCCTGGCAGGCCCGCAGCCGTCGCTCTCCCGCGATCAGCTCGTAGCCCCCCGCCCCCGCCGGCGCGGTGCGCACGACCACCGGCTGCATGAGCCCCACCTGGCGGATCGAAGACTTGAGCTCTTCGAGCGCGGCCGGGTCCACGTCACGGCGGGGCTGGAACGGGTTGGGCCGGATGTCGGCCACCACCAGCTCGGCGAGACTGCCCTCGCGCTCGGCCTCCTCGCGGGTGGGCCCGAGAAGCGCTTCGAGCCCGCGGCCCAGGCGACGACCTTTCGCGGTGGATTCCGTCATGCGGGCACCTCCGGCAGAGATTCAGCGGCGGATGCGGGGGGATTCGACTCGCGCGGCGGCGAGCCCTTTTCGACGCGGCGGATCAGCTCCTGCGCCACCGCGAGGTAGCTGCGCGCTCCGATGGACTGCACGTCATACAAGGCGATGGGCTTGCCGAACGACGGCGCCTCGGCGAGCCGTACGTTCCGGGGCACCGTCACCGCGAACATCTTGGCGCCGAAGTACTCCTTCGCCTCCTCGGCCACCTGTTTGCAGAGGTTCAACCGGGCGTCGTACATCGTGAGCAGGACGCCGTCGATGGCGAGGCCGGAGTTGAAGTTCTGCTGGACCAGCTTGATGGTGTTCAGGAGCTGGGACAGGCCCTCGAGCGCGTAGTACTCGCACTGGATGGGGATCACCACGCTGTCCGCCGCGGCGAGCACGTTGAGCGTGAGGAGGCCGAGCGAGGGCGGGCAGTCGATGATGATGTACTGGTACTGATCGCGGACGTGCGCGAGCGCTTTGCGGAGGGCTTTCTCGCGCCCCGACTTTCCCACCAGCTCGACTTCCGCGCCGACCAGGTCCTGCGCCGCGGCGACGACGTCGAGATAGGGGAAGTGCACGTGCGCGAATTTCGCGTCGTCGATGGGGCGGCCGTCGAGCAGGACGTCGTACAGCGAGTGCTTGACGCGATCGCGCTCGATGCCCACGCCCGAGGTCGCGTTGCCCTGTGGATCCGCGTCGATGAGAAGCGTCTTCCGCTCCGCGGTCGCGAGCGACGCCGCGAGATTGACCGCGGTGGTCGTTTTTCCAACGCCACCCTTCTGGTTCGCGATGGCGATGATTCTTGTCATTTCATGTAACTCGTTATATCACAATGAGTTATCTAATTGTCGATCCTGAATCACAACGAATATAGCGCTCGGACTGGCAACCGGAAAGGTCAGTTTCACGTGAAACGCACGCCAAGTTTCACGTGAAACACACCGATAGTTTCCCGTAACGCGATTCCTGGGGTTTTACGCCACCCGTCGACGCCAGCGGGTGGTCTCAACGACGAGGTTGTGCAGATCGGACGGGGAAACACCCGGGATGCGGCCCGCTTGGGCGAGCGAAGCGGGACGAACCTGAGCCAGCTTCTGCCTGGCTTCGGTCGAAAGGCTGAGCAGCTCGGGGTAGGGGAGATCCACCGGGAGCACAAAGTCGGTCATCTCGGCCAGCCGCTCAGCGGCTTCGCGCTCCCGCGCGAGGTAGCCCTCGTACTTGAGCTCGATCTCCGCCGCCACCACCGCCTCGGCGTTCCAGCGTACCTCGACGCCGGCGGCGACCAGGAGTCCCTGAAGCGTCGCTCCGGGCCTCTTCACCAGGGTGGCGACGCGCTCCGAAGTCTTCAACAGCCCGACCTCCGCCGGCGCCGATGAGGGAGAGAGGGAAGTGGACCCGGCCTTCTCCTTGATCTCCCCCTCCTCCACGATCCTCGACTCGAGAACCCGCCGTTCCTGCTCATTGAGGAGCCCCAGCCGATCGGCCAGGGGGCCGAGTCGGCGCAGGGCGTTGTCCTGGCGGAGGAGGAGTCGGAACTCGGACCGGGACGTGAAAAGGCGATACGGCTCGTCCACGCCACGGGTGACCAGGTCGTCGACCAGGACGCCGATATAGGCGTCATCGCGTCCGAAGATGACGGGCTCCTGCCCGCGGATGCGGCGGACCGCGTTGATGCCGGCGACTGCTCCCTGGCCTGCCGCCTCCTCGTAGCCGGTGGTCCCGTTGATCTGGCCGGCGAAGAAGAGGTGCTCCACCACCTTGGTCTCGAGCCAGGGAGTGAGCTGCGTCGGCGGGTAATAGTCGTACTCGATGGCGTACCCGGGCCTCGTCATCTTCGCGTGCTCGAGGCCCGGCACCGCGTGCAGGAACTCGAGCTGGACCGCGACGGGCAGGGAGGTCGAGAGCCCGTTGACGTACAGCTCGTGAGTGTCGAGCCCCTCGGGCTCGAGGAAGATCTGGTGCCGGGGCGCATCCGGGAACTTGACGACCTTGTCCTCGACCGAGGGGCAGTACCGGGGTCCCCGACCGCTGATCGCGCCGCCGTAGAGGGCCGACTCCTTGAGGTGGCGGCGAATGATCTCCTTCACCGGCTCGCCGGCCCAGGTGATCCAGCAGGGGACCTGGCGGGGGAGGGCGGCCGCCTGGAAGACCGAGAACCGGAAGCCGTCGACTTCGCCGTCCTGGCGCTGGAGCTTCGACCAGTCGACGGTCCGGCCGTCGATGCGGGGTGGGGTGCCGGTTTTGAAGCGCTGTGCCGTAAGTCCATATGATTCAATAGCTTGTGCCATTTCAACCGACGGCTGATCCCCCGCCCGCCCGGCTGGAATCTGGGTATCGGTGCCCAGGTGAATCTTGCCGCGAAGGAAGGTCCCGGCGGTGACGACGACGGCGCGGGCGGAATACCGGCGGCCGTCGGTGGTTTCGACACCCGAAACGCGATCGCCGTCGATGAGGAGACGAGCCACCATACCCTGCGCGATGTCGAGGTGTTCGCACTCCTCGAGAAGGCTCCGGACCGCGCGGCGGTAGAGGGTCCGGTCGCATTGCGCGCGAGGAGCCCAGACGGCGGGGCCCTTCGAGCGGTTCAGCATGCGGAACTGGATGGTGGCCAGGTCAGCCGCGCGGCCCATGATGCCGCCCAACGCATCGACTTCGCGGACGACGGTACCCTTCGCGATGCCGCCGATGGCGGGATTGCAGGACATCATGCCGATCGTGTCGAGGTTCGACGTCAGCAAGAGAGTCCGGGCGCCCAGGCGGGAAGACAGGCAAGAGGCTTCGGTGCCGGCGTGGCCGCCGCCGATGACGAGGACGTCGTAGTCGAAGGACATAATGAAAAGTAAGGAGACGGCTAGGCACTAGACAGACGCCTAGACGGAAAGGCTAGACGCGCAGACGCACAGATGGGTTACAGCTAACGGGGTTTAGGACCCTTCGGGGCCATATCGCTCACCTTCCGCAGTAGCCCAAATAACGTCTTGCTGGTCTCGGTGGCGAGGGCCTCAAGCCTCCCGAACTCAACAGGTTCGATATAACCGACGTCCCGTGCGATGCTTAGGGCAGTCTGCACTTCGGCCAACGACCCCCACGCGATGTCCAAGAACCGCCGGTTGTCGCGCGCGCCCTTCCTGCTGTTTCCCTCGGCAATGTTGAGAGGGATGCTGTAACACGATCGGCGGAGCTGATCGGCAAGGGCGTGCTGCTCGTGCTCGGGGAATCCGTTGGCGGCCTTGACGCACTCCACGGCTAACCGCTGGGCGTGTTGCCAGGCTTTGAGAGTATGGTGGATCGGCATGCGAGAACATGGGTGGATGGAAGTGAGGGTACGTCATCCGATTTTGGCATGACGTACCCTCTTTACTCGCACTGCACCCCATCTGCGCGTCTGTGCGTCTGTGCGTCTAGCCTTTGCATTTCCCCGCCTTGTCTCAAGCGGTTCGAATCCACCTGAGCAGTTCTTTGGGATTCGGCCGCTTTCCTGTCATCAGAATCCCGACTCGGTATATCCTGGCCGCGACCCATGTGACTCCCACGATCGATACCGCCAGAATCGCGAGACTGATCAGGACCTCGCTGACCGGGAGATTGCCGGCCGCCCACCGTACGGGCATCGCGATGGGAGAGGTGAAGGGGATCATCGACAGGGTGACCGAGAACGTGGACCCTGGATCATTCAGCATCCCGAACATGCTGATGAAGCTGACCACCAGGAGCATGGACACCGGCTGCTGGGCCTGACGGGCTTCCTGCTCGTTCGACGACATCGCGCCCACGGCGGCGAACATGGCTGAGTAGAGCATGAAGCCGCCGACGAAGTAGCAGAGGAAGACGATCGCCGTATCCGCGGTGACGTGCGGCATGGTGAACAGGCCCGCGTCCGCACCCGGGGAATCCGCTCCCAGGGCATGGCGGTAGCGGAAGACCCACCGGCCGGCCACACCCCAAATCAGGAATTGAAACAGCGAAACCGCCCCGACGCCGATCACCTTGCCGAGCATCAGCTGAAAGGGCTTCACGGACGACACCAGGACTTCCACGATCCGGGTCGTCTTCTCCTCGAGCACGGAGCTCATCACGTTGATCCCGTACAGCAGGATCGCCATGTAGAGGATGATCCCCATGAAGTAGGCGAGCGAGAAGGACTGGGCCGCGCTTTCGCCGGTGGTCCTTCCGCCCGAGATCTTCGTCGTGGCGAGATCCACCTGAATCCGGGCCCGCGCGATCGCCGCCGGATCGACGCCCTCCCGCGTCAGGCGCACCTGGGTCGCCACGCGTTGCAGGGAGTTCTGGAGCTCCCCGATGGTGGTGAACGCCGACACGTTCGACGCGCGGTACTCCGCCTTTCCCGAATCCGCCAGCGCGTCCCCGATCAGCAGGAACCCGTCCAGGGTCTTCGCGCCGACCGCCTGCAGGAGCGAGTCGGCCACGCGGGGGCCGGGGGCCACCAGGACCGCACGGATCTTCGTCGTGTCCAGCTGAAAGGCCACCGCCGCGCCGAGTCCATTCCGCGAGCTGTCGACGATGGCGATGTGCTTGAGGCTGCTCTTGGTCATCAGGAGCGTCGGCAGCAGAAAAACGGCCCCGAAGAACACCGGCCCCAGGAGGGCCATGATCCAGAACCAGCGCTGGCGCACCCGTTCGACGAACTCGCGCCGGATGATCGCGAAGACCTTATGCACGGGCCACCTCCGGACGCGCCGCGGCGGTGGCGGCTTCGGGTCCCACCAGATCGACGAAAATCTTGTTGAGGGAGGGCTCGGCCAGCTCGAACTTGGCGAGCCGGGCCCCCGAGGTCACCAGGCCCTTCAGGATGTCCTGGGCGTCGGCGCCGGCGGCCAGCTCGAGCTCCGCATACTGGCCCGTGCTTTCCTGCTTCTTCACGAGCTTCGGGTCCGCGAAGATCCGCTCGGCATCGCCGGGCGCGCCGTCGAACGTGACGTGCACGTGGTGCCCGCCGTGCGTCCGCTTGACCTCGGCGAGCGGACCGTCCACCAGCTTCTTGCCGCGGGCGATGATGCACACGCCGTCACAGAGCTGCTCGGCCTGCTCCATGATGTGCGTCGAAAGGAGAATGGTCTTCCCGCGCTTCCGCAGGTCGAGCACCGTGTCCTTCAGCACCTGCGCGTTGACCGGGTCGAGCCCGGAAAACGGCTCGTCGAGCACCAGCAGGTCGGGATCGTGGAGCAGGGTCGAGATCACCTGAACCTTCTGCTGCATCCCCTTCGATAATTCATTCACCTTTCGCATCCGCCAGTCCGAGAGGCCCAGCCGCTCGAGCCATTGCAGCGCGAGCGTCCGCGCTTTCCGGCGCTCCACCCCCTTCATCTCCGCCAGAAAGACCAGGACGTCGATCACCCGCATCTTCGGGTAGAGTCCCCGCTCCTCCGGCAGGTAGCCGATGCGCGCCGATTGGTCCCGGCCCGTCTTGCCGTCCTCACCGAAGAGGCGAACCGTGCCCTCGTCAGGCACGTGGATGTGCATCAGCATCCGGATCGAAGTGCTCTTCCCGGCGCCGTTGGGTCCCAGGAGTCCATAGATGGACCCGGACGGGACCTGAAGTGAAAGCGCGTCGACGGCCACGTGGCCGGCGAAGCGCTTGGTGATCTTGTCGAGCTGGACGACGGCAGAAGCCATGGGTGTCAGGTACCAGGGGTCAGGGGTCAGGGGTCAGGGAACGACCAACGGCGCCCCAATTCTACGGAAGAATGACCCGCAGGGTTACTCGGTGCTGATGGGGGCTGGGTCGGCCGCGAGGGCCGCGTGGAGGGTGTGCCAGGCGAGATTCGCGCACTTCACGCGGGCCGGGAACTGCCGCACCCCCGCGAACGCCGCGAGCTTGCCCAACGTCTGGGGGTCGGCCGGGGCGTCCGCGCCCCCGGTCACCATATCATGAAAAGACCGAAAGAGCCGCTCGGCCTCGGCGGGGCTCTTGCCGAGCACCGCCGACGTCATCAGGGACGCCGAAGCCTGGGAGATGGCGCATCCCGAGCCCTGGAAGCCGATATCCTTGATCACACCGCCGTCGAGCTCGATCTGGAGATCGATCCGGTCGCCGCACAGCGGGTTGTCCCCCTGGGCGTGATTGGTGGGGTGACCGAGCGTCTTGAAGTTCCGGGGACTCCGGTTGTGCTCGACGATCGTCTGCTGGTACAGCTCGGTCAGGTCGGCCATCAGCCGAACACCTTGCGGACACCCTGCAGCGCCTCGACCAGCACGTCCACTTCGTCCCGCGTGTTGTAGAAGGCAAAGGACGCCCGCGCGGTGGCCGGAACCCCGAAGAACTCCATCACCGGCTGAGTGCAGTGGTGGCCCGTGCGGATGGCCACTCCGGACTGGTCCACGATGGTCCCCACGTCGTGCGCGTGAACCCCGTTCAGCACGAACGACACCACGCTGGCCTTGTCGCGGGCGGTCCCCACGATCGTGAGCCCCGGCACCGTCGCGAGCCGCGTCGTGGCGTACGCCAGGAGGTCGTGCTCGTGGTGGAGCGCCGCGGCGCGATCGAGACCGGCGAGGTAATCGACCGCCGCGCCCAACCCGACGACGCCCGCGATGTCCGGAGTCCCCGCCTCGAACTTGGCCGGGATGGGGGCGTAGGTGGTCTTTTCGAACGTGACCGAGCGGATCATGTCCCCACCCCCCTGGTAGGGAGGCATGGCCTCGAGGTGCTCGGCCCGGCCGTAGAGGACCCCTATCCCCGTGGGACCAAACATCTTATGGCCGGACACCGTGTAGAAATCACAGCCGAGATCCTGGACGTCCAGGACCAGGTGCGGGGCTCCCTGGGCGCCATCGACCAGGATCGGCACCCCCCGGGAGTGGGCGAGCGCCGCCATCTGCTTGATCGGATTGATGGTGCCGAGGGAGTTCGAGATGTGGGCCACCGCGACGATGCGCGTGCGCGGCGTCAGCAGGCGCTCGTACTGATCGAGCTCGAGCTCCCCGGCCCGGTTCATCGGGATCACCTTGATGGTCGCGCCGGTCTGCTCCGCCAGCATCTGCCAGGGCACGATGTTCGAGTGGTGCTCCATCGCCGACACGAGAATCTCGTCGCCCGCCTTCACCTTCAGCCGTCCGAAGCTCGACGCCACGAGGTTCACCGCCTCCGTGGTCCCGCGCACGTAGATGATCTCGCGGTCTTCGCGGGCGTTCAGGAAACGCCGGAGCGTGGAGCGGGCGCCTTCGTACGCGGCGGTCGCCGACTCGCTGAGCGCGTACACTCCGCGGTGCACGTTGGCGTTGCCGGTTTCGTAGAACCGGCTCACCGCGTCGATCACCGCGCGCGGCTTCTGGCTCGTCGCGCCGTTGTCCAGGTAGACGAGCGGCTTCCCGCGTACGGTGGTGGCGAGAATGGGGAAGTCGGCCCGGATCCGGGCGAGGTCCCAGCCCGACGCGGCGGAGCGAGACGGGGCCTGGCGGGTGGTCGTCACGCGGCCAGCATCTCCACTCCCAGCCGGCCCTGAATCACCCGGTCGAGCTCCTCGCGGACCGGCGCCGTCGCGATCCGGTTGAGGACGTCCGCGGCGAAGCCGTAGGTCAACAGGCTCTTGGCCGTCACCGCCGAAAGGCCCCGGCTCTGGAGATAGAACAGGGCGGTCGGATCCAGCGGACCGAGCGTGGCGCCGTGCGTGCACTTCACGTCGTCGGCGTAGATCTCGAGCTGGGGCTGGGAATCGGCCCGCGCCTCCCGGGACAAGAGCAGGTTGTTGTTGGTCTGCTTCGAGTCGGTGCGCTGCGCGCCCGGCCGCACGATGATCCGGCCGTTGAAGACGCCGCGGGCGTGGTCGTCGAAGACCCCGTTGAAGAGCTCGTGGCTCTCACAGTGCGGCTGGGCGTGATCGATGGTCGTGTGATAGTCGACGTGCTGGCGGCCGCCGATCACCGTCAGGCCGTTCAGGACGAGCGACGCTCCGGTGCCGGCCATGACGGCCCCGAGGTCGTGCCGCGAGAGCCCGGCGCCGAGGGCAATGGCGGTGGAGCGGAGGACGCTGTCCTTCCCCTGGTGCGACTGGGTCGTCGCGATGTGCGTCGCCGTCCGGCCCTCGCGCTGCACCCGGACGTAGTCGAGGGTCGCGGCCTGGCCCAGCACGATTTCGGTGACGCTGTTCGAGAACGCCCCTTCGACGCCGGAGTCCTCGTGGGTCTCGATCACGGTCGCCCGCGCCCGGTCCCCGACCACGATCAGAACCCGGGGAGTGCCCATGACGGGACCCGGTCCCTCGAGGCGGTGCGACAGCCGGATCGGGGTGAGGACGTCGGCGCCGGCCGGGATCGACACCACCTGCGCGTCCTGGAGGCGGGCGGTGGCGAGCGCCGTAAACGGATTGGCGGCCGGCTCCGCGTAGCGCCCGAGGTGCGCCCGGGCGATGTCGCCGGCCTTCGACAGGTCCCCGACCAGGCCCTTCGCGCCGTTCGCGTCGACGGTCCACCGTGAGACGCCCGGGCCGAACGCCGTTTCGGCGAGCGAGCGGACATCGGTGAACCGCCACGCTTCCTGCCGCGTCGTCGGGAACCCGACTTCGGCGAACCGGGCGGCGGCCTTCTCCCGCAGCTCCGTGAGCCAGTTCACACGCCCACGTAGCCTTTCTCCTCCAGCTCCAGGGCCAGCTCCTTGCCGCCCGACTTGACGATCCGGCCACCCGCCAGGACGTGCACGCGGTCCGGGACGATGTAGTTGAGGAGCCGCTGGTAATGGGTGACCACCACCGTGGCGTGATCGGGCCGCCGGAGCGCGTTGACCGCCTCGGCCACCGTCTTCAGCGCGTCGATGTCGAGCCCCGAGTCGGTCTCGTCGAGAATGGCGAGGGTGGGCTCGAGGACCGCCATCTGGAGGATCTCGTTCCGCTTCTTCTCGCCGCCCGAGAACCCGTCGTTCACGGCGCGGTTGAGGAACGAGTCGTCCCAGCCGATCTGCTTCAGCTTGGTCTCGAGCACCTGCAGGAAGTCGAGCGGATCGAGCTCCTCTTGTCCCTTGTGCTTCCGGACCGCGTTGACGGCCGAGCGCAGGAAGTAGGAGTTGGTGATGCCGCGGATCGCCACCGGGTACTGGAACGCGAGGAACACGCCTTCACGGGCCCGCTCTTCGGGCGCCATCTCGAGCAGGTCCTTCCCCAGATACGTCACCGTGCCGCCGGTGACCGTATAGGCCGGATGCCCGGCGAGGACCGCGGCGAGCGTGCTCTTCCCGGAGCCGTTCGGCCCCATGATGGCGTGCACCTCGCCGGCACGGACGGTGAGATCGAGTCCCTTGAGGATCTCGTTCTTCGCGTCGTTCGCGACGGTGGCGTGGAGCCCGCGGATATCGAGGATCACTCCTCCCGCTTCCCTCTTCCCGCTTCCCGTGCTCACCCGACGCTCCCTTCCAGGGAGATGCCGAGGAGGTTCTGCGCTTCGACGGCGAACTCCATCGGCAGCTCCTTGAACACTTCCTTGCAGAATCCGTTGACGACGAGCGAAACGGCGTCTTCCGCCGAGAGCCCGCGCTGCTTGCAATAGAAGATCTGGTCCTCGCCGATCTTCGAGGTCGACGCCTCGTGCTCCATGATGGCCGAGGCGTTGCGCACGTCGATGTAGGGGAACGTGTGCGCCCCGCACTGGTCCCCGATGAGCATCGAGTCGCACTGCGAGTAGTTCCGGGCGTCTTCCGCGCCCTTCAGGATCTTCACGAGGCCGCGGTAGGTGTTCTGTCCCTTGCCGGCCGAGATCCCCTTGGACACGATGGTCGAGCGCGTGTTCCTGCCCATGTGAATCATCTTGGTGCCCGTGTCCGCCTGCTGGTGGTTGTTGGTCACGGCCACCGAGTAGAACTCACCGATCGAGTTGTCGCCCTGCAGGATGCAGCCCGGGTACTTCCAGGTGATGGCGGAGCCGGTCTCGACCTGCGTCCAGGAGATCTTGGAGTTCCGGCCGCGGCAGGCGCCCCGCTTGGTGACGAAGTTGTAGATCCCGCCTTTGCCGTTTTCGTCGCCGGGATACCAGTTCTGGATGGTCGAGTACTTGATGGTCGCGTCGTCGAGCGCGACCAGCTCGACCACCGCGGCGTGCAGCTGGTTCTCGTCGCGCACCGGCGCCGAGCAGCCTTCGAGGTAGGAGACGTAGCTCCCCTCGTCGGCGACGATGAGCGTCCGCTCGAACTGGCCCGTGGACGACGCGTTGATCCGGAAGTAGGTCGACAGCTCGAGCGGCGAGCGCACGCCCTTCGGGATGTAGCAGAACGAGCCGTCGGTGAAGACCGCAGAGTTCAGCGCCGCGAAGAAGTTGTCGCTCGCGGGCACGACACTCCCCAGCCACTTCTCGACCAGCTCGGGGTGCTCGCGCACCGCCTCGGAGAACGCGCAGAAAATGATCCCGTACTTCGCGAGCTCCGCCCGGAACGTGGTCGCCACCGACACCGAGTCGAACACCGCGTCCACCGCCACGCCCGACAGCCGCTTCTGCTCGGCCAAGGGGATGCCCAGCTTGTCGAAGGTCTCGAGGAGCTTGGGGTCGACCTGGTCCAGGGAGTCGAGCTTCTTCTGCTGCTTGGGCGCCGAGTAGTAGCGGATCGCCTGGTAGTCGATCGGGGGGTGGTGGACGTTGGCCCAGGTCGGCTCGGACAGCGTCAGCCAGTGCCGGTACGCCTTGAGGCGCCACTCCAGCAGGAAGGCCGGCTCACTCTTCTTGCGGGAGATGAGCCGGATGATGTCCTCGTTCAGGCCCAGGGGTACGTCGTCCGACTCGATATCGGTGACGAACCCGTACTTATAGGGCTGAAGAACCTGAGCTTCGATTGAAGTCATAAGTTATTTCTGCATCGTAAGTTGCGTTGTGTTTAGTTAATCCTACTCGGAAAGTCGGGATTGAACAAGGGGCCAGGGATCGAATGTCAGGGGTCAGTAACTCCCCATCATTCCGAGAGTTCCCTGACCCCTGGACCCCGCCCCCTGGCCCCTCAGTATGCGTCGCGGTTTATCTCCCGCACGAGTCTCTCGTAATCCTCCCTGGTATTCAAGTCGTCGATCACGGCCGGATCATCCACCGGCACCTCGGCGATCGTCGCCATGTGTGCGTGGAGGACGGCGCGGGCGCCGTCCCGGCTCGCTTCGGCGCTGGTGGTCAGCTCGTCGAAGGCGGCCTGGCTCCAGATGATCGGGTGACCGCGGCGCGCGCCGAACCTGGGCACCACGGCAAAGTGCTGACCCCTCCGGAATACCTCGATCAGACGTTCGACGGTATCCACCCGGACGTGCGGGAGGTCCACCGGCCACACCAGAACGCCGGTGGGCGCCAGCGCGTGCAGGGCCGCGAGCCCGGCCCGGAGCGACGCGATCGGGCCCCCGTCGACGTCGCGGTTCTCGACCACCAGGCAGTCATGCCGGGCGATGGCGGATCTGATCTCGAGCGCGTCCGAGCCGGGGCCCACCACCACGACTCGGGTCTTCAAGTCGAGGGCTTCGAGTGCCTCGAGGATCCGGAGCACGAATGGCTCCCCGCGGAAATCGAGCAGGGCCTTGGGTGACCCCATTCGCGAAGAGCGTCCCGCCGCCAGCACGATACCCGCCAGTGACATGGACTTACGTTACCCCGTATTGCACCGTCCCGCCAAATCGCCACATTAGGCGCCCCCATGACAGTTCGCCGGATCCGCCAGCTTGGTGACCCTGTGCTCCGGGCCCGCTGCCAGATGGTCGAAAAGCCATCGTCGGCCGCCGTGCGCCTGGTGGCGGACGACCTCCGGGACACCCTGGACCAGGCCCGTGAGAAGTTCAAGATGGGCCGGGCTCTGGCGGCCCCCCAGATCGGGGCACCGATCCGCGTCGTGGTGGTCGATACGCCGGGCCTCGACGCGACCCTCGTGAATCCCGAGATCACGGACGTGGGCCCCGACGATTTTCAGGTCTGGGACGACTGCTTCTCGTTCCCCAACCTCTATGTACGCGTAACCCGGGCCCATCAGGTCACGCTCTCCTATCAGGACCTGCGCGGAAAACCGCACACCGTCCCCCTCGAGGGCCCTCTGGCGGAGCTGGTGCAGCACGAAATCGACCACCTGGACGGGATCCTCGCCGTGGATCGCGCCACGGGCCTGGACCCCTTCGCCTTTCGGGCCGAGTGGGAGAAAGTTCATGAGCCGGCCGACCGGTACGGCCCCCCGTCACCCCGAGAGATGCTCTGATGCCGAGCTTGCTTCACGCCGCCTTCGCCCTTCTGCTCCAACAGCCGCACGCCACTCCCGCTCTGCCCATCGCCATCCGTCCCTGGCTCCTCACCACGCCGGTCTCCACCGACACCGGCGCGACCAGGCTCACGCGCGACTACCTGGGCGGCGAGACCACCGCGTTTCCGGATTCGTCGGCGGGCTGGCGGCCGGTGACCATCCCGGCGAGCGGTATCGAAGATCTGGGCAAGGAATTCGGTGGCGCGAAGGACCGGACGGTGGTCTACGCGTTCAGCTACGTCTACGCGCCCCGCGATGAGAGCCGCACCCTGGTGCTGGCGTCGGACGACGACATCCTCGCCTGGTTGAACGGCCAGCGCGTCCACTTCCACGAAGTCCCGCGCGGCGTCGATCACGACCGGGACACGGTGGAGGTCCGTCTCGCGCAGGGCTGGAATGCCGTGCTCCTCAAGGTCGTGAACCGCGGCGGCGATTTCGCGTTCGGGGCGTGGATGGTGGGTGACTCGATCCGGGCGACCAATCGCCGACCCGCCGACGCGAAGCCGGGCAATCTCCCGGTTTCCACGGTGGCCGCGGGACCGCTCCGTCTCTCCGGTCCCGTCACCTGGTCCACCGACACGCTGTGGGCCACCGCCGCCACCCGGATCACGACCTGGGGCAAGGACCCGCCGTCGGGAGCCCTCGTCGCGCTCTCCATCGGAGACCGCCGGGTCGCGCGGGACTCCGTCGACTCCCTGGTTCCCGGAACGCCGAGGATCCTGAGCCGCACCTTCGACCTCGGAACGCTCGCGCAGGTGGCGCTCGACACCGGCTCGGTCTTGTCGACGGCCATCGGCGCCGGGCAGTCTGGAGCGGTCAGCCTCGTGCCGGCGCCGCTCGACCCGGCGCAGGTGCTGGCGCTGCTCGATTCCCGCATCCAGTTCGCGGCGTGGAACGACCACGGCGCCACGCTCGAGACCACCGTGTCGGTGCCGGCGGCGTTCGCGGGACTTACCGTCGATCTCCTGGCCGCGGAGTTCGGGCCCACCGCCCGTTACGCGGTGAACGGACAAGCCCGCACCCCCGCCGCCGACGGGACGCTCCCGCTCTGCGCGCCGTGTGTGGCCCACGACTCGCTCCACATCACGGTCGTGCGTGACTCGACGCGCCCCTGGTGGGATCATCCGCGGGCGCGCGTGCGGGACCGCTCCTACTCGGACTTCGCGCTCGATCTGACCCTCCTGCCCGCGCTGGGCGATTCCACCGGGTCCGTGCCCTGGCCGGACGCGCGCGCGTGGCTCGCCGCGATCACGTCACCGGACAAGTCGGCGTACCGCGCGCTCGAAGCCCGGAGCTCCCGCGCTCTCGCGGGCGACTCGGCGCGCTTCGCCCGCGACACCATCCACCTGGTGGGGAACTCGCACATCGACGCCGCCTGGCTCTGGCGGCACCCCGAGACCATGGGTGTGGTCGAAGCGACGTGGCGCACCGCGCTCAAGCTGGAGCAGAAGTTCCCGTCGATGACCTTCGCCGCGAGCGCGGCGCAGTACTACGACTGGCTCGCCGCCCGCGCTCCGGGGCTCCTCGACTCGATCCGCGCGGCCGAGCACGCCGGGCGCTGGGAAGCCGTCGGGGGCTGGTGGCTCGAAGCGGATCAGAACCTGCCGGGCGGGGAGTCGCTGGTGCGGCAGGGACTCTACGGCCAGCGGTACTTCCAGAAGCTCACCGGGCGCCGGTCGAAAGTCGCCTGGACGCCGGACTCCTTCGGGTACCCCTGGCAGATGCCGCAGATCTGGCACGGCCTCGGGATGGACTACTTCGTCACTCAGAAGATCCGCTGGAACGACTCGACCACCTTCCCGTTCGACGCCTTCGTGTGGAAGGGGAGGGACGGCACCAGGATCTTCGCGTACAACCCCTGGGGCTACGATCACGACCTGGACGGCGCCACGCTGGCGCGGCAGATGCTCCAGGACAACGCCCGCACCGACACGGCCCACCACATGCTGGTACTGTACGGCGTCGGGGACCACGGCGGCGGGCCGACCGCCGAGATGCTGGACCGGCGCGGTGACCTGGGCCGTCTGCCCGCGTTCCCGGTCCTGAAGGACGACCGGCCCACCGCCGCCCTCTCGAGCATCCGCGCCGCGCACCCGATGGATCGGTGGCCGGTGTGGGACGACGAGCTGTACCTCGAGTACCACCGCGCGACCTACACCACGCAGAGCTGGATGAAACGGCGCAACCGGGAGAGCGAGACGCTCCTCGGTACCGCGGAGTTCCTGGCGACCGTCGACCCCGCGCCGTATCCCAGAGACTCGATCGAACACGCCTGGCGCCAGACGCTCTTCAACGAGTTCCACGATCTGCTGCCGGGGTCGGGCATCCACGCCATCTACCTGGACGCGATGGCGACGTACGACTCGGTCGCCGCGGCCGGGACGGCCATCCGCGACCGATCCGCGTACGACCTGGCCGCCCGCCTCGACACCCGCGGGCGGGGCGTCGCGGTGGCGGTGTTCAATCCCTCGTCCTGGGCCCGCACCGGATACGTCGACGTCCCCCTGACCGCCGCCCTGCGCGGTCTCTCGGCCCGTCCCCTCGTGGCGGCCGACGCCCGGGGGAGAAGCGAGCCCGCCGTGATCCACGGAGACTCGCTCCGGTTCCTCGCGACCGCGGTCCCGTCCCTGGGCGCGGCCGTCTTCTGGGTGCGGGCCGGCCAGGCACCCGACGAGCGCTCCTTCGCGGGGTCCCGGACCCATCTCGAGAACGAGTTCCTCTCGGTGGACGTCGACCCGGCGACCGGAGAGATCACCCGGCTCTACGACCGGAAGGCCCGCAAGGAGGCGATCGCGCCGAACGAGCGCGCCAACGTCCTCCAGCTTCTGGTGGACGAGCCGGCGCAGTGGGATGCCTGGAACACCGGATTCACGGGGCAGATGTGGACCGTCGACTCGGTACGGGCGCTGCGGGCGGGCGGGGACGCGGTGGAGCGCTGGATCGAAGTCGAAAAGCCCTGGAACGGGACGCGCATCACCCAACGGATCATCCTCCGCCGCGGGGAGCCCTTCCTGGAAATCGACAACCGGGTGGACTGGCACGAGCGCCACAAGTTCCTGAAGGCGGCGTTCAACTGGAACGTCACGGCGGACAGCGCCACCTACGAGATCGGCTACGGCGCCATCGGCCAGCCGACGGCGCCCAGGACCCAGGCCGAGCGCGCCAAGTACGAGCATCCCGGGCACCGGTGGGGTGACCTGTCGGACGCGACCTTCGGTGTGAGCGTCCTGAACGACTCGAAGTACGGCTGGGACACGCGCGGCCACACGCAGCGCCTGTCGCTTCTCCGCGCGCCGCTCTGGCCCGATTCGCTCGCGGACCGCGGACTCCAGCGCTTCCGCTACGCCATCTATCCTCACGCGGGAGACTGGCGCCGCGGACTGACGGAGCGGGAGGCCCAGGCGTTCAACGTCCCGATGATCGCCGTCGCGGCCCCGGCGCACGCCGGCCCGGCGGGCCGGAGCTGGTCGGTAGCGGCCTCATCCGAACCCGACGTCTACATCACCGCGGTGAAGCGGGCCGAGGATCTCCCGGCGCTGGCGCTGCGGGTGGTGGAATGGCACGGCCGGGCGGTGACGACGAAGATCACGTTCGGCCGGCCGGTGAAACGGGTGCGGCGCGCGAACCTGCTGGAGGACCCCGAGGCCCCGGTGCCGCTCTCACCGGATGGCCGGACCGTGTCGCTGACGCTCCATCCCTGGGAGATCGCCACTTTGCTGGTGGAGTAGCGGCGTCCGGGGGGGTAGATTCCGCGCTGACGGGGGTGCCCGCGGGGACCGCGGGCTGAGAATACACCCTTTGAACCTGAACCGGTTAACACCGGCGGAGGGAGTCAGCATGGATTGCGTCACCCAGATGCACCTCGCCCGGAAGGGCGACGTGACCCCGCAGATGCGGCGCGTGGCCGAGCGGGAGGACCTGCCGGCCGAAACCATTCGTGACGAGGTGGCCCGGGGCCGCCTGGTCATCCCGGCCAACGTCCGGCACCTCGCCAAGCGCCTCGATCCGATGGCCATCGGGAACGTGGCCCGGGTCAAGATCAACGCCAACATCGGCAATTCCGCCGTCACGTCCGACATCGACGGGGAGCTCGACAAACTCCACCACGCCGTGCACTACGGCGCGGACACGGTGATGGACCTGTCCACGGGCGGCGACATCGACGCCATCCGCCAGGCGATCATCGACGCGTCGCCGGTACCCATCGGCACGGTTCCCATCTATCAGGCGGTTCAGGAGATCGGGAAGATCGAGGACCTCACCGCCGACGACCTGATCGGCATGGTGGAGCACCAGGCGCAGCAGGGCGTGGACTACGTCACCGTGCACTGCGGCATCAAGCGGGCCTACGTGCCGCTGGCGCTGGGCCGGGTCACCGGTATCGTGTCCCGGGGCGGCTCGCTCCACGCGTACTGGATGACGCATCACAACCAGGAAAATCCGTTCTACACCCACTTCGACCGGATCCTCGAGATCGCCCGGAAGTACGACGTGACGCTCTCCCTGGGCGACGCGCTCCGCCCCGGCTCGGTGGCGGACGCCAGCGACAAAGCGCAGTTCGCCGAGCTCGAGACCCTGGGCGAGCTCACCACCCGGGCCTGGGAGCGGGACGTCCAGGTGATGATCGAAGGGCCGGGCCACATCCCGATGGACCAGATCGAGATGAACGTCCGGAAGGAGAAGGAGATCTGCCACGAGGCGCCCTTCTACACGCTGGGTCCGCTCGTGACCGACATCGCGCCCGGCTACGACCACATCACGAGCGCCATCGGCGCCGCGATGATCGGGTGGTACGGCGCCGACATGCTCTGCTACGTCACCCGCAAGGAGCACCTCGGCCTCCCGAACGCCGAGGAGGTGCGGGAGGGCGTGATCGCCTACAAGATCGCGGCGCACGCGGCGGACATCGCCCGGGGACGCGCGGGAGCGAGAGACCGCGACGACGCCCTGTCCCGGGCCCGCTACGCGTTCGATTGGAAGGAGCAGTTCCGGCTGTCGCTCGATCCGGAACGGGCCCGCGAGTTGCACGACGAATCGTTGCCGGCCGAGTACTTCAAGAGCGCGGAGTTCTGCGCGATGTGCGGGCCCAAGTTCTGCTCGATGCACATCACGAGGGAAATCGAACGCCATCTGGGGGTCCGGGAGCCCCAGGCGCGGCGCGAGCCGGTCGGGGCGGATTGATCGTCGTTCGCTCGCCACATCGGGGGCCCGCCCCTATCTTGGCCCCCCATGTCTGAGCTGCAGGATCGACTCCAGGAAGCCCTGAAGTCCACGTACCGCCTGGAGCGGGAGCTGGGCGGCGGGGGGATGAGCCGCGTCTTCCTCGCGGAAGAGCTCGCCCTGGGCCGGAAGGTCGTCATCAAGGTCCTGCCGCCGGACATGGCGGCCGGGGTCAATGTCGAGCGCTTCCGCCGCGAGATCCAGCTCGCCGCGTCCCTCCAGCACCCGCACATCGTTCCCCTGCACGCCGCGGGTCAGACCGGCGATCTCTTCTATTACACGATGCCCCTCGTCGAGGGGGAGTCCCTGCGCGCCAAGCTGGCGCGTGAGGGGGAGCTCCCCATCGGTGATGCGATCCGGATCCTGCGGGACGTCTCGGACGCGCTCGGCTACGCCCACGCGCACGGCGTGGTTCACCGCGACATCAAGCCCGACAACGTCCTGATCTCGCACAACCACGCCGTGGTCACGGACTTCGGCGTCGCCAAGGCGGTCGCGGCCTCGAGCGGCTCGTCCTCCCTCACGTCCCTGGGTGTGGCGCTGGGGACGCCGGCGTACATGGCGCCGGAGCAGGCGGCGGCCGACCCCCACGTCGATCACCGCGCCGATCTCTACGCCGCGGGTGTCCTCGGGTACGAGATGCTGGCGGGGCGGCTGCCCTTCTCGGCGTCGACGCCCCAGCAGATGCTGGCGGCGCACGTCACCCAGGCCCCCGATCCGCTGCTCGCGCACCGGACGACGGTGCCGCCCGGACTGAGCGCCCTGATCATGCGCTGCCTGTCCAAGAAGCCCGCCGACCGGCCCCAGTCGGCTCCGGAGATGGTCCAGCTCCTCGACGCCATGATGACGCCGTCGGGCGGAATGACGCCCACGGGCAGCGTGCCGGTGGTGTCGTCCGGGACCCAGGCCGCGATCCGGCGCGCCCACCCGGTTCGGGTCGCGGCGCTGTTCGGCGCCGCGGGCGTCCTCGTCCTCGCGCTCGTCTACCTCCTCATGCAGAAGCTGGGGCTCCCCACCTGGGTGTTCGCGGGCGCCGGCGTGCTGCTCGTGATCGGGCTCCCGATCATGCTCGTGACGGGCGTGTTCGAGCGGAAGCGGGCGCTGGCGCATACCACCGGGTATGTGCCGACCAATCCGCTGGCGAAGTGGTTCACCTGGCGGAAGGCGCTGCTCGGCGGCGGGCTCGCGTTCGCGGGGCTCACGGCGGTCGCCGCGATCTACATGGCGATGCGCCTGCTGGGCATCGGCTCCGTGGGCACGCTGGTGGCCAAGGGACGCCTCAAGGCGCAGGACCAGATCGTGCTGGCCGACTTCGAGAACCGCAGCGCGGACTCGACGCTCGGCCCGACGCTCACCGAAGCCTTCCGCGTGGACCTCTCGCAGTCCCGGGCGGTCCAGCTCCTGGACAGCCGGCAGGTGGGGAACGCGCTCCAGCGGATGCAGAAGCCGCCCGGAACCGCGTTGACCAGCGCGGTGGCGATGGAGCTCGCTCAGCGCGAGGGCGTCAAAGCCGTCGTCACCGGCCAGATCTCCCCCGTGGGGAAGGCGTACGTCATCACGGCCAGCGTGATTTCCCCGGCCGACGGGACGGTGCTCACGGCGGTTCGCGAGAACGCCGAGAACGACGGGGCGCTGCTGGGGGCCCTCGACCGGCTGTCGAAGGACCTCCGCGAGCGGATCGGCGAGTCACTGACGAGTCTCCGAAGCTCGGATGCCCTCGAGCAAGTCACGACCTCGTCCCTCGAGGCGCTGCGGAAGTACTCCGAAGGCGTGCGTATTGCGATGGGGGGAGACGATGAGGCATCGGTGCCCTTCCTGCAGCAGGCGGTGACCATCGACACCGGATTCGCGATGGCATGGCGGAAGCTCGCGGTGGAGCTCGGGAACATCAACGCGTCGACGCAGCAACAGGTGGACGCGGCGACGAAAGCCTACCAGCATCGGGACCGGCTCACGCCCAGCGAGCGGGATCAGACCATCGGCTATTACTCGCAATTCGCGGATTTCGACCTGGCGCGGGCGGCCGCGGCTTACCGGGACCTCCTGACCATCGATTCCAACAGCATCGTCGGGCTCAACAACCTGGCGATCGTGCTGACCACGCTGCGGGAGTACGCCGCCGTGGACAGCCTGGTGGTCCGCGGCTTGCGGGTCGGCTGCGGGAACTGCTACCAGCAGGCGGTGCAGCTGAGGCTGCTCCTGGGACAGGACACGGCGGCCCGCCGGATCGCAACCGAGTACCAGCGCGCCTATCCGCACTCCCCGAACCCACCAGGCCAGTTCTTCTGGATCGCCGCGGCCACCCACAACTATCCAGAGGCCCAGCGTATCGTCGCCCAGATGCGAGCGGATTTCGCCTCGAGCCCGTTCGTCCAGGAGTACATCGCCCAGGCCCTGACGGGCGCGCTCGGTGCCCAAGGCCGGATCGGCGATGCCGTGGAGGCGAGCCTTCGCGCCATGCAGCTGGCCGAGCAGCGGGGGCTCCCGGCGGACTACATCGTCGGCGCGGTGTCACAGGCCTGGTTCGACATCAGCTACCGCGAGCGGCCCGCCGATGGGCTGCAGCGTATCGCCTCCGCCCTGGCCCGCCATCCCTTGGCCTCGATTCCGGCCTACGACCGACCTTACACGGCTCTGGCGCAGGTGTACGCCCGAGCCGGGCGGGCCGACGAGGCCCAACAGCTCATGACGGATTACACCCGGCTCGTGCCGGAGGGAGTCCGGAAGGCGAATTCGGGCCGGCACATCGCGATGGCCGAGATTGCCCGCGCCGAGCACCGGTACGCCGACGCGCTGGCCGAGTACCGCGCCGGCCACGACGAGAGCGGCTGTGGCGAGTGCACCTTCTTCGAACAGGCCTCGGTGTTCGACCAGATGCACCAGCAGGACTCGGCCCTCATTTACTACGACCGCTACCTCACGACGCCGGATGCGTTCCGGCTCTGGGATGACGGGTGGGACCTGGGGCCGGCATACAAGCGGGCAGGCGAGCTGCACGAAGCCCGGGGTGACCGCGCCCAGGCGCTCGACGACTACAACAAATTCGTGGATCTCTGGAAGAACGCGGATGCCGAGCTGCAGCCGATCGTGAGGGATGTGCGCGGCCGGATCGCCCGGCTCGCGGCGGAGCATTAGCGCGAAGGATCTGACGCCGTCACGCCGGGGGCGCCGGAAAGACCCGCGCGAGGGCGCGCAGCAGTTGGCCATCCGGCGTCCCGCCGTCCGGAGCCTCGGCCAAGACCACCGCGAAGCGCCTTCGCAGCAGCGGATCCCGCAGGGCCTGGGACGCGAACTGCAGGGTCAGCGGGACGAACCAGGGCGCCTGCCGGGCTCCCGAGCCGGACCGCGCGACCGCCGCGTATTGCTCGAAGATGGCCAGCACGAACGCGGGCTTGGAGCGGAATTGCCGGTAGATGGCGCCCTTGGTGAAGCCCGCGGCGTCCGCCACCTGGTCCAGGGACGCCAGCTCGAGCCCTTGCTCAGCCACGAGCTTCAGCCCGGCCTCGAGGAGCAGGGCGCGAGTTTCGGCGCGGCGCTGCTTACGGACGATACCCATAGGTATCTAAGATACTACTTCGTATCTCACTTGCCAGGATCGCCTTGAGATTAGCCGTCAAGCAAGGGCTTCTAGCAAGGATGTTTGATTGTAACCTCAAGCGGCGGTGATACTGTTAAGTATCCTAGATACCATTTGGTATCGTACCGTCGACCCTCGCCACGACCTCCCGGCCCGCAAAACAAGCTTCAGATACCGCTCGGTATCTGAGTGCGCCGCGCGCACTGTCTCCGCCTGAGGCCCGAAAACCCCGCAACCATAAGGCCTTGACTGCGATACACCCCAATCTACGTTTGGGGTTCGCGCCACCTCTCGCGCCTCAGGAGATCCGCCGAGATGCCGTACATCATCACCCAACCCTGCATCGACCTGAAAGA
>DATJQI010000042.1:0-11539 GCA_035505915.1 Gemmatimonadales bacterium | reverse complement strand
CGGCAGAGCGTCCGCCATTGCGGCACCAGCACCGCGGGCACCACCAGCGAAAACGGGCCGCCGCGCATCAGCGCCACCGCGAGCGCGACATAGGACTTGCCGAGGCCCGCGGCGTCGGCCAGGACCGCGCCGCGGTGCTTTTCGAGCAGCGCGGTCAGCCGGACGGCGGCCGGGCCCTGGTGCGGCGCGAGCCATGACGGCGGGACCGGCGACACCGGCGGGAGGTCGAGCAGAGCCCGCGCCGCCCGGGCGACGACGGCCGCCGGCTCTCCCTCCGGTCCCGCGGTGAGGAGCGAGGCAAGGGGCTCAAACCGGTTCGCCGGCACCACGGTCCAGGGCCCGGCGGTCCCGCGCGTCGAGCCCGAGAGACTCGGCCACCGCATCGTCGTCCACCTCGCCGGCGCGGCCCCACTGCGCGAGCCGGGACCAGATGACTTGCCCGCCGGGGGGGAGGGGAAGCTGCCGAACGACGCGGGCGTTGAACCGCCGGAACCCGCCCCGCGCCGGGTCCGCGCGGAGCCCCGCGAGCGCCGTATACCAGCGCGAGTTGAAGAGCGCGGCGAGCGCGTGAGCCTCGTCCGGGGATCGCGTGACGATTCCGTAGACCGTGTTGAGCGGGACCACGTCGGGACGAGGCACGGCGGCGGCCAACCGGCGCGCCAGGTCCGGCCAGACGACCTTCGTCCGAGCGATTGCCAGCCCGAGCCGGAAGAGTTGCCAGGGCGGGCCGCCGCGGTAGTCGGCCCGGCCTCTCAGGCGCTCCATCCCCGGAGCGAGCCGGGCGGAGACCGCTTCCTCGAGCGTCATCCGCGGCCGCCCATCCGCTTCGTGGGTCCAGAGCAGGTGCAGGCGCGGTTCCACCCGCCACGGACTGCAGTCGCGTCCGCGGAGCGCCGGACGCGTGCCCGGGAGAGGCTCGGGAACAAGGAAGAGGTCGTCGGCACCGGTCTTCACTCCCAGGATGGGTGCCCACCGCTCCCCGACCGTAGGCAGCTCGTCCCGCAGGCGCCGCGCGACACGATCCGCATCCGGCTGGAGCACCCAGGGGCCGGCCTGCCGCAGGGACTCCTGCGAGGTCTGCGCGCCCTCGGCGGCGCCGAGACCGAGCGTGACCCGCTCCGCCACGCGCGCCGGGCGGCGCGAGGCGACCAGCGCCATCGGGTAGACGGCGGCGCCGAAGGTGGCGGCTGCCTCGTCCGCGGGAGCCAGCCGGGCGATCCTGGTCTCTTCCGCGATGTGCCGCCGCAGGGGCTCCGCGTACCCCGAGGTCGCGAGCTTGGCGGGAACGAGCAGGCCCACCACGCCCGCGGGCGCGGCGAGCTCGAGCGCCCGTTCGACGAAGGCCACGGAGAGATCAGGGAGGTGGGCGAAGCCCCGCTCCCGGGCGGAGTGCCAGCACCGGTAGCGGCCGGCGAGCGCTGCGCGCATGCGTTGAGGGAGCCGTTCGCCGCGGACCCACGGCGGGTTTCCCACCACGCAGTCGAATCCGCCTTGAGCGAGCACGTCACCGAAGTGGGCGTCGAACGCGAAGAAGGGCGTGCCTTCGTCCGCGTCGAGCCGTCGCAGGGCCGCCCGCAGGTCACGTCTTCCGGCGCGAAGCAGCCGCAGGCGCCCGCGTCCGTCCGAGGACAGGCCCGCGGCCCGGCCGAACAGATCGCGCCCGCGGCCCTCGGCAATCGTCTCCGCGATGAGCCGCTCCAGCCGGTCGAGCGCTCCCGCGATCAGGCGCCGGGCCAGCCCCGCCTCCGCCCGGGACAGCTCACGCAGGGGGCCACGCTTGGCCGGTCCCGACGAGGCGAACACCCGCCGCCGGAGTGTCGCGAGACGCGCGATTTCGTCGCGGGTTTCGGCCCAACCCGACGCCCCGGTGAGCGAGCGGGCCAGGGCGATCGGGTCGAGGAGGGCGTCCCCCTGTCTCACCCGGCCATCGAGGTTGGGCAGCGGGGCGACGGACTCGGGTCGCTCGGTGGCGTCGTCGGCGACGAGCGCCAGCCAGAGCCGGAGCTCGGTGAGCCGGACCGCGGTGGGGTCGAGATCGACGCCGAAGAGGGATTCGGACAGGATGTTCCGGGAGAGCGCGGGACCGCGGGGCTCGCCGGCCGCCACGCGGAGCCGCACCAGCTCCTCGAGGGCTCCGAGCAGGAAGGCGCCGGAGCCCACGGCGGGGTCGACCACCGTCAGCCCCGCGAGCGCGGGAGGATCTGGAGGGGCGACTCCGTCATGCGCCCAGCGGGCCGCGAGCTCCGGCGCGAGGCCCCGGCGCTCGACGATCGCGGTTTCAAGCGCGGCCCGGACCAGCGCGCGGACCAGGGCGGGCGGCGTGTAGTAGGTGCCGCTCGCCCGGCGCGTGGCGGGGTCCATCACTCCTTCGAACACCCGCCCCAGCATGTCCGGGGCGACCAGGTCGGCTGCGGCGTCCTCGCGGACCGAGAAGTGGAAGCGCTCGAAGAGGTCGTCGAACGCGTCCCGCCAGTCCAGGTTGCTCCACAGCGCGGGTCCGAACCGGCGTTCGAGCGGCGTGGGCTCGAAGAGGCCGCCGTTCAGGAACGGGACCCGGCCCAGCGCGCGGGCACCGGGCCGGCGCTCACCGAAGGGCCGGTTCAGGGCCCCGAAGCACAGAGGGTGGAGCGCCGCGCGGTGGAAGTCGCGGCGGCGGGTGAGCGTGTGGTCGAGGAGCTTCGGCAGGTAACGGGGGTCCCCGTCGAGCCAGCCCTTCGCCTGGACGAAGTAGAGGAACAGGACCCGGGTCAGGGCGGTGAGGGCGAGGTGACGGCGGTCCGCTTCGCGGGCCGGAGTGGACAGGCGCCCGGTGAAGCGCTCGACGGCCTCCCGGAAGGCCCGGAAGAAGCGGGGGGTCACTCCTTCACTGGCGAGGGCCTCTCCGACCTTGAGGGAGAGCCCCAGCGCCGAGTCGTCGGCGCTCGCGGAGAGGCGCTCGAGTGTCGCGAGCGTGGCGACCGGGGGGTGGGCGAGGGGGACGCCGGCGAGCCGCACCCCGAGGCGGGCGGCCGTCGCGCCGGCGTGAGGACGCCAGGCGGCGAGCACCAGGCGGCCGGCCCGGGGATCCAGCGCCGCGATCAGTCCCCGCTCGGCGCGCTCCGCGAGGCGGGTGGCGGCCTTCCGGGCCCAGCGGTCGGGGTCTCTGGTCTCGAGGGCGAACACGCGAAAGGCGCCGTGTCGCGCCACGAGCGCCGCGGAGCGGACCCCTCCGGCCGCACCCTCCCCGAGCCAGGATGCCGGGGGCACGTGTTCCCACACGGCCGTGTAGCCGAGCGCGCTGAACAACGCCCCAAGATCGGAGATCTGCTCGGTGCGGGCGAGAAGCTCCCGTAACACCCCGGCCCCTGGCTCGAGAGGGAGCCAGTATGGCGGGCGGAGCGTCGATTACCGGGACCGGATTAGCGCGGAGCGGGGCGAAAAACCGGGAAGCGGGAAAAGGGAAGAGGGAAGCGTGATTGGCTCCCACGCTTCCCTCTTCCCACTTCCCTCTTCCCGCTCCCTCAACTCTTCCTGAGCTTGATGTCTCCGTTAACGGTGCCGAGCGTCAGCGTCCGTCCACCTTTGCCGATGGTCCCGTGCATCCGCCGCGGGCCCCAGCGACCCGTGATGGTCACCGGCCAGTCGGAATCGAGATCGCCGTTCACCGTCTCGGCCCGCACCTCGGTGTTCAAGTCGGCGGGGAGCGTGAGCGTGATCCCGCCGTTCACCGTGCGGAACTCGATGTCGTCGAAGTCGGCCTTGCCCATCGTGGCCCGGATCGACCCGTTCACCGTCTCCGCCTCGGCGTGCCCGGCCGTCGACACGTCGATCGAGCCGTTCACCGTGTTCAGCTGCGTGTTCCCGCCGAGGGACAGCGCGTCGATGTCGCCGTTCACCGTGTGGCCGTCGAAATCCGTACCCGCCGGCACCTGAACGGTGAAATCCACCACCACGTCGTTGTCACGCGTGTTCGAATGCCAGTGCTCGCCCGATTCGCAGGTGTTCTCCCGGTCCGCGTCATCCGGCGTCGGGTAGACCGCGCAGATCGTCACCGCTTCGGCCGTCGTGACCACCTTGATCTGCACGCTCTCCGGATCGCTCCGGCGCGCGTGCTTCCGGGCCGTGACGTCGGCGGTGCCGCTCGACGACGCGGTCGCGTGAATCGAGCCGTTCACGCCCTTGATCTCGAGACGCTGGCCCGCCTTGAGCTTGCCCGACCAGTGGAAATCGCTCTGCGCCGCGAGCGCCGCGGGAGCCGCCAGGGCCAGGAAGCCCGCCACCAGGAGCCGCTTATTCATTGTCGTCGTCATTCTCGTTGTCCTTGTCCTTGTCGTGGTGCTTCTTGGCGACCTCGCCGGGCCGGCAGATCTTCAAGTCTCCGCCGAACGATTCCATCTCGAGCTTCGCCGAGCCCGTGCCGATGGTGAAGCTGAACCGGTGCTTGTGGCTGCTGGTGATGTTCACGGGGAAGCAGGCGTCGAAATCCCCGTTGAACGTGGACGCCGTCACCGCGACGTTGGCGCCGGCCGGAATGGACACGCTGACGTCGCCGTTGTTGGTCGAGAAGGAGTAGTGCCCGGCGTCCTTGATGGTGCCGTCGTAGGTCACGTCCCCGTTGATGGTCGTGGCCTGCATGTTGTCCGCGTCGATCCCCGTGAGCTCCACGTCGCCGTTGGTCGTCTCGGCCGAGATGTCGCCCTTGGAGTCGGTGATGGTGATGCCGTCGTTCACGGTCACCACCTCAATTCGGCCCGAGGCTTTGGCGAGTTTCACCGCGCCCGAGGTCGAGTTCAGAGAGAGGCGGCCCGATCCGCCGGTGATGTCCACGTCTCCCTGGACCGTGGTCGCGGTGATGTCCCCCTGGCTGCCGGTCACCGTGATGTCGGTGTAGGTCCCCTCGAGATCGAGCGCCATCCACGTCGGCACCGTGATGTCGAAGGAGACGAGGTGCGGCGCGCCGTAGCGGCTGGAGGTCCGGACCGTGACCACCTGGGCGTCCACGTCGACGTCCACGCGCTCCCGGTCGGAGTTGTCGGCCTGGATGTGCACCGAGCTCTTGTCCCACGTCTTGACCGTGATGTCGCCGCCGAAGTTGTTGAGGTCGAGCCGGGCGCCCCGGGTCACCGTGATGGTGGTGTCGAAGTTGGCGGTGGCGCGGTCGTCGTCCTGATCGTGATACCGGGTCCGGTGCCGTCCCACCGGCGGAACCGCCGGCACGGGGGCCGGAGCGGGCGTGGGCGCCGGCGCGGGGGTCTGCAGCAGCATGGCCAGTAGTACGGGCAGCATGATCGCTATTCCTCTCAGGTCCGCACGCCGAGCGCCGAGGCCCGGCGGAGCAGATCCGCTTTGCGCCGCATGGTGTCGGCGAGGTGATGGTTCAGGTAGTTGTTGTTCGGGTCCTGCGCGAGCGCGCGCCGGGCCTCGGCGATCGCCGAATCGATGATCGCCAGATTCTTCTCGAGGATCCGGACCGTGCCGGTGTCGAGCCGGCTCCGCTCTTGGCTCACCATATGCCGCATCTGCATGACGACCTGATCGACGGTCGAATCGACCGGCGGTTGCCAGCTGGTGTTGAGGTCGATCGAGGGGCGCTGGCTCGCCGACCCGGCCGGCGCCGACGGCGTGCGCATCGAGAGCCACATCGCGGCGGACGACACGGCGACCAGTGCGATCCCGGCCGCGATGGCCTGCGGCACCGAGAACGACAGCCGGCGGGCCGTCCCGGCCGCGGGGACGCGGTTCCGGGCGCTGTCGATGGAGACGACGGCCGTGCCCGAGCCGATGCGGGCCGCGATGCCGGCCCAGAGATCCTTCGTGGGCGGGCGGTCGTCGAGCCCTCGGGCACGGTCCGTTACCCGGCGGAGCTCGTCCAAGGTCTCGCGGCACTCCGCGCAGGTCGCGAGGTGCGCGTCCAGTGCCGCCCGCTCCGCGTTCGGAAGCGTGCCGTCGAGATACTCGGAGAGTTGCTCAGTCCAGCGATCAGTCATACTTGGCCCCTTAGCGCCTTAGTCACTTGGCGCCCTAGTCTCTCAGATGACGGCGCAACGCCATTCTCGCATGATGCAATTGCGACTTCGACGTGCCCGGAACGATGTCGAGCATCGTCGCGATTTCCTCGTGCGTGTAGCCTTCCACGTCGTGCAGCACGAACACCCGCTTGGCTTTCTCCGGCAGGGCCGCCATAGCCCCTTCGAAATCGACGCCGAGCTCGGGCGTGGCCGGCCTGGCCTTCACGTCGTCCAGCGCCTCTTCCCGCGGATCGTGCCGCTGCCGCGAGACGCCGACCGTCTTCCGCCGGGCGAGGATCACGTTCACCGCCAGCCGGTGCAGCCAGGTGCCGAACGCCGCCTCGCCACGGAACGTGGACAGCTTCTCCCAGGCGCGGACGAAAATATCCTGGGTCACGTCGTCGGCCTCGTCGGCGTCGATCATCCGGCGGGCCAGCGAGTGGATGCGGGCCACGTGCGCCCGATAGAGCCGCTCGAAGGCTGAAGCGTCACCGCTGGCGGCGAGTGTGGCGTCGGCTATTTCGGCGTCGGCGGTGACCAGTGTGGGCTCTCGCAGTGTCTCGACCCAGGGAGTCGTGTTCGCCATGCACGGACTTGGATAGTTCGGTGGCTGTGACGGTTGCAAGGATGTGACCGCGGTCAGGAGGGGGCTAGGAGTGTTATTACTACAGGTGTAGACCAAGATCCTTCGCTCAGCGCTGGCGCGCTTCGCTCAGGATGACAGCCTCGCGCGCCTCGAAAAGAGGGAAAAATGTGGAGGCTTCTTTCTTATTTCGGTACGCAAACGCGCATGTCATCCTGAGCGCCGCAGGCGCGAAGGATCTCCTCACCCGCCGTAAACCCGCCCCCGCCATTCGACTTTCCGCCCCCGCACCGCGGACCTGATCATGATCGCGACGAACATCGCCGCACCCAGGGGATAGACCAGTCCCAACCAGGGCGACACCCGCTGCATCCGGCACGCCAGTGCCCACACCAACACGGAAATCCCCACCACGGCGAGCCACGGAAGGGTGGGGGCCCAGAAGAGGATCACGGGCGGCACGATCCACGCGAGCGACGGCACCCACATCACCCAGGGAAACACGGCCCGGACCGCCGGAATCGGCGGCATCAGGAGGGGCGCGCCCTGGGCGAGGTTCTTGGACCACCCCTCGAAGATCTCCGCGAGATTGGCGTACATCCGCGTGGTCATCTGGTCGATGGCGTTCACCAGGAACAGGTCCCGTCCCGCTTTGACGTATTCCTGGGCGATCGCCAGGTCGTCCGTGACCGTGTGACGGACCACCTCGTGCGTCCCGACGGCCTCGTAGGTCTTCCGCGGCGTGAGGATGAACTGCCCGTTGGCGATCCCGCGCCAGTACACGCGGGTGCGGTTGAGCCGCCGGAAGCCGCCGACCACCACCCGCATCGCGAAGAACACGTGAGGCTGGATCACGAGCTCCCAGAACGTCTCCATCGCCTGGCGGGGGAGCATGGTGACCAGATCGACCTTCTCCCTGGCGAGGACTCCCACCGCGCGGGGAATCAGGTCGGGCGCGTGGCGGGTGTCCGCGTCCGCGAAGAGCAGGAGGTCGCTCTTGCCGGGCCGGGCCGCCCGGAACCCCTGCACCAGCGCCCACTGCTTGCCGAACCACCCCGCGGGCAGGTCGGCCCCGCGGACCAGGCGCAGCCGGTCCCCGTTTCCCGGGAGCGTGATCAGCCGGGACACCCGTTCGGCGGTGTCATCCGTGGACCGGTCGTCGACCACGATCACTTCGAGCCGCCGGTATCGCGACGCGAGGATGGAGGTGACGCACGGCTCGATGTTGCGGGACTCGTTGCGCGCCGGAATGATGACCGTGAGCGGGGGGCCGTCCACCACGGCGTCGTAGTCGGCGAGCCGGGGGTCCCGCTGGGTGTAGGCCCGGATGACGACCACGAGCGCCGCCAGATAGCAGGCGGGGATGATCCAGATCACCGGATGGCACTCGCTGGGATAGATTGCAGGCTCACAAGGTGCCGCATTTGGCCACTCCCCGAAAGACGGAACACCCCATCGCCGCCCCCGGCACGCCGCGCTCCTGGTCTCTCCGGAGCGCGGGCGGCCCGCGGCCGGCTCTCGTGGTCTGGGGCGACGCGGCCGACGCCGCGCTCGACCGCCTGGCCCGGGCCGGCTTCGGCGTGGTGACGCCCTCCGCCGGCGTGACGCCCGACGACCTGCTGACGCTCGTCGACCAGCTCCCTGACGGAGTCTTCGGGGGTATGAAACTCTCTCCCGTCGGTGTCCTGTTGATGGAATCGGCTCCGGGCTCCGGGCCGGGACTTGAGCTCGAGGGGAAAGGGATACCGTGGCGGAAGGGAACCGGAAGCGACTGGGACGACGTGGTGCGCTGGTTCGCGGAGCGGCTGACGTGACGCCGCTCGACCACGTCCGTCGCGTGCTCGAGTCCCGTCCGGGCCGGGCCGACGACGATCCCACCGCCCGACCCGCCGCCGTGGCGGTGGTGTTGCACGAGGGGCCGGCCGACATCGCCGCGCTCTTCATCAAGCGGGCGACCCGCGAGGGAGATCCCTGGTCGGGGCAGATGGCGTTCCCGGGTGGGCGCTACCAGTCCACCGATCCGGATCTCCTGTCCACCGCCATCCGCGAAGCCCGCGAAGAGGTCGGCATCGATCTGACCCCCACCGAGCGCCTCGGCGTCCTGGATGACGTGAATCCCCGCACGCCGCACCTGCCGCCCATCGTCGTCCGGCCCTACGTCTTCGCGGTGCCGGAGCGCCCTGCGCTCACCACCAGTCCCGAGGAGGTGCAGCGCGCGTTCTGGATCCCGTTTTCCACTCTCGAGGACCCCGCCACCCGCACCCAGATCACCATCACCCTCCGCGGGGTCCCCCGGACCTTCACCGCCTACAAGGTCGACGGCGAAATCATCTGGGGGATGACCGAGCGCATTCTGCGGTCCTTCCTGGAGCGAATCACGGCCTGACAAAGTAGCCCGGTATAAAACCAATATTTCTGTGGATTGTATTTCGAATTAGCTAAGGCTAATATTGGGCCCGGGAGCAGGTAACTCGCTCCGCTCCAGAACCATACGGGAGGGGCCCATGAGCGCTTTGTTGGCGGACGTTCCTCTTTCGCGATCAGTCGAAGACTATCTGAAGGTCATTTACCACCTGTCCAGCCAGGGCGGCTTCGCGAGCACGTCCGATATCGCCGCGATGCTGATGGTGGCGCCGCCATCGGTGAGCGGGATGATCCGCCGCCTGTCCGACACGGGACTCCTGGAGCACGTGCCTTATCGCGGGGTCCAGCTCACCAATCAGGGCCGCCGCGCGGCGCTCCGGATGATCCGCCGCCACCGCGTCCTCGAGCTCTACCTCACCGAGCGCCTCGACTACGACTGGGACGGCGTGCACGACGAGGCCGAGCGCCTCGAGCACGCCGTGTCGGACGAGCTGATCGACCGGATGGCGCGCGCCCTCGGCAACCCGCGCTACGATCCGCACGGCGCGCCCATCCCCACCGCGGCCGGCGAGATCGAAGAAGCGGTCCTCGTGCCGCTCGCCGACGCCGAAATCCGCGTGGCCTACGAGCTCCGCCAGGTGGACACCGAAGATCCCGCGCGCCTCCGTTATCTCGCCGGGCAGGGACTGGTCCCGGGCAAGGGCGTGACCGTGATGAGCAAGCAGCCGTTCAACGGCCCCGTGACCCTGATCCTCGATCCGGGCGGCGAGCGCGTGATCGGCCGCGAGCTGGCGCTCCTCCTGCTTTGCCGCCGGAACGACGCCTGACGTGGCCACCCGCCAGCGGCCCGCCCCCGTCAACGACTCCGAGTCCGGCTGGCGCCGGGCCCGGCTCGCGCCGTCCCTGGCCGAGGTCTACCGGTCGGTGCCGGTGGGCGGGGGGTGGTGGAGAAAGGCGCTGGCCTTCGCGGGTCCGGGGTACCTCGTCGCCGTCGGGTACATGGACCCGGGCAACTGGGCCACCGATCTGGCCGGCGGGGCGCAGTTCGGCTACACGCTCCTGTCGGTGATCATGATCTCGAACCTGATCGCGATCCTCCTGCAGGGGCTCGCCGCCAAGCTCGGCATCGCCACCGGGCGGGATCTGGCCCAGGCGTGCCGTGATCACTACTCGCGGGCCACCGTGATTTCCCTGTGGGTGCTCTGCGAGATCGCGATCGCGGCCTGCGATCTGGCCGAGGTGATCGGATCGGCCATCGGGCTGAACCTGCTCTTCGGCATCCCCGTTCCGGTGGGCATCGCCGTCACGGCACTCGACGTGCTCCTGGTGCTCTATCTCCAGCACAAGGGCTTTCGCCTGCTGGAAGCCCTGGTGGTCGCGCTGATCGTGACCATCGCGGGGTGCTTCCTCTTCGAGATCCTCATCTCGAAGCCCGACCTGGCCGGCGTGGCCGCCGGATTCGTTCCCCGGGCGTCGATCATCTCGCGGAAGGACGAGCTCTACATCGCCATCAGTATCCTGGGGGCCACGGTGATGCCCCACAACCTGTACCTCCACTCGTCCATCGTGCAGACGCGCCGGTACGAGGAGACGGCCGCCGGAAAGCGCGAAGCGGTCCGGTTCGCCTTCCTGGATTCCACCCTCGCCTTGACCTTCGCCCTCTTCATCAACGCGGCGATCCTGATCGTCGCGGCCGCCACGTTCCACACGTCCGGGCACACCGAAGTCGCCGAGATCCAGGACGCCTATCGCCTGCTCTCCCCCCTGCTCGGCGTGACGGGCGCGAGCGCCGTTTTCGCGCTCGCCCTGCTCGCGTCCGGACAGAACTCGACGCTCACCGGCACCCTGGCCGGCCAGATCGTGATGGAAGGATTCCTGGACATCCGGATCCGGCCCTGGCTGCGCCGCCTGATCACACGGGGCCTGGCGATTGTCCCGGCGGCCTTCACGGCTATCTTCTTCGGCGCTTCGGGGACCGCGAAGCTCCTCATCTTCAGCCAGGTCATCCTGAGCCTGCAGCTGTCCTTCGCGGTCTTCCCGCTCGTGCGCTTCACGTCCGAACGCGCCAAGATGGGGGAGTTCGTCAACCCCCCGTGGCTCAAGGTGCTGGCCTACGGCACCGGGGTCGTCATCCTCGCCTTGAACGCCTGGCTGCTGGTTCTGGTGGCGAGAGGAGCGAGCTGATGTTCAAGAAGGTCCTGATCCCCCTCGAGCACACCCGCGCCGATGCCACCATTCTCGCCTATGCCCGGCAGCTCGCCGATCAGTGCGGCGCCGCCCTCGTGCTCATCCACGTGGCCGACGGATGGGTGGCGCGCAACCTCAAGCAGCTCGATCTCCGCGAATCCCAGGAGATGCGCGAAGACCTGGCGTACCTCGAGCGGGAGTGCGCGCTGCTGCGCGAATCGGGCTTCGACGCGGATGCGGTGCTCGCCGCGGGAGAGCCGGGAAAAGAGATCGCGCTGGCGGCCAAGCGGGAGCACTGCGACCTGATCGCGATGGCCACCCACGGGCACAAAGGCCTGGCTGACGTGGTCCGGGGAAGTGTCGCGAACGAAGTGCGGCACCTGTCGATGGTGCCGGTGCTGATGGTGCGGGTGGAACG
>DATJQI010000041.1:0-42279 GCA_035505915.1 Gemmatimonadales bacterium | reverse complement strand
CGCCGGCATCGAAGGCGGCGAGATCGAAGACACCACCGACGGCAAGCTGATGCGCGAGTTCATCGACCGCATCTTCCAGAAGTACCTGGCTCCCCGCGAACGCAAGATCCTCTATCTCTACTACGGACTCGAAGAAGGCAGTGAGGCCATGACCCTCGAGAAGATCGGGGCCCTCATGGGCGTCACGCGCGAGCGCATCCGGCAGATCAGAGAACGGGCGTTCGAGAAGCTGCGCGAATCCCCCGACGGTCGGGCCCTCAAGGGCTTCTGGCGGGCGGCCTGAACTACTAGACGCACAGACGCACCGATGGGAAACGGGGGTCGGGACTCAGTCCTGACCCCCGTTTGCCGTCTCGCGTCTGTGCGTCTGGCATTTGCATTGCCTATATACTTGTAAGCGTGCTCCCAGGTGATCTGAAATCAGCGCTCGCGGACATCGTGGGCCCCTCCCACGTCCGTTCCTCCGTGTCGGAACGCCTGACCTACTCCGCCGACGGCCTCCCGACTCACCGGACCCTTCCCGGCCTCGTCGTCCTGCCCGGCACCAGAGAAGAGCTGATCGCCGTCGTCAAGCTCCTGGCCCCGCGGAACATCCCCTTCGTCCCCCGGGGCGCCGGGACCGGGCTGTCGGGGGGCGCCCTCGCCGCGGCCGATGCCGTCCTGATCGTCCTCACCCGCCTGAACCGGATCGTCGCCGTCGAGCCCGCCAACCGCCGCGCCATCGTCGAGCCGGGCGTGGTCAACCTCAAGCTCTCGGCGGCCACCCTGCCCCTGGGCCTCCTCTACGCCCCCGACCCTTCCAGCCAGTCCGCCTGCACCGTCGGCGGCAACGTCGCGGAGAATGCCGGCGGCCCGCACTGCCTCAAGTACGGAGTCACCACCAACCACATCCTGGCCCTCGAGGTGGTGCTCGCGGACGGGTCCGTCGTGGAGCTCGGGAGTCCCTCCGGGGAGCCGTGGGGGCCGGACCTGGTCGGCGGATTCGTAGGCTCCGAGGGCAATTTCGGGATCGCCACGCGGATCACAGTGAAGCTCACGCCCGTACCCCGAGCGATCCGCACCCTCCTGGCCGACTTCCTCTCCATCCGCGCCGCCGGGGAGGCCGTGTCCCGCATCATCGCGAGCGGCGTCGTGCCCGCGGCGCTCGAGATGATGGACCGCTCGTGCATCGGTGCCGTGGAAGATTCGGTCTATGCCGCCGGCTACCCGCGGGACGCCGCCGCCGTCCTCCTGGTGGAGCTCGATGGCCGGTTCGAGGCGGCCGTCGAAGCCGATACCCGGGCGGTCGCCGATCTCCTCAAGGCGCACGGTGCCCGGAGTGTGAAGACGGCGGCCGATCCCGCCGAGCGGGAGCGGCTCTGGCAGGGCCGCAAGAAGGCCTTCGGAGCGATGGGCCGCCTCTCCCGCGATCTCGTGGTCCAGGATGCCGTGGTCCCGCGGACCTCCCTGCCCGACGTCCTGGAGCGGATCGGGGATATCGCCGGCCGCTACCGCCTCCGGGTCTCGAACGTCTTCCATGCCGGCGACGGCAACCTCCACCCCAATATTTCCTTCGACGCCACCGACGCCGACGAGCACGAGCGGGTCCAGGCCGCCAGCGCCGAGATCATGGCCGCCTGCATCGCGGCCGGGGGCACCATCACGGGAGAGCACGGCGTGGGAGTCGACAAGCTGCGCTATATGCCGTCCATCTTCGACGGGGCCTCGCTCGCCGCGATGCACGCGGTGCGGCGCGTTTTCGACCCGGACGAGCGGGTGAACCCCGGCAAGGTGGTCCCCATCCACGCCTGCCGTGAATGGAGCGCCGCGTGAGCCTCATCGAGAAAATCACGACCCTCCTGGGCCGCGACGCCGTACTGGAGCGCCGCTCCGGCGACGAGCCTCCGCGGGTGGCCCCCGCCGCTCCCGACGCCGTCGCCCTCCTGCTCTCCACCGCCAACGCGGAAGGATGGAAGGTGCGGGTGGAGGGAGCGAGCACCTGGATGCCGGGGGACGCGCCGGCGGACCTGATCCTCACGACCCGCCGCCTCGACAAGATCCCCGCCCTCGAGAGCCAGGACCTGGCCGTCACGGCCGAAGCGGGAGTCGGGCTGGACGTGCTCCGCCGCGAGCTGGCCGACCGGGGAGCCTGGCTGGCCCTCGACCCTCCCGGCCTCGCCGGCCGCACCCTCGGCTCCGTCGTCGCCACCGCCACCGCCGGTCCCCTCCGGCTGGGGTTCGGGAGCGTCCGGGATCACCTCCTGGGACTCGCCTTCGTCACCGGGGACGGCCGCATCATCCAAAGCGGCGGCAAAGTGATGAAGAACGTCGCCGGGTACGACCTCACGCGCCTCGAAGCGGGCGCCTTCGGCTCCTTCGGCGTGATCGTCCTGGCGCACCTGCGGCTTCGCACCCTCCCCCGCGCCGACGTCACCTGGGTGCTCGAAGGCAGCCGGGAAGACCTCACCAACATCATCGACGATCTCAACGCCGCGGTGATCGAGCCCGCCGCGCTCGAGCTCCTCTCCCCCGCCCCCGCGCGGCGGGAGCACTGGATGTTGGCGGTGCGCCTGGTCGGCTCGCCCCCGCACGTAACCGCCGCGGAGCAGGAGCTCCGGGTCGCCGGCGGAGGCCGGCTGGCACCCCTGCGAGGTGAGGAGGCCCAGCGTTTCTGGCAGCACGCGGCGGAGGGCTTCGCGACGAAGCCGGTGGTCTTCCGGGTGGGCGGGCTGCCCGACGGCTCCGACGCCCTGCTCGATTTCCTGCAGCACCAGGTGGGCGACGACTGGGTCTCCGCCAGCCCCACGGCCGGAACGGCCCGGTGGGCCGGCGACGTCGGTGCCGACCGGTTGCTCAAGCTCCGGCGGACCCTGGCCGCGCGGGAGGTGCCGCTCACGCTCGAGCGCGCACCGTGGGCCCTGCGCTCGCAGGTCGGGCACTTCGGCGCCTACCGGGAAGGCGTGGGTCCGCTGGTGGCGGGGCTCCGCCACACCTTCGACCCCAACGGAGTCCTGGTACAGGCGGCCGAACCTCAGCCATGACCGGAGCCGCCGCCCGCGGAGGGTTCGCCGCGCTCGACCCTTGCGTCCACTGCGGATTCTGCCTCCAGGCCTGCCCCACCTTCCTCGCCACCGGCGACGAAGCCGACGGACCCCGGGGCCGCATCGAGCTGATGCGCGCGCTCGAGGCGGGCCTGCTCTCCCCCGCCGACCCCGCCCTCCAGTACCACCTGGACCGCTGCCTCGGCTGCCGGGGCTGCGAGCCGGTCTGCCCGTCGGGAGTGGGATACGGCCGCGGGCTCGAAGCCGCGCGCGAGCGCGTCGCAGAGGTCCGGCCGGTCGACCCGCTCGCCCGCCTCGCCCTCTGGCTGCTCACCACCCCCGGCGTCTCCCGGTTCGTCTATGCGGCCGCGCGCGTGCTCCGCGCGACGGGCATTCCCCGCCGGCTCGCCGGGTCGAGCCGCTTCGGCTTCTCGATGGCGATGCTCGCAGTGACGAGCGGGGAGGGAGGTCGCTTCGACTTCGACCGCTCCCCCCTCCCCGCTCCCCAGCACCGAGCCCTCTTGTTCACCGGGTGCGTGATGGACGGCCTTTTCTCCCACGTCCACGCCGCCACCACCCGGACCCTCGGCGCGAACGGCTTCGCGGTCCGCGTACCGCCCGGGCAGGCCTGCTGCGGCGCGCTCCACGTCCACGCCGGCCTCCCCGACCGGGCGCGGGAGATGGCGCGCCGGAACCTCGAGGCGTTCGGAGACGGCGCCGAGCCGATCGTGGTGAACAGCGCCGGCTGCGGCGCGCTCCTCAAGGACTACGCCCACCTGCTCCCCGACAGCCCCGAGGCCGCCCGGTTCGCGGCCCGGGTGAGGGACGTCACCGAGCTTCTGGCGGACGCGGGACCGGTTCCGGGCGGGCCGCTGGAGCTCCGCGTGGCGTACGACCCTCCCTGCCACCTCCTCCACGCCCAGCGCGTGGCCGACGCTCCCGGGAGGGTCTTCGCCGCCGTCGCCGGACTGACGCTCGTCCCGGTGGCCGACGCGGAGAAGTGCTGCGGCTCGGCCGGTCTGTATACCGTGGTGGAGCCCGACCTCTCGCGAACCGTGCTGGCCGCCAAGGTCGCCCGGCTCGAGGCGGCGGCGCCGGATGTGGTCGCCACCGGAAACCCGGGCTGTCTCATGCAGATCGGGGCGGGACTCCTGGCCTCCGGCCGACCCGACCCCGTCCCCGCCCGACACCCGGTGGAGATCCTGGATGACGCATATCGGGCCGCCGGGCGATACTGAATGCCATGAATCCTGACGTTCCCACCCCCCTGGTGCGCGTGGAGCCGGAATCCATCGCGCCGGCCGCCGCCCGGGCGCTCCGCGCCGGCGCCGTGGTCGCGAACGTGCCGGCGGGTGTGTTCGATCTCGACGGACCGGGGGCGGTCGCCTGCATGCAGGGGCTGCTCACCAGCGACCTGGATGCGCCGGGCGAAGGGACGCTGGTCTACGGAGCGCTCCTCACTCCCAAGGGGATGATCGTGGTGGACGGGTGGGCGGGCCGGAGGGGGCACACCGTCCGTTTCACCGTGCCGGCCGAAGGCCGGGAGCGCGCCGCCGGCATTTTCCGGCGGTCCATCCCTCCCCGCCTGGCGCGCGTCACCGACCGGAGCACGGAGCTGCGGGTGCTCCGGCTCGCGGGGCCGGGCGCGATCGCGCTGGCCGAGGCCGCGCGGCTGAGTGTGCCGGGAGCCCCGGGACGGATCGGCTCGGCGGGCGACGCCGAGGTCGGCCGCGCGTCGGAGGCCGCGCCGTTCGCACTGCAGTGGATCGGTCCGGCGGGGGCGGTGGAAGACATCCGGAAGCGGCTGCTCGACTCGGGCGTCGTGGCGGGTGACGCCGCGGTCCTCGAGCTGGCGCGAATTCTCGCGGGGTGGCCCGGGCTCGCCTCCGAGATCGACGACAAGACCCTGCCGCAGGAAGTCCGGTACGACGAGATCGGCGGCGTGTCGTACACCAAGGGCTGCTACACGGGGCAGGAAACCGTGTCCCGGCTCCACTTCCGTGGTCACCCCAACCGCGGATTGCGCGGGATCCGGCTCGAGTCGGAACCCTCGCCCGAATGGCGGGGCGCGCCCTCCGTGATCCTCGGCGATCGCGACGTGGGCCGTCTCACGAGCATCACCTGGGTTCCGGAGGGCCCGCCCGGATCGGGCGTATGGATGGGACTCGCGATGCTGCGGCGCGACGTACCGGACGGGGCGGCGGTGCGGATCGGGATGATCGACGCGACCGTGACTCCGCTGCCGCTCCCCGTTCCCCGCTTCGACCCGGCGTGATCGTTCTCGTCACCGGCGGGAGCGGCCTGGTCGGGCGTCACGTCATCGCGGCCCTCCGGGCGGACGGCGTGACGGTGCGGGCCCTGGTGCGTCCCGCCAGTCGTCACCTCGTGGAAGGGCCGGGCGTCGAGATCGCCGAGGGCGACGTGTCCGATGCCGGAGTCTGGCGCCGCGCGGGGACGGGCATCTCCGGCATCGTGCACGCGGCGGCCGTGATCGCCCAGCGGGGCACGCGCGCCGATTTCCAGGCGATCAACGTCGGGGGGACGCGCCTGGCGGTCGAGACCGCGCGCGTCGCGGGGGTCCGGCTGGTGCACGTGTCCTCCGTCGCGGCCTACGGCCGTGCGAGCGCGTACCAGGCCGGCGCCGGAGCGGTGGACGAAGACTTCCCCTTCGGGCCCATCTGGGAGCACGACTTCTACGCGCAGAGCAAGCGGGAAGCGGAAGCGGTGGTCTGGGCCGGCGTGCGTTCCGGTGTGGACGCGGCGGTCCTCCGGCCCAACGTGATCTACGGCGAAGGAGACCGGCTCTTCTCGCCGCGGGTCCTCGCCGCCATCCGGATGCGCATCGCTCCCCAGGTGGGGAACGGGTCCAATCATCTCTCCTGCGTCTACGCCGGCAACGTGGCTCGCGCGGCGGTGCTCGCCCTCCGTCGGCCGGAAGCCCGGGGACGGGCGTACAACACCACCGATGACGGCCCGGGCCGTTTCACCCAGCGCGGCTTCGTGGACGCGTTCGCGGACGCCGCGGGGATCCGCGTGGTCCGCGTGCCTCTGCCCTACGGTGTGGCCCGAGTGGCCGTGGGTTTGTGGGCGCGCTGGCTGATGCTGCGGCACCCGGGGTCCTATCCGGGCGTCGGGAAGGCGGCGGTGGGGTTCCTGGCGGAGGAGAATCCGTTCGTGGCCGAGCGGGCGCGCCGGGAGCTGGGCTGGGCGCCGGTCACGTCGCCGCGGGAGGCGTTGACGCGCACCGTGCGCTGGCTCCTGGCAAACGAAAAGCCCGGGGGTAGTCCCGGGCTTTGATCGTCAACGTGGCCAGCCGACGCGCTTACGGCTTCTTGGCCGGGGCCTTCGCCGGAGCGGCAGCGGGCGCCATCATCTTCTTGGACGTGTCCGCCATCATCTTCTTCGACGTGTCGGCCATCATCATGTGGGTCGTGTCGGCCATCTTCTTGGTGGTGTCGGCCGCCATCGTGGCGCCACCGGCAGGCGCCTGTTCCTTGGCGCAGGCACCGAGGGCCACAAGGGCAACGACGAGAGCGAGACGCTTCATTACAAACTCCTCACGAAAAGGGGCGAGTGGGCCATCCGGCGCGGGGAAAAGGTAGCATTGACCCTAGGCCCGTCAAGGGCGCGCGCTTCAGGGGCAATACGACGTCAAAGGCGGGGGCGGATGCATATGGCGGATCGGCGGACATTTCTGGGCACTCTCGCGGGCACCCTGGCCACGCTCCGCAGCCGGATTCGGAAGCCGGCGGCGGCGCCGCTCATCGACGCCCGTCCCACCGCATTGTACGCGCAACCCGACGGCCATAACAACCTGATCCGGGTGACCGTCTCGGGACTCGACGCGCCCGCCGCGCGGGCGCGGGTCACCGACCGGCGCGGCCAGCTCGTGGGATCGGCGGGGCTCCTGCCGGATGCGACCGGTACGCTGCTCGCCGGCGAGGTGTGGGTCCCGCTCTCCGAGCCATCCGAGTACCAGTTCGACGTCGAAGTCGGGAAAGCCCGCCGCGCGGGCCGGCGCATCGCGCTGTCGCCGCCGCGACGATGGACCTTGTACTGGCTCTCCACCAATCACACCGACATCGGGTACACCGACCTTCAGGAGCGCTGTCTCGAGATCCACCGCCGGAATCTGGACGCCGCGCTCGCCCGTCTGGGCCGCGATCCCGATTACCGCTGGTCGGCCGAGTGCGCGCTGCAGATCATCTCGTACGCGGAGAATCGGGATCCGGAGCGCGCGCAGGCGCTGGTGCAGGCCCTGCGGGACGGCAAGATCGGGTTCCAGGCGCTGTTCGCCAACCTGCTCACCGGGATCCTGGATCATGAGACCGCGGCGCGCATGGTCTGGCCCGCGGGACTCTTCGCCCGCGACAACGGCCTGGGCTTCGTCAGCGCGCAGATCACGGACGTCCCGGGACAGATCGCGACGTTCCCGATGATCCTGGCCGCGTCCGGCGTGAAGTACCTCGCCTCGGGCCCGAACCCCGATCGAGCCCTCCCGCTCCTGCCCGAGGCCGAGGGCCGGACCGCCGGTCTCACCGGACCGTGGACGTCCTATCCCCAGCTCTACTGGTGGGAAGCCCCGGACGGCTCCCGGGTGCTCCACTGGCGCAATCATCACTATGGAGACGGGCTCCGCTACGGCTTCGACGTCGGGGCCACGGAGATGGGACGCCGCCTGTCGGACTGGCTGCTCACCAACCCGGCCTTCCTGGCCCCCGACTGGCCGTATGACGTCGCGCTGCTCTACGGCGTGCAGTGGGACAACGCGCCCGTGGATGAGCGGATGATCACCAACATGGAGGACTTCAACCGGCGCTACGCCTACCCTCGCATCGTGCCGGGGCGCGCCGAGGACTTCTTCCGCGACGTCGAGACCCGGTACGGCCCGAGGATCCCGGTCCGGCGCGGGGACACGGGCCTGTACTGGGAAGATGGAGCGGCATCCACCGCGCTCGAGCTCGCGCTCTTCCGCCGGGCCCAGCTCGCGCTGCGCGCCGCGGAGATCCTGGCGCTGTGGGACGACCGCACCGGCGGCGACGAAGGCGGCGCCCGCGCCGCCGACCGCCGGGCGGCGTGGCGGGACGCCCTGCTCTTCGGCGAGCACACCTGGGGCGCCGCCCAGAGTGTCGACACGCCCGACTCGCGGCAGACCGTCGAGCAATGGGAGTACAAGCGCCGCTTCGTGCTCGGGGCCGCGGCCACGGCCCATTCGCAGGTCGCCGCCGCGCTCACCCGCCTGGCCGCCGGCCAGGACCGGGGGCGTTCCCGCGTGGTCTTCAACGCCGGCAGCTGGGCCCGCAGCGACGTCGTGCGGATCGCAGGCGGGGCCGGGAAAGCCTGGACCGCGTCCGGGGCGGACGTGCCGGCGGTGGATCTCCCCGACGGCGATGCCCTCGCCGTGATCTCGAACGTGCCCGCCATCGGGTACCTGGCGCTGGTCGAATCGGACCACGCGCCCCGTCCGCCGGTGGACGAAGGCGCCGCGACCGACGCGGCGGCGGGCGGATTCAGGGTCCGGATCGACCCGGCGACCGGCGCAGTGGCGTCGCTCACGGGCCCCGACGGGCGCGAGCGGGTCAAGCCGTCGTCGTGGTCCGGGCTCAATCAGCCGGTGTTCGTCACGGGCGGTGAGCGGTCCGCCCTGTGGACGTCTGGAGACCGGCGCACCGTGGCCAACCCGCCCGTGCTGGACCTCGCGCAGGCCACGATGGTGAGTGCCCGGCGCGAGCGGCTGCCCGGCATCGGCGTACGGCTGATCGTGGAACGGCGGCTCAAGGGCTTCGTCGCGCTGACGTCGACGGTCACGCTCTACGACGCGCTCCCCTGGGTGGATTTCGAGAACCGGCTGGAAAAGGGTCCCACCACCGGCAAGGAGGCGCTCTATTTCGCCTTCCCGTTCGCGTTCACCCAGCCCACCGTAGAGATGGAGATTCCCCTCGGGCGAATGACGGCCGAACGGGACCAGCAGCCCGGAGCCTGCCGGGATTGGTACTGCCACCAGCACTGGGTGTGGCTGCACGAGGGAGCGGACGGGATCCTCTGGAGCGCGCCCGACACGCCGATGTTCACGCTGAACGACATCGTCCGGGGCGCCTGGGCCCGCCGCATCACACCGGACGGCACGCTCCTGGCGTACGCGATGAACAACTACTGGTTCACCAACTACGCCGCGGGACAGGAAGGCCCGTTCACGTTCCGGTTCCGGATCTCCCTCGTGGCTCCCGGCGACGCGGCCGAGCCGGTGCGGCGCGGGTGGGCGGCCTGCGATCCTCTATATGTAGGCCCGGCGGTCGACCACGCGTCCCCCGGCTCCCTGATTTCCCGGGACGCGGCGCTGTTCATTCCCGATGCGTCCGCCCTGCTGGTCGCGGCGAAGCGCGCGGACGACGGGGACGGCGTCGTGGTCAAAGTGCTGGACGTGAGCGGCACCGCGCGCGGTGTGGGCGTCTGGCCGGCGGCGTACGGATTCAGCGCCGCCCGCGCCGTGAACCTCGTCGAGATGAACGCCGATCCCCTGACGCCGGCCGGTGACCACCACGTCACGGTGAACCTCAAGGCCTGGGGCGTCGGTGCGGCCCGGCTCTTTACACCGCGCGCGCCCACCGGTTAACGTCGGACCATGATCACCAAACCCGCCACCCTGGGCGACCTCCGCCAGACCGAATGGGCCAGCGACGCGCGGCGCGGCCGCAGCGTCAAGGAAGAGCTCCGCGAGAACCTGATCTGTCTCCTCGAGAACGGATCACCGCTCTTCCCGGGCATCGTCGGGTACGACGAAACGGTCGTCCCGCAGCTGGTCAACGCCATCCTGTCCCGCCACAACTTCATCCTGCTCGGCCTGCGCGGGCAGGCCAAGAGCCGGATCCTCCGGCAGCTGGTCACCCTCCTCGACGACGAAATCCCGGTCCTGGCGGGGTCCGAGGTCAACGACGACCCGTTCGCGCCGATCTCGAAGTTCGGCCGTGAGCTGGTGGCCGAGCGCGGGGACGCGGCGCCCGTCGCCTGGCTGCCGCGCGATCTGCGCTACGTGGAGAAGCTGGCCACGCCGGACGTCACCATCGCCGACATCATCGGCGACGTGGACCCCATCAAGGCCGCGCGCGGCGGGCATCTCCTGGCGGACGAGCTGACGATGCACTTCGGGCTCCTGCCCCGCGCCAACCGCGGGATCTTCGCTCTCAACGAGCTGCCCGATCTCGCCGGCAAGATCCAGGTTGGCCTGTTCAACGTGATGCAGGAGGGCGACGTCCAGCTCAAGGGCTATCCGGTGCGCCTCAAGCTGGACGTGGCCATCGTCTTCACCGCCAATCCCGAGGACTATACCGCGCGCGGGAAGATCATCACCCCGCTCAAGGACCGCATCGGCTCCGAGATCGTGACCCACTACCCCCTTACCGTCGAGCTGGGGATGGGCATCACGACCCAGGAAGCCTGGGTGGCGCGCGGCGGCCGCGGGGTGCGCGTCCCCGATTTCCTCGCCGAGCTGGTGGAGCGGGTGGCCTTCGAGGCCCGGGCGGACAAGCGGGTGGACAAGAAGAGCGGCGTGTCCCAGCGGCTTCCCATCTCGCTGCTCGAGAACGTCGTTTCCGCGGCCGAGCGCCGCGCGCTCGTCTGCAAGGAGAAATCGGTGGTGCCGCGGGTGTCCGACGTGTACGCGGCGCTGCCCGCCATCACCGGCAAGCTCGAGCTGGAGTACGAGGGCGAGCTGCAGGGACCCGAAATCATCGCCCGTGAGCTGATCCGCAAGGCCGCCGGCGCGACGTTCGAAGCGCGGGTGGGCGGCGCCAACGTGGACGACATCGTCCACTGGTTCGACGAGGGCGGCGCCCTCAAGATCTCGACCGACGAGCGGTCGGAGGCGTGCCTCAAGGGCTTCAGCGTGGTCCCGGGCCTGCTCGACCTGGTCGACCGGGTCGGTCTCGCGGGCAAGAAAGACCCCGGGACGCTGGTGTCGGCCTGCGAGCTCGTGCTCGAAGGACTCGTGGCGGCCCGCCGGATCTCGCGTTCGGAGGAGCTGGGGTACGTGCGCGCCCGGCCCGTTCCGAAGGACCCGCCGTTCGGCAAGCCCGGTCCCGGTGCCGGTGGGGGGGGCCCGAACCTCTTTCAGTGAGATCCTGAGCACCCGTCGCGTCCCGCCCTCCCCCTCCTCCCGGAGCCGTCATGGGCACCATGATCCTGGGTTTGCTGCTGCTCTTCGCCGCGTTTCTCGTCCGTCTGGGTGCGTCGTTGGTGAAGTCGGACAGCAGTGCCGGCCGGCCGGTGGGCGGGATCCTCCGCCTCGTGTCGCTCGGCCTCGCCATCGTGGGCGTGGTGGTGGTGATCGGCGCCGCCAACGTCGTGATCGACCCCGGCCAGGTCGGCGTGCAGCACGCCTTCGGCACCGTGTCCCCCAGTCCCCTCCTCCCCGGCATCCGGATCGTGCCCCCCTGGGCGTCGGTCGAACGGTTCTCTTCCCGTGAAGAGCAGTGGCCCCCGGCCGGACAGCAGGTCGAGGAGATCGAAGCCCTCTCCAGCGAGCAGATGGGGATGCACGTCGAGGTGTCCATCCGGTGGCAGATCGACCCCATGCAGGCGCCGCGGATCTACACCGAGATCGGCGACGAGCAGCAGATCCAGGGCGCCGTTCTGAACGCCATCCGCAAGGGAGTCCGGGATGGGATGGTGCAGTACTCCATCAACGACATCTCCAAGCGCACCCAGATCGCGCAGACCATGGAAGCGCTGGTGGACTCGGCGCTGATCACGCAGCCGCGCAGCGGCAGCGGCCCGTTCCGCATCGCCACCGTGACGGCGTTCTTCCTGCGTGATCTGCAGCCGCCCCAGGCGGTGGTCCAGGCCATCAACGCCAAGATCGCCCAGGAACAGCAGGTGGAAACCGAGCGCCATCGCGTGGAAGTCGCGCGCCTGCAGGCCGAGCAGGTGCGACTGCTCAACGTGACGCTGACACCCGAGGCCCTCACCAAGCAATACCTCGAGGTGCTCCGGGACATGAAGGGGTCGGACAATCTCATCATCATCGTTCCGACCGAAGGCGGGCTGCCGGTGCTGAACCTCGGCGACCTGCGTCGCAACCTCGGAACGCATCATTGAGCGCTCCCCCGCTCATCACGGTCACGCGGCAGTACGCCGCGGGCGGGTCCGACGTCGCCCGGCTCGTGGCCGGCGCGTTGGGGTGGACCGTCATCGACAACGAGTTCGTCGATGAGGTCGCCCGGCGCGCCGGCCTCCCGCCCGAGGAAGTGGCCCAGAAGGAGGAGCGGGCCCCGAGTCTCCTGACGCGCATCGCGCGCAACCTCGCGGCGGCGTCCAGCGCCGAGATGTCCGCCGGCACGACCGCCGGCACCGCGGCGCTCCCGGAAGCCGAGGCTGAAGAAGCCACCATCCTCCGGGTCACCGACCGGGTGATCCGCGAGGCCGCGACCCACGGGCGGGCGGTGCTCGTGGGCCGGGGCGCTCAGGCGGTGCTCGCCGAGCGGCCGAACGCCCTCCACGTCTACCTCGTGGCCTCGAAGGCGTGGCGGATGAAGCTCGCGGTGGACCACCTGGGCGTGGACCCCGCGCAGGTCGAGCGCGTGCTGGAAGACACCGACCGGGACCGCGACCGCTACGTGAAAGCCCACTACGGGCGGGCCCGGCAGGACGCGAGCCACTATGATCTGACGCTGAACACGGAGCGGCTGGGGTTCGAGGGAGCGGCGGACGTGATCGTGTCGGAGGCGAAGCGGCGGCACTGGACCTAGCGCTACACCGTCTCGCGCAGCTCCGGCACCCTCCACCACGCCACCAGCATCGCCGCCAGGCAGATCATTCCCCCCACCACCGTCGCGTGGGGCGCGCCGATCCGTTCGGCCAGCCACCCCGCCTGAAACGCGCCGAGCGGCGCCATGCCCACGAACATGAAGGCATAGAACCCCATCACGCGCCCACGCAGCTGATCGGGTACCAGGGTCTGGATCAGCGTGTTGGTGAGCGCCGTCGTCACGATCATCCCGCAGCCGGTGAGCGCGAGGAGTATCAGGGACACCGGGAACCAGGGGGAGAGCGCGAAGAGGGAGAGGAGTCCGCTGAACAGGACGCCGCCCACCAGCAGCGTGCGGCCTTTGGGCACCCGGTCGGACACGAGGGCCAGCGCCAGGGCGCCGATCATGGCCCCCGCGCCCACCGCGGCCATCAGGGCCCCGTACCCGCCGGCGCCGGTGTGGAGCACGTCCCGGGCGAAGACCGGCATCATCACGAGCACCGGGAAGCCGAAGAGCGAGAGGATCGCCACCTGCAGGACCAGCGCGGTCATCCGGGGATCTTCGCGGATGAACCGGAGTCCGCCGCGGAAGCGCTGCCACTCGGACTCGCCGCTGGGGCGGTCCACGAACGGCGGCAGGCGCATGGCCAGGAGGCTCCAGATCACCGCGAGATAGCTCACGCCGTTCAGGAAGAAGCAGAGCCCCACCCCGCTCGCGCCGATGATGACTCCGGCGATGGCCGGGCCCACGATCCGGGTCGCGTTGAAGAGGGAGGAGTTCAGCGCGATGGCGTTGACCAGGTCGTCCTTCCCCACCAGGTCCACCATGAACGACTGGCGGGCGGGGATGTCGAACGCGTTGACGACGCCCACCAGGGTCGCGAGCACCATCACCTGCCACACGGCCACCGCGTGGGTCCAGACCAGGACGGCGAGGATGAGCGCTTCCACCATCTGGAGGATCTGCGTGATCACGATCATCCGGCGCTTGTCGACGCGGTCGACCACCACGCCGGCGTACAGCGTGAACAGAAGCACGCCCAGCGAGCGGAGCGCGGAGTTGAGGCCGACCAGGAACGGCGAGTTGGTGAGATCGAGGACCAGCCAGCCGAGGGCGACCGACTGCATCCAGGTGCCCACCAGGGAGGTGCCCTGCCCCAGGAAGAACAGCTGGAAATTGCGGTGCGCGAGGGCGCCGAGACGGAAGCGGGCGGCGTTCTCGGACATTGCGCGAAAGCTCGCCAGCCCCTCAAGTTTCGGATAGGGCGATGCGCTACACGACCTATCAGAAGTACCTGCCCGAGCTGGCCGACACGATCAACCTCCAGGGCCTGCTCGACCAGCTGGCGGATTTTCTCCTCCAGTCCGGCTTCGCGGGCGGTCAGCAGCCCTACTGGGGCGACCTCGCCGACGACCAATCCGACCGCTCGCTCGACGCCCTCCGCCAGGCCATTCTCCAGGCCCTGATGGACTCGGGTCAGCTCACCCCCGAAATGCTCCAGGTCCTGCGGGGCGAGTCCACCGGCGACGCGGCCCGCGATGCCGATCTGGAACGCCAGCTGTCCCAGCTCCTCGACAAGATCGTCGAGCGGCTGATGGAAGAGGGCTACCTCAACGTCACCGAGGCCCCGCAGATGCCGGGCGCCCAGCAGCCGATGTTCGGCCCCGGCGGGATGGCCCGCGAAGCCGCCCAGCAGGTCCAGTTCAACCTCACCGAGAAAGGCATCGACTTCCTCGGCTACAAAACGCTGCGGAACCTCCTGGGCTCCATCGGCAAGTCCTCGTTCGGCGCGCACGAGACCGAGCACCTGGCCACCGGCGTCGAGGCCGAGGCGGCGAGCCGGCCCTACGAGTTCGGCGACACGCTGAACCTCGACGTCAACGCCACGCTCACCCACGCCCTTCAGCGCGAAGGGCTCGGGGTCCCGATCAACCTCGAGTACTCGGACCTGATGGTGCACCAGGCCGAATACCGCTCGTCGTCGGCCACCGTGCTCATGCTCGACTGCTCGCATTCCATGGTGCTGTACGGCGAGGACCGGTTCACCCCGGCGAAGAAGGTGGCGCTGGCGCTGACGCACCTGATCCGCACCCAGTTCCCCGGGGACACCCTGCGGGTGGTCCTTTTCCACGACACGGCGGAAGAAATTCCGCTCGCCCAGCTTGCCCACGCGCAGGTCGGGCCGTACCACACCAACACGGCGGAAGGGCTGAAGCTGGCGCGGCGGATCCTCGTGGGGCAGCGGAAGGACTACCGCCAGATCATCATGATCACGGACGGCAAGCCGTCGGCCCTGACGCTGCCGGACGGCCGGATCTACGTGAACTCGATGGGCCTGGATCCCCAGATCCTGCGGCAGACCTACCGCGAGGTGGGGCTCTGCCGCCGGAGCGGCATCCTGATCAACACCTTCATGCTCGCCCGGGACCGGAGCCTGGTGGAGTTCGTGAAGCAGGTCAGCGCCATCTGTCGCGGCAAGGCCTACTTCACGAACACCATGACCCTGGGCCAGTTCATCCTGATGGACTTCATGCGTCGGAAGACCCGCCGCGTGTCCTAGCTCAGTGGGAGAGAATCACTCCCTGCCCGATCCCCACGCCCGACCCCGACACCCCGGACACATCCCCGCCGACGTAGGCCTCTTCGCCGTGCTCGGAAAGGTCGAGCCCGGAAATCTCGTCGTGCAGCGCGACCCGTGCGCCCAGGGTCACGTCGACGGCCTTGAGGATCACGACCGTTCCCACCGCGGCGATGGCGGCGGCCGCCACCACGGCGACGAGCTGAGTCCAGAGCTGGCCCGGATGTCCGTACCAGAGGCCGTCTCCGCCGGCCGGGTTCGCGAGCTTCGAGGCGAAGACGCCGGTGAGCAGCGCTCCGCCGATCCCGGCGAGGCCGTGGCAGGAGAAGACGTCGAGTGAATCGTCGAGCCGGCTCCGGGACCGGATCTGCATCGCGGTGTAGCTGATCCCCACGCAGAGCACGCCGATGACCAGCGCCGCCGGCGCGGTCACGTACCCCGCCGCGGGCGTGATGCCCACGAGTCCCACCACCGCACCCGTGGCCGCGCCCACCGCGGTCATCTTGCCCGTGCGCAGCTGGTCGAGCATCGCCCACGTCACGAGCGCGGCGGCCGCCGCGGCGTTGGTGTTGACGAAGGCGAGCGTCGCGATGCCGTTGGCGGCCAGCGCCGACCCGGCGTTGAAGCCGAACCAGCCGAACCAGAGCAGTCCGGCGCCCACGAGCACCCAGGGAACGCTGTGGGGGGCGAGGGGCGTGCGCCGGAAGTCCCGCCGGGGACCGAGCCGGCGCGCGGCGACGAGGGCCGAGACGCCGGCCGAGATGTGCACCACCGTCCCGCCGGCGAAGTCGAGAGCGCCGCGCTGCGCCAGCCACCCGCCCGCGCCCCACACCCAGTGCGCGAGCGGGGCGTAGACCAGCACCGACCACGCCACCAGAAACGCGACGTAGGCCCGGAACCGCATCCGCTCGACGATGGCGCCGGAAATCAGCGCCGGCGTGATCACCGCGAACATCGCCTGAAAGACCGCGTGCGCCTGATGCGGGATGGTCGCGGCGTAGTCCGGGTCGGGAGCGAGGCCGACCCCCGAAAAACCCACCCACGCCAGGCCGCCGAGCCAGGGCGAGCCGGGGGCGAACGCCAGGGAGTAGCCGACCAGCACCCAGACGACGCCGATGGCGCCCAGGGCGACCACGCTCATCATCATGGTGTTGAGTGCGTTCTTGGACCTCACCAGCCCGCCGTAGAAGCACGCGAGCCCCACGGTCATCAGGAGGACCAGGGCGCTCGAGGTCAGGACCCACGCCGTATCCCCCGCCGAGACGGCCGGGACGGCCGAAATCGCGTGAGTCATGAGGCCGCCCCTTCCGACCCGCCCGCCTGAATCGCCGCCCGCTGCACCTCGGCGGCGTTCACCGCCGTCAGCGCGTCGTTGTCCCGCTCGCCGGTCCGGATCCGGACCACCTGGTTCAGGGGCTGGACGAAAATCTTCCCGTCCCCCACCTCGCCGGTCCGGGCGGACGACAGGATCGCCGCGATGGTGGGCTCGACGAACGGCTCCGAGCACGCCATCTCGATCCGGATCTTCTCGTGGAACTCCATCACCACGGTGGAGCCGCGGTACTGGCTCACGATCTCGTGCTCGCCGCCGTGGCCGGAGACGCGGCTCAGGGTGATGCCGGTGACGCCGGCGCGGAACAGGGCGGCCTTGACCTCGGGCAGCCGTTCGGGGCGGACGATGGCGGTGATGAGCTTCATGGCGTGGACGGACCTCCCAGGTTGCAAACGAAAAGCCCGCCTCCGAAGGGAAGCGGGCCGTTGAAGTGCCGGTTGGAGCCTGACGTCACCGGTTTCCGCCGCTCCCCTGTAGGGGTGCGTCGGGCGAATTGGAAACGCGATCATTCAAGCGGCGGGTGCGCATGAGCTTCGGTAAGAAAGGGCCCGCATCGCGTGACGTCAAGATCACTCCCGGTCACCCGCCGCGATGATCCGCGACAGGTCCGCCACCAGCCGGTAGGCGTCGTCGTCCTTCTGGATCCCCGCGGTCAGGACGACCAGCACGTACCGCCGGTGATTCGGCAGCTCCACGATCGCGGCGTCGTGGTAGACCACGCTCCCGATCCAGCCGGTCTTGTGGAAGACCTTGGCGCCCGCCGGAAGCCCCGCGGGAATGCCTTCCGTGAAGTGCTGACGCGAGAGAATCGCCAGCATCGAGTCGCACGCCGCCGGACTGGCCGCGCGGTCCTGTGCGATGGCGGTGAGCAGGACCGCGAGGTCCCGCGCGGTCGTCGTGTTGTTGCGGCCGGCGTGATAGGCCTTGTCGTCCTCGACGCCCCGCAAGACCAGGATCGAGTCGGCCCCCAGCGCGTGCGCCGTGGCGTTGGCGCGGGCCGCGCCGATCCGCTCGATGAGGACGTCGGTGGCCAGGTTGCTCGACACCGTCTCCATCAGCTCCAGCAGATGCCGCACCGTGGTCCGGCGCCCCACCAGCTCGTAGAGCGAGCTGTCGGAATCGTCCGACTTGTCCACGGTGAACGGCGACCCGTCCACGATCGACGGGAAGGTGTCGTGCACCACCAGCGAGTCGTCGAGCGAGATCCGCCCGCCGTCCCGGTCCCGGAACAGCTGGATCATCACCGGCAGCTTCATGGTGCTGGCGGCGTGGAAACGGCGCCCGCCGTCGATCGACAGCGTGTCCCCCGTCCCCAGGTCCCGGAAATACAAGCCGACCCCCGTCGCGGCGGTCGCGTGAATCCGGGCCTCCAACCGGGACCGCAGCGCCGGGGACACCTGCGCGTGCGCGCCGGACGCGAAAAGCGACAGACCGAGAAGGGCTCCCTGGCGGTGCATCGGGCTAGTATAACCCTGACCCCTGACCCCCGACACCCGATCCCTTAGATTTTCTCCCGTGAGCGAATTCGTCTTCGGCACCAACAACGCCGCGTTCGTGCAGGTGATGTACGAGCAGTATCTCCGCGACCCCGCCTCCGTCGGCGAGGAGTGGCGGGCGCTGTTCGACAACGGGCACCTGGCGGAGCTGCCCGTGATTCCCACCGATCGGGCTGAAGCGCTCCGCAATTCGGGAAGCGGGAAGCGGGAAGCGGGAAGCGTACCTGCGCCGGGGCCCGCGCTTCCCTCTTCCCCCCTCCCGCTTCCCGCCGGCGCCGTTCCCCTGACCGGCCCCGCCGCCCGCCTCGTCCAGAACATGACGGAGTCCCTCTCCGTCCCCACCGCCACCAGCTTCCGCGACATCGCGGTCGACGTCCTGGACGCCCGGCGGAAGACCTTCAACGCCCAGCTGGCGCCGAAGAACAAGAAAGTCTCGTTCACGCACCTGATCGGCTGGGCCATCGTCCAGGCCGCCCGGGAATTCCCGGTGCTGACCCACTCGTTCCACGAGCACGAAGGCAGGCCGCACCGGGTGGATCCTCAGAGCGTGAGCCTCGGCCTGGCCGTGGACGTCGAGAAGAAGGACGGAACCCGCGCCCTCGTGGTCCCCGTCATCAAGCACGCCGAGCGGATGGACTTCGCCACCTTCTACGCCACGTACGAGTCGCTGGTGGAGAAGGCCCGCACCAACAAGCTGCTCCCCGACGACTTCGCGGGCGGATCCATCACGCTGACCAACCCCGGAACCATCGGCACCGTCGCCTCGGTGCCCCGCCTGATGAAGGGCCAGGGCTCCATCATCGCCACCGGCGCCATCCGCTCCGTCGGCCCCGCCAAGGTGATGACCATCACGAGCACCTACGACCACCGCGTAATCCAGGGTGCCGAGTCGGGGATGTTCCTGCGACTGCTCGACTCCCTGCTCCAGGGAGAGGAAGACTTCTACGGCAAGGTCGCGGGGACCTTGGAAGGCATCGCGAGCCGAGAGCCGGGAACCGTCGCCTCCGTTGCACCGGAGCTTGCGGCTCCCGGCGTACGGCTCCCGGCCGCAGCGGCTCCCGCCTCGACGCCGTCCTCCGACGACCTCCGTCACGTCGCCGCCGCGATGTCCCTCGTCAAAGCCTACCGGAACTTCGGCCACCTCGCCGCCCACCTCGACCCCCTCGGCTCCGCGCCGCGGGGGGATCCGGCGCTCGATCCGGGCCCGCTGGGACTCACGCCGGAGATCCTCGCGAGCATCCCGTCCGACGTGCTGCGGATCTATACCTCGGGCCGCACGCTCGCCGAAGCGCTCCCTCAGCTCCGCGCCACCTACTGCGGCACCATCGCCTACGAGGTGGAGCACATCGCCAGCCACGAACAGCGCCTCTGGCTCCGGCGCGTGATCGAGTCCGGCGAGCACGCCAAGCCCCTCACTCCCGAGCGGCAGCGCCAGCTGCTCGCGCACCTGACCAAGGTCGACGCGCTCGAGCGCTTCCTGCAGCGGGCCTACCTCGGCCAGAAGCGCTTCTCCATCGAAGGCGTCGACATCACCGTGCCCATGCTCGAGCTCACCATCGAGCTCGCGGCCCACGCCGCGGCCCGGAAGGTCGTGATGGGGATGGCGCACCGCGGCCGTCTCAACGTTCTGGCGCACATCGTGCGGATGCCGTACGCCGCCATCCTCGAGGAGTTCGAGGGCGGACCGACCGGCGAGGAGGCCGACCCCGACGCCGTTACCGGGGACGTGAAGTACCACTTGGGCGCGGACGGCGACTACGCCTTCCCCTCCGGCAAGTCCGTGCGGGTCATCCTGCTGCCCAATCCGAGTCACCTCGAAGCCGTGAACCCCGTGGTCGAAGGCCGGGCGCGCGCCGAGCAGACCGATCGCTCGGGGACCGAGGCGCGCACCGACGCCGAAGCCGCGGTGCCGGTCCTGATCCACGGCGACGCGGCCTTCGCGGGTCAGGGCGTGGTGGCGGAGACCTTCAACCTGGCCCGCCTCCCCGGGTACACGACGGGCGGGACCATCCACCTCATCACCAACAATCAGATCGGGTTCACCACGTCGCCCACCGAGGGCCGCTCCACGGACTACTCGAGCGACCTGGCCAAGGGCTTCGACGTGCCGATCATCCACGTCAACGCGGACGATCCCGAAGCGTGCCTGGCCGCGGTGCGCCTCGCGTGGATGTACCGTGAAAAATTCCACGGGGACGTGGTGATCGACGTCGTGGGGTACCGGCGTCACGGGCACAACGAGGGCGACGAGCCGGCCTACACCCAGCCCCTGATGTACGAGCGGATTAAGCAGACGCCGACGGTACGCGAGAAGTACGCGGCGGTGCTGGCCGGGCGCGGCGTCGTCTCCGCCGCCGACGCCCAGGCACAGGCCGACGCCGCGTATCAGGCGCTCGACGCGGTGAAGCAGGGCCTCGCGGCCGCGGCGGGCGCCCGGAAGCACCCCGAAGACCGCGTCTCCCGGTCGGCGCAGTCGGAGCCCGAGACCCGGGCGTCCGCCGAGCTCCTCACCCGCCTGAACGCGGCGCTCCTCGAGGTGCCCGGGGATTTCACCGTGCACCCCAAGCTCAAGCGGCAGCTCGAGCGGCGCCGTGACACCATCACGAAGGGCGGGATGGAGTGGGCCCAGGCGGAGGCGCTCGCGTTCGCGTCCCTGCTCACCGAAGGCACGCCCATCCGGTTGACCGGGCAGGACACGGAGCGCGGCACCTTCGCCCAGCGCCACCTGATGCTCCACGACCCCGCCACCGACCGGCGGTGGGCGCCCATCCAGCACCTGGCGGACGCGCGGGCACCGTTCGAGCTCCACAACTCGCCGCTGTCGGAGTCCGCGTGCCTGGGCTTCGAGTACGGCTACGCGGTGGCGGCGCCGGACGCCCTGGTCCTCTGGGAAGCGCAGTACGGGGATTTCGCGAACGGCGCCGAGGTCATCATCGACCAGTTCCTGGTGGCGGGGCTCGCGAAGTGGGGGCAGACGTCCCGGCTCACGATGCTCCTGCCCCACGGGTACGAGGGCGGCGGGCCCGAGCATTCGAGCGCCCGCCTCGAGCGCTATCTCTCCCTGGGCGCCGAGGGGAACATCCGCGTGGCGAATCCCACCACGCCGGCGCAGTACTTCCATCTGCTCCGGCGCCAGGCCCGGCACACCGAGGTCCGGCCGCTCGTGGTGATGACGCCCAAGAGCCTGCTCCGCCTCCCGGCCGCGACCTCGTCGCTGGCGGATCTGACGAGCGGCACCTTCCAGCCGGTCCTCGACGATGCCGACGCGGCCGCGCGGCGGGATCAGGTCACGCGGCTGGTGCTGTGCAGCGGCAAGATCTACTACGACCTCCTCGCCGCGCCCGCGCGCGCCGCCGCGCCGCAGGTCGCCGTGGGCCGGGTGGAGCTGCTCTATCCCTTCCCGGCCGACGCCGTGGTGCAGCTGGCGCGCCGCTACCCCCGGCTGCGGGAGGTGGTGTGGGCCCAGGAAGAGCCCCGCAACATGGGGGCGAGGAAGTTCGTCCTGCCCAAGCTGCGGGACGCCCTCCCCGACCTCACCATCCGCGACGTCTCTCGTCCGGAGCGCTCGAGCCCCGCGGAAGGCTATCCCGGGCCTCACAAGGTCGAGCAGGATCGGATCGTCGCTCAGGCGTTCCAGTGAGCCGGTAGCAGGAAGGCATGTACCCGCTGCTGACGGTGATCCGCGACGTCGTGTTCGGCGCGTTCTGCGCCGCCGGGGCCGTCGCGTCCGCGGGCTGGCTGGTCCGCACCCGCCGCGTCTCCCCGTTCTCGGGACTCGGCCGCTTGCTCCGGCGCGCTTCCGATCCGGTGCTCGTGCCGGTCGAGACCCGCGTCGTCCGGCTCGGCGGCTCGCCGACGCACGCAGGGTGGTGGCTCGTGGTGGGCACGGCGGTGGGCGGGCTGCTGCTGATCGCGCTGACGCGAACCGTCATCGACGTGCTGGGAGAAATCCGGTACGCGGCGCAGGGCGGGATCGTCGAGATCCTGCGATTCCTCGTCGGGGCCGCCTACGATGTCCTGCTCATCGCCCTGATCGTGCGGGTGGTCGGCTCGTGGTTCGGCGCCTTCCGGTACGCGCGCTGGGCGCGGCCCGCCTATGTCCTCACGGACTGGCTCGTGGAGCCGATCCGGAAGGTGCTCCCCCCGTTCGGCGCGCTGGACTGGAGCCCGCTCGTCGCCTGGCTGGTTCTCTACGCCCTCAGGGCCTTCCTCGTCTCCGTCGTCCTGTAACGCCCGCGGGCCCCTACTTCAGTTTGTCGAGCCGGCTCTTCACCACGGGATTGTTCCCGAACTCCCCCGCCATCCCCTGCAGGATCGTCCGGGCGGAGTCGGGGAATCCGGCGGCCTGGTAGGCGTCGGCCCGCAGGAGCCCCACGCGGAAGCGGAGGAAGCGGGGGCCGTTGGGGGGGACACTCAGGCCCTTGAGCGCTGCCAACGCGCCCTTCCCATCCTTCTTGTCCAGGAGCAGTGACTCCACCGCCAGGAGCCGCACCGTGGTGTCCTGCGGGAAGCGCCTCGCCAGGTCGTCGATCAGAAACGCGGCGTCGGCGCTCTTGCCCGAACGGCGGTCGAGCATCGCCTGGTTGTACATCCCCGCCATCAGGAGACGGCTCACGTCCGTCGTATCACCGGTGCGGAGTCCGGGGCCGCCGGCGTAGCTGTAGACCAGGTCGCCCCCGCGATCGCCCGCGATGTACAGCACCACGCACCCGCCCAGTCCCGCCACGGCGGACAGGAACAGGAGCGGCCGGTGGAGTTTCGACTTCATCAGCGCGAAGGCCGCGATCTCGATCAGGGAGACCACGAGGAAGGCGTTCCGGGCCCGCTCACCCCAGTCTTCGTGGGTGCCGACGGCGTCCCGCACGCCCGGGATGCGCTCCACCGCGCCGTGCGCGTCGTGGCCGGAGCGCACTGCCAGAACCGCCGCCGCGGTGCCGAGGAGGATGAGGGTCAGCGCGCCGAGATCGGCGAACTGGAACTTCCCGGTGAGCGATGCGATGCGGAACCCGACGCCCACGAACAGCAGGGCGATCACGAAGTGGACGATGATCGGGTGGAAATACGCCAGTGGATGCACGACGACTCCGGGAAGTGGGGGCCGGCCTGGAATCTATCGGGTTGCCGCCCGGGAGGGCGTATCTAGATTGCGTCACCCATGTCCCGCCCACCCACCCTCCGAGCCTTGATCGACGACGGGCGCGTCCACGTATTCGACGGCGCCATGGGCACCCAGTTGTACGCCCAGGGTTTCTTCCTGAACGTCTGCTACGACGAGCTGGCGCTGAAGCAACCCGCCCTCGTCCGGGGCGTCCACGAGGCCTACGTGGCCGCGGGCGCCGAGATCCTCGAGACCAACACCTTCGGGGCGAACCCGGTCAAGCTGGCCGCCTACGGCCTGGCCGACCAGACCGAGCGCATCAACCGGGTCGCGGCCGAGCTGGCCCGCGCGGCGGGGGGAAGCCGGACCTCGGTGGTGGGCGCCATCGGTCCCCTGGGTCTGCGGCTCGAGCCCTTCGGCCCGACCTCCCGGGCCGAGGCGGAGGCCCATTTCGCCCGCCAGGTGTCGGGCCTCCTGGAGGGCGGGGTCGACGGCTTCGTCATCGAGACGTTCAGCGATCTCTCCGAGGTGCACGCGGCCCTGAACGCCGCCCGGCGGCTCACCGACCTCCCGGTCGTCGCACAGGTGACCATCGGCACCGACGGGCTCACGTACCTCGGCACGTCGCCGGAGGATGTGGCCCGGACCCTGGCGGCATGGGGGGCGGACGTCATCGGGGTGAACTGCTCCGTCGGACCCGCCGGCGTGCTGGACGCCATCGAGCGGATGTCGAAGGTCACCGACCGTCCCCTGTCCGGCCAGCCGAACGCCGGGCTCCCCAAGGCCGTCGAGGACCGGAAGATCTACCTGGCGTCTCCCGAATACGTCGCGAGCTACGCCAAGCGGATGGTGGAGGCCGGGGCGCGGTTCGTCGGGGGCTGCTGCGGGACCACGCCGGAGCACATCAAGCGGATCCGGGACTACGTCGCCAGCGTCTCGCCCCGGCAGCCGACGACGGTCGTGTCCCGCGAGGCCGTGACCCCTGCCGCCGGCGTGACGCCGGCGCCCCTGGCCGAACGGTCCCGGTGGGGCGCCAAGCTCGCGAAGGGGGAGCTCGTGACGTCCGTCGAGATCCTCCCGCCCAAGGGCGTGGACCCGGCGCCCATGCTCGAACAATGCCGGGCCCTCAAGGCGGCGGGCGTGGATGCGGTGAACATCCCGGACGGCCCGCGTGCCATGAGCCGGATGGGCGTGATTCCGTCGGCGCTCCTGATCGAGCGGGAGACCGGAATGGAAACGGTCATGCACTACTGCTGCCGGGACCGGAACCTCCTCGGCATGCTGTCCGACCTCCTGGGCGCCGCGGCCGCGGGACTCCGGAACGTGCTGATCATCACCGGGGATCCGCCCAAGATGGGTCCCTACCCGGAATCGACGGCCGTCTTCGACATCGATTCCATCGGACTCACGAACCTGGTCTACCGCTTGAATCACGGGCTCGACCCGGGCAACAACCCGATCGGCGGCCCCACCCGCTGGGTGATCGGCGTCGGGGTCAATCCCGGGGCGCCGGACCTCGAGCGCGAGCTGTCCCGCTTTGCCTGGAAGGTGGACGCGGGAGCGGAGTTCGCGGTGACTCAGCCGGTGTTCGATCCGCGCCAGCTCGAGAGCTTCCTCGAGCGGGTCGAATCGTTCCGGATCCCGGTGGTCGCGGGGATCTGGCCGCTGGTGAGCCTGCGGAACGCGGAGTTCCTGGCGAACGAAGTGCCCGGCGTTTCGGTGCCCGAGGAGATCCTGCGGCGGATGCGGTCGGCGCAGGAGCGGGGCCGGGAGGCGGCGCTCGCGGAGGGCGTGACGGTGGCCCGGGAGATGTTCGCGAAGGTGCGCGGAGGCGTGCAGGGCATCCAGGTGAGCGCGCCCTTCGGCCGGGTCGACGTGGCGCTCGACGTGCTGCGGTGACGGGGGCCGTTGACCGGTTCCGGACCGGCGTGGATGCCGCCGGGCGCATAGATTCTTCACCGTCTTCTTTTCAGGGAGCCCCATGAATCGTGTGACCACCCTGGGCGCGGCCGGTCTCCTGCTGGTCGGCGCCGCCCGGGCCCAGACCCCCGCTCCGGCCGCTCCGGCGGCTCCCACGCCGCTGGCCGTCGGTGCGCCGGCGCCGGACTTCGCGGTGCCGGGCGCCACCCGGTTCGGCGTCTTGAGCCAGCCGGTCCACCTCTCGGACTTCCGCGGCAAGACGGTCGTCCTCGCGTTCTTTTACGAGGCCCGCACCAAAGGCTGAACGATCCAAATGCACGCGTACCGTGATCAGTACGCGACGATGTTCAGGGACGGCCGGGGAGTGGTGGTGATCGGCATCAGCATGGATCCCGACACCATGCTCAACGCGTGGGCGCGCGAAGAGGAATTTCCGTTTCTGTTCGCGTCGGATTCGGGCGGTGCCGTGGGGCGGTCGTTCGGCGCCTACAATGCCAAGGACAAGACCGACGTCCGCTATCTGTTCGTGATCGACGGGACCGGAAGAATCTCGCACGTGATCGCGCCGTTCCACGTGCTCGACCCGAACGCCTACACGGAGCTGAAGGCCGCGATCGATTCGGTGACGAAGTAGCCTACGGCTGGAGCGCCTTGGCGAGGGCGCCGTCGAGATCCTGATCGGACCCGGTTCCGGTATAGGCGACGGCGCCCTTGGCGTTCAGGATCACGACGTACGACGTCGCGACGGCCAGAAACGCGCGCGTGGCGTTGCCCGCCGAGTCCCACAGCACCGGATACGGCACCGGATGGTCGGTGAGATGCCGCTGGATCGAGGCCGGCGTCTCGTTCACCGCCACCCCCACCGCCAGGAACCGCACCTGTTTGCCGTACTTGGTGAACGCGGCGGTCATCCGGGGCTGGAGCTCACGGCAGATGGGACACCAGGTGGCCCAGAACTCGAGGAGCACCGGCCCGTGACCGACGTACCGCGCCAGATCGACCGGGTGGTGCGCCAAATCCTCGATCGTGGGCGCGGCCGGCGTGGCGCCGATCGCGATCCCGACGTCGTCGGGGTCCTGCGCTCGCAGCGCCGGAACCACCCCGAGCGCGATGATCAAGACAGCCGCCAACACGCTTCCCGCTTCCCGCTTCCCGGTTTTCACGACACCTTCCCCACTTGCACGAAGTAGTACTCCGCCATCGCCAGCATGATCGCCGCGGCAACCCGCTTCACCCAGACCATCCAGGTCCCCGCCCGGGGGAGGGCCGCCAGCGCGCCCGAGAAGATTCCGACCGCCGCCAGGAGCGCGGTCATCCCGAGTGAAAACGAGAACAGGTAGAAGAACCCCAGCACGCCGCTGTGCGTGGTCGTCACCCAGGTGAGGACGACGGCGAACGCCGGCGCCCCGCACGGCGCGGCCACGATCCCCGAGGTCGCGCCCAGAAGAAACACCGCCGGGTACGTCCCGCCGCCCAGCCCGCCCGCCCACGCGGTCAGCCGGGCCGGGAGCCGCACCGGAATGACGTCGAGCATGGCCAGCGCGAAGACGAGGAGGAGGTTTCCGATGACCAGGCTGGCCCAGGGACTCGCCGACACCGTGCCGAACAGCGTTCCGGTCATCCCCGCGATCAGGCCGAGCACCGCGTAGACCAGCGCCAAGCCCACGACATAGGTGAGCGTCAACCCGACCGTCCGGGCCCGGGAGCCCCCCCCGGTCGTCCCGCCCAGGACCCCCGCGGTGATGGGAATCATCGGGTAGAGGCACGGGGTCAGACTGGTGAGGACCCCCGCGCCGAACAGCGCCGCCAGCGCGGCCAACGGGTGATTCCGAAGGGACTCCGACAGCCCCGGAGCTGTGGTCGTCATGAGATCGAGCACGGAGGGATTATACACCGGGCGCCCCGGGGGATGGTCACCATCCGGTCAGGCCGCCGCGCGGTTTCCCCGATTAGCTTGTCCGGTGGGACGGCCGGACTACAGCTTTCGCACCCCGTCGCGCGTATTCGGAGGCAACCCCCAATCTCAGCGCCAGGCCGATGATCCGGAACGGAGAGCCGCCCCGCCCCCAGACGAGATGGTTGCCCTTGGCAACTATCGCATCGGCCCTGCTCCTGGCCGCCGGCTGCGCCATGGGCACGTCCCCGGCGCCGGGCACGCCGTGGACGCCGCCCGCGCGGCAACAGACTCCGGCGCCCGCCACCCCCCAGATCCCCCCCGATCTCGAAGCCCGGGTCCGCACCCTCCAGCTCGCGGACGTGCTCGACATCGCCCTGCGGAACAACACCGTGACCCGTGAGGCGTGGTACAACGCCCGGTCCGCGGCCTACGCCTACGACGCCACGCTGGGCCAGTATCTCCCCGTCGTCACCCTGGACGGGAACATCACGAAGCTCAAGACCGTGCCGTCGCAGGGCCGGTCCGCGGTGACGCAGACGCTCTACGGGCCCACGCTCAACCTGAGCTGGCTGCTCTTCGACTTCGGCGGCCGGTCCGGCGCCGTCGCGTCGGCCCGGGACCAGCTCCTGGCGGCCGACTGGAGCCACAACGCCGCCATCCAGGACGTGATCCTCACCGTCCAGCTGACCTACTTCAACTACATCGGGACCCGCGCCCTGCTCGCGTCCGATCGCACGACGCTCGCCGAGGCCGACTCGAACCTCGCGGCGGCGCAGCAGCGCCACGACGTGGGACTCGCGACCATCGCCGACGTCCTGCAGGCGCGCACCGCGCGGTCGCAGGCCGAGCTCGCGCTCGAGACCACGGCGGGGGCGCTGCAGACCGCGCGGGGCGCGCTCGCGGTGTCGATGGGGTTCCCGGCCAACCTGCCCTACGACATCGACTCGGTGCCCCTGCCGACGCCCCCGCCCGGGATCGCCGAGAGCGTCGACACGCTGATCAGCCACGCGCTGGCGTCGCGGCCCGATCTCGCGGCGGCGCGCGCCGAAGCCGACGCCGCGCGGGCGCGGGTGAGCATCGCCCGCGGAGCGGCTCTCCCGGGCCTGTCGGTGACCGGGTCCGCCGGCGAGACGTACTTCGCCAACCGGCCTCCGATTCCCGGCTCGAGCTATTCCATCGCGCTGGGCATCGAGATCCCGATCTTCGCCGGCGGCTCGCACATCTACGGCATCAAGTCCGCTCAAGCGGCGGCCGACGCCGCGCAAGCTTCGGCGGAAGGGCAGGCCCAGCTCGTCATCTCGCAGGTCTTCACGTCTTTCTACGCGCTCCAGACGGCCACCCAGCGGGTCCGCTCCACCGACGACCTGCTCGCCAGCGCCCAGCAGTCCGAGCAGGTGGCGCTGGGACGGTACCGGGCCGGGGCCGGCAGCGTGCTCGATCTCCTGACCGCCCAGAGCGCCCTCGCGGACGCCCGCGCCCAGGAGGTCTCGGCGCACTTCGGCTGGTACGCCGCGCTCGCGCAGCTGGCCCACGACACCGGCGTTTTGGGACTCGACGGCTCGAGTCCCATCCGCCTCAACCAGGACTCCTCCGGCATTCACTGATGACCACGACTCGACTGCTCCGTGCCCTGCCCTTCCTGCTGGTCGTCGCCGGCTGCGCGCGCGGACGAGCGCGCGGCGCCGCCGCCGTGCCGGTGCGGGTGGCCTCCGCCGCATCGCGCGACGTGCCCTACGAGCTCACCGCGACCGGCACGGTGGAGCCGCTGCAAACGGCGTCCGTGGAGGCGCAGGTCACGGGCATCGTGACCAAGGTGGCCTTTCATGAGGGGGACGAAGTCCGGGCCGGACAGCTCCTGTTCCAGATCGACCCCCGGCCCTTCCAGGCGGCGCTCGATCAGGCCCTCGCGGCCCTGCACCGAGACTCGGCCCAGGCGGTCCAGGCCGACCGCGATGCCGAGCGGTACGCGGCGCTGGTGAAGCAGGACTACGTCACCCAGGAGGACTACGAGCAGCGGCGGGCCGCGGCCGGGGCGGCCGACGCGACCGTCCGGGCCGACTCCGCCAATGTCGAGGCCGCGCGCCTCAACGTGGAATACGCGTCGGTGACCGCCCCCATCAGCGGCCGCACCGGTTCGCTCCTCGTAAAAGAGGGGAACCTGGCCCGGGCCAACAACGTCATCCCCCTCGTGGTGATCAATCAGATCCACCCGATCCTGGTGCGTTTCTCGGTGCCCCAGGCGAACCTCCCGCAGATCCAGCGCTTCCGGGGCGCGGGGGGACAGCTCCGGGTCATCGCCTCACCCACGGGCAACGACTCGGCGGGGAGCACGGGGTGGCTCACGTTCCTCGACAACACCGTCGACAGCAGCACCGGGACGGTGCTCCTGAAGGGACAGTTCCCGAACGACGACCGGGCGCTCTGGCCCGGCGAGTTCCTCAGCGTGCGGCTCGAGCTGTACGTGGAAAAGGGCGCGACGGTCATCCCCGCGGCGGCCGTGACGCCCGGCCAGGCCGGCAACTACGTGTTCGTAGTGAATGCGGACCAGACCGTCGCCCTCCGGCCGGTCACGGTGGAGCGGAGCACGGGCGACTGGGCCGTGATCGCCGACGGAGTGAAGCCCGGAGAAACGGTCGTCACCGACGGCCAGGTCCGCCTCGGTCCGGGGTCCCACGTCCAGATCGCCGCGCCGGCGAGCGGCGACGTGGGGAGCCAATGAACATCGCCGAGCTGTTCATCCGCCGCCCGGTCATGACCACACTGGTCATGTTCGGCATCCTCCTGTTCGGCATCGTGGGCTACCGCCTCCTGCCGGTCAGTGATCTGCCCAACGTGGACTTCCCCACGATCCAGGTCAGCGCCGCGCTGCCGGGAGCGAGCCCCGAGACGATGGCGTCCGCGGTGGCGACCCCGCTCGAGAAGCAGTTCACGACCATCGCCGGCGTGGACCAGATGACGTCCTCGAGCACGCTGGGGAACACCAACATCACGCTGCAGTTCACGCTGGACCGGAACATCGACGCGGCGGCGCAGGACGTGCAGGCCATGATCTCGAAGACCCTGCGCCAGCTGCCGCCCGGCATCATCCCGCCGTCGTACCAGAAGGTGAATCCGGCGGACTCGCCCATCCTGTACTACGCGCTGACGTCGAAGACCCTGCCGCTCTCGGTGCTCGACGAGTACGCCGAGACGTTCCTGTCCCAGCACATCTCGACCGTCTCCGGCGTGGCCCAGGTGCAGGTGTTCGGCTCCGCCAAGTACGCCGTACGCATCCAGCTCGACCCCCGCCAGCTCGCGGCCCGCGGCATCGGGATCGACCAGGTCGCCGACGCCATCACGGCCGGGAACGTCAGCCTGCCCACGGGCACCCTCTGGGGCCCCGACAAGGCGTACACCGTGGAGGCCGATGGTCAGCTGGTCAGTGCACCCGCCTTCCAGCAGCTCATCGCGGCCTACAAGAACGGCTCGCCGGTCCGGCTGCAGGACCTCGGCAAGGTCCTGGACGACGTGCAGGACAACAAGTCGGCCAACTGGTTCAACGGCGTCCGCGGCATCGTCCTGGCCATCCAGCGCCAGCCGGGCACCAACACCGTGGAAGTGTCGCAGACCGTGCAGGCCCTGGTGGACCAGCTCCGGCCGCAGATCCCGGCGTCGGTCGATCTCAGCATCCTGTACGACCGGGCCATCTCGATTCGCGACTCGGTGAACGACGTGAAGTTCACGCTGCTCTTGACGCTCGGCCTGGTCGTCATGGTGATCTTCCTGTTCCTGCGGAACCTCTCGGCCACCGTGATTCCCAGCCTGGCCCTGCCCTTCTCCATCGTGGGCACGTTCGCCGTCATGTACCTCCTCGGCTACAGCCTGGACAATCTCTCGCTGATGGCGCTCACGCTGTCGGTGGGGTTCGTCGTCGATGACGCCATCGTCATGCTCGAGAACATCGTCCGCCACATCGAAATGGGCGAACCGGTGATGCAGGCGGCCCTCACGGGATCGAAGGAGATCGGCTTCACCATTCTCTCCATGACCTTGTCGCTGACGGCCGTGTTCATTCCGATTCTCTTCATGGGCGGCATCATCGGCCGGCTCTTCCACGAGTTCGCCGTCACCATCGGCGTCGCGATCCTCGTCTCGGGCTTCGTCTCCCTCACCCTGACACCGATGCTGTGCAGCCGGTTCCTGCGGGCCCATCACGACGTCCGTCACGGCCGCGCCTACGAAGCGTCGGAGCGCGTCTACGAGCGCGTCCTCGGCTGGTACCGGGAAAGCCTCGGCTGGGTGATGGGGCGCCGCCGCGCCGCGCTGGTGTTCTCCGCCGTCGTCCTGGCGGCCACCGTCGTGATGTTCGTCAAGGTCCCCAAGGGGTTCATCCCCGACGAGGACAATTCACAGGTGTTCGGCACGACCGAGGCCGCCGAAGGCACGTCCTACGACGCGATGGTTGCCCACCAGACCGCCCTGATGGACATCGTGATGAAGGATCCCAATGTGGCGGGGTTCATGTCGTTCGTGGGCGGCGGCAGCAACCAGGGGCGCCTGTTCATGCACTTGAAGCCCCGCAACGAGCGCGCGCTGGACGTGGCCGGCGTGATCCGTGAGCTCGCCCCCAAGCTGGCCACGGTCCCCGGCATCACCGTCTACCTCCAGAATCCGCCGTCCATCAGGATCGGCGGCCGCCTGTCGAAGAGCCTGTATCAGTTCACCTTGCAGAGCTCGGACGTCACGCAGCTCTATCACAGCTCCCAGGACCTCACCGCGCGGCTCCAGCAGCTCCCGCTGCTTCAAGACGTGACCAGCGACCTCCAGATCAAGAACCCGCAGGTCTCCGTGCAGATCGACCGGGACCGTGCCTCGGCGCTCGGCGTGACGGCGGAACAGATCGAGCAGGCCCTTTACGACGCGTACGGTTCCGGCCAGGTATCGACCATCTACACTCCGAACAACGAGTACTGGGTCGTGTTGGAGCTCCTGCCGCAGTACCAGCGGGACCTGTCGGCGCTCAACATGCTCTACATCCGGTCCGGAACCGGCGCGCTCGTGCCCCTCGCGGCCGTCGCCCGCCTCACCGCCAACCTGGGCCCGCTTTCGGTCAACCACGCCGGCCAGGTTCCCGCGGTCACCATCTCGTTCAACCTCAGGCCCGGCGCTTCCATCGGCGACGCGGTCGCGGCCGTCCAGCGGGAGGCCGCCCAGGTGCTCCCGTCGACCGTCAGCACCGCCTTCTCGGGAACCGCCCAGGCCTTCCAGTCCAGCCAGCAGGGGCTGCTCGGCTTGCTGGTCCTGGCGCTTCTCATCATCTACATCGTCCTCGGGATTCTGTACGAAAGCTTCATCCATCCGCTCACCATTCTCTCCGGTCTGCCGTTCGCCGGCTTCGGCGCACTCTTGACCCTCATCATCTTCCGCACCGACCTGAGCGTGTACTCGTTCGTGGGCATCATCATGCTCATCGGCCTGGTGAAGAAGAACGCGATCATGATGATCGACTTCGCGCTCGAGGCGGAGCGGAAGGAAGGCAAGAAGCCGGAAGAGGCGATCATCGAGGCGTGCCTCGTCCGGTTCCGGCCCATCATGATGACCACGATGGCGGCCTTGATGGGCACGCTGCCGATCGCCATCGGGTTCGGGGCCGGGTCCGAGTCCCGCCGGCCCCTGGGCCTGGCCGTGGTGGGCGGGCTCGCGTTCTCCCAGCTCATCACGCTCTACGTCACGCCGGTGATCTACACCTACCTGGACGCGCTCCAGCACCGGCTCCGCGCCGCCCCCGTCCCCCTCGCTGCAGCGGTCCCGCATCCCGGAGACTGAGCATGGCCCCGGAAGCCCTGACCACCACGGTGTCGCTGGCCGTCGCCGACGCGCCGGCCATGAGCGCGTTCGTCGCCCGGCCCGCCCGCACCGGCCCGCTGCCGGGCCTGCTCCTCTTTCAGGAGGCGTTCGGCGTCAACGGCCACATCCGCGACGTGGCCCAGCGGTTCGCCCGCGAGGGGTACGTCGTCATCGCGCCGGAGCTCTTTCACCGGACCGCCCCCGGCTTTCAGGGGCGCTACGACGACTTCGACAGCGTTCGGCCGCAGATGCAGGCGCTCACCACGGCGGGACTCGAAGCGGACATCCGGGCGGCCTATGCGTGGCTGATCTCGGATCCCGGCGTGAACCGGGACCGCACCCACGCGGTCGGCTACTGCATGGGTGGACGGGTCGCCTTCCTCGCCAACCTCGTCGTGCCGGTCGTGTCCTCGGCGTCGTACTACGGCGGCGGGATGGTGCCGGAGTACCTGCCCCGGGTGAAGGATGCGCACGGGAGCGCGTTGTTCTTCTGGGGCGGCCTGGACAAGCACCTCGGCCTCGAGAACCCGCGGGCCCTCACCGATGCGCTGCGGGCGGCGGGCAAGAGCACCATTCACGTCGAGATCTCCGACGCGGAGCACGGATTCTTCTGCAATGAGCGGCCCGCGTACAATCCGCGCGCCGCTCGGGAAGCCTGGGCGCTGACGCTCGCGTTCTTCCGGGAATAGTGGGCGCCGATCGTCGCATCGCCCTCCTGGTGGACGTGCTCGACCAGGCCTTCGACCACCGGGCCTGGCACGGCACGCCCCTGGCCGGCGCCCTCCGGGGGGTCACGTGGCGCGAGGCGCTGCAGCGCCCCCGCCCGGGCCGCCACAACATCTGGGAGCTCGCGCTCCATACCGCCTACTGGAAGTACGTGGTCCGCAGACGCCTGACCCGCGACCCGGCGCTCGAGTTTCCCCGGAACCCCGCCAACTGGCCGGCGGTCCCCGCCCACCCCACGGCCGCCCTCTGGCGCCGGGACGTCCTGCTCCTCAAGCGGGAGCACCGGCTGCTCCGGGACGTCGTCGCGCGCTTCCCGGCCGGTCGCTTGCAGGTGAAGGGATGGCATTCACGGCGGTGGACCAACATCGAGCACATCTACGGCATCGCGTCACACGACCTGTATCACGCCGGGCAGATTCAGCTGATCAAGGCTCTTCGCCGGTGAGGCGGTCGAGCTCCCGGCGCTCCCGCTTGGTGGGCCTTCCCTTCCCTTCGTAGCCCGGCGACGGGGCGATGCGAAGCTGCTCGGCGAGATGCTCGCGCCGCCTTTTCCCTTCCGGGTCTTCTTCATACAGCGTCGCGGCCCCGTCCGCCGCCAGCCGGCGGGCCGACAGTCCGCGCACCGTGATGAAGAAGTCGTAGGGGCCCTTCCGGATCCGGAGCCGATCCCCCACCCGCACCGGCTTGGCGCGCTTGGCGCGGGCCTCTCCCGCCAGCACCTTGCCGCCGGCGATCGCCTCGGCCGCGGCCGCGCGGGTCTTGAAGAAGCGCGCGGACCAGAGCCAGACGTCGAGGCGTACCGCGTCGGTCGGAGCCATGCGACAAGATACCTCGCCGTCTCACGGCCGGCGGATTCTCTCGCTACATTTTCCGATTCCATGACCACTACGATCAGCCCGGCTCCCCTCACGCAGCTCTCCGAAGAGGAGCTGATGTTCCAGCAGGCGGTGCGGGATTTCGCGGAGCAGGAGATCCGGCCCCGCGTGGGCGCGATGGAGCGCGCCGCCCAGCTCGATTCCGCGCTCATTCCGAAATTCTTCGAGCTCGGCCTGATGGGGATCGAGATCCCGGATGCCCTGGGCGGGGCGGGCGGAAGCCTGTTCCTCACCGTGCTCGCGGTGGAAGAGCTGTCCCGCGTCGACGCGTCGAGCGCCATCTTCGTCGACGTGCAGAACACGCTCGTGAACGCCCTGCTGCTCAAGTGGGCGTCCGCCGACGTCCAGGGGCGGTACTTCCCCCGCCTCTCCCGGGATCTGGTCGGCGCCTACGCCTTGTCCGAGCCCGCCTCCGGTTCGGACGCCTTCGGGCTCGAGACCAAGGCGACGCGGAAGGGCGACGCCTGGGTCCTGGACGGCCGCAAGCTGTGGATCACCAACGGGGCCGAGGCCGGGTTTTACGTGATCTTCGCGAACACCGACTTCGCGAAGGGATACAAGGGCATCACCGCGTTCGCGGTGGAGCGGTCGTTCCCGGGGTTCAGCGTCGGCAAGAAGGAGGACAAGCTCGGCATCCGCGCCTCCTCCACCTGCGAGCTGATCCTCGATCACTGCGAGGTGCCCGCGGCCAACGTGGTGGGCGAAGTGGGCCAGGGCTACAAGGTCGCCATCGAAACGCTGAACACCGGGCGGATCGGCATCGGCGCCCAGATGATCGGCGTCGCCCGCGGCGCCCTCGAGGCGAGCCTGGCGTACGTCAAGGAACGGAAGCAGTTCGGCAAGCCGGTGGCCGAGTTCCAGGCGGTGCAGTTCCAGCTCGCCCAGGCGGCGACGGAGCTCGAGGCGGCGCGCCTGATGGTCTACAACGCGGCCCGGCTGGAGGACGCCGGGGCGCCGTACACGATGGAGGCCGCCATGGCCAAGCTGTACTCGTCCCAGGTGGCCGAGCGCGTCACGTCCCTGGCCGTGGAGCTCTTCGGCGGGTACGGCTACACCAAGGAGTATCCGGTGGAGAAGTTCTACCGCGACGCGAAGATCGGGGCGATCTACGAGGGCACGAGCAACATGCAGCTGAACACCATCGCCAAGATGCTCTTGAAGTAGTGCGTACCGCCCGCCGGACCCATTCGTTCACCGAATCCGTGATTCGCGGCATGACCCGGCTCGCCAACGAGCACGGGGCGATCAACCTCGCGCAGGGATTCCCCAACTTCGCGGCCCCCGACGTGCTCAAGGAGGCGGCGGCGCGCGCCATCCGGGCCGACATCAACCAGTACGCCATCACCTGGGGCGCGAAGCGCCTCCGGGACGCCCTGGCCGCCAAATACGCGTCCTGGTACGGCATGACGGTGAATCCCGAGACCGAGCTCACGGTGACCTGCGGCGCCACGGAAGCGATGGCGTCGGCGCTCCTGGCCCTGATCGATCCCGGCGACGAAGTCATCGTATTCGAGCCCTTCTACGAGAACTACGGGCCCGACGCCATTCTCTGCGGCGCGGCGCCGGTGTACGTCCCGCTGCGCGCCGGCGAGCCGCTGGACCTGGACCGGCTGCGGAAGGCGTTCACGCCGCGCACCCGGGCCATCATCGTCTGCACCCCCAACAACCCCACGGGCCGGGTGCTCTCCCGCGCGGAGCTGGAGGCCATCGCGGAGCTGTGCCGCGCGCACGACGCCTGGGCCGTGACCGACGAGATCTACGAGCACATCTACTACGAAGGGACCCACATCCCCCTCGCGACCCTGCCCGGGATGGGCGACCGGACCATCACCGTGAGCGGCGCCTCGAAGACCTACTCGATCACGGGCTGGCGGATCGGGACCATCGTCGCACCGGCGGCCGCCACCGCGGCCATCCGGAAGGTCCACGACTTCCTCACGGTGGGCGCGCCCGCGCCGCTGCAGGAAGCCGTGGCGGTCGCCATCGAAACGCTGGGCCGCGACTACTACGAGGGGTTGTCCCGCGAGTACCGGGCGCGGCGGGATCTCTTGTGCGGCGCCCTGGTGCAGGCGGGGTTCCGCTGCCGTCCGCCGGAGGGCGCCTATTACGTCCTGACCGACTTCTCCGCGCTGTCCGACCTGCCGGACGACGAGTTCGCGAAGTGGCTCACCGCCGAGCACGGTGTGGCGCCGGTGCCGGGGTCGAGCTTCTACAGCCGTCCGGAGCTGGGGCGGAAGGAAGTGCGGTTCGCGTTCTGCAAGACGGACGACCTGCTGCAGGAGGCGGCACGGCGCCTGACCAGTCTCAAACGCTGAGCGCCATCCAAAACCGCGCCTCGTGGCGTACTTTGGCATAAGCGAAAGGCGCGCGCATGCTGATCCGGCGACCCACCGACATTCCGTCCTCGGAGATCACGCCCGAGTCCCTCTACTGGGACCGGCGGCGCTTTCTCGCCGCCGGCGCCGGCGCCCTGGCCGCCGCGGCGCTCCCGCGCTCCGCGCGCGCCCGCGGGGACGACGACAAGCCCACGCCGTACGACGTCATCACGACCTACAACAACTATTACGAGTTCGGCACCGACAAGAGCGATCCGTCGCAGAACGCCGGCACGCTCGTCACCCGGCCCTGGACGGTGAGCGTCGAGGGCGAGGTCCAAAAGCCCAGGGTCTTCGACATCGACGACCTGCTGAAACGGTATCCCACCGAAGAGCGGATCTACCGGCATCGCTGCGTCGAGGCGTGGTCGATCGTGGTGCCCTGGGACGGCTTTCCGCTCGCCAAGCTCCTGAACGACGTGCAGCCGACGTCGCACGCCGCGTTCGTCGCCTTCACCACGCTGTACGCGCCCGATCAGATGCCGGGCCAGCACTCGGACGTCCTGACCTGGCCGTACGTGGAAGGGCTCCGGCTGGACGAGGCGATGCACCCGCTCACCCTCCTCTCCACCGGCCTGTACGGCAAGCCCATGCCCAATCAGGACGGCGCCCCGATCCGGCTCACCGTGCCGTGGAAGTACGGGTTCAAGAGCATCAAGTCGATCGTGAAGATCCGCCTGGTGCGGGACCAGCCTCGGACCACCTGGAGCATCGCGGCGCCGGACGAATACGGGTTCTACGCCAACGTGAACCCCGACGTGGACCATCCGCGCTGGAGCCAGGCCCGCGAGCGACGGCTGGGCGAGTTCTTCCGGCGCCCCACGCTCAAGTTCAACGGGTACGCCGACCAGGTGGCGTCGATGTATTCGGGGATGGATCTCCGCCGCAACTTCTGATGGGGCGTCGCCGCGCGGGCCACGCGCTGTTGATCGTGGCCGCCGCCCTGCCCCTGGGTTTCCTCGGTCTCCGCGCGCTCCGGGGGGACCTGGGCGCCAATCCCATCGAGACCATCGAGCACACCACGGGCGACTGGGCGCTCCGCAGCCTGCTCGCCGCGCTCGCCGTGACCCCCGTGCGGCGGCTGACCGGCTGGAACGGCTTGATCCGCTACCGGCGGACCGTCGGGCTCATCGCCTTCTCCTACGTCTGTCTCCACTTTCTGATCTACGTCGTGATCGATCAGGGATTCCCGTTCCAGGGGTTCGCGATCAAGTACATCGCGAAGGACATCGCGAAGCGCCCGTACGTCACGGTGGGCTTCTCGGCCTTTCTGCTTCTCATTCCGCTGGCCTGGACGTCCACGAAAGGCTGGATCCGGAAGCTCGGCGGCGCCCGCTGGAACGCCCTGCACCGCTTGATCTATCCCGCGGCGGCCCTGGCGTCCCTGCACTATCTCTGGCTGGTGAAGGGCAAGCAGTGGACGCCGGTGTGGTACGCCCTGGGCGTGGTCGTCCTCCTGGCCGCGCGGCTCACCCCTTCGCGGCCGCCGGCTCCCGCGTCGCGATCCGGTAGAGCCAGTACAGCACCACCGCCAGCAGGATGATGCCCGGCAGCACGCCGTCGTGCTCGCCCCAGAACGCCAGCACGTCCGCGTTCTTCCACTTCACGATGGGGATCGCGAGCAGGATCCCGACCATGGCCTCGCCCGTGATCAGCCCGGCGGCGAACAGCAGCCCGTTCCGCTCCCCCGTGGCGTGCGCCTCGGCGCTCGCGCGGCGACGCTTGAAGTAGCGGCTCGCCAGCCAGGCGATGACGCCCCCGACGAAGATCGCGACCGACAGCTGGAGCGGGAGGTAGATGCCGATGGCGACCGCCAGGACCGGCGTCCGGAACTCGCTCTTCCGGCTCTGCAGCCAGAGGTCGAAGCTGATCACCACCACCGCGACCGCCATCCCGATCGTGATCATCGTCCAGGGGAGTCCGCCGTGGAACACGCCGCCGGCCACCGCGGCCATGAGCGTCGCCTGCGGCGCGGCCAGCGGGTGGGGGTGATCGGGCGTCGGCACCCCGATGCCGTAGGCCTTCTGGATGAGCGTCAGCACCGGGGCGAGGACGAACGCGGCCGAGACGGCGCCGACGATCTGCATGATCTGCTGCTTGTAGGGCGTGGCGCCGACGATCCGCCCCGCCTTCAGGTCCTGCAGGTTCTCTCCGCCGATCGCCGCCGCGCACGCCACCACCGCGCCGATGAAGACGGCCGCGGCCGGCCCCTTGGCGCTGCCGGAGCCCAGAAAAGCCAGCAGGAGGAGGGCGGAGGTGAGGATGGTCGCGATGGTGACGCCGGAGATGGGGTTGTTGGACGAGCCGACGAGGCCGGCCATGTACGCGGCCACGGTCGAGAACAGAAACCCGGCGACGAGCATGATGACGGTCATGGCGGCCGCCACCCACCAGACGCCCGTGAACTGATTGAAGATGAAGAACGTGGGAATGGCGAGGACGACCAGGGCGAGGCCGACCCAGTGCATGGGGGTGTCCCGCTCGGTGCGGAGCACCACGGGACCGCCGTCGCGCGTCTGCCGGTAGGCCGCCATCCCGGACTGTACGCCCCGGATCACGCTCTTCCGCACCCGGATCAGCGCCCAGATGCCGCCCACGATCATCGCGCCGACGCCGATGTAGCGCGTCTGGTTCTTCCAGATCCCCGAAGCGAAGTCCACGGCGGCCACACCGTCCGGGTGCGCCGTGTGCGAGGCCACCCACGGAATGGCGATGTACCAGTTCATCACGCCGCCGATGAAGATCAGCGCCGCCACGTTCAGGCCGACGATGAACCCGACGCCGATCAGGGCCGGCGACAGGTTCATGGCGAAATACGCCACGGAGCTGCCGGCGTACCGGGCGGTGGTGATCGCCTCGCCCCAGAGCTTGAACCCGGTGGCGCCGAGCTTGTAGAGAGCCCCGGCCCCCGCCGCGGCCACGATGGTCGACACACCGGCCCCGCCGCTCTCGCCGACCTTCAAGACTTCGGCGGTGGCGATTCCCTCCGGGAACTTGAGGGGGTCCTCGATGATCAGAGCCCGGCGCAGCGGGATGGTGAACAGCACGCCCAGCGCGCCGCCGATGCCCGCGACCACCGTCGTCGTCCAGTAGTCGAAGGTCCCCCAGGTGCCCAGGATGATCAGGGCCGGCAGGGTGAAGATCGCGCCGGCCGCCAGTCCTTCTCCGGACGCCGCCGCGGTCTGGACGATGTTGTTTTCGAGGATGTTGTGATTCCGGAAGAGCCGCAGTACCGCCATCGAGATCACGGCGGCCGGAATGGACGCGGACACCGTCATGCCGGCGAAGAGACCGAGGTAGGCGTTGGCGCCGGCGAGGATGAGCGACAGCAGCACGCCCAGCACGAGGGCCTTGACCGTGATCTCGGGCAGAGAAGCCGACGCGGGAATGTAGGGCGCGTCGCCCGAGCCCTGCGCGTGCGGTTGCGGAGCGGCCATCCGAGGCCCCTCGATGTTAGGGATGGGCGAATGTCCCGCCCGTCCCCGGGACTGTCAAGCGAAGCCCGTTCGTATTATCTCCCCGATATGCGCCCGCCCCGGGTCGTCTCGCTCCTGCCCGCCGCGACGGAGATCGTCGCCGCCCTCGGCGCCGGCGCCTGGCTGGCGGGGATCTCGCACGAGTGCGACTACCCGCCTGAAGTGACCGGCCTTCCACGCGTGACCCGCACGACCCTCGATCCCGCGCTCCCCTCGGGGCAGATCGACGCCCGCGTCGCGGCCTCCCGCGCCGGCGAGCCGCTCGTCACGCTCGACGTGGAGCTGCTGCGGCGGCTCGAGCCGGACCTCGTCATCGGACAATCGCTGTGCGACGTCTGCGCGGTCGGGGACCACCTCCTGGCGCAGGCCCTCCCCCGCCTCGACACCCGCCCGGCCGTCGTCACCCTCCACGCGCACACGCTCGACCAGGTGTTCGACGACATGCGGCGGATCGGCGCGGCACTCGACCTCGCGGGTGACGCCGAGGAGCTGGTGGCGGGACTCCGCTACCGCCTGCGGTCCATCACGCGCCCCGGCTCCCCCCGGCCGCCGCGCGCCCTGGTGATCGAGTGGACCGAACCACCCTACGTCGCGGGGCACTGGGTCCCGGAGCTGGTCGCGGCCGCCGGCGGCCGGGACGTTGGTGCCGAGCCCGGCCTGCCTTCCCGGGCCCGCCCGTGGAGGGAGCTCCGCGGCCTTGCGCCCGATCTGGTTATCGTAAGTTTGTGCGGATTCGACGTACCCCGCGCCCGGCGGGAGACCGCGCTGGTCCGGGACGCGGACGGACGGGCGCTGCTCGACGGGCGGGCCGTCTTTCTGGACGGCAACGCCTACACGTCCCGGCCCGGCCCCCGGCTGATCGACGCCGCGGAAATCCTGGGGCGCGCCATCTCGGAGTCGCATGCGGCTTGATCTCCTGCTGCTCGCGGTGCTGTCGGCCCAGGGACCGCATCGGTCCCCGCGGGACACGTTGCGCCTCTTGGCGGTCGGCGACATCAATCTCGGACGCCGGCTGGCGAAGGATCACCTCGAGAAGGGGGACACGCTGTTCCCGTTCCGCGAAGTGATGGATTCCCTCGGCACGGGCGATCTCCTCTTCGGCAACCTCGAAAGCCCCATCGCGCCGGACTCGCACGCCGTCGAGGCGGCGGGGATCAGGTTCACGGCGCCGGCGCTCGCCGCCACCGCGCTGGCGCGGGCGGGATTCCGGATCGTGTCCACCGCCAACAACCACGCGTGGGACGGCGGTCCCGGCGGCGTGACGGAGACGATGGAGCGCCTCTCCGAGCAGGGGATCCGGTTCGTCGGGTCGGGGTTCGGGCGGGCGATGGCCGAGCAGCCGGTGATCCTGGAGCGGCGGGGGTGGCGGATCGGGTTCTTCGCGGTCACCCGGGCCTGGAATCCGGCCCCGGACGATTTCTACGGTCACCCCGGGGCCCGGTACATTGCGTGGGGAGACCCGGGGTGGCTGTACCCGGCCATCCGGGCCCTGAAGGCCAGCGGCCGGGTGGACCTGATCGTAGTCAGCGTGCACGGGGGCACCGAATACCAGGAAGAGCCGAGGCCGTCGCACCTGCGCTTTCTGGAGGGCCTGGTGGACGCCGGCGCCGATCTCGTGCTGGCCCATCACCCGCACGTGCTGCAGCGGGTGATCTACCGGAACGGCGCGCCGATCGTCGAATCTCTCGGTAACTTCGTGTTCTCGCAGGACCGCCCCTGGACCCGGCTCGGGGCCATCCTGAAGGTCACGGTGGCTCCCGACCACACGATGTCGGTGACGGCGATTCCGGTGCGGGCGGGTTACCAGGTGACGTTTGCCGACAGCGCCGCGGCGGACAGTGTCCGTGCCCGCCTCGGACTTCCCCTTTCTCCCAGGACGACACGCCGATGACGCAAGGCTCGGTCGGATTCCTGAA
>DATJQI010000040.1:0-2384 GCA_035505915.1 Gemmatimonadales bacterium | reverse complement strand
CTCCTGCCGCCTGACGCTCGCCAGCACCTCCCGGTCCAGAGCCGTCAGCTCTCCACGCTCCGCTTCGAGGAGCGACTCGATGTACTGGTGCCGATATCTGTTGAGATCGTCGGTGCAGATCCAGCCGTCGTCCGACCATTTTCCGGTCGCGCGGTGAACGACCTCCGCCACGGCCGGGCCCGCCAGTATGCCGCGGTGCAGATCGGTGGCCCGATCGCTGCCGCAGACCTGACACACCCGCCGTTTCTCGGCGCCCGCGCCGCCCATGGTTCAGGCCCGCACGAGCGAGCGAAGCCTGAACGCTCCCACGATCAGCACAATGCCCGACACGATCGCATACACGGCGATGATGGCCATGATCGCCGCAAGCGTGATCGGCGGAACGAACAGCGCGAAGCCTGACGCGACGACCGCGACGACGCCGGCCGCGCCCGTCCAGCCCCACGAAAGGCCGAGCTTCTTGAGGCGGTACGCGGCGTAGATCGCGAGGAGGCCGGTGACCAGGAGCCACCAGGCAGCGACCAACACCGCGAAGGCCAGGGAGACCGCCGGGTAGTAGATGAGCGCGACGACGCCGAACCCGACGCCCACCAATCCCGCCACCAGCAGGATCCACCAGTGCTTCAGGACCTTCGCCAGCTCGACGGCGTGCACGATGTCGACCATGCCGGAGAAGAGCGCCCACAAGGCGATGACGAGGGCGAAGGCGGCGACCGAATCCAGAGGCCGCAGGAGAATGAAGACTCCAACCGCCAACCCCAGCAGCGCGCGAAGCACGAGCGCCCACCACGTCCGGTGATACCGGTGCTTGAGATCGTCGAGGACGGGGACTGACATGGGACCTCCGTCAGGGAGCAGGGCCGATGTCGCGAGCGCGCCGGCCGCGCCTGCTGGACGGGTCGCGCCTCGCGGCAGGAATCGGAGCCATAGTATCACCGATCCCGGGAACTGGCCATCGGCCGGCGCCCGGCGCCTGCCGAGTTCACTCCCGCACGACGCCCTGCTGCCCCATCAGCCGGCGCATGGGCAAGTTGTCCGCGTACACCCGCCAGATCGCAACCCGGTCGTCCCGGACTCCTGCGAGCCAGGCGGCCGGCACCTCCCATCGGCCGGACTCCCCCTTGGGGATGCTGCCGGCGTAGGTCCCGCCGGCCCTGCCGAACAGGGCGACGGTTCCATGTTCTTCGAGGGCGGTGTCGACCTTGATCCAGTAGTCGGGGACCAAGGCGAGGTATTGCTTCCAGCCGGCTCGCGCCGCATCACGCCCGGCTCCCCGATTGTCGAGCGCGTCCACGAACACGTGATCGTCGGTCATCAGGGCACTCAGGCCGGCGAGATCGTGGGCGTTGATGCACGCCACGAACGCCGCCGCCACTTCCGCAGGTCGCATGTCCGGCCTCCGGTCCGGGTTGTGTCACGATCTCGGGGCGCAGGCGCCCGCTCCTTGCCTGCGCCGGCATCACCACGGCAGGACGGTGGACTACGGGGCCGCCGCCCTCCCGCTCCCCTTGCCGGACCGCCGGTGGGCCCTGCGGAGCCGTGTGAGATGCTTCTTCAGCCGTTCGCCGGCACCGACAAGGTCCCTGTGGCTCCGCAGAAAGCCACGGATCGCGGCTTCCAGCTCGTCCGTCCCGTTCGCGGCGTTCACCCATCGCACATCTTCTTGGGCCTCGGCCCACGTCGCCTTCAGCTCACGGCGGGCCTTCCTGATGGCTGCGACCAGCGCACCATGCCGGGCGGCCTTTTCGCGTCCCATACCGTACCCACTGCGGAGGTTGGGACTATGTATGTGCGGGGGATCCGTCGCGCGCCAGGGCGTGGAGTGGTACCGGGCGCCGACTCGCGGGCCCGGGCCCGACGGCGACCCTTCCTCCCGGCGCGGCCAGCCATCACTCTTAGAATACGAGCGAGGCGAGCGAGCCCGGGCGGGTGGGGCGTGAGCTCCACCTGGCGTCCCCGGACACCGCACCCGTCCTGCCCGCGCGAGAGGGGCCGTCGGTCGCCCGGGCGCCCTGGCGGGTCGGGATGCCGCCATCGACGCCGAGCATCCGACGAAGGGAGAGGTGGAGCCGATGAACCTCGAGCGACTCACGGGCGGGACCTGCGGCCCCCCGTTTCCCATCTACGACGACCTCGTGCCAGCCCTGCTCGCCGCGCACCAGGGAGATCGCGCCGATCGCAACGCCACGGTCGCGCACGTCCTCGCCACCGCCGCCGGCTACTCGTACTCCGACATCGGGACGTTGACGACGATCATGTCCCGGGTCGGGCTCGAGGACAACGCCTGCGTCCGCGTGGCGCAGACGGTGGACGCCATGTTCATCTTCTCGACCGCGTATCTCGTGCAGAGTCGCTGCGGCCGGGTCGTGATCCTGAGCTACCGG
>DATJQI010000039.1:0-58678 GCA_035505915.1 Gemmatimonadales bacterium | reverse complement strand
GGGGCCCGCCGGAACGCCGGCAGGGTGTGCGAGAACTGGATCCAGACCACGGCGCCCAGGATCAGGATCATCGCCAGGAAGGTCCGCCCGGTCACCGCCTCGCCCAGGAGCAGCCACCCCAGGAGCACCGCGATGATGGGGTTCACATAGGCATACGTTCCGACGATCGTCGCGGGCGCGTGCTTCAAGGCGTACGCGTAGGCGCTGTATCCCACCAGGGAGCCGAATACCACGAGATAGAGGAGCGCCTCGACGCCCTTCGGAGTGACCTGGACCCGGGAGCCCTCGCCGAGCAGGAGGCCGAGCATGGTTACGACGGCGCCGCCCGCGAGCATCTGGATCGAGGCGGCGATGTACGGGCTGGCCGCGGGGTGCCGGCGTTTGTAGAAGATCGAGCCGAACGCCCAGGAGGCGCTGGCGCCGGTGAGGGCCACCGGGCCCCGCAGGTCGGCGCGCAGAATGGTGGCGGGGTCGGCTCCCACGAGGAGCATGGTGCCCGCGAATCCCAGGAGGAGGCCCGCGATGACGCGGACCGATATCCGCCCGGTGCCGCCGGGGAGCACCACGTCGAAGAACGCCATCCAGAGGGCGACGGTCACCACGAAGATGCTCGCGACGCCGGACGGCGTGTACTGCTCCGCCCACACCACCATCGCGTTGCCGCCCCCCAGGAGGAACAGCCCGACGATGGAGAGGACCACCCAGTCCCTGCGGGACGCGGGCAGGGAGTCGCCGAAGAACAGCGCGCCGGTCAGGAGGAGCGCGCCGGCGATGAAGAACCGGACGCCCGCGAACAGGAAGGGCGGGAAGACCTGGACCCCGATCCGGATCGCCAGGTAGGTGGAGCCCCAGAAGACGCAGACCAGCAGATAGGCGACGAGCGCCTTGCCGCGGAGCGCGGGCACGTCAGTCCTCCTCCGGAAGGGCGAGCGCCGGCTTCTCGAACAGCGTGCTGAGCACGATGGTGGTCTTGGTGTTGAGCTGTTTCGGGGAGCCCGCCAGGGTGCGCAGGATCGCCTGAATCCCTTCCAAATCTTTCGCCGCCACTTTCAGGATGTAGCAGTCGTCCCCGGCCACGTGATGGCACTCGAGGACGCCGGGGTGCTTCACCAGCGCGCGCATCCGGGGCTCGTCCCCGACGTATCCGCTCGAGCCGTACCGCACGGCGACGAACGCGGTGATCGGCACGCCGGCCTTGGCCCGGTCGAGCCGAGCGCTGTAACCGGTGATGATCCCCGCGGTTTCGAGGCGCTTGACGCGCTCCATCACCGCGGGGCGGGAGAGGCCGACGTCGTCGGCGAGCCCCTGGTACGACGCCCGCCCGTTCTCGGCGAGGAGGGCGAGGAGCCGGCGGTCCACCGCATCGAGAGGGCGTTTCACCGTCATTCGGTAAGCTCCACGTAACGAGACCGACGATTCGTAGGACTCGGGACTCCCCGCACTACGATTCATCATAATCGCTGGTTTCGGGGGCGGGCAATATCCGGATTCCGTCCCGAATCCCCGGTCCCGCGGGCCGGCGCCCCCGCTACTATTCCGCCATGAGTCTGGACCGCCTCCGCGATCTCGTCCGCGCCTACCCCTCCGCGCTCCTGGGCTATTCCGGCGGCGTCGACTCCGCCTTCCTGGCCGTGGTGCTCCGCCAGGAGCTGGGGCCGGAGCGGATGCTCGCCGCCATCGGCCGGAGCGACTCGTATCCCGAGGAGCAGTGGCGCGCGGCGCACGACGTCGCCCGCCGGTTCGACATTCCCGTCATCGAAGTCGCGACCGCCGAGCTCCAGGATCCCCGGTACCTCGCCAACCCGACCAACCGCTGCTTCTACTGTAAGACCGAGCTCTGGGCCCGTCTCGGCGCCGTGGCCGGTCAGCGGGGCATCGCCGTGATCTGCGACGGCACCAACGCCGACGACCTGGGCGAGCACCGGCCCGGGCGCGCCGCGGGACTCCACGCGCGGGTCCGCTCGCCGCTCGCGGAAGCGGGGCTGACCAAGGGCGACATCCGGGCCGCGGCGCGCGCGCTGTCCCTGCCGAACTGGGATGCCCCGGCCGCCCCGTGCCTCTCGAGCCGGATTCAATACGGCCTCGCGATCACGCCGGCCCGGCTGAAACAGGTCGAGCAGGCGGAGGCCTACCTGCGCGCGGAGGGCGTGACCGGCGACCTCCGCGTGCGCCACATCGGAAGCTCGGCCCGCATCGAAGTGGAGCCGGCCCACATCGCGTACGTGGCGGACCGCCTCGAGGCCGTGCGGGCGCACTTCGCCGGGCTGGGGTTCACAGCCGTGGACGTGGACCCGCGGGGATACCGTCGCGGGTCGCTCCTGGCCGACCGCGCGGCGCGGTGAGACTCTTCGTCGCGCTCAACTTTCCGGCCGCGCTCCGCCAGGGACTGTGGGATGGGACGGCGCCCCTCCGGGCCCTCGACCTTCCCGTGCGGTGGGTGGCGCCCGAAGGAATCCACCTGACGCTCAAGTTCCTGGGTGACGTGGCGGAAGGGCGGCTCGACGAGATGAGCGACGCGCTGGACGGGGCGGTGCGGGGCGTCCGGCCCTTCACCGTGACGGTGGGGGGCCTCGGCGCCTTCCCCGGACCCGCGCGGCCGGCGGTGATCTGGGCGGGGGTGGGAGCCGATCCCGCCCTCGAGCTGCTCCAGCACGCCGTCGAGCGCGCCTTCGGCCCCCTCGGGTTCCCGCCGGACGGACGCCCGTTTCGCCCCCACGTGACGCTCGGACGGGTCCGGCGCGATGCCCGGACCGGCGCTTTCGCGGACCTCGAGCGCCACCTCGCGACGTTGACCTGGAGCGATGCCGTGGTCGTCGATTCGGCGGACCTGATGCGCAGCACCACCGGACCGAAGGGCGCGGTGTACGAAGAATTACGGCATGGACGGCTGTCTTAAGGCGATCGGCCGGCTCGGGTGCCTGGTCCTGATCCTCGTCGGGTCCGGCGTCGTGTGGTGGTTTCGGGATCCCATCCTGCACACGGCCTCCCGGTACTTGGGCCCCCATTCCACGCGGCTCCCACCCGTCGCCGACACGTCGGTGGGCGCGCCCACCCCCGGGGCGGTCTCGAGCACCCGGGCCAAGCTGGCCCTGCTGGGCGCGCCCGGCGGGCCCGATTCCGTGATCCTGACGCCGAACGAGATGGCGTCCCTGATGGGTGGAGGCATCGACTGGACCGTGCGGAAGGGATTCGATTCGTTGCGCGTCGAGCTGCTCGATTCCAGCCTGGCGGTGAACGCCCGCCTGGACACGCGGGTGCTCCCCGCTGACGCCCTGGGGCCGGCGGCACACGTGCTCGGTCCCCTCGAGCCGCTCCGGATGGCGGGTCCGGTGACGATCGCGCGCCCGGGGCTCGCGCGGTGGGCGGTGCGCGAGCTGTCCCTGCGCGGCTTCCCGTTTCCCGGCCCCGCGGTGACCCGGCTGGCGCGGGTGATCGCGGGGGCGGATTCGGCGGGCGACGTCGCGGTCGCCGTGCCGTCCACCGTCGGCCGGATTTCCGTCCACCCCACCCGCGTCGTGTGCTACCGGCGGGCGGTCCCGTGAGCCAGCGCGTCCTCGTCGCCGACGACGAGAAGGGGATCCGCGAGGCGCTCACCCAGCTCCTCGAGTTCGAGGACCTCGAGGTGCTGACGTGCGCGTCGGGCGGCGAGCTGCTCCTCAAGTACCCCGAGTTCCGTCCGCATCTCGTGTTCCTCGACGTGAAGATGCAGGGCATCGACGGACTCGAAACCCTCCGCAAGCTCCGCGAGCTCGATCCGCACGCGCAGGTCGTGATGATCTCCGGTCACGGCACGGTCCAGACCGCGGTCGAGGCCACCCAGCTCGGCGCCTACGACTTCCTCGAGAAGCCCCTCGACACCGATCGCGTCCTGCTCACGCTCCGGAACGCGCTCCAGCACGGCGCGCTGGCGGGTGAGAATGTCCGGCTCAAGGCCGAGGTGCAGTCGCGGCATCGGATCGTGGGGTCGAGCAAGGCGATCAAGGAGGTGCTGGACACCATCGAGAAGGTGGCGCCGACGCCGGCGCGCGTGCTGATCACCGGTGAGAACGGCACGGGCAAGGAGCTGGTGGCGCGCGCCCTCCACGCCCTGTCGCCGCGTGCCAACGGGCCGTTCGTCGAAGTGAACTGCGCGGCCATCCCCACCGAGCTGATCGAGAGCGAGCTCTTCGGTCACATGAAGGGGTCCTTCACCGGCGCGGTGGGGGACCGCCCGGGGAAGTTCGAGCTGGCGGATGGGGGGACCCTCTTCCTCGATGAGGTCGGGGACATGAGTCTGTCGGCGCAGGCCAAGGTCCTGCGCGCCCTGCAGGAGGGCGTCATCTCCCGGGTCGGGTCGGGAAAGACCCTGGCTGTGGACGTGCGCGTGATCGCCGCCACCAACAAGCGTCTCGACCTCGAGATCGCGGAGGGACACTTCCGCGAGGACCTGCTCTACCGGCTGAACGTCGTGCCCATCGAGGTGCCGCCCCTCCGCGCCCGCCGCGGGGACATCCCCCAGCTGATCCGGCACTTCGTCGAGGAGCTGGGCCGTACCACGGGGCTCCCGGTCCGGGGATTCGACGACGGCGCCCTCGGGCGGCTCGAGGCCCACGACTGGCCCGGGAACGTCCGGGAGCTCCGGAACGCCGTGGAGCGGCTCCTGATCCTGGCGCCCGGGGCCACCGTGACCGCCGCGGACGTCGACCGGCTGGCGACGGGGATGCCCGGAGGAGGCGCCGTCCCGCCGGCCGCCGATGGGGGAAGTGCCGGCGGAGCGCTCTTCCAGGCGGGGACCTTCGAGGAATTCAAGATGGCGGCGGAGCGCGCGTTCCTGGTGGCGAAGCTCCAGGAGCACGACTGGAATGTCTCCGAGACCGCGCGCACATTGGAGATGCCGCGGAGCAATCTCTACAAGAAGATCGAGCGGTACGGCCTGGTGCGGGAGGGATAGTGGCGAAGGACGAAGTTCGCGATTGGGACAAGGAGCTGGCCGAGGTCGACAAACTCCTCGCCCAAACTCCGGCCGCGCCGGCGCCGGGGCGGGCACCTTCGGGCGGGCCCCCGGCCCCGCGCGGGTCGGCGGCGCCTCCGGGCCCCGCGGGACGCAAGCTCTCGACGCGCGAATGGCTGGGCACCTGGGTGCGCGTGGTGCTGGGGCTCCTGATCGGCATCGGGATCACGCAGTGGCCGTACACCTACGGCTGCGGACTGAAGCTCGGCTTCTATCTCATCGGCGTCGCCGCGGTCATCACGGCGGGCGTCTGGAGCTCGGTCTCTTCCTGGCGCCGCCACCTCGGCTGGGCTCACCTGATCTCCCAGGGTCTGGTGATCTGGGGCTTGGCCCTGGCGGCCCGTGAAGTCCTCCCCCGGGTCCACTACGCGCAGCACGTCGCGACGTGGCTCTGTCCCTGACCTCTGACCCCTGATCCCTGACCCCCCTCTCAAATGACCGATTTCAAGAACTTCATCGCCGGCGCCTGGGTGCCTCCCACCACCGGCGACTACTTCGAGAACACCAACCCGGCGGACACGAGTGACACGATCGGCCGCTTCCCCCAGTCGGGGGCGGAGGATGTCGCGCGGGCGGCGGCCTCGGCGAAGAAGGGATTCGCGGCGTGGTCCCGGACCCCGGCGCCGATCCGGGGCCAGGTGCTCCAGCGCATCGGCGATCTCCTGGTCCACAAGAAGGAGGACCTGGCCCGCGCGATGACGCGGGAGATGGGGAAGGTCCTCCTGGAGACCCGGGGCGACGTGCAGGAAGGGATCGACACGGCGTACTACGCGCACACCGAGGGGCGCCGGCTCTATGGCCGCACCGTCCCCTCCGAGCTCCGCAACAAGTGGGCGATGAGCTTCCGGCGTCCCATCGGCACCGTGGGCGTCATCACGCCGTTCAACTTCCCCCTGGCCGTGCCCACCTGGAAGATCTTCCCGGCGCTCCTGTGCGGGAACGCGGTCATCTGGAAGCCGTCCGAGGACGTGCCGCACACGGCCCACCTGCTCGTCGAGATTCTGCTCGAAGCCGGGGTTCCGCCCGAGGTGATTCAGCTGGTGCACGGCGGCGGGGCGGCGGGGAAGGCGCTGGTCGAGCATCCCGACGTCGGCGTGATCTCCTTCACCGGGTCCACCGAGACCGGATCGCTCATCGGCGCCACCTGCGGGCGGATGCACAAGCGTCTCTCGCTCGAGATGGGCGGGAAAAACGCGATGATCGTGATGGACGACGCGGACCTGGATCTCGCGCTGGACGGCGTGCTCTGGGGCGCGTTCGGCACCACCGGTCAGCGTTGCACCGCGACGAGCCGCCTGATCCTGCAGGCGGGGATCCACGACCGGTTCGTGAAGAGCCTGGCCGACCGCGCGCAGAAGCTCCGGCTCGGCCCCGGGCTCGACGCCCAGACCGAGGTCGGGCCCCTCATCCACGAAGCCTCGCGCGCCAAAGTCGAGGAGTACGTCGGCATCGCGAAGGAGCAGGGAGCGAGCGTGCTGATCGGCGGGGCCCGGGGGCAGGGCAAGGGCCTCGAGCGCGGCTGGTTCTACCAGCCCACGCTCTTCGTGGGCGTGAAGCCCGGGATGCGCGTGGAGCAGGAGGAGATCTTCGGACCCGCGCTGTCGGTGATCAAGGTGAAGGACCTGGATGAGGCGATCACCGTCAACAACGACGTGAAATACGGCCTCTCGAGCGCGCTCTACTCCCGGGATGTGAACGCGGCGTTCCGCGCCCTGAACGAGCTCGACAACGGCATCACCTACGTCAACGCGCCGACCATCGGCGCCGAGGCGCATTTGCCGTTCGGGGGGGTCAAGCAGACCGGGAATGGGCACCGCGAGGGCGGCTGGGCGGTCTACGACTTCTACTCGGAGATCAAGGTGGGATACGTGGACTACTCCGGAAAGCTGCAGCGGGCCCAGATCGACACCGAAGTATGAAGCGCGCCGCGCTGGCCCTGGCGCTCGCGGCGGGTGCCTGCCGGCATCAGGAGGCGCCGGCCGCCTGGCGGGACACGTCGCCCCACACCGTCACGTTCGTCACGGTAGCGCCCGGCGTGAAGCTCGAGGCACTCGACTGGGGCGGCACCGGTCCGAATCTGGTGTTTCTCTCGGGCCTCCAGGACGTGGCGCACGGCTTCGACGACTTCGCCCCGCAGTTCACCGACCACTTTCACGTCGTCGCGATCACCCGCCGGGGTTACGGCGCCTCCACCCGGACGCCCGGCGGCTATGACCTGGCCACGCGGGTGCAGGACCTGACGGCGGCCCTCGACTCCCTCAACGTGGCGAAGGCGATCCTGGTGGGGCACTCGATGGCGGGGGACGAGCTGACCGCCTTCGCCGGGGCGCATCCGGAGCGGGTGCAGGGGCTGATCTACTTCGACGCCGCGTACGACCACTCGGTGCTGGGGCCCCTGATCGGGGACTACCCCCAGCAACCGCCGTCCGCCGCCGATTCGGCGTCTCCGAAGGCCCTCCAGCATTACCTGCTGACGACCTTCGGCATGTTGATCCCCGAGGCACAGCTCCGGGCCATCGAGGTCTTCGACGCGACCGGGCACCTCCGGTCCGACGTGACGCCGGCGTCCGTGGACTCGCAGATGCTCGCGGGGGCCGGACACCCGGACTACTCCCGGGTCCGTGCACCGGCCCTGTCCATCGACGCGGTCGTCGACTCGGCCCCGCAGCTCTTTCCCCGCTGGAAGACCTTCAACGACTCGACCCGGGCGGTGGGGAGGCGCTTCACGGCGGCCATTGCCGCGTGGGGCGCCGCGCAGCGCGCCCTCTTCAAGAAGGGCGTGCCGTCCGCGCGGGTCGTCGAGCTGCACGGCGCCAATCACTACGTCTTCTATTCCAACCGGGCCCAAGTGGTTCGGGAGATGCGCTCCTTCCTCGGCGGTCTTTGACCACCTGCGACGCGCGGTGGAGAACGTGCTGCGGGACGAGGTCGGGGTGGCCCCCGTCTTTTCGCCACCGCGCGCGTGAATCGGATGCGGGTCCGGCGCGGGACCGGTGTGATGTTGTGTCGTGGCGCACACGGAGAGCGAGTCGCTCGTCATCATTCTCGACGCCGGCGGGTCACCGCTCGGGGATGACGCGCTCCGCGACTTCGCGGATGTGTCACCGGTGTGGGTCAGGGTGGAGCGGGAGGGTGGAGTCGCGTGTCTCGCCGCCCGCGTCCGTCACCCCGGGTCGACGGGGGACCTGGGGGTCCGGATCCGGGGGTGGGGGGGTGCCCGGGGGTGGACAGTGACCGTTGCGCCGTGCGGGCCCCTCCGCTAACGTACGTTCCATGCACGACTTGGGGGCTCCCCAGAGTTCGTCCAACGCGCCTCTCCCGCGTGAGTCCTCGCACCCCCCTGAAAAGCCGCGGTCCCGTCTCGCCCGATGGTTCGACACGTGGATGCGCACGCTGGGCATGGCGTTCGTCCTGTTCCTCATCATCCGCACTTTCCTTCTTGAAGCATTCCAGATCCCGAGCGGCAGCATGGAGCGCACGCTGTTGGTGGGGGACTTTCTCTTCGTGAACAAGGCCGTGTACGGCGCCGTGATCCCCGGCACCCACACGCGGCTGCCCGGATTCGCCACGCCGGGGCGTGGGGACGTCGTGGTCTTTCCGTATCCGCGGCACCCCGACACGACCTTCGTCAAGCGGATCGTCGGCGTCGCCGGCGACACCCTCCAGATGATCGAGGGACAGGTGCTGGTGAACGGCGTGCGGCATCCCGAGCCGTACGTCGAGCGGACCGATTCTCTGCGCAACGACTGTGACCGTGATTTCGAGTGGCAGCGCGACTATCTGGTGGACACCTCGGCGGCGGCCCGGGCGGCGTATCACCCGTGCCGGGACGACTGGGGCCCACTCGTGGTGCCGGCGCACAAGTACTTTGTGCTGGGGGACAACCGCGACATCTCGCTCGATTCCCGCTACTGGGGATTCGTGGACGAGAGCGCCATCCGCGGCCGGCCCCTGATCGTGTACTGGAGTGTGGACCGGGATGCGCACGACCATTTTCCCTGGCTCAACGACATCCGCTGGGCGCGGCTCGGTTCGCTGATTCGCTGAAGGTGGCAGGGTACGGGAGCGCGAGTAGCGCCGCCGACGCCGGGCCGTACGGTGCGGTGGTGGGTGGACTTGGAGCGGCGTCGTTCATGCACGGAGGAAGAGGGACCCCATGCAACTGAACACGGCGAAGCGGGCGTCGTTCGACGAAGGATCTCTCGATCAGTATCTGCGGGAGATCAGTCAGTACCCCCTGATCACGCGGGAAGAGGAGGTACTGCTCGCTCAGCGCATCAAGCTGAGCGACGAGGAAGCGCTGGACAAGCTGGTGCGCTCCAACCTCCGCTTCGTGGTCTCGGTCGCGAAGAAGTACCAGAACCAGGGCGTCTCCCTCTCGGATCTCATCAACGAGGGGAACCTGGGCCTGATCCGCGCGGCCCATAAGTTCGACGAGACCAAGGGCATCAAGTTCATCTCGTACGCGGTCTGGTGGATCCGTCAGGCGATTCTCCAGGCGCTGGCCGAGCAGTCCCGCATCGTCCGGGTCCCCCTGAACCGGGCCGGCACGCTGCACCGCATCGGAAAGCGGTCATCGGCGCTGCTGCAGGAGCTGGGCCGCGAGCCCACCGTCGAAGAGATCGCCGAGGGGATGGACATCTCGGAAGAGGAAGTCGCCAAGACGATGTCCATTTCCCAGGCCCATCTCTCCCTGGACGCCCCCCTCACGCCCGGTGAGGACAACAAGCTCCTCGATTATCTCCCCGACACCCAGAACCCCGGGCCCGACGACGAGATCTTCGAGCACGCCCTCACCGAGTCGGTCGAGAAGGTCCTCGGCACCCTGAAGGACCGGGAGGCCCTGATTCTCCGGCTCTATTTCGGCCTCGAAACCCCCGAGCCCCTCACCCTCGAGGAGATCGGCGCGCGCCTCGGCATCACCCGGGAGCGGGTGCGGCAGATCAAGGAGAAGGCCCTGGCCCGGCTGCGGCACGTGTCGCGCGCACGGGCGCTGGACAGCTTCCTGTTCTAGGGCGCGGGGAGCGGGGAGCGGTCGGAGTCCAAGATGTGGAAGCCCCGCCCGGCACGGCGGGGCTTCCCTTTTTTCGTCTCCGACCGCTCCCCGCTCCCCGCGCCTTCTATATTCCTGCCATGCCATCTCTGTCGTCGTTTGACGTCTCGACCGGCGCCGATCTCCAGGAGGTCGACAACGCCGTGAATCAGGCCACCAAGGAGGTGGCCCAGCGCTACGACTTCAAGGGCTCCAAGGCGTCGATCGCGTTCGACCGGGCCAAGGGTCTCCTGACCCTCGTGGCCGACGACGACTTCAAGATGAAGGCCCTCTTCGACGTCCTGCAGACCAAGATGATCAAACGCGGCGTGCCGGTGAAGAACCTGGTCCTGGGGGAGGTCGTGCCGGCGACCGGGGACACGGTGCGGCGGGACATCACGCTCACCCAGGGAATTCCGCAGGAGAAAGCCAAAGCCATCGTGAAGGCGATCAAGGACAAGAAGTTCAAGAAGGCGCAGGCCTCCATTCAGGGCGACGAGGTGCGGGTCCAGTCCCCGTCCAAGGACGAGCTGCAGGAGGTGATGGGGTTTCTGCGCACGCAGGATTTCGGCATCGAGCTCAAGTTCGGGAACTACCGCGGATGAAGCTCGGCGTCATCTCGCTCGGCTGCGACAAGGCGACCGTCGACTCCGAACGGCTGGTGGGCGACCTCGTGGGCCACGGCGCCGTCGTCACGCCCGATCTCCCGTCCTCCGACGTGGTCCTCGTCAACACCTGCGGCTTCATCGACGCCGCGAAGCAGGAGTCGATCAACGCCATGCTCGGCGCCGCCCGTCTGAAGCACGAAGGCGGGGTCAAGGCCGTGGTGGCGGTCGGCTGCCTGGTGCAGCGGTACAAGACCGAGCTGCAGGCCGAGATGCCCGAGGTGGATCTGTTCCTCGGATTCTCGGACCTTCATCACCTCGTGCCCGAGCTCGCGAAACGCGGGTTGATCCCCGATCCGGTGACGGCGCACCCCGGCGTCCGCCAGTTCCTGGGTGCGCAGCCGCACGTGCGTTACCTCAAGATCTCCGAAGGCTGCGACCACACGTGCGCCTTCTGCGCCATCCCGCTGATGCGCGGCAAGCACCGGTCCGAGCCGGTCGAGCGGCTGGTGCGCGAGGCGCAGGCTCTGGAGGCCCAGGGGGCGGTGGAGATCAACCTCGTGGCGCAGGATCTGGGACACTTCGGGCGCGACCTGGGCCCCGGCGGCCCGCGGCTCCCGGAGCTGCTCGAGGCCCTGCTGCGCGAGACCTCCGTGCCCTGGTACCGGCTGCTCTACGTCTACTCCGCGGGGCTCTCCGAGCGGCTGGTCCGCGTCATCGCGGACCACCCCCGCATCGTGCCCTACATCGACATGCCGATTCAGCATGCGTCCGACGCGATGCTCGAGAAGATGCGCCGGCCGGAACGGAAGGACACCATCCGGGAGAAGCTGTCCTGGCTCCGCGCCGTCGTTCCCGACCTGGCCGTCCGCACCACCTGCCTCGTCGGATTCCCGGGCGAGACCGACGCCCAGTTCTCGGAGCTCGTCGAGTTCCTCGAGGAAGCGAAGTTCGACCGCCTCGGCGCGTTCACCTACTCGCCCCAGGATGGCACCCGGGCGGTCCAGTACGAGGACGACGTCCCGGACGAGGTGAAGCGCGCGCGGATGGAGGAGCTGCTCGAGATCCAGCGCGCCGTGTCCGCCGAACGGCTGGCCCGATTCGTGGGACGGGAGGTGGACGTGCTGGTGGACGAGATCGCCGACCCGGGGGACCGGGGCGCCACCCACGTGGGACGGGTCCCCTGGCAGGCCGATGACGTGGACGGCGTCACCTACGTCACGGCCGGCGGATGGGCCCGTCCGGGCGGGATGGTCCGGGCCCGCGTGACGGAGAGCGAGGACTACGATTTCCGGGCGGTGGCGCTGACGTGAGGCCGGCCCGGCGCGCGGCCTGGGCTCTCGCGGTGACCGTCATCGCCGGCGCGTGCGTCCATCATCCCCCCCCGCTCCCCGGCTCCGAGCCCGAGCTCCGCGTCGGCCTGGCCGACGGCCTCTCCCGCATCACCCTCGGCGGCGACGCCCGGATCCTCGTGACCGACGACGCCGACGGGAAGGCCGTGGCGAGCATCCCCGCCGGCGCCAAATGGGGCGTCGTTCCGGAAGGTTCGGGCTTGGTCCTGGTCCGCCCCGACGGCGGCCGCACCGGTCCCCACACCGGCATCTCCGCCGTCAGTGCCACCGCCGACCACTTCGTCGCCGCCGACGGCAAACGGTACCGGGGTCGGATCAACGTCATCCGCTCGCCCACCGGCCTCCTCCTGGTCAACCGCGTTCCCCTCGAGAGCTACGTCGCGGCCGTGGTGGGCCCGGAGCTCGGACCCCGCAAGGACAACGAGCTCCAGGCCCTCGATGCCCAGGCGATCGTCTCCCGGACCTTCGCCCTCAAGAACCGGGGCCGCTGGGAGGCCCAGGGCTTCGACGTCACGGACGACACCCGGGACCAGGTGTACGGCGGCGTCGCCGCGGAGACCCAGCAGGCCTGGGGCGCGGTGCGACGGACCGCCGGCCGGGTGGTGACGTATCACGGGGAGCTGATCGACGCCTTCTTCCACTCGACCTGCGGATTTCAGACGGCGGACGCGGCCGAGGCCTTCCACAACGGGGCGGCGCGCCCGTACCTGCGTCCGGTGTCGGATGCGTCGGGTGGGGGGCACTACTACTGCGACATCTCCCCCCGGTTCCGGTGGAAAGAGGAGTGGGATGGCGCCACCCTGCGCACTATATTGGCCCGAAGCCTGCCGCCGGTGGTTCCGCTCGGCGGCGACGGGCTTCAGCGCATCGTCAACGTGGAAGTCACGCGGACCACGGCCTCAGGCCGGGTGGGGGAGCTCCGGATCGTCTTCCCGCACGGGGACGCGCGGATCTCGGAGCCTGACGTGCGGAGCGTTCTCCGGCCCGCCCCGGACCGGTTTCTCGCCAGCGCGGCCTTTCAGCTGTTCGTGACCACGGACCACGGCGAGGTCACCCATCTCGTGGCCACGGGCGCCGGCTCCGGGCACGGCGTGGGCTTCTGCCAGTGGGGGGCCATCGGCCGGGCCCGCGTGGGGCAGGGGTATCAGGAGATCATCACCACGTATTTCCCGGGGACCGAGATTGCGAAGCTCTACTAGGCCGGTCAGACGGTTGGGTGTGAGGGGATTGGTGATGTTCGTTGGATATGGGGTGCTCCTCACCGCCTATCCGCCTAACCGACTGGCCGCCCAGGGTGTTCTCGACCAGTTCTCCTACGACAACCTGCAGCCCACCGGCCTGCGCTTCGAGCTGGGGCCCCTGGGCGCCAGCAAGCTCAAGGGCGCCCTGCTCGCCGGCGTCCGGTTCGACGCCGGCAACATCGCCCCCCGGGTCCGGGTCCTCCTCGGCCTCTCCTACTTCCGGTCCGGATTCGATCAGCAGTCCCTCAACGACTTCGCCTCGCGGATCCGGAGCCTCGTCCACGACCCCGACTCGAATTTCACGGTGAGCGTCGGCCAGATCCGGTGGTCGGACCTGGCGGGGGACCTGGACCTCCAATACGCCTTCCCTCAGGGAACGGCTCTCACCACGTTTCTAGGCGCGGGCGTCGGGGTGCACTGGCGCCACGGGAGCGGGAGCGCCATCGACGGCACCTTCGTCCAGGACGCGCTGGACGGATTCTTCCCGGCGGTGAATTTCACGGTGGGGGCCGAAGTGCGCGTCGCGCCGCGGCTGGCGCTCTCGTTCGAAGGGCGGGGCGTGCTGTCGGACGGCCTCGCCTCGGCGTCGCTCTCGGCGGGGCTGATGTACCGCTTCCACGGCTGGGGATCTGGGGGGGGAGGAAGCTCTCGGTGAACGATCCGATCCGGATCGCGGTCGTCGGAGCCGGCGGGATCGCCCAGGTGGCGCACCTGCCGGTGCTGCGCAAGCTGGCGGGGGTGGAGATCGCCGCCATCTGCGACAACGACGTCTCCAAGGCCCGCGCCCTCGCGTCCCGCTTCGACGTCAAGGACACCTACGACGACATCGAAGAGGTCCTCAAGTACGCCGAGGCCGACGCGGTGGTGCTCTGCACGCCCAATCACCTGCACGAGATCCACGCGGTCGCGGCCCTCTCCTCCGGCGCGCACGTGCTGTGCGAACGGCCGCTCGCCCTCAACTCCCAGGGGGTGGAGACCGTCCTCCAGGCCGCCGAACGGTACGGAAAGCGGATCATGGTCGGGATGAACCACCGCTTCCGCGCGGACGTCCAGGCGGTCCGCAACTTCGTGAACGGCGGCGAGCTCGGCACCGTGGATGCCGTCCGCGGCGGATGGTACACGTTCCAGCCCAGCCGCCAGCTCCTCGGCTGGCGGCTCCACCGGCAGGAAGCGGGCGGCGGCGCCCTGCTCGATCTCGGGATGCCGCTCATCGACCTCGGCCTCTGGCTCACGGGCTGGCCCATTCCCAAGCGGGTCTCCGCCCACGTCGTGGGCCGCACCGGGGGCGCGGTGGAAGACCTGGGGTCGGCCCTCATCGTCTGCGAGAACGGCACGTCCATCTCGGTGGACGTGAGCTGGCGGCACATGGGGGAGGGGGAGCGTTTCTGGTTCGACGTCGTCGGCAAGAAGGGCGCCGCCGCGATCGGCCCCCTGCGCGTGTTCAAGGACGTGCACGGGACGCCCACCGACGTCACGCCGACCGGCGCCAGCGGCCGCGAGACCGCCTTCCAGCAGTCCTACCGGGCCGAGTGGACCTATTTCCTGGCCGTGCTGCGCGGGGACGTGAACGCTCCGCCGCCCAAGGACCAGCTGGCCCTCCAGCGCGTGATGGATGCCCTCTACCGCTCGGCCGAAGAGGGGAGAGACGTGCTCCTGTGAGCCGGGCCCGCGTGGCCCTCCTCGTGGCCCTGGGCGCCGTGCTGCTCCTGCTCTCCTACCCGCCGTTCCGCGTTCCCGTCCTCAGCTTCGTCGTCCTGGCCCCCGCGGTCCTGCTCCTCCGGGAGCTCGAGGCCCGCGCCGACCCCCGGGCGGCGTTCCGGTGGGGATGGTGGTACGGGTTCGTGTCGCAGGGCGTGGTGCTGTACTGGCTGGTCGTGGCGCTCTGGCACTTCACGCCGCTCTCCGGACTCGGCTACCTCTTGACCGTGGTGATGATGGGCGTGTTCACGGGCGGCGTGTTCTGGCTCCTGATCCGGCTCCGGCTCCGCTTCCCGGCACTGCCGCTGTGGGTCACCCTGCCCGTGGTGTGGACCACGCTCGAGTGGGGGGTGGGGCACGCGGGCGACGTCGCGTTTCCGTGGCTCGGGATCGGGACTTCGCTCACCGACGCCCCGGTCCTGGTGCAGTGGGCGGACCTGGCGGGGGCGCGCGGGGTCGGGTTCTGGCTCATGGCGTGCAACGTGCTCCTGGTCGAGGCGGCGCTGGGGGTGCGGGGCCGGGTCCGGGCGGCGGCCTGGCGTCTGGGGGCGGTGGTGGCGACCGTGGCGATCGCCTGGGCCTACGGCGTCCATCGGATGCACACCACCCCGCTCCGGCCCGCCGGCGTGGTGGGGTTGATCCAGCCCAACATCGGATTCTCCGAGAAGTGGCAGGCGTCGGAGGCCCAGCGCGAAGTGGACCTGCTCCTCAGCCTGTCGCGGCGCGCGCGCGCGATGGGGCGCCCGGACCTCATCGCCTGGCCCGAAGCGGCGCTTCCCGGATTCCTGGAGGACGCCGTTCCGTGGGACTCGAGCATCGCGCGGTTCGTCCGGGAGGGCCGCACACCGGTGCTCCTCGGCGGCCTGCACGCGACTCCGGCGGGCGGGAACGACTACGACATCTACAACGCCGCGTTCTACGTCGACACCACCGGGGCGTGGCGGAAGTACCCGGTCTACGAGAAGCGGTACCTCGTGCCGGTGGTGGAGCGGACGCCGTTCGTCCCGGTGAGCTGGTTCCGGGCCATCCCCGGAATCAGGAACTGGTCGGGACGGTTCCGCCCCGGGACCACCCTGCCGCTCTATCCCACGCCGGTCGGGAAAGCCGGCGTCATCGTCTGCTACGAGTCCGCGTTCGAGGACCTGACGCGGAAGTACCGCGCGGAGGGCGCCGACGTCGTCTTCAACATCACGAACGACGCGTGGTACGGGCAGACCGTGGCGCCGTACCAGCACGCGGCGCATCTGATCATGCGCGCCATCGAGACCCGGATGGGCATCGCGCGCTCCGCCAACGACGGCATCTCGGAGTTCGTGGATCCGCTCGGCCGGGTGACCGATGCGTCGGTTCTCGGCACCCAGGACGTCGTCGTCGGGCGCCTCGTGACCAGCGATGTGGTGCCGCTCTATGTCCGGTGGGGAGACTGGGTGGGGACGGGAGCCGCCGTCGCGACGCTGGGGCTGATACTGGTCGCGGTCTTCAGATTCTCCCGACCAAGCTCGCCGTCAGGATCAGGAGCACGAGCAGCGTAATCAGCTGGTACTTCCGGTCGCCTTCCAGTATGAACCCGACCAGTGACAGGCCCACCCGCGCTACCGGGGTCGCGATCAGGAGCACCACGCCGAGCTGCGTGACGGCCAGCGGGTCGAATGCCGCCGCGCCGCGCAGGATCGCGCTCAGGGAGCGGAGACGCTGGGGCTCCCCCCGGAAGGCGGCGTAGTCCACGGGCACCGAGCCGTGGCGCCACAGATAGACGACGCCGCCCGCGCCGGCCACGACGGCGGCGACGATCACCCCGATCCGGAGCAGCAGACCCACCGCGTTCCCGACCTGTTCGTCGGTCCATCGCGCCACGGCTAGATCCTCCCCGTGATCGCCTTGTAGACCATCTCGGCGGCCAGGGCGACGATGACGACGCTGAACACCATCCGGAGGTGCTTGGGATGGGCCCGCGTCAGGATCTTGGCGCCCGCCAGGGCGCCGATGAGCACGCCGACCATGACCGAGAAGGACAGCCCGGGGTCGATGTAGCCGCGGCGGAGATACACGCCGGCGCTGGCCGCGGCGGTCACGCCGATCATGAAGTTCGAGGTGGTGGTGGACACCTTGAACGGCAGCCGCATGGCGTTGTCCATCGCCAGGACCTTGACCGCTCCGGACCCGATGCCCAGGAGTCCCGAAAGGATGCCCGCGACGAGCATCAACCCGAACCCGGTCGTCACCCGCTGCACGCCGTAGGGTTGGACGCCCTCGGGGGTGGGGTAGGTGCCGTTGAGCCGCAGCCACCGGGCCAGAGGGTCCGACAGATCGTGACTCACGTGCTCCACCCGGGGCCGGCTCGAGGCGTACGCGGAATACACCAGCACCGCCGCGAACACGATCGCGATGGCGCTCGTGGAGACCAAGCCCGCCACCAGGGCCCCGATCAAGGCCCCCGTGGTGGTGGCGATCTCCAGGAACATCCCGATCCGGATGTTGGTGAAGCCTTCGCGGACGTACGCGGCGGCCGCGCCGGAGGAGGTGGCGATCACGCTGACCAGGGAGGCCCCGATGGCGTACCGGATGTTGACGCCGAATCCGATGGTGAGGAGCGGAACGATCACCATTCCGCCGCCCAGGCCCGTCAGTGCTCCCAGGAGCCCCGCGAGGAACGAGCCTGCGAGGATCAGCCCCGAGATGCCGAACGCCGTCACGCGTCGCCGCGGGAGAGCGCGGATTCGAACACGCGCCCCTCGACGAACAGCCGGTAGAGATCCCCGTCCAGCTGCCCGCCGGTCACTTCCTGTTTCATGATGTCGAGGGCGCGGTCCGAGGGAACGGCGCGCTTGTAGGGACGGTCCTGGGCCGTGAGGGCGTCGAAGATGTCCGAGATCGTCATCATGCGCGTCTGCACCGGGATCGCCTCGCCGTGGATCTTCCGGGGGTACCCGCGGCCGTCGAGCTTCTCGTGATGCCCGTAGGCGATGTCCGGAATCCGGCGCAGCTCCCGGGTCCAGGGGATTTCCTTCAGGAAGTTGAACGTGTGCGTCACGTGGCTCTCGATCTCGAGCCGCTCGGTCTCGTCCAGACTCCCCTTCGGGATGGTCAGGTAGCGGACCTCGTCCTGGGTCAGGAGCGGCTGCGGCTCGCCGCCCAGGTCGGCGTACGTCCGCCGCGCGAACTCCGACAGGTCGTGCTTGTTCTGCTCGGGGAGCAGCGACGGCTCGTTCGACTGGAGCACCACCTCCAGAAAGCGGTCGAGGTCGGCGAGCGCCTGGCGCTGCTCGTCGTCCAGCGACGCCAGGAACGCGGGATAGCCGCTCTTGCCGTGCTGCTCGAGAAACTCGGCGCGCTTGCGCCAGAAGTCCCGCTCGAGGCTGCGGCGCACGAACGCGTGACGCTGCCGGATGAGGTCGAGATCGGGCGGATAGAGCTTCTTCGCCTTCACCAGCACCTGCTCCCGCACTCCGACCTTTCCGAAGTCGTGCAGGAGCCCCGCATAGCGGATTTCCCGGATCTGCTCGCGGGAGAACTTCAGGTCCCGGTAGGGGCCGTCACCGGCCCGGTCGACGACTTCCGCGAGTCCCACCGTGTAGTCCGCGACGCGGCCCGAATGACCGAAGGTGGTGGGGTCCCGCTGCTCGATGGCCTGGACCGACGCCCGGACGAACCCTTCGAACAGCCGCTCGATTTCCTGATAGAGGCGGCTGTTCTCGATCGCCACCGCCGCCTGGGCGGCGAGCGCGGTGACCAGCTCCACGGTCCGGCGGGAGTAGGGTACCACCTCCCGCTCGACGTCCGCCGCGGTGGCCAGCACCGAGTCGAAGTCGCGCTTCCGGTTGATGAGCTGCAGCACGCCGATGCGCTGGTCCCGGTGATCCTTCATCGGGATCACGAGCATCGACTTGGACCGGTAGCCGTACCGCTCGTCGAACGACCGGTTGATCGAATACTCCACGTCGGGCGGCAGGAAATAGGCGTCGTCGATCACCAGGGGGTCGCCGGTCGTGGCGGTGTACCCCGCGAGGCTCGACCGGTCCATCGGAATGGTGAATTCGACGAAGGGCGCCTCGGGCTTGGAGAACGTCTGGGCCAGCGAGAAGCGCAGGCGCGGCGTCCCCGAATCGGCGGCTTCGACCAGGTAGAGGGACCCGGCGTCCGACTGCGTGATCCGCCGCGCCTGCGTGAGAATCAGCTCGAGCAGGCTCTTGAGATCGCGTTCGGTGCCCAGCGCGGCGCCGATCCGGGTCAGCTCCGCGATCTCCTGGGACCGCTGCTCGGCCTGCGCCAGGGCCCGGGCCGTTTCGGCCCGCGCCGCGGCCTCGCGCAGGGCGCTCCGCACCGCGATCAGGAACTGGCGCGGGCCCGCCGGATGCCGCACGAAGGCGGCCAGGAGCTCGGCGGCGAAGGGCTCCGGGACGTCCACTTCGCCCTCGCGGCCCAGGGCCACGATGGCCCCTCCGGCGTCCACGAAGGCGCGCTGGGCGTCGAGCGGAAACATCGAGCGGCTGCCGGCGTCCAGGAGGAACACGGTCGGCCGGTGGTCCACCTGCAGCCCCGGGGGCCCCGTCACCGGGCGGAGCTCCACCTGCGCCCCCGCGAGGGCGTCGACCACCGCGGCCGGAGACCAGGCCGCCGGATGGAGGAGCACGTAGCGTCCGCTCACGGCTTGATGGAGTCCCGCGGCGGGTCCGCCTTCGAGGAGTCGGGCGGCAGCGGCTGGACGCCGGTCAGGAACCGGTACGGCCGGCGGGACACGGCGTCCGCGAAGTGATTCAGCTGGCGGGACAGCTCGGCCAGGTTCGCCGCGGTGGTGCGCAGGTCGCCGCGGTTCTCGGAGGCGAGGTTCCGGGCGTCCTGGGCGAGAGAATCCAGGTGGAGCAGGAGCCGGTTGGAGGACGCCAGGGTCGTGGTCACCGAGTCGGCGATCCCCGGCGGGATGTGCGCGGTGACCGAGTCGATCCGGGCCATGCTCGCCGACACGCTCGCCACCGCCGCCGAGAGACCCGGGGTCAGGTCGTGGATCGTCGTGGTGGTCTGTGCGAGGGTCCGCTGCACGCCCCGCAGGGCTTCGCGGGCCTGGACCAGCACGTCGTGCACGTCGCTCGACAGGTTGGTCACCACGACCTTCAGGGAGTCGAGTGCCGAGGACGGGCGGTCCGAATTGATGGTGTCGCCCGCGCCGAGCATCCGGGTGACCCCGCGGGTGGAATCGGGGAGAATCAGCACGATCTCGGACGCCGAGGAGATCTGACTCACGGAGGAGATGGCGGCCCGGGTGCCCAGGGGGAGCTGGAGCTGGGAGCCGTCCTCGAACTCCTGCGCCAGGGAAAGCCGGGCGATGAACGAGACGCGACGCGTCGCCGGGTCCACCCGCGGGACGATGCTGCGCACCCGGCCGATCTCGAGGCCCTCCACCAGGACCCTCGTGTCCGCGCTGATGCCCTCGGCGTTGGCCACGCGGAGGTACAGCGCGTACCGGCGCTGCCCCCAGCCGCTGGTCGCGAGGAGGGCGCCGACGACCAGGCCGACGGCGACCACCAGCAAGAGACCGACGATGAAGTCCTGACGGTTGGTATCCACGGCTCCTCGAAGGCCTACACGGGCTCGAGCTCGAGCGCGCCCGCCCGGTGCAGGCGGTACACCCGCTCGACCCGGTTCTGCAGCATCGGTGGCAGCTCCTGGCCGGTGATCAGCACGGACCGGCGGGCTCCCTGCGCTTCTTCGCCCCCCCGCGCCAGCGTCAGCAGCTCGCCCGCCACCCGCGACGTCAGGCCGTCGAACGGCTGTTCCAGGATGAGGAGCACGGGATCGAACGCCAGTGCCCGCACCAGGGCCGTGCGGCGTCGTTCTTCCTCGGTGGCCTGGGCGGGACGCAGGCCGGCGATCTTGGTGATGCGGCCCGCCGCCAGCATCACGTCCACCCGTCCTTCGATTTCCTGCGAGCCGGCCGTGCTGCCGAACCGGAGCGGGAGGGCCACGTTGTCCCGCAGTGAAAGGTTTTGCAGCAGCCCGTCACCGGCTGGAAGGTAGCCAACCCGGCGGCGGAAGGCCAAGCGGTCGCGTTCGGAAAGGGTGCTCAGGTCGGTTCCCAGCACGCGGACGTGACCGGCGCGCGGGATCTCCAGGGCCAGAGCCAGCGCGCCGAGCGAGGACACGCCGACGTCTTCATCGCCCAAGACCACGGCCGTCTGGCCCGCCTCCACCGTGAGCGAGAACGGCGTCGCGGCCCGGGGCGAGAGGAGCACCTGGTCGAAGACGAGCGGCGGACCGGCGTACACGGACGGCCGGCCGGCGGCGGGGGCGGGGGCGGAGGGGCCGGTCACGTCAGCCGAAGAGGGCGGCGCCCAGGAAGATGCCGACGATCGACGACACGGTGGCCCGGCTCGCGGCGATGGGAATCTCCGTGGGCCCGCGCCGGACCCCGAGCCCGTAGAAGCTCGGCACCGTGCCGACCACCAGCCCGTAGAAGAGCGCCTTCAGCACGGTGAGCCAGACGTCCCGGAGCGTGAGGGCCTGGAGGACCACGTCCATGTAGCGTCCCGGCGCCATGCCGTTGAAGGAGGCGGCGGAGAGGCCGCCGGCGATCGCGACGACGTCGAACAGCACCATCAGGATGAACACCGAGACCAGCGCGCCGATGAATCGCGGCACGACGAGATACTGGCGCGGGTCGATGCCCATGCCCTCGAGCGCGCGGACTTCGCCCATCACCTGATTGGTGGCGAGCTCCGCGGCGATGGCGGTGCCCGAGCGCCCCGCCACCACGAGCGCCGTCACGAGGGGGCCCAGCTCCCGGACGATCACGACCACCATCAGGGTCCCCAGCCACTCGGTCTTCCCGATGGAGCCGAGCTCCCGGGCGGCCTGCGAGATGACGAGGAAGCTCAGAATGCTCGACAGGAGGACGACGAGCCCCACGGCGTGGACGGCCGTGAACCGGATCTGATTCATCGTCACGCGGAAGGCCACGCTCCGGCCGGCGGTGGGGAGCGTGACGAGCGCCCGCAGGGCCCCGAAACCGAAGCGCGCCAGCGCTCCCAACTGGGAGAGCCGGCGCGCCGCGGTGCCACCCAAGCGTCCGATGACGTTCACCGGACGGTCAGGACTGCTGCTCCCTCTTCAGGCCGTCCTGGGCCTCGGTGTAGTTCGGGAATACCGCGATCGCCCGCTGATACATCTCCACCGCCTTGTCCTTCTGCCCGCGGTCGTGATAGAGCAGGGCCCGCGAATAGTAGGTCAGGGCCTCGGTCGGCACCTGGCGGCTCATCCGCTGGGTGGACACGTCCTTCGGCAGCGCGGGGAGGTTCACGTCTTTCATCAGGCGCTGGGCGATGTCGGAGATGATGCCGAACAGCTTGTCCTGGGACGCCGTCTGGGACTCGGTCTTGATGATCTCCGAGGTCTCGACGTTCACCAGGCGGATGTCCACCCGCCAGGTGCCCATGTTGTCGATGAAGGAGCCGGTGACGGCGTACTTGGCGCCCACCAGCTTGCCGACCTTGGAGGCGGTCTGCGGGTCGACCCGGCCCGACGCGCCCAGGTTCTGCTCGTCGGTGAGCTTCTGGATCTGCTCGCGCTCCACCACGCGCCAGCCGTTGTTGGCGGAGAGCTCGGAGATCAGCATTCCGGCGAACCCGCGCTGCAGGCCTTCGAAATCCATCGGGTCCTTCAGCCCCATCGAGCCGCCGTTCTCGAACGCGAAGACGGCGACGCCCGAGCGGGTGTCCTGCGCCTGCTGCGCGGTCGCCGGCGCCGCGAGACCGCCGGCGGCGGCGAGAGCGAGCAGGGCCAGCATCGAACGCGAACTCATAGATGGTGCTCCTCGGGTCCAAGACCCCTGTGGGTGCTCACAACGTCAACTGCAGTCCTTCCTGAGCGGCGAGCACCTCACGGGGCCCGCCACGGTGTTTCGCTTCGTTCCGCGCCGCGGCGACCAGATCGTCCATCGCGCCGTCCGGGTGGTCGGGCTCGTGATGGAAGAGCACGAGGCGCCCGATTCCCGCTTCGGCGGCGAGGGCCACCGCCTCGGTATAGCTCGAATGCCCCCAGCCCGCGTGCGTCGCGAGCTCGCCGGGCGTGTACATCGCGTCGTGAATCAGCACGTCCACGCCCTTCAGGAACTGCACCAGCTCAGGTCGCCAGCCCGGCCCGGTGTCGTACCGCCCGCCCGGACCCAGCTCGTTATCCGTCACGTACGCCAGGCTCGCGCCGCCCGCCGCGGGGGTCAGCCGGTACCCCAAGGTGGTTCCCGGGTGCCGCAGGCGCATCGAGCGCACCCGGAACTCGCCGACCGGAAACTCCCCGTCCTCCACGTGTTCCACCGACAGCCGGGCCGACAGCGCGTCCAGCGGCACCGGGAACACCGCGGGGTGCATCTGCTGCCGCAGGATCGCCTCCAGCGGCACGTCGCCCTGCTGCGAGCCCCAGATCCGCACCACGTTGCCGGGGGAGAAGAACGGCTTGAAGTAGGGGAGCCCCTGGATGTGGTCCCAGTGCGCGTGCGACAGCAGAATCTCCGCCGTCACCGCGCCGTTCTGCCGCTCCGCCAGCTTTCCGCCCAAGGCCCGGATCCCGGTGCCCGCGTCCAGGATAACCACGCCGCCCCCGACGCCCTCCACGGCCACGCACGGCGTGTTGCCGCCGTAGCGCGCGGTGTGGGCGCCGGGGGTCGGGATGGACCCCCGGGTTCCCCAAAACGTCACCGAGTACTTGCCTTGAGACACGCCGTAATCCTAGGGCTAAGTTACGGAAAATCTGCAACGTACGACAAGCCGGCGCCTCACGGCCCCGTCGTGACGTACCTCACGATCGCCCCGCCGCCTCCGCCAGGGCCGACCGGTTCTTGACCAGGATTTCCTTCCGCCCCACTTCGATCATCCCCTTGTCCACCAGCTCGCGCATGGTGCGGGAAACGGTTTCGCGGGAGGAGCCGATCATCTGCGCGATGGTGTGATGGGTGAGCCGCCGCGTGATGCGCTCGCCCCCGGCCTCGTCCGCCATTTCGAGGAGGAGCCGCGCCACGCGCCCGTTGACGTCCAGGAGCACCAGGCTCCCGACTTTCTCGTCCACGCGCCGGAGGCGGCGCGACAGCTCGCGGAGGAGGGCGATGGCGATGGCCGGCGTGGACGCGAGGATGGGTTGGAAGTCTTCGCGCCGGAGCACCACGAGCGACGAATCCTCCATCGCGATGACGTGAGCCGACCGGGGCTCGTCGTCGATGAGCGCCATCTCGCCGAAGAACTCTCCCTCCCCGAGGACCGACAGGATCACCTCGCGGCCGTCCTCGCCGATCAGGACCACCTTGACCTGGCCCTCACAGACGACGTACAGGGCGTCGCCGGGGTCGTCCTCGAAGAGAATGACGGAATTCTTGGGGTGGGAGCGCTCCCGGGCGACATCCATCACCCGCTGGAAGTCGGCCGGCGACAGCTCGGAGAAGAGTGGAACCCTGCGAAGGACCTCGGAAGCGGGCACGCGTATCCTTTGCGAGAATCGGGACTTGGGCGTCTGGGCAAGGTTACGGCTGTAGCCTCCGGGTGTCAATTCGGCGCGCGGGCGCGCGCTTGTCGCCAACCTCATGCCCCGTTTATATTTCCGCCCTTCGACAGCACAACCTCTGCTAGGACGGACATTCGTGAAACCGGGCATTCATCCGAGCTATCAGCGCGCCGTCGTGACCTGCGCGTGCGGGAACACCTTCGTGACGCGGTCGACGACGCCGGCGATCAACGTCGAAATCTGCGGCAAGTGCCACCCCTTCTTCACCGGCAAGCAGCGTCTGGTCGATACCGCCGGCCGCGTGGAGCGGTTCCGCCAGAAGTACGGGACGGCCAAGGCCGCGAGCTGACCGATGGAGGCCCGCCTCCGCCAGGCGCTCGCGCGGGCGGAGGAGGTCGCCCGGCTCCTGGCCGACCCCGACACGGCCCGGAACCCGTCGGCGCTGAAGCAGCTGGGACGTGAGCACGCGCGCCTCGACGTCATCCGCCTCACCCACCAACGCCTCGAACGCCTCACCGCGGAGCTGGACCAGGCCCGCGAGGTCCTGCAGGACCGCGACCCCGAGCTGGCCCAGCTGGCCCGCGCGGACGTGGAGCGCCTGCGCCCGGAGCTCACCCGGACCGAGGCCGAGCTGGCCGAGCTCCTCGTGCCGGCCGATCCGCTGGACGACCGGGATGCCATCGTCGAGATCCGCGCCGGCACGGGCGGCGACGAGGCCGCGCTGTTCGCCTCGGAGCTTTTCCGGATGTACACGCGGTTCTGCGAGCGCCGGCGCTGGAAGATCGAAGTCACCGAGCTGTCCGAGGGGACGCTGGGCGGCCTGAAAGAGGCGATCTTCACCGTCCGCGGCCCCAAGGCGTACGGCACGCTGCGCTACGAGTCGGGAGTCCACCGGGTCCAGCGCGTTCCCGCGACCGAAGCTCAAGGACGCATCCACACCTCCGCGGCCACGGTGGCCGTGCTGCCCGAGGCCGAGGACGTGGACGTGCAGCTCGAGGACAAGGATCTGCGGATCGACGTGTTCCGGTCGTCGGGGCCCGGCGGCCAGAGCGTGAACACCACCGACAGCGCGGTGCGGGTGACCCATCTCCCCACCGGCCTCGTCGTGCAGTGCCAGGATCAGAAGTCCCAGCTGCAGAACAAGATCAAGGCCCTCGAAATCCTGCGGTCCCGCCTGCTCGACCGGATGGTCGCCGAGCAGGAAGCGGCGCGGGCCCGGGAGCGCCGGGCGATGGTGGGCACGGGAGACCGGTCCGCCAAGATCCGGACCTACAATTTTCCGCAGAACCGGGTGACGGATCACCGCATCCACTTCACGTCGCACAATCTGGCGGACGTGATGAACGGAGACCTGGACGCGCTGATCACCGCGCTCCGGACCGAGGGCGAGAAGGAGCGCATGAGTGCCTGAAGCCCGTCCCTCCGGGTCGGTGGCGGACGCCCTGAACCGGGCGACGGAACGGCTGCAACAGGCGGGAGTGTTGAACCCCAAGCGCGAATCGACGGCGCTGTGGGCGGCGGTGGTGGGCGGCACGCCGGGCGACGTCTGGCTCAATCGGGACGACGTGGCGGACCCGGGAGCCGCCGACCGGTTCTGGACCGCGGTGGGGAAGCGGGCGGGAGGCGCGCCCTTCCCGTATGCCGTGGGACGGGTGGGGTTCCGGAACCTCGACCTGGTCGTCGACGCCCGGGCCCTGATTCCACGGCCGGAGACCGAAGGCCTGGTCGGCCTGGTGCTCGAGTGGGCCGGAAACGCCGGAGACCGGCGCGGGCTCGCCGCCGACGTGGGCACGGGGTCGGGGTGCATCGCCCTCGCCCTGGCGGTGGAGGGATCCTTCGCCGGCGTGGTGGCGACGGAACGGTCGCCCGCCGCGGCGGGGCTGGCCCGGGAGAACGTGACCCGCGTGCGGCCTCCGGTTCCGGTGCACGTGCGGGAAGGGGATCTCCTCGCGCCTCTGGCGGGAGACCGGTATCGGCTCATCGTGTCGAACCCGCCGTACCTCACCGAGGAGGAGTACGGCGCGCTGGAGCCGGCGGTGCGGGCCTTCGAGCCGCGCGACGCCCTGGTGAGCGGCACGGACGGGCTGGACGCCACGCGCGCCCTGCTGGCCGGAGCGGCCCCCCTCCTCGAGCCGGGAGGGCTCCTGGCCTTCGAGATCGACGAGCGGCGGGGTCCGGACGTCCGGAGCCTGGCGCACGAGTACGGATGGCGCCGCATCGGCATTCACGACGACCTGTTCGGCCGGCCGCGGTTCGCGCTGGCGTTTCCCGGGGAGACCGCATGATCGACGACAAGGCGCAGGAGCTGGGCCGGTTGCTCGGCCAGACCGACGAATACAAGGCCCTGAAGCGGGCCAACGAGCGGATGCGCGAAGACACCGAGGTGCTCAAGAAGCTGGCCGAGGTCGAGCGGCTGGCGGTGGAAATCGAGCGGGGCGCCCAGGCCGGCGTCGAGCCGGCCAAGGAGCAGGTGGAAGCCTACGACGGCGCGCTCCACGCCGTTCAGGGGAATCCGGTGTACCAGCAGGTGGTCGCCGCCCAGGCCAACTTCGAGAAGCTGATGGCCAAGGTGAACGAGCAGATCTTCGAGGGGATCAAGAAGGGTTCGGCCAGCCCCATCATCACCCTCGGGTAGCGGGTGTTCATCGTCGTCGAGGGGCCGGAGGGGGCGGGGAAGTCCACGCTGGTGCGCGGACTCGGCGCCCGCCTGCTCGCCGAAGGGCGGCCGGTGCTCACGGTGCGGGAGCCGGGCGGGACGCCGGTGGCGGAAGCGGCCCGGAAGATCGTGCTCAAGTCCCGGCACGAGCTGACCCCGGCGTCGGAGCTCTTCCTGTATCTCGCCGCGCGCGCCGATCTGGTCGCGCGTCGGGTCCGCCCGGCCCTGGACGCGGGCCAGGTGGTGCTGGCCGACCGGTTCGACCTCTCCACCCGCGCCTATCAGGTGGCCGGCCGCGGACTCCCGGCGGCGGCCGTGCAGGCCGCGCTCACGCTGGCCACGGGAGGGCTGACGCCGGACCTCACCCTGGTGCTGGACGTCCCGGTCGAGGTCGGGCGGGAGCGGCAGAGGAAGGCCCGGAAGGAGCAGGACCGCATCGAGCGCGAGGACGACGCGTTTCATGCCCGCGTGCTCCAGGCGTATCGACAGGCGTCGGGTCCCGGCGTGGTGCATCTGGACGCGACGCAACAGAAATCAGTCGTGCTGGACGCGGCCTGGAAGGAAATCGCCGCCGCGTCCGCGCTTTCACTGCGAGGAGTCTCATGAAGGGTCGCCAGCTCGTCATCATCGCCGCCGTCGCCGTCGCCGCGCTCGCCACCGGCGGGTGGCTGCTCCAGCGGGATACCGCGCCGTCCGCCACCGTGTACCAGCAGGCCCGGCTCTTCGACGACATTCTGGCCCACGTCGCCGACTACTACGTCGACTCGATCGACGAGAGCAAGCTCTACGGCATGGCCATCGACGGCCTCCTGGACCAGCTGCACGACCCGTACTCGGTCTACCTGAAACCCGACGACTTCCACGAGCTGTCGGAGCAGATTTCGGGAGACTACGGCGGCCTGGGCTTCCAGTTCGAGGTCCGGGACAACTTCGTGGCGGTGGTGGCGCCGCTGCCCGAAACCCCCGCCGAGCGGGCCGGGCTCCAGAGCGGGGACGAGATCACCGCGCTCGACGGTCAGGCCACCGCCGGCTGGAAGAACGACGACGTCTTCAAGAAGATGCGGGGCCCCGCGGGCACCACCGTCACCCTGACGGTGCGGCGGCCCGGCGTGGACCAGCCCCTCACCTTCAAGATCACCCGCGCCAAGATCCACGTGCGCTCGGTGGGGATCGTGATGATGCTCGACGACAAGGTCGGCTACATCGCGATGAGTCCCGTCAGCGACTCGTCCGCCGCGGAGGTCGCGCAGGCGGTGGATTCGCTGAGCCGCGCCGGAATGAAGTCCCTCATCTTCGACCTGCGGGGCAACCCCGGCGGCTCGCTCACCCAGGGCGTGGGCGTGACCGATCTCTTCCTCAACCCCGGCCAGGCGGTGGTCGCCACCAAGGGCCGCGCCCCCAATTCGAACGCCGAGTACCGGGACGACCGGGCGCAGCGCTGGCCCAACCTGCCCATCGTGGTGCTCGTCAACGGCTTCACGGCCAGCGCCGCGGAGATCATCTCCGGCGCGCTCCAGGACCACGACCGCGCCCTCGTGGTGGGCACGCCCACCTGGGGGAAGGGACTGGTGCAGTCGGTGTGGCAGCTGACGCCGGAGACCGCCCTGAAGCTGACGACGGCGCGCTGGTACACGCCGAGCGGCCGGACCATCCAGCGGGCGAGCAAGAGCGAGGAGGACCAGGCGGCGCAGGTGATGGCGGCGGCGCGGGGCCACGACTCGATCCCCCTCGACACCACGCTGGTGTACCGGACCGACGCCGGCCGGAAGGAATACGGGGGCGGCGGGATCCGGCCCGATCTCTTCGTCACGGCCGACACCTTTTCGACCGCGGAGCAGGCGTTCAACAAGGCGATCGGCGCCAAGGCGCCGATCTACGCCGACGTCCTGTCGGGATACGCGGTGGATACCAAGATGAAGCACCAGGTGTCCGGCGCCGACTTTCCGGTCACCGACGCGATGGAGGCCGACGTGCTCCAGCGCCTCAAAGCCCGCGGGCTCACCTTCCCGCCCGGCGTGGTCGAGGGCGCGCGGACCCTGTTCCGGCAGGAGATCGGGTACGAGGTCGCGCGGTACGCCTTCGGCCGGATCGGAGAGTTCCACCGCCGCGTGGGGGACGACCGGCAGGTCCAGGAGGCGCTCGACTTGGCCCGCCGCGCCCGGAGCCCGCAGGATCTCCTGACGCTCGCGGCCGGATCCGCTTCGAAGCCGGGCCGCTAGGCGCCGTGCCGGAATCGGTCGGCATCGTCGGCGCGGGGCGGATGGGGACGGGCCTGGCGCTCGCGCTGGCCCGTGCCGGCACGCCCGTACGCCTCACCAGCCGGCGCGATGTGCGCGTACCGGCCCCCCTGCGCGTCGCCGTCGCTCCCGACGGCCCCGACGCCGGCTGGCTCCGGGACGCGTCGGTGGTGGTTCTGGCCGTCACCGACGACCGGATCCGGGACCTGGCGCAGCGGCTGTGGGACCACCGGGCGATCACTTCCACGCAGACGGTGCTGCATTGCTCCGGGGTGCTGGGCCAGGAGGTCCTCGCACCGCTCGTGCCCACCCGGGCCGCGCTGGGCTCGCTGCATCCCCTCCAGACCATCAGCGACCCGGAGGTCGCGCCGGAGCGCTTCAAGGGCGCCTGGGCGGCCGTGGAGGGGAGCCCGGCGGCGATGGAGAAGGCCGAAGAGATCGCGCGGAGCGTGGGGCTCAAGCCGTTCCGGATCACGGCGAAGGCCAAGACCCTCTATCACGCGGGCGCGGTCTTCGCGTCGAATTATCTCGTGGTGGTGGAAGCGGTGGCGCAGCGCCTCCTGCGGCACGCGGGGCTGTCGGACGACGACGCCTGGGCCGCGCTGTCGCCCCTCGTCCGCGGCACGATCACCAATCTCCTGGCGGGAGACCCGCGCGCGGCCCTGACCGGTCCCGTGGCGCGCGGGGACACGGAGACCATTCTCCGGCACTTGAGCGTGCTGACCATCGACGACGCGCGGCTCTACCAGGCGCTGGGCCGGGCGGCGCTGGAGCTGGCGCGGAAGCGGGGAATGGACGACGGGACGGCGCAGCGCGTGGCGGACGCGCTGGCTACTGATCTACCACCCGTACTCCCGCCCCGGGGGTGAATCGGAAGGTCGACGCCGCCACCGGCTCGTTGAGCCGGTGCTTCGAAAAGATCAACACCCGCCGCTGTCCGGACCGTTCCACGATATCGAGACGCAGCACCAGCCCCGAGGCCCCGACCGACACGGTCGCCTCGGTGTAGGGCGGATCCGGCGCGATCGGCTCCAGGTGCACCACGTCCACCGGTCCCGCCGCGCTCGAGTCCGTGCGGACGAAGCGGGCGCGATACTGCTCCCGCGGGCGCTCCACGAACTGGGTGATCAGGTTCGGCCCGGTGGTCCCGCGGGCGGGGATCGCCGCCCGGATCACCTGGCCGGTGACGCTCGACGGCGTGTAGATCCAGAGATACGTCCCGTCCGACACGATCCGGTCGCCTTTCGGGCGGGTAAAGTTCATCGCGAAGCGCGCGGGAGGCTCCTGGTACAGAATGCCGCGCGTCGTGTCCGGGGCGCCGAGCATCGGGTTGTCGATGATCTGGATGAAGTCGCAGCGGATGGTGTGGAGGGAATCGTAGGCCGCCTTCGCCCGCCCCAGCGCCGCGAAGGGATCCTGTGCGGCGAGCCCGCCGGGAAGGAGAGCGAGGAGTAACGGGATCAGGCGGCTCGCGGCACCCGGCTCCCGGCCCTTCACGCCCCCACCGACGCCGGCTCCGCCATCCGTCGTCCCGTCACTTCCGCGATCACGCGCACTTCCTTCATCAGCTGGGCGAACTGGCCCGGGAAGAGGGACTGGGCGCCGTCGGAGAGCGCCTGATCGGGCGCCGGGTGGACCTCGACGATGATTCCGTCGGCTCCCGCCGCGACCGCCGCCCGCGCCATCGGCAGCACCTGGTCCCGGAGTCCCGTCCCGTGAGAGGGGTCCGCGATGATGGGGAGGTGCGACAGCTTGTGCACCACGGGAATCGCGGTGAGGTCGAACAGGTTCCGGGTGATGGGATCGAATCCGCGCACGCCACGCTCGCACAGGATCACGTCCGCGTTCCCCTCGGCGAGGAGATACTCCGCCGAGAGCAGGAGCTCGGTGATGGTCGCCGCCATGCCGCGCTTGAGCAGGACCGGCTTGCCGCACCGTCCCGCGGCCTTCAGCAGCGAGTAGTTCTGCATGTTCCGGGCGCCGATCTGCACGATGTCCGCCACCTCGGAGATCCAGCCCATCCCCTCGATGTCCATCGCCTCCGTGCAGATCAGGAGGCCGGTCTCGGCCCGCGCCTTCTCGAGGAAGCGCAGGGCGGGACGGCCCAGGCCCTGGAACGAATACGGGGAGCTGCGGGGTTTGAAGGCGCCGCCGCGGAGAATCGTGGCGCCCGCATCCTTCACCAGGCGGGCGGTCTCGACGATCTGCCGCTCCGACTCGACCGAGCAGGGCCCGGCGATGGCGACCACGTCCGGCCCGCCCACGGTCACGCCGTTGGCGAAGTGCACCACCGTCGACTCGGTCTTCCACTCCCGGCTGACCTGCTTGTACGGCTTGGAGACGTGGATGACCTCGGTCACCCCCGGCAGGCCCTCCAGGCGGGATGCGTCGACCCGGCCGTCGTTGCCCACGAGCCCCACGGCGGTCCGCTGGGCCCCGGGCATGGCCTGGGCCTGGTATCCCATTTCCTGGATCACGGCGACCACGCGCTGGACTTCCGCGTCGGTCGCGCCGTGACGCATGACGATCAGCATCCCCAAAGCTCCCTAGGGAGTGGGAAGTCCGTCAAGCCGACTCGGGCGGCTAGTGCCGCCGGCCGGTGAAGACGAGCCGCTTGAAGAGCACCGTCGGCCCGCTCCGGAGGCGCAGAATGTATACCCCGGGCGGGACGTAGCGGCCGTCGTCGGCGCGGCCGTCCCACGAGAGCAGCGGGTCGCACGTCGAGGCGCCCGGGGCTCCGCGCCCGTAGCGGCCGGGAGAGAGGACGCCCGACAGCTCGATGTTGGGGATCAGCCGGCGGACCACACCGCCCCGGAGATCGAGCACCTGGAGCTCGGTCTCCCCCGGCGTCGCGATGTCGATCCAGACGCAGGTGGAATCGCGGCCCGCCGCGGGGAAGGGGTTGGGGAAGTTCTGGTACAGCAGCGTCGCCGGCGGCGCCGAGTCGTCGAGAACGACGAAGATGCCCGCGCTGGGCACCAGGGAGGTATCCGGGCCGGCGTGCACCGTGAGGGTCCAGTAGAAGGCGCCGTTCCGGTCGAGGGGCACGGGGATGCGGAACGACGTGTCCGTGAGGCCCGCCGCGCCGAAGATGGGGAAGGGCGGCGTCCCGGGGTTGGGGAACGGCTGGCTGGTGCGGTAGATCTGGATGTCGAACACCAGCGGGCCGGGGGGCGTGGAGATCCCCGGCGCCTTCCAGGCGAACGTGGGCTGCGCCGAGTCCGTCGTCGTGCCGGCCGAGTCCGAGAGCGTCAGCAGCGTCGCCCACGGGGGAACCCGGATGGGACCCACCGCGCCGGTCGTGACCGACATCGCTCCGGCGCTTGCGTCCACCCGCCAGAACAGCGGCGCGCCGGGCTTGAAGGCCGTCCGGGGGAGATACTGGGTCACGCCGGTCAGGGTGGTGTCGAGCGTCGGCTTGGTGAACAGGGAATCGCGGCCGATGCGCAGCCGGTAGGTGACCGGTCCCGCGAACCCGGGCGTGGTGCCGACCGACCAGGCGAAGAGCGGCGTGATGGACGCCAGCACCGGCGGCAGCGGCGAGAGTGCCGTGACGCCCACGGGAAAGATGGCGGAGAGCGCGACGTCCGGACGACCCCAGCCGCGGGTCGAGTCCGGGTGCGCCGCGTTGGCCCCGTACCGGCGGAGCGCGTCGCGGAGCGCGAGGGGGCCGAGCGTGGGTTGCAGCTCCTTCACCAGAGCGGCCGACGCGGCGAGGAGCGGTGTCGCGAACGACGTCCCGTTCAGTCGGCCCAGCTGACCTCCCGCGTCCGTGCAGACCGCCACGCCGGGAGCGGTGAGGTCCGGCTTCAGGCGGCCGTCGGCCGTGGGGCCGCGGGACGAGAACCCGGCGACGGCGCCCGTCGAGTCCTCCGCGCCGGCGGTGACGGCCGACTTGGCGTCTCCCGGGGTGACGAGCGTGCGGAATCCCGGCCCCGAGTTGCCCGCCGCCGTGACCACCAGAATGCCGTGGGCCGAGGCGCTCTCGGCCGCCACGGACGTCACGGCGACGTCGCCGTTCAGGTCGGCGGGCGTGTAGCTGAAGCCGTTGTCGAACGCCAGGTACCCCAGGCTCGAGGACGCGATGTCCACGCCGATCGAGTCGGCCCACTCGAGCGCGGCGACGTAGTTGTCCTCCTCCACCCGGGTCTCGGAGCGGACGTCTTCGGTCTTGGCGAGCAGATAGGACGCGCCGCGCGCGATGCCCACGAGCCGGCCCGGGACGTTCGCCGCGAAGAGCGACCAGACCGCGGTCCCGTGGAACTGAGGGTCGAGGAGCAGGGAGTCGTTCGGCTGGTTGCGGACGACCGAGTCCCCGAACACGAAATCGTATTGCGCCTTCACGGTGACGCCGGTGAAGTCCGGATCCAGGGTGTTGAAGCCGGCGTCCAGGATCACGATCCGGACCCCGCTTCCGTCGACGCCCCGGTCCGTGAGCGGCCGGAGATCGAGCTGGCGGTAGGGCATGTCCGAGGGTCCGTTGGTCGGATCTCCCGCGGCGGCGCAGGTGTCGGGACTGAGGAGCAGGGCCGCGGGCGGCGGCCGGGTGGGGTCCGGGCCGGGCTTGAGCCGCCAGCGCCCGACGGGCTGCATCCGGCGGAACATCGGATCCTGCGCGAGGATGCGGAGCGTCGGGCTCGGGGCGCGGGCGCTGAGGGCGTGGAGCCAGCGGCTGGCCACGCGGACGGTCCCGCCCGCCGCGGCCACCCGCTCCCGGGCCGTGGCGAACGAGATGCCGGGCCGCAAAAAGAGCCAGACGGTGAAGCTCGTGTCGCGCGTGAGGGCCCGGGCCAGGGGCGGGGAGACGGCGGGGCGCTGAGCGGCGGCGACGGCCGACCATCCCAGAGCGACTGGGAGCAGAAGGAGGGCCACGCGGGCCCTCCCCGGAACGGCGGTGATCAGGCGGTGCGCTCGAGCTGCCCCAGCCGGACCCCCACGATGGTGGAGACGCCCGGCTCCTGCATGGTCACGCCGTAGACGGCGTCGGCCGCCTGCATGGTGCGGGGGTTGTGGGTGATCACGATGAACTGGGTCTGGCTCTTGAACTCCGACAGGAGGCGTACGTAGCGGCCCACGTTGGCGTCGTCCAGCGGGGCGTCCACCTCGTCCAGCAGGCAGAACGGGCTCGGGCGCGTGAGGAAGATCGAGAACAGGAGGGACACCGCGACCAGGGTCCGCTCGCCCGACGACAGCAGATGGATGCGCTGGGTCCGCTTCCCGCGCGGCGCGGCGTGGATCTCGATCTCGGAGTCCAGCGGCTCGTCTTCGTTCGTGAGCCGCACGTCGCACTCGCCGCCGCCGAAGAGCGTCTGGAATACGCCGCGGAAGTTCTCGCGGACTTTTCCGAAGGACTCAAGGAACAGGGTCTTGGCGGTCTGGTCGATCTCGCGCGCCGCCTGCTGCAGCGAGCTCCGGGCCGCCACCAGGTCGTCACGCTGTGTCATCAGGAACTCGAGGCGCTTGACCTCCTCGGCGTGCTCTTCGACCGCGAGCGCGTTGACCGGCCCCACCTGCTCGATGGCGCTCTTCAGCCGCTCGTTCTCGGACCGCAGCCACTCGAGATCGCCCTCCACCTCCGGGGCCTCCGCCAGGAGCTGGTCGAGCGGCTTCCGCCATTCCACTTCGACCCGCTCGGCGAGCCCGCGCTTCCGGCCGTCCACTTCGGTGCGCTCCACCTCGAGCCGGTGGGACTCGTCGCCCAGGGCGTCGAGCGCGGTGCGGGCGTCGTTGAGCGCTCCCTCCGCCGCCACCACGCCGGCCTCGGCGTCGACCACCGCCGCCTCCGCTCCTTCGGTCGCGCCTTCGAGCTCGGTCAGGGCCATCCGCCGCTCCTGGAGCCCGTCTTCCCAGCCGCCCCGCTCCGTCGCGAGCGTCGCGGTATCGCGGTCGATGGCCGCGATCTCGGTGGCCAGCGCCACGGCGTGCCGGCGCAGCGCCTCCGCGTCCTGGCCCGCCCGCGCGGCGCGATCCCGCGCCGCCCCCAGCCGGGCTTCCACCTGGGCCGCATCCACCTGCCAGTGCACGCGCTGCTCCCGGGCCGCCTCCTGCTCGGCCTCGAGGTCCGCCAGGGTCGTCCGCTCGGCGCCAAGGCGCTCCTCGGCCCGCATCCGCTCGAGCTCGCGGCTCTGGAGGTCGGCCGTGAGGGCGGCCAGCCGTGCATCGACGTCCTCCAGGCGGCGGGTGAGCCGCTCCACCTGCGCCGTCGCCTCACCCGCGTCCCGGCGGGCGTGGGCGGCGGCACGCTCGGCCTCGCCCTTCAGGGCACCCGACTCGAGCTCCAGATGCCGCTCGTGCTCCGCCGCCTGGCCCGCTTCGGCCAGGGCCGCCTCGGCCGCCGCGACGTCGCGTGCCGCGGCGTCGAGGTCGGATTCGGCGCGGGCGCTCGCCCCCGTCGCCTCGGCGATCTCCTGCTCCAGCTGCTCCAGCTCCGCCCGGCGCTGCAGCGGACCGGCCGACCCGGCGGTATCGAGGAAGACGGCGCCGTTCGCGCGCCGCAGCGCACGCGCGCCGGCGAGCACCTCGTGACCGGCCAGGAGAGCGCGGACCCAGGCCACGGCGGGGCCGTCCACCCGGAGCTCGTCGTTCAGCGGATGCCCGTCGGCGCCCTGCCGGGGACCGGGGTGGCAGGGCAGGAGCACGAGGGGGCCCGGCTGGACGCTCTCGTGCCAGCGCTGGATCTCGGCGATGGCGGACTCGTCGCGCACCAGCACGCCGTGCAGCCATTCGCCCAGCAGGCGCTCGGCCAGCTCCGCGTCGCGCCGGCTGGTGCGCACGAAGTCCGACAGGGGGCCCACCACGGCGTCCCCGAAACGCTCCCGTTCCTTGAGGAGCGCCTGCGCCGCCGGCGCAAGTCCGACCCGCTCCCGATCCAGCTCCACGAGCGCCTCGCGCCGGGCCGTGAGCTGGGCCAGCGCTTCCTCGGCGCGGCGGCGCGTCGTGCGCGCCCGGACTTCCTGTTCCTGCAGACTCGAGACCCGCTGCCGGGCCAGCTGCAGGGACTCCACCGCCCGGACCGCCGCCTCGGCTTGCGCCGCCGCGCGCTGCGCCTGGGCCTGGGCCGCCGCCTGTGCCGCGGCCGACGCCTGCTCGCGCGTGCCGCGCTCGGCGGCGGCCCGCGCCGCCTGTTCCCGCAGCTCCGACCGCTCCCGGTCGAGCAGGGTCCGCTCCGCGTCGGCGGCGTGCGCGCTCTCCACCAACCGCCGCAACTCCTCCTCGTGGAGGCGCACGGTCTCCCGCGCCTGCACCAGACGCTCGCGCACACCCGCCTCGAGGGCCGTGCGGCTCTCGAGCTCCGCCCGCACCGCCGCGAGATCGGCTTCGGCGCCCGCGCACTCCCCCTGCGCCGCGTCGCGCTCACGCTCCGCCTGGGCGGCCCGCTGCTCGTCCTGGGCGCGCTCTTCGCCCGCCCGGGCCCGGCGCTCGGCCGCGTTGGCGAGCCGCTCGGCCGCGAGCTTCAGGTCCCCTTCCAGGCGGCCCACCGCGATCCGCGCGTCGGCGAGCCGGCGCTCCACTTCGGTGCGCGCGGCCTCGGCGGTATGCCGGGCCTGCACCCGCGCCTCCCGTTCCCGCTCGGCGTCGGCCAGCCGCTGCCGCGCCGCGGGCAGGCTCTCGTCGAGCTCCCGGGTGCGGACGCCCAGGGCGCCCAAGGCGAGGTCCAGGTCCTCGAGCTCGCGGCGGACCAGGGTCAGGGCCACGCCGAAGCGCTCTTCGATCATCTTGCCGTAGCGCTCCGCCTTGCCGCGCTGCCGGGCGAGGCTGCGCACCTGGGTCTGCACTTCGGAAATGAGGTCTTCCAGGCGCGCCAGGTCGGCCGCGGTCTCCTCCAGCCGCCGCTCGGTGCTCCGCTTGCGGTCGCGGTAGAGCCCGATCCCCGCGGCCTCTTCGAACAATGACCGCCGCTCTTCGGCTTTTTCCGAGAGCAGGGCGTCGATCATCTTCGCTTCCATCACCACGGCCGCGTCGGCGCCGAGCCCCGTGCCACGCAGGAGGTCCTGGATGTCGCGGAGCCGGACCGGCGAGCGGTTGAGCAGGTAGTCGCTCTGGCCCGAGCGGGAGAGGCGCCGCGTGACGACCACTTCCTGGTAGGCGATGGGGAGCACGCCGGCGGAGTTGTCGAAGACCAGGGAGACTTCCACCACGTTCACCGGCCGCCGGCCGGTGGAGCCCTGGAAGATGACGTCTTCCATCTTCCCGCCGCGGAGGAGGCGCGGCGACTGCTCGCCCAGCACCCAGCGCACGGCGTCCGAGATGTTGGACTTGCCGCAGCCGTTGGGTCCGACGATGGCCGTGACGCCGAGGTCGAACGGCAGCTCGACGGTGCCGGCGAAGGACTTGAACCCGGACAGCTCCAACCGCGTGAGCCTCATGGCGTGGTCCCCGTGCGGGTGACGAGTGTGGCCGAGACGCCGGCGCCGCCCAGGGCGGCGGCCGCGACGCTGGCCTGTTCGGGTGTTTCGAACGCGCCCACCAGCTGCGGGCCCGACGCGCCCCAGCGCACGGCGGTCAGGCCGAGGCGGCGGAGGGAGTCGGCCGAGGCCGGCGGGACCGGTGCGGCGAGGCGAAGCGAGAACGGCGCGTGCAGGAGCTCACCCTGACCGGTGGGCGCGAGCCCGCGGCGCCAGAGATCCGCGCGAGCGGCGGCGGCCCCCTCCCGGGTGGTGTAGGCCCCGGCGAGGACGCGGTACCAGACCGCGCCTGAGGCGTCGAGCGACAGGGGCGTCACGAAGGCGCCGACTCCTTCTCCCGCCAGGTGGTCGGCGGCGACGACCGCCTTGTCCGGGGCGCCGTAGGCGGCGAGCTGGATGGTCCAGGGCACGGAGTCGGCCCGCGGCTGGGCGATGACCGGCGCCGGCGGCACGCGTCGCTCGGCGCCGCGGCCCAGAATGGTCCATCCGAGCGCGCCCAGGATGGCGAGCGCGATGCCGGCGACCAGGGGACGCCAGCTGCGCCGGCGGCGGGGGGCGGGCGCCGCGGGCAGGGACACGCGGCGGAGCGCTCCGGGCGCGGCCTCGGCGCCGCTCACCACGGCGAGCGGCGCGACGCCGGGGACCGGGTGGCCCAGCGCCACGACGGCGTCCGGCGTGGCGCCGAGCCGGGGCAGGGCGGTCGCGTCGCAGAACACGAGCAGCAGGGCGTCCTCGGACTTGAATCCGGCGTGCAGGGCCCGCCACCGCGGGTGCGCGAGCAGCGCGCCCGCGTCCGCGGTCTCGCTGCCGGTGCCGATGAAATTCACCCGGTCCACGTCCCGCGCGACCAGGTCCCACGACCGGTCGTATTCCAGGGCGTCGACGATGCCCTCGGCGGGCGCGAGTCCCGGAGCGCGGTGCAGAGTGGGGTCGCCGAGGCGCAGATCGATGAGCGCCACGCGCCGGCTGACGGCGCATCCGCGCGCGATGTCCCAGGCGGCGCGTCCGGCCCAGTCGAGGTCGTCGTGCCCCGGCACCAGCGCCACGAGATACCGCCCGGTGAGGAGGGGCGGAACGACGTGGAGCGCGTCGGCGCGGGGAACGGGGCGGGGCGTCATTGCGAAGGCTGGTAGATCCAGTAGGGGCGGCCGAGCTTCCGGCCGGTGTCTTCGGCCTGCTCGCGCGTGGCGAAGGGGCCGAGCACCACCCGATAGCCGTCGTCGCCCGACGTGGGGGGCAGCACCTTGGCGGTGAGTCCCGCGCGGGTCAGCTGCTGGGCCATGCCCTCGGACCACTCCTTGTTCTGCGAAATGGAGACCTGGACGTAGAGCGCGCCCGCGGTCGTGTCGCCCGCGGCCGCCGCGGGCCCCGGCGCGTCCGCGAGCGCGGCGCTGCGCGACGACCCGGAGGGGATCCATCCGGTCGCGAGCCACAGATCCGCGGCGCCGCCCGGGATCCGGCCTTCCTCGCGCACCGAGTCGGGACGGTACGCGGCGACGTCGGCGCCCTGCCGCACCAGGAGCGTGCCGTCGAGCGCGACGAGCGGCAGATCGTCGCCCCAGGCCGAGGCCACCGAACCCGTGAAGGTCTTGGGGGGCAGGTCGACGACCCAGATCGAGTCCCCCGTGCCGGCGCGGGCCAGGAGCCACCGCCCCAGCGGATCGAGGCGGATCGCGCGAGCCGTTCCGGGGAGCGCGATGCCGTCCATTTCCTCGCGGGCGAAGCGGTCCACCACCGCGAGACCGAGTCCGGTCTTCCGCGTGACGTACAGGCGATGGCCGGCGGGAGAAAACGTGACGCCGGTGGGATGGTCGGTGAGCGGCACGAAGCCCGGGGCGCGGCGCCCCAGCGGCTCGATCAGCAAGACGCCCGAGTCGGTGGCCGACGCGACCTCGTCGCCCCAGCGGGCGACGTCCACCACGCCCGTGCCCGGGAAGGCCCGGATGACGGCGGGCTGGTCCGCGGCCTCGGACACGAGCTTCGGTGACGCCTGGGCCGTCACGGCGATGAGCCGCTGGTCCGCGCCGCCGAACATCGCCTGCGGCACGGCCGCGAGGGTCTGCGGCCACACCGAGCGGGAGCGCCGCGAGTAGCTCACCACGTGCCGCTTCGCGTCGACGGTGAAGAGCGTGCCGTCCGGTCCGAGGGTGGCGAGGGTGACGCCCGTCGCGACCGTATCGGACCGTCCGCTCTGCAGGTCGTACGCCAGCACCTCACCCTTCGCGGTGCGTACGAAGAGCAGTCCCTCCGCGTCGTCGGCCCCGATGATCCGGTCGATCGCCGGCAGCCGGCCCCGCAGGGCGCCCGTGAGCTCGGTCAGCGCGGGGAGGCGGTAGAGCCTGGGCGCTCCTCCCTTGGCCGCCAGCCGGATGATCACGGCGGCGGACCGGCCCTCCGTGCGGGGTGACGGGGCGGCTGGGGCAGCGGCCGGTTGTGACTTAACCTGTTGTTTTTGCTTGACTTGCGAGGAAGCGACTGCCGGTGTCCGGGAGTGGCAACCCCCCAACACCACGCCTGCCAGAAGGAGACACGCGGGGCGGGTGAACAAATGGCCTCGCCGACAAAATAGGAAGTCGGCGAGGCCAGGGCAAGTGGTTCAGCCAGACGGAGTTAGAAGGTCGGGCCCAGAGACAGCGTCCAGTACGCCCGGGGGTTCTCCGGCCGGTTCAACGGCTTCGTGTAATCGAGGCGGAGGACGACGATGCCGAACATGTTCGCGCGGATGCCGAAGCCGTAGCTCCGGAGCGGGATCCGGTAATCATCCGGGCTCTCGCTCGCCGTGCGGGTCCAGTGCAGCTGCTGGATGTTGTTGAACGCGACGCCCGCGTCGTAGAAGAACGCGCCCTCGAGCGGCGGGAATCCGACCGGCAGCACACCGAGCACCAGCGCGCGGGTGAGCGGGAAGCGGATCTCGATGTTGCCGACACCGACGTTCGACCCGATCAGCTGGTCGAGCTCGGCGCAGCCGGTCTGGGACGCGGCGGTCACCGCCGCCACGCACTCGTTGCTCTGGAACGAGCCGGCCGTATAGCCGCGGATCAGCTCCGTGCTGCCGAGGAAGATGGGGAACCGGTCTCCATCGCGGCCGATGCGCCCGAAATAGAGTCCGCGCAGCGCGATGGTGAACGGACGCAGGAAGAAGTAGCGGCGGTAGTCCGCCGTGCCGGCGGTGAACTGCCAGCTGCCGATGGCCGGCGCCACCTCGACCCGCCAGCGGGAACCCGAGAACGGTCCCACCCAGCCGTACAGCGTGTTGTCGTGCACCAGGGCCGCGCTGGGCTGTACGTAGCCCGTCGTCACCCCGCCCAGCGTGTTCGTCGTCTCGCCGTAGAAATTGCCGAACTGGTCGTAGTAGTCGCTGACTTGCAGCGTCGCATCGGAAATGGCCACGCCGTGCATGGAGAGCTCGGCGCGGGTGAACTGGCTGAACGGGTACGCCGCCTGGACGAACGCGTCCCGGATCACGAACCGGCGGATGTTGCTCTGGAGCGCGAGGTTCCCGAGCGAGTCCTGCGCGATGGTGGACGGCTCGTAGAAGTAGTAGGGCTCCTGGGTGAAGCCGACCGCCCAGTTGGTCCGGTGCACCTGATTGATGTAGGCGGCCAGCACTTCGGCTTCCGCCAGTCGCCCGTTCACGGCGCCCGAGAACACCATGGTCCGGTCGCCGAGCATGTCGGACAGCGAGATGGCGGTGCCGCCGAAGAAGCCGCGGCCGAAGTTGTCGCGCTCGTAGCCGATGGTGGGCCGGGCGACGTAGTCGGGGGTGAACCGCACCGTGTAGGGCTTGATCGTGAACTCCGCCGTGTCGGGCAGCGCGAAGTTGGTCGAATCGAGCAGGTCCTTGATGGAGACCGGCGCCGACACGTGGGTGGTCTCGGCGGGCTGGGCGCCGGAGGCCCGGATGCCGGACGGGGCGCGGTAGATCGACGACGACGGCGCCGTGGTGTCACCCGTCGACGGCGTCAGGCCGAGGATGGTGCTGTCGTGCGGGTTGGTCGCGAGCTCGTACCGGGGCCGGGTCTGCGCATACACCACCTGGGGAACGGGGTGGTCCTGGTAGGGCTGGCCGCGCAGGGAGCGCGGATTGTCGATCGCGTAGACGTCCCAGCTGCCGTCATCGTAGTACGCGAACGCCAGGCGGTCGGTCTCCTTGGCCCAGGAGAGGGCGGGGGAGATGGGCGTGATTCCGGTGACGCCGGTGAAGACGTCGGTCAGCTGATAGACCTGGCGATCGGCGAGATCGTAGAGAAAGACGTTGCTGATACCGGTGCGGTCGGACGTGAAGGCCAGGGACCGGCCGTCGGGGGACCAGACCGGATCGACGTTCTTGCCATAATCCATGTGGTTCAGCACTTCGATCTGGCCCGACTCCAGGTGATACAGGGCGATCCGGAGGTTTCCCTTGGCCAGCGTGGCGAAGTCGGTGCCGGGTCCCCGGTCGGTGGCGAACGCGATGGTCTTCCCGTCGGGGGACCACGACGGGAGGAGATCGGCATACTTGTCGTTCGTCAGCCGCCGGAGGTCGGAGCCGTCGCGATTGATGATGTAGAGATCGGCCAGCCCGCCGTCGTACCCGGTGAATACGAGCTGCGTCCCGTCGGGGGACCAGCTGGGGTTGTTGATGCCGTTGAGGGGAATCCTGAGCCGGGCCGCCTCGCGGTCCCGCTTCACGTCGAAGAGGACCAGGTCATCCCGGTCGTTGTGCTTCACGGCGATGGCGAAATACCGGCCGTCGGGAGAGAACGTGCCCGACGAATAGACGAAGCGCAGGCTCTCATAGTTGCTCGACGTCGTGGACTTGACCAGCCGGCGGATGGTGTGGCCGGTTTCCGCGTCGGCGAGGTAGAGGTCGATGAAGAAATCGTTCCCTTCGCCGAAGTAGGCGATCAGCTTGCCGTCCGGCGAGAGGGCCGGCGCCAGGTGGAGCGTCCCGTCCGAGCGCTTCTCGGTGAGCAGCGGCTCCGCGATCCGGCGCGCCGGATAATGATCCGAGATCTGGGGCAGGAAGGTCGCCTGGACGGCGTCCCGCCAGTCCTTGGACAGCTCGTCCAGCGAGATGCCGAGGCCGCGCTTGAAGGCGTTTTCGATGCCCACCGCCGCCGACGCCTGCAGGATCTCCCCGATCACCTCGTCGCCCCAGCGCTGGCCGATGTACGCGAACAGCGCGTGGCCGTAGAAGTACGGGAAGATGTTGGGATCGTAGGTCATCTGCTCGATCGTGGGCAGGTGGCCCTGCAGGGCCGCGTCCCGGAGCGCCATCGTCGTGGCCGGGTCCATGGGACCCAGCGAGAGGTACTCCGCCATGCCCTCCATGAACCATCCCGGGGGATTCACCGCGATCATCGTCTGGATGCCGGCGCCGGGGTGGCCGTGGCTGTAGACGTCGTACTGGAACTGGTGCGTCATCTCGTGCTGGATGACGTGATACATGGCCTCGTACGACCCGGTGAAGGGGATGACCATGCGGTGCTTGTAGAACTCGGTGACACCCTCGGTGCCCTCACCCGGGCTCTCTCCGCCCAGCGCGTTGGTCTCCTGGAACTCGCTGTACGAGGCGTAGAGGAGGATCGGCTTCCGCTCGCTGAAATTGTGGTGCAGGATCCGGGACAGGCGGGCGTAGGACCGCTCGGCGATGCGGGCGACATCCAGGGCCGCTTCCCGCTCCACCGGATAGAAGTAGACGTCGAAGTGCTCGGTCTGGATGATCTGCCAGTCGAAGGTGCGGTACTGGACTTTGTTCTGCCCGAATTCCTGCGCGGACGCGGTGCCCGGGAGCGCCGCGAGGGCGGCCACCAGGGGGAGGATCCGCGCCGCGTACCGCACCGTGTTCTTCACCGTCATACCACCCCCATCCGTCGAGCCGTCAATCCGCCACCGCCACCACCGGTGCCTCTCCCCACAGCCGCTCGAGCTGGTAGAAATCACGCAGCTCGGGGTGGAAGAGGTGGACCACGAAGTCCACGTAGTCCAGGAGCACCCAGCGTCCCTGTGCCAGCCCTTCCACGTGATGCGGTCCGCCGCCGGCGTTCTGCTTGAGCAGGAGATCCGCCATCCCGCGCACGTGCGCGTCGGAGGTTCCCGACGCGATCACGAAATAGTCCGTCGCTTCGGACAGCCCGCGCAGGTCCAGCACCACCAGGTCCACCGCCTTGCGGGCGGACAGCCCGTCCAGCACCGGCCGCAGCCCGTCCAGGCCGGGTGGCTGTTTCCCGCGGGATCGTCGCGATCCGCTACTCATAGCCTGCCGTCCCCGGGTTTGTTCCGTCCTCTATCTGATAGAAGACCCCCCAGGCGCCGATGCCGGTGTGCGCCGCGAGCACCGGCGTGATCGGACTGAGCAGGATCTCCTTGGGCCGGTACCGCTGGACCAGCTCCTGACGCAGGGTTTCCGCGAACTGGGGAATGTCCGCGTGCACCACGCCCAGCCGGAGTTCCCGGGGTTTCCCGGCCAGCGCCCGGTCCAGCAGCGCCAGGACCTTGACGCGCGCCGCCTCCCGCCCGCGGGCGCGTCCGGCCGGATCGACCACCCCGTCCGGGGTCAGGGTCATGATCGGCTTCACCTTGAGCCGGGTGCCGAGCCACCCGGCCACCCGGCTGATCCGTCCCGAGCGAATGAGCCGCTCCAGATTATCTACGATGAAGAAGCCGGAGGATTGACCGCGCACCCGGACGAGCTCGCGAGCCACCTGCTCGGGAGGCATCCCCTGCGCCGCCAGCTCGATCCCGCGCAGCACCAGCAGCCCCTCGCCCAGCGAGGCGCTGCGGGAATCCACGAGGAAGATCCGGTCGGCCGCCACTTCCCGCGCCGCCGCCTCGGCGTTGGCATAGGTGCCCGAGAGGGGCTTGGACACCGTGACCACCACGATCTGCTCCGCCACCCGCAGCGCGTCGCGGTACACCTCGGCGAACGCCTGGCGGGTGGGCTGAGACGTGGTCGCGTCCTGACCGGTGCGGAGCCGCGTGAAGAACTCGGGCGCCGAGAGCTCCAGCCGGTCCCGGTAGACGCGGTCACCCACGACGACCTGCATCGGCACGAGCCCGATCTGCTGCTCGAAGACGGCCGAATCGGGGAGGTCGCAGGCGGTGTCGGCCACGAAGGCCACCGGCCGCTTCGCGGCGAGGTTGGCATGCTGCGCCCGCATGTCCTCGGCCTTCGTGTACTCGACGGCTCCCCACCGGGCGCCGAGCTGGAAGACGGCGTCGGGCGTGTCGGTGTGCACGTGGGCCTTCAGGAGGTCCCCGGACTCGAGCACCACGATGGATCCGCCCAGCTCGCGGAGCGCGGCGCGCACCAGCTCGGGGGAGGGAAGCGACGTGCCGCGGACCATCACCTCGGTGCAGAACCGGTAGTCGCGGTCCGAGGCGACCTCGGTCACGGCCGCCGCGTTCACGAGATCGCGGTCCACCGCCCCCTGGGCCTGGCCGCCTTCCTCTATAAGGCGCTTCACCCCGTCCAGCAGCCGGACGAAGCCTTTGGCCCCGGCATCGACCACGCCGGCCGACTTGAGCACGGCCAGGAGCTCCGGCGTCCCCTGCAGGGAGCGCTCGGCCCGGTTGACCAGCCGGCGCATGAACACCTTGAGGTCCCGCTCGTCGGCGGCGGAGCTCGCTTCGTCCGCGGCGTCCCGGGCGACGGTCAGGATGGTGCCTTCGATGGGGTCGTCGAGGGAGCCCTTGAGGCGCTCGAACCCCATCTTGATGGCGCGGGCGAGATCGCGGGCGGTGGCGGTGAGCCGGTCGCCCAGGCCGTCGCGGAGGCCGATGAGGAACTGGGACAGCATCATCCCGGAATTCCCGCGGGCGCCGCGGATCGACGCCTGGGCCATCGCTTCGGTCACCTGGGGCAGGGGGGCGGGGCCCAGGGTCCGGAGCGCCTGGGCCACTTCGCGGAGGGTCAGCCACATGTTCGTTCCCGTGTCCCCGTCGGGGACCGGGAAGACGTTCAGGCGGTTCAGCTCGTCGCGGCCGGCGGCCACCCAGTCGGCCGCGGCCAGGAGGGACCGCGACAGCCGGGGGCCGTCCACATACGTGATGCCGGCCGGCACGGCGGAGCCCTTACTCCTTGACCACCGTGATCGTCACCTCGGGCCGGACTTCCGCGTGGACCTTCACGCCGACCTTGAACTCGCCCAGCGCGCGGATGGGTTCGGGGAGGTCGATCTGCCGCTTGTCGATGTCGTGGCCCAGCTCGGCGAGCCGGCGCTGGATGTCGGCCGCGGTGATCGATCCGTAGAGCTTCTCCTCTTCACCCACCTTGGCGGTGAAGGTGAGGTGCACCTGTCCCAGCCGCTCGGCGACGCCCTGGGCGGCGTCCTTTTCGGCCAGGCGCTGCTTGGCGATGCGCGCGGCCTCGAACGTGATCTTCTTCTTGTTGCCCTCGGTGGCCTCGTAGGCCAGGCCCTTGGGCAGGAGGAAGTTTCGGGCGAAGCCGTCCTTCACCTTCACCACCTCACCCGCCTTGCCGACGTGCTGCACGTCTTCCCGCAGAATGATTTCCATGCCGTCCTCGTGACTCAGTTCGGCCGGCGTTCGAGCCGGCGTCGGAACTCCAACCAGGTATCGCTCACGCCCAGGATGGCGAGGCCCGGGGCCGTCACCGCGGCGAACAGCAGCCCCGACACGATCGCCGTCGCCTGCACCCAGGCCGGAATCGCCAGGGTCACCGCGGCGGCCCCCAGGACGGCGGCTCCGCGGAGGACATACAGCGCGCCGAGCACCAGCCCGGCGTTCAACGCCGCGATCCGGAGCCCGGGCACTTTCGCCGAGACGATCCAGACCGCCGTGGCGAGCACCACACCCCACACCGCGCCGTCGGCGATCCGGAATTGCCGGAACGGCGCGAGCGGCGGGCCCACCGGCTGCCGGGCCGTGCGCACGTGCCACTGCCACGCGGCGGCGAGGGCGGCGTACGCCCCCAGAACCTCGAGCCCGGGGCGCGCGGTGCTCAACACCCGGACCATCGGCTCGTACATCGCGTACAGCGTCGCCATCGTCTCCGGCTTCATCGCCTCGACGATGGACCGCTCGGCGAAGCTCACCTGGCGCCGGGTCTCCCACGCCAGGAGCCCCCAGCTCATCCCGCGGCCCGCCACCCAGGCCAGGGCGAGGGCCGCCGTCGCGCTCCACGTCAGCGCGAACGTGGCGCGCCGGAAGAACGGCCCCGGCTCCGACCACGCGCCTCCGACGAACGCCACCGCGGCCAGGAGCTGGAACACCGCCACCAGGGTGTTCACCGCGGAGTCCTGCGGCACCACCAGCGCGCCGAGGGACGCGACGCCGATGAGGAGCGCGGCTACGCGCGCCCGGCCGGAGCGGAAGCCCCCCGCCGCCTGGAGCCCCGCGAACGCCAAGCCCGCGAGCGGCAGGCTGGTGGGGGCGAACAGGACGACCAGGATCGTGCCGCCCGCCAGCCACCAGACGCTCCTCGCGGGGGTCATGCTCAGCCGGTGAAGCCCTTGATGTACGGGATCAGGGCCAGTTGCCGGGCCCGCTTGATGGCCACGGCCAGCTGCCGCTGGTGGCGCGCGCACATCCCGGACAGGCGCGAGGGCAGAATCTTGCCGCGCTCGGTCAGGAAGCGGCTCACCGTGCGGTCATCCTTGTAGTCCAGGACCCGGACACCGGACTCACACACCGGGCAGGTCTTCGAAGGCCGTCTCACGCGTCGTCCTCCTCACCGTCGTCGTCCGCCAGCGCCGGGGCGGGCACCGGCTTGGCCTCGACCTCCGACACCACCACGAGGAACCGCAGGACGCCCTCGTCGAGCTTCACGGCGCGCTCGTACTCCGGCAGGAGCGCTCCGGCCGCTTCGAACTGGGCCACCACGTAGTAGCCGGTATCCTTCTTCTTGATGGGATAGGCGAGGGTCCGCTTGCCCCAATGGCTCACGTTCGTCATCGTGCCCTGCCCGTCTTTGGTCAGGAGCGCGTGGAAACGATCGAGCTTCTCGGTTACCGCGGGTTCTTCGAGGGCACTGTCAAAAATGTAGACCGTCTCGTATCGACGAGTCATGCCACCTCCCTTTGGTCTGGAACGACCCGGCGCAGGTGCGGCACCGAGTAGGGGAATTGAGCGGCGAAAGCTATCCGGTCAGACGTTGAAACGAAAGAGCAGGATGTCCCCGTCCTGCACCACGTATTCCCGGCCTTCACTACGGACCAGGCCCTGCTCCCGGGCCGCTTTCCAGGATCCCGATTTGGTGAAGTCCGCGTAGCTCACGGTCTCGGCGCGGATGAATCCCTTCTGAAAATCCGAGTGGATCACCCCCGCCGCGTCGAAGGCGGTGTCGTTCACGTGGATGGTCCAGGCCCGGACCTCCTGCTCCCCGGCGGTGAAGTACGTGCGGAGCCCGAGCAGGGCGTACCCCGCGTGAATCAGGCGGTCGAGCCCCGGCTCCTTCACGCCGGCCGACGCGAGGAACTCCTTCCGCTCGTCCGCCGAGAGCTCCGCCAGCTCCGCCTCGAGCTTGGCGGAGAAGGGCACCAGCTGCGCCTCCTCGTGGTGCGCGGTCACGGCCTTCTGGAGCACGTCGACGAACTTCCCGCCGCCGGCCGCCAGGTCGTCTTCGCTCACGTTGGCCGCGTACAGAATCGGCTTGGCGGTGAGGAGGCCCATGCCGCGGAGGGCCGCCAGCTCCTGGGGATTCGCCGCCGCCGCGCGGGCGCCCCGCCCGGCGTTCAGCTCCGCCGTCACGCGCTCGAGGAGCGCCATTTCGGCCTGCGCGTCCTTGTCGCCGGCCTTCGCCGATTTGCGGGCCTTCTCCACCCGCCGGTCGATCACGGCCACATCCGCGAGCGCGAGCTCGGCCGCAATGACGTCGTGATCGCGGACCGGATCGACCGGGCCCATGACATGCACGACGTCGGGATCCTCGAAACACCGGATCACGTGGACGACGGCGTCCACCTCCCGGATGTGCGACAGAAACTGGTTCCCGAGGCCCTCGCCCTGGCTGGCGCCCTTCACCAGACCCGCGATGTCGACGAACTCGACCACCGCCGGAACTTTCTTCTTGGGCCGGACGATCCGGTTCAGCTCCTCGAGCCTCGGGTCCGGGACTTCGACGACGCCGACGTTGGGGTCCACGGTACAGAACGGATAGTTCTCGGCCGCGGCCGCCTTCGACGACGTCAGCGCGTTGAAGAGCGTCGATTTGCCGACGTTAGGCAGTCCAACGATACCCAGGCGAAGCATGACGAGTCCTCAGGAGCCCACGAAGGGAGCGATCACGATCCATTCCAGCAACACCACGCGGAGCAGCGCGATCCGGGATCCTTTCCCGAGGACCCCCAGCGCGGCCACGACCATCGCTCCCAGCGCCGCGACGATCCAGCCCCGGGCGTGGGTGGGGGTCGCCAGCGGCGAATTGGCGTGAGAGGCCGCGAGCAGAGCGACGGCGGTCAGGAAGGTCGTGGCGACCGACGGCCGGTGGAGCGGCCCGACCCCCGCCATCACTCCGGCGCCGCCCAGCGCCGTCCCGTAGGGACCGAGCGCGTGGAAGGGCAGGAGGGACGCGACGAGGACGGCGAGCGCCCAGCGCTTGTCGGAGATCAGTGCCGCGCCCACGCCCAGCGCGATGCCCGTGAGGGCCGCGGCGAGAGGCGCCCACGGAGGAGTGGGACCCTCGTCGCGGGCCAGCGCGACCGGGTCGAGGCCCGCCGCCGCCCCCGCGACGACGAGGGCGACGACGGCGGCTCCGACCCCGACGCCGATCTTCACCGACGGCCGGGCGACGAGCGCGATGAGCGGCGGCAGCACGCCGGCTACGGCGATGAGCATCGGGAGCGCCGCCCCGTCGACCCGGTTCGCGACGAACGGCGTCGCCGACGCGATGACGACGGCGCCCGTCGTTCCGAAGATGCCGGCGTCCGCGGCGTCGGGCGCCGGCCCGTCGGGCGGGCGCACGGCGGTCACGAGCGCCGAGCCGAGGGCGAAGGCCGCGGCGAGCTGGGCGAAGAGCTTCCAACCGCCGTCGTCCATTCCGGCCGCGCCGCCGAAGATCTCGAACAGGGCGCCGAGGCCCAGCAGGGCCGCGCCCCAGGAGGCGAGACCGAGCGTGGGAGCGGAGAGTCCGGTCGAGGCCAGGACGGCGATCAGGAGCGCGGTGACGCCGCCCAACGCCAGGGCGGCGCCGGTCCGCTCGCTCACCAGGAGATCGAGAACGACCGCCGCGGCGAGGATCAGGGCCGCGGGGACGGCGAGGTGGACGGCGCGGGCCCGGCTCGGGATGCGGCGCAGGGTCCAGAGCCCGGGCGCCAGCGCCAGGGCTCCCGCCGCCACCGCGATCTCCGGAAACCAGGGAACGAGGTTCATGCCGGCGGGGGCTCGCCTTTGAGCCAGCGCTCCACCGCCTCGATCATCTTCGGCATGCTCTCTTCGACCTGTCGCTTCTGCTCCTCATCGATGGGCGCGAGGACGTAGTCGGCCCAGTCGCCGACGCCTTCGGGCAGGGGGCCGACGCCGATCCGCAGCCGCGCGTAGGCTTGCGACTGCAGGGCGCCCTCGATGCTCTTCAGGCCGTTGTGCCCGCCCGCGGAGCCTTCTTTCCGGAGGCGGAACGTGCCGCTGGGGATCTGGAAATCGTCGACCAGGACCAGGAGATCGGTGGCGGGATTGAAGGCCGGATCCGCGCGCAGGGACACGAGCGCCGCGCCGCTCCGGTTCATGTAGGTGGTGGGCTTCAGGACCCGCACGGGCGTTCCCTCGGCCTCCCCTTCCGAAACGCGGGCGCGCTCACCACGACGGAAGGGGGGAAGCCCCCACCGCGCGATGAGCGCGTCGGCCAGCCAGAACCCAGCGTTGTGGCGCGTCGCCTGATATTCCTCGCCCGGATTTCCCAGGCCGACGACGGCGCGCAGGACCTATCCCTCTTTGCCGCCCTTGGGCTTGGCCTCGCCCTTGGGCTTGGCTTCGCCCTTGCCCTCGGCGGCCGGCTTGCCCTCCTCGCCCTCTTCGCCTTCTTCCTCGCGCTCCTTGCGGATGAGCTCGGGCTCGGCCACTTCGGCCACGGCTTCGGCGGTCGGCGCCGCGACTTCCTCGGCGCGCGGGGGGACCACGGTCGCGATGGTGAGGTCGGCGTGGGTCAGGATGACCGCGTTCGGGATGTTCAGATCCCGTACGTGCAGCGTGTGTCCGATGGTGAGGGCGGTGACGTCCAGCTCCACCCGGTCGGGAATGTGCTCGGGCAGCACTTCGATTTCGACTTCGCGGGTCACCTGGTCCAGCACGCCGCCCGCGTTGCGCACGCCGTCGGGCGTGCCGACGAGGTGCACCGGGACCTTCAGCTTCACCTTCTCGTCCGCGTGGATCTCGTAGAAGTCCACGTGGATGATGTCGGGGCGGATGGGGTGGCGCTGGATCTCGCGGATGAGCGCCTTGGCCTTCTTGCCGTCCACCGTGATCTCGATGAGCGTGCTTTCGGGCTCGACGCCCTTCAGCGCCTTCTCGAGGGCGGGGGCGTCCACCGTGAGGTTCTGGGCGGCGCGGCCGTGCCCGTAGATCACCGCCGGCACCTTCTTCGCGAACCGGCTCTGCCGGGCCGCGCCTTTGCCGGTGCGCTGGCGGGTCTGCGCTTCGATGCTGACGATCTGTGCCATGCGACTCCTGCCTTAGTCGAAAAGAGAACTGACCGACTGATTCGAGTGTTCGTAGCTGATCGCCTTGGCCAGGATCGGCCCGACGGACAGCACCTTGAGCTTCTCGAACATCCGCTCCGGCTTCAGCTGGATGGTGTTCGTCACCGTCACTTCTTCGATCGGCGAGGCCCGCAGCCGCTCCACCGCCGGACCCGAGAGCAGCGCGTGGGTCGCGAAGGCGAAGACCCGCTTGGCTCCCAGCCGCTTCAGCGCCGCCGCGGCCTCGGTGATGGTGCCCGCCGTATCGATCATGTCGTCGGGGATGAGGCAGTCCATGCCCTCGACCTCGCCGACCACGTTCACCACTTCCGCCACATTCGCCGACGGGCGCCGCTTGTCGATGATCGCGAGCGACGCGTTCAGCCGCTTGGCGTAGCCCCGCGCCATCTTGGCCGAGCCCACGTCCGGCGCCACGACCACCGGATCCCGGAGATCCTTGGTGCGGAAGTGGGCCACGAACACCGGCGCCGAGTACAGGTGATCCACCGGCAGGTCGAAGAACCCCTGCACCTGGTGGGAATGGAAATCCATTCCCAGCACCCGGTCCGCGCCCGCGTGGCTGATCAGGTTCGCCATCAGCTTCGCGCTGATGGCCACCCGGGGCTGATCCTTCCGGTCCTGCCGCGCGTACCCGAAGTAGGGCAGGACCGCCGTCACCCGCGCCGCGCTCGCCCGCCGCGCCGCGTCGATCAGGAGCAGGAGCTCCAGATAGTTCTCGGCGGGCGGATTGGTGGGCTGGATGATGAAGACGTCCCGCCCGCGCACGTTCTCGTCGATCTTGACGAAGATCTCGCCGTCCGCGAAGCGCCGGATGGTCACGGCGCACAGCGGTTGACCCAAATGCTGAGCCATCTCCTCGGCGAGCGGCCGGTTGGCCGTGCCCGCGAGCAGCAGGAGCTGGCTTCGGGAGAAGGTCAGGTCCGCCATTTCGAGCCGAGCAAGATAGCCGCCAACCATCGCAAAGCCAAGGGGTTGGGAGCGGCGCGGCCGCTGGCTGGCTGGCCCGAGAGGCCGGGTCTATGCTTGGCGCCGTGGACGTCAGTCTGGCGGGCCGCCTGCGCGCCGCACTCGCGGGGCGCTACACCGTCGAGCGCGAGCTGGGGCGCGGCGGGATGGCCGTCGTGTACCTGGCCCGGGACGTCAAGCACGACCGCCTGGTGGCGGTGAAGGTCCTGCGGCCCGAAGTCTCGACGAGCCTCGGGCCGGAGCGGTTCCTGCGGGAAATCAGCCTCGCCGCCCGGCTCGCCCATCCCCACATCGTCCCGCTCCACGACTCCGGGGAAGCCGGCGGCCTCCTCTACTACGTGATGCCCTATGTGGAAGGGGAGACGCTGCGCGCCCGCCTCGATCGGGAGCACCGGCTCGACCCGGCGGCCGCCGTGGCGCTGACGCGCGAGGTGGCGGACGCGCTGGACTACGCTCACCGGCAAGGCGTGGTGCACCGGGACATCAAGCCCGAGAACATTCTGCTCGAGGCCGGGCATGCGGTCGTCACCGATTTCGGGATCGCGCGGGCCCTCAGTGTCGCGGGCAGCCGGATCACCACGGCCGGGTTTGCGCTGGGAACGCCCGAGTACATGAGTCCGGAGCAGGCGGCCGGCGAGTCGGCCGTCGACGGGCGGAGCGACCTCTATTCGCTGGGGTGTGTGCTCTTCGAGGCCCTGACCGGACGCACGCCGTTCGGGGGTGATCCGCGGCGGGTGATGGCGCAGCATGTGGGGACGCCGGTCGAAGCGATCCGGAAGATCGTGCCCGGCGTGTCCGCGGGCGTCGCGGCGGCCTTGGAGCGCGCGCTCGCCAAGGCTCCCGAGGACCGGTTCACGACGGCCGGGGCGTTCGCGGCCGCGTTGGGGGGGGGACGACAACCCCTCCGGGGCGCGACGCGGCGGAAGTTGGTCGCGGGTGGCGCGCTCGTCGTGCTCGTCGCGGCCGTCGTGGTGGTACGGCCGAACCTGCGTCGGCCGGTGACTCCGCCGCTCGACCCCACGCATGTGGCGGTGCTCTACTTCCAGGATCGGTCGGTGCCCGGGCAGGCGGTGCCCGAAGTCGCGAGCGGACTGACCGAAGCGATCATCGATCGGCTGGGGGGCGTCAGCGAGCTTCACGTCACGTCGGCCGCCGGTGTGCGTCACCTGCAAGGCACCGTGACGCCCCTGGATAGCATCGCCCGTGCCTTGGACGTGGGCAGCGTGGTCACCGGCACCGTCACCCGGTCCGGCGACCGCCTCCAGGCCACCGTCCAGCTGGTCGATCCGCGAACCGGGGAGCAGAAACAGAGCCAGACGGTGGAGCGGCCCTGGGGTGACCTGCTCGCGCTCCGCGACACCGTCGTGGACGACGTGGCCGACATGTTGCGCCAGGCTCTGGGCCGCGAGGTACGGGTGGCGCACGAGCGGGAGGGGACCACCAGCGCCTTCGCCTGGCGTTTGGTGCAACAGGCCGAGCCCCTGCCTGACCTCGCCGCCTCCCAACTGCGCCGAGGAGAGGGTGCCGCAGCGTGGTCGACGTTGAACCGCGCGGACTCGCTCCTGGCCGAGGCGGGGCGACAGGACCGCGCGTGGCCCGTACCACCCGTGGCTCGGGCGAAGCTGGCGTTCACGCGGGCGGTTCTCCGGTGGGACGAGGCGATGTCCGCGGGGAAGTCGGGCGAATTGCTTCGCAGCGATTCGCCCGCCGCGATGGCGTTCGCCGCGGAAATCGGTCGAGGTGTGGCCCTGACGGACGGCGCGCTGCGGACGCACCCGGACGCGCCCGAGGCGTTGGAAATCCGGGGCCGTCTGCGCTACACGCTGTGGTCGTATTTCGGCCGGCCGGCCACCGACAGCCTGCTGACGCAATCCCAACGGGACCTGCAAAACGCGGTCGCGGGCGACTCAGGGCGCGCGGTGGCGTGGTTCACGCTCAGCGAGCTGTATCGGCAGGAGGGGCGGTTGTCCGACGCCGACGACGCGGCCCAGTCGGCCCTCCGAGCCGACGCTTACTTGGACCAGGCGCCGAGGGTGATGGCCGAGCTGTTTTTTAGCGCCCTCACACTGGGGCACTGGGACGATGCCCGCACTTGGTGCGCCAGAGGTGTGAGGCGCTTTCCCACCCGGCCGAACTTTGTGGACTGCGAGCTTCGAATCCTGGGATGGGCCGGTGCGGGCTCGACGGACATTGCCGCCGCGTGGCGGGCCGCGGCGGAGGCTGATCGAGTGGATTCCGGTCCGGTGCTCGTGGCCGACCGCGCGATGATGGTCGCTGCCGTCATCGCGCGGTCCGGACTCCGTGACAGCGCGCTCGGGGTGGTGCGCGCCGCCCGGGCGGCGGTGACTGATCCCTACGTCGCGACCGACATGTCCTATGCAGAGGCGTACGTCCGATTACTCCTGGGAGAGCGCGAGGAAGCACTCCGACTTCTCGGTCACTACCTCGACGCCAACCCCCAGGCCCGGGCCAGTGCCGCGCAGCACCTCTGGTGGGCTGCGCTCCGGACCGATCCCCGTTTTCAGGCCCTCGTCCGAGCCGCTCCCTAGGCGCGAGCCGGGCGCCTCAGTGCGCTCCCGTCAATTGGTGGACATAGGCCGCTCGCATTTGAGCCGCGTACATCGGGCCGTACAGCCGTGTGTAGTACGGAATGACGAACTTGTCGATCGCCGAGAGGGTGAGGAACAGGGCGTCGAGCTCTTCCGGCTTGAAGGTCTGGTGAATTGTGCCGCCGGGCGTGCGGCCGAAGATCGAGATCGAGATGCTATCCACGTTCTGGACGGGGATGGAGAGCGCGCCTACGCGGGCCGAGAGGGTCGTGTCGGGGCAGTGCGACAGATTGTCATGCCGGCCGGGGCAGGGGAGGATGGCCATCAGGGGCGTCGACAGGCCGGAGTCGGGCGGTTGGACGAACGGTCCCATGACGGCTGCATGCGCGCGGCGTCCCACCAGAGCCGCTTCGTCCGCCACATGGAACACGCCGTGCACGCTGAACGGGGCGGCGGTATCGATCACTACCCACACGCGCTGGCCGTCCCGCTGCGCATCGACGGCCTCCGCAAGGCGGCGGAGCATGGCGGCCGACGGGGGTGGCGCGGTTTGCGCGGCGAGTGGGCCCGGGCCTGCGAGGGCGGCCAGCGTCGCGAGAATCCCAAGCGTGCCGGAGAGAGCGTTCATGGAGGACCTCCTGGTGGGATGACGGAAAAGCGTCGACCTAGTCATGGCGGCGGGTACGGGGGGTGTCAAGGCGAAACGTCAGCTTCTGCGACCCCCGGCGCGTATGGGGATCGTGGCGCCATGTCGGCGCCCCGGGAGGAGCAACCGATGCGCAAGACGTTTCTGGCCGTCGCCCTGCTCGTAGGCGGAACCGCGGCGCTCGCGGCCCAGACCGGCGGGTCCGGCGGGATGGGCGGGATGGGTGGGATGGGGGGGATGCGGATGCAGCCGCCCCCGAATCACTGGAGTACCATGGACTCGGTGGGGCAGGCGCTGTCCTTGACCGACGCCGAGAAGACGCAGATCAAGCCGCAGTACGACAGCATCAACGCCGTCCTGATGCGGGCGCAGGCCATCCGCGACTCCCTGCGGTCGACCATGCAGGGGGGCGGGGACTTCCGCGCCGCGATGCAGGCGGCCCGTGGGCTGCTGCAGCCCCTGCAGGACCAGGAGGACGCGCTGGTGAAGGAAATCCGCGGCAAGCTGACGGCCGATCAGGCCGCGAAGCTCGACGCGGCACCGCCGCCGCGGGTGCTCCGCCAGCGGCCCCCCGGCGGCATGGGCGGCGGCCCCGGCCAATGACCCGGCGAGCCCTCCGAATCTCGGAGGGCTCGTTCGTTAGAGGCGGAAGAGGTAGGTGACCTTCGCGAAGAATCCGTCGGTGGTCCGCTGGAGCCCGCGGAACGCGAAGGTCGCGTCGTCGGTGAGACTCGAGCCGTACCCCGCGTACACCACGGTGCCCGGGGACGGCGTGAAAGCCAGGAGCCAGTCCACCCGGAGTCCGTTGCTCGTGACGGCGGTGGCGCGCTCGTAGATCCCGGTCGTCGGATCCTTGATGAGGATCGGATCGTTGGTCCGCGAGTCGTCCCGGAGCGAGTCCTGGAACGTCGAGACGTACTGGCCCACGACGCGCAGGAAGAGGGGCCGCGACACCTGGTACTCGATCTTGAGGCGCGGGATCATCTGCCGGGCGACGAGCGAGCCGTCCGACCGGCGCCAGTACTCCTGGTGGAGATAGGTGCCGCCGATGCGGATCCGGTCGTTCGGCCGCCAGTCGACGCCGGCCTGCAGGATGAGGATCCGCGCCGGGGACCACTCGTAGAAGTTCTCGTCCTGGATCGCCGGCAGGAACAACAGATTCGCGTCGAAGCGCCGGAACTGCGGCGTGGTGAACTGCACCAGGATGTCGAGGTTGCGGATGCCCGGCGTGCCGACGAACGGCACGGTGTCCGTGACGCCCCCCACGGTCCGCTGAATGGCGTAGTTCGCGTAGAGAGACGGGTCGTACCCGAACCGCTCGAAGAAGAGTCCCGTGGCGACGTTCCATCCCTTGATGACGGTGTTGGTGTTGAAGTGGATCTCCCGGTCGTCGGGGGCGCCGCCGGCCTGGAAGTGCGGGTAGAGCCACCGCCCGAACAGCAGGATGTCGCCGGTCCAGCTCTCGACGGCCGCGCCCGGGGCGCCGTAGAACGTGATGCTGTGGTCCATCTGGCCCACGGCGATGCCGTTGCGGGCGACGAACCCGGACTGATCGAAGAAGTCGGGGTGGATCCCCGCCAGCGAGTAGGTGAACCCGAACTGCCGGCCCGAGCGGGTCAGCGCCGCCTGCCACAGCGGACCTTGCACCGTGATTCCGGCCGTCCGCGTGAAGCTCTCGACGGCCTGCAGTCCCAGCGTGTAGATCCCGCCGAACGCCACCCGGGCGTCCGCCCCCGCGACGCGATTCCAGTCGGAGCCGTCCTGCTTGTCCGTATAGACGATCCCGACCGTGGACTGCCCGCCCAGGTCGGTCCGGGCGCGCAGGATGTTGTAGATGGGATTGTCGGTGCCGGTGGCCGAGAACGCCCGCGCGTCGGCGCCCGACAGGAAGCCGATGCCGACGTCGCCGACTTTCCCCGTCACCTTCACCGCGCCCACCGGCTGCACCAGGGCCCGGGTGTACACGAGGTTGTTCGGCGTCTGGAACTGCTCCAGGCCTTCCAGAAAGAACGGGCGCTTCTCGGGAAAGAACAGCGCGTCGCGGGGATCGAAGACCAGCTGGCTGGCGTCGGCTTCGATTTGGGAGAAGTCCGGGTTCACCGTCCCCGTGAGCGTCAGGTTGTTGGTGATTCCCCAGCGCACGTTGCCGCCGAGGTCGGGGTTGAGGTGGTGGTAGGACCAGCCTGGTCCCGAGGGCGCGCCATCGACCTTGCCGGTCACCTCGGGGTTCAGGTCGAGGACGAGGTCCCGATGCAGGTCGGTGAGGCCCTCGAGGGTCCCGGATTGCGCCAGGAACGACGCGGCGCGCCGCCGGGCGGGGGTCCAGGTCTGAACGTGGCCCGAGTGCTGAACCGTACGGATGATCTGGAGGCCCCAGGCCTGGGTCGCCGTCGGCTGATAGCGAATGCTCTTGAACGGAATCCGGATCTCGACCTCGTAGCCGTAGTCGGTCAGGTGACCCTTCGACTGGAACACGAAGTCCGTGGAGAGGTCGACCGTGTCGCTGGTGCCCGCGTGCGTCTCGTTCAGCGTCCCGTCCGACTGGACGCCCAGCGGATTGACCCCGAAGGCGATGGCCTGGCGGTGATCGTTGAAGGTGTCGAGGAGAATCTCGATCCCGTCGTCGGCGGCGATGTGGTCCCGGGTGGCCAGCGTGGCGTGCACCGGGCCGTGCGGCTCGAAGGCGCGGATGCCGAAGTAGATGGCGGTGGCGGAGTACCATACCAGCACTTCAGTGGAGTCCTCCGCGGGCCGGCCGTCCACCGGTGCGTACTCGGAGAATCCGGTGAGCAGGGCCGCGCGCTGCCACGGGGCTTCGTCGAGGTTGCCGTCGATCGCGACCGACGCGTCGATGCGTGGCGTGGTGACCGCGACGTGGCCGGCGAGTCCCGAGTAGGGACCGACGACGGCCGGGCCCTCGAGGCGGCCGGGGCGGGCGGCAGGAGTGCTCAGCGCCAGCACGCACAACACGGGAAGCATCGGCGGTGCTCCTCTGCTCGCGGGGCTGTTGGGGTCGACGGACGAGGCGGCCTACGCAATGCTGATTGGGCGGGTTTCGGTTTTCAAGGGCGGCGGCCGCCCGTGGCTCGGCACGCGGCGCCGGTCACCGCTCGGCGCGCGCCGAGCACCGTTCGTCCCGGGTCGGACGAATCGCGCCGGCCGATTCGGGGGTCGTGGGGGTCAGTCC
>DATJQI010000038.1:0-33288 GCA_035505915.1 Gemmatimonadales bacterium | reverse complement strand
ACAGTCGATGCTCGCGACGAGATTGGTGTCGCCCATCGGGATCACCGCGGCATCGTCCCCCAGCCCCGCCGCGAGAGGCCCGAGACGTGCCGCGATGGCCCGGATCCGGTCGAATTCCGGGCCGGGCCCGAGCGTCAGGGTCACCGGTGGAGCGCCGCGTCGCGGGAGAATCGCAAGAGCCCCGCGTCGCTCGCCACCCAGAGGTAATCCCCTTCGACCGTGAGATCCCGGACGGCGGCGGGGATGTCGCCCGGCACGGAAAGTCCGTGGAACGTCTGGCGCCCGATGTCCCAGAACACCACGCCCGCCGTCCCCCCGATCCACACCCCTCCGGCATCGGGCGCGAGCGCGGTGATCGTGCCGACGGGCGCGCGGGGCCGGAGCACGGTCCAGCTCCCGGTCGCCGGATCACGCCAGCCGAGCTGGTCCGCGGTGGCGGCGACGATGGTGTCGTGGGCGTTGGTGACGGCGGTGATCGGCGCCCGCAACGACGGCTGCGCCGCGAGCGCCGGCGGGACCGTCGGCGACTGCGCGCCCGGCTCGATCAGACCGAGGCCGTCCGCGGTTCCGACCCAGACGCTTTCCCGCTGTGCCACCATCGCCGGGACGGGGCGGTCGTATCCCGGCATCCGCACCACCGATCCGGCGTTGGTGATCACCGCGAGGCCCTGCGTCGTCCCGACCCACACGCCGTCCGGAGCCCGGGCGAGCGACAGCGCGTTCTCGCCGGGAAGGCCGGCGCCCAGATCGAGGACTCGCCCGGTGGTCTCTCCGCCCGTCGGGATCTGATAGACGCCGTGGTCGGTGGCGAGCCAGAGGGTCTGATCCGCGTACAGGAGCCGTCGCGCGAGGAGCACCGAGGTGCCCCGGCCCAACGCGTTTTCGTCGAGCGTGAAGCGCGAGAGATCATCCGGCACCCAGGTCACGCCGCGCCGTTCGGCGGCGCGGGCGGAACCGACGGTCCAGACTCCGCCGGGCCCCGCCGCCACGACCGCGGCCCCGGTGTTCGGGAGTCCGAACGGCAGCGGCCCGCCCTCCCCGCTCGCGGCGTTCACCCGCAGGAGGCCCATCCCCGTGGTCCCGAGGAACAGCTCGTCGGGACGGTCGGGCGACTGGGCCGCGGCCGTGAACTGGTAGATCCGCAGCCGGGAGTCGGTGAGGAGCCGCGCCCGCATCGCGCTCACCACCGGGGCCCGGGCCAGCGCGGCGCCCAGAGCCAGGGGGCCGACGCGCCGGTTGGAAGGCGGCAGCATGCGCACCGGCGTGGCGATGAGGCCGCCCCGCGGAATGAGACCCCAGCCGGTGGCGCCGAGCACGTAGAGTCCGCTCGTGGGATCCTGCGAGTCGAGAAAGGCGTCCCGGACGCCGCCCGGGACGATCCCGCCGTCCCACTGATTCAGATCCTGGCTGTAGTGGGCCCAGCCGTCCGCCGTCCCCAGCCAGACGCCGTTTCCCACGGGATCAGCGACGGCGAGGCGCACCGGCGCCGTCGGATACCCGTCCAGGAAGGTCTGGGGCAGCGCCCAGTGATCGGCGCCGCGATCATAGATGAGCAGTCCGTTCTGCGTCGCGGCGTACACCATGAACGGCGACGCGGCCACCGCCGTGATCACCGAAAAGTCCGAGAGCAGGACGCGGTCGCCCGGACGCCAGAATCCCGACGGCAGGGCCGTGAGCAGGGCGAGGGCCGGCAGGACCCGCTTCACGCCGTCTCCGGAGCGTCGAGCACCGCGAGCGTGGGTGGCCCCGCCGGCGTCACGTCGCGCCAGGCGCGCCAGACGGCCGGCAGCGACGCCAGGACATCCGCGGGCCGCAGTGATCGTGCCGTCCAGTCGCGGGCGCCCTGCTCCGCCGCGCGTCCCAGCGCGTGCGCCCCCAGCGCCGCCGCCTCCGGCGGCGCCGTGCCGCGCGCCAGGAACGCGCCGATGAATCCGGCCAGAAGATCCCCCGATCCGCCGGTGGCGAGCCCGGGGTTGCCGCTCGCCACCACGTGCGCGGGTCCGCGAACCGCGGCGATCACCGTCGGCACTCCCTTGAGGAGCACCGTCCCCGAGAGCTGCTGCGCGGCGCGATCGGCCGCGGTCCAGCGGTCGTTCGCGACTTCATCCGCGAGCTGGTCGCCCAGGGCCGCGCGGAACTCGCCGAGGTGCGGCGTGAAGACGAGCGGCCGGTCGCCCGCGCCCTGGCCATCCCACAGCACGAGCGCGTCGGCGTCCACCACGGTGGGCACGGGCCGGCAGGCGAGCGCCGAGTGGAGCGCGCCGCGGCGCCCGGGCTCGCGGCCCAGGCCCGGCCCGATCACCAGCGCGTCCCCCCACTCCACCGCCTCGGCCGCCTTGGGCTCGAGCCGGTCCGACAGGAGGGACTCGATCGTGAGGACGTCCGGGAGGCTGGCCCGCGCGGCCGCCACGGTCTCCGGCCCGGCGACGAGCTTCACCAGGCCGGCGCCCGCCGCCAGCGCGGCGCGGGCCGCGTGAAGCGCGGCGCCCGACATCCCGGCGGCGCCACCCACGACCGTGACCCGGCCGCGGTCTCCCTTGTGCATCCGGGGCTCGAGGGGCGGCAGGCGCGCGCCGGCCCAGCGGTCGGTGACCAGGACGGGCCAGGCGGGGTCGGCGGGCGGGAAGCCGATATCCACCACGACGATCTTCCCGCACCACTCGCGGGCCAGAAGGTGGCCGCGCCGCGGGCCGCCGAACGTCACGGTCACGGCGGCCCGGATGGGGCCGTGCGCGTCGCCGGTCGAGAGATCGAGCCCGGTCGGCCCGTCGACGGCCAGCACCGGGCCGCCGTACGCCGCCACCTGCTGGGCGAGCGCTCCCACTTCTCCGCGCGCGGGCCCGGTGGCGCCGGTGCCCAGGAGGGCGTCGACGACGAGCGCCGTGGCGGGCCACGGCTCGCCGGCGGTCACCTCCGGCACGCCGTCCAGTCGCGCGAGGGCACGGTTGTCCACGCCGTCGTCCGTCTTGGGATCGAGCCCCGCCACCCAGACCGGCACGCCGGCCGCGTGCAGGGCCCGCGCCGTGACCCACCCGTCGCCGCCGTTGTTGCCCGCGCCGACCGCCAGCAGAGCCCCCCGGCGGATGATGTCGGGAAATTCCCGCAGGGCGATCTCGGCCACGGCGCGCCCCGCGGACTCCATCAGCACGCGGCTCGGGATGCGGTGCTGCGTGCGGGCCAGGCGGTCCCACAGCGCCGCTTCCGGAGCGGAGAGGACGGGGATGGGGTTCACGAGATCACCACGCCGGCATAGCCCACCACCGAGCTCTCGTCGCCGGTCACCCAGCCGGAGTGCCGGTAGTCCACCACGTCGGCGCGGGTAGCGCCGAGGGCGCGGGCCGCGGCGAGCACGGTGGCGACGGGGGCCCGGCCGCACATCGTGATGCCCTCGCGGCGGCACCGTTCGAGGAGCAGCTCGCCGTCCAGCTGCTGCACGGCCGCCAGCGCCTGCGCGTCCTTCAGCTCGGCGCTGTTCGCCGGCTCGTAGTGCGACAGGTCACTGGAGGCGATCAGGAGGACCGGGCCGGCGGCCGCCTGCACCACCCGGGCCAGGGCATCCCCCAGGGTGCGCGAGGCATCCCAGTCGTCCCACGCGAGAACCAGGGGCACGATGCGGGTCTCGGGCGCCAGGTACTGGAGAAACGGCAGCTCCACTTCGACGGCGTGCTCGTCCTGGTGGGCCAGATGATCGGGCGCCACCAGCGGGCACGCCCGGAGCAGCGCGCCGGCGAGGGGCTCATCCACGACGACGTCGCCGAGCGGGGTCTGAAAGGCGCCGGCCTCCCACAGGGACGCGCCGCCGGGAGCGCGGCCTTGTCCGGTGTGGTTGGGAGCGACGACCACGACGAGCGGTGGAATGCGGACCCGGGCGAAGGCGTGAGCCGCCGTGACGCCGGAGTACAAGTAGCCGGCGTGGGGGACGATGAGGGCCCGCGCGGCGGCGGGATGTGTGAAGGGACGCAACGGCTCGAAGAGGTCGCGGAGAGTGCGCTCCAGCTCCGCCCGAGAACCGGGGTAGAAGCGGCCGCTCACCGCGGGCGCGCGCACGGCGCTTACGATGCGCCTCCCAACCCCGGCCACCCGTACCCGGCGCGCAGGGCGTCGGCGAAGTCGTAGACCTGATCGAAATCCTCCAGGCGGTCCGACGGCTGCCGCGCCAGGAGCCCCACGTCGATCAGCAGGAACACGATGCGGCCGAAATCCGCCGTGCTCCGTATCCCCCAGAAGGCCAGCACCTCGCCGGCGAGGAGCCCGAACTGCTCCAGCGCGAAGTCGCGGCACGCCCACGCCAGCTCGTTTCCCGTCAAGTGCCGCCGCGCCGGCAGCCGCCCCTGCGCGAACTCGAGCGCCGCCAGCACGAACAGGTACGCGCGCTCGTGGTAGGTGCCGTCGTGGGCGCGGATGCGCGCGAACGCGGCGTCGAGCGTTCCCGATTCGCCGCGCGCGGCCGGCGCGGGCTCCGGGGTGCCGGCGGGCTCAGACACGGGCGGGCGCGCTCCGAGGAGCGGCGTACAGCGGGAAGGCATCGGTCAGCTCACGGACCCGGGCGCGGACGCGGGCCAGCGTCGCGTCGTCCTTTCCGGTCAGCGCGGTGTCGATCAGCTCCGCCACCACGCCGAACTCGGGCTCCTTGAAGCCCCGGGTCGTCACGGCGGGCGTGCCCAGGCGGATCCCGCTGGTCACGAAGGGCGACTGCGGGTCGCCCGGGATGGTGTTCTTGTTCACCGTGATCCCCGCCCGGTCCAGCAGCTGCTCGGCCTCTTTGCCGGTGAGGTTCTTGGTGCGGAGGTCCACCAGCATCAGATGGGTGTCGGTGCCCCCGGACACGATGGCGTAGCCGCGCGCGATCAGGGCGGCGGCGAGCGCCTGGGCGTTCCGGACCACCTGCGCCGCGTAGTCGCGGAAGGAGGGCGCGAGCGCCTCGCCCAGCGCCACGGCCTTGGCCGCGATGACGTGCTCGAGCGGCCCGCCCTGCGTGCCGGGAAAGACCCACTTGTCCACCGCCTTCGCGAGGTCCTGCCGGCAGAGGATCATCCCGCCGCGCGGGCCCCGGAGCGTCTTGTGCGTCGTGGTGGTGACGATCTGCGCGTGCGGCACCGGCGACGGGTGCACGCCGGCGGCGACGAGCCCCGCGAAGTGCGACATGTCCACCAGGAACGTGGCGCCCACTTCGTCCGCGATGGCGCGCATCACCGGGAAGTCGAAGATCCTGGCGTACGCGCTGCCCCCCGCCACGAGCACCTTGGGCCGCTCCCGCCGCGCCAGGTCCCGCACCTGGTCATAGTCCACGCGGCCGGTGTCTTCCTTCACGCCGTACTGGACCGACCGGAACAGCGATCCCGAGAAGTTCACCGTCGCACCGTGGGTCAGATGGCCGCCGTGCGGGAGGGCGAGCCCCATCAGGGTCTCCCCCGCCTTCATCACGGCCAGGTACGCGGCCATGTTGGCCTGCGCTCCGGAGTGCGGCTGGACGTTGGCGTGCTCGGCGCCGAAGAGCTGCTTGGCCCGGTCGATGGCGAGCTGCTCCACCTCGTCCACGACTTCGCAGCCCCCGTAGTACCGCTTCCTGGGGAGCCCTTCCGCGTACTTGTTGTTGAGCGTCGTTCCCATCGCCTCGAGCACCGCGACGGAGACGAAGTTCTCGCTGGCGATCAGCTCGAGGCCGTGCTCCTGGCGGTCGGTCTCGCGCCGGACCAGATCGGCGATCCGGGGATCGACCTCGCGGAGGGGCGACCGGCGGTCACTCACGCTCGATCTTCTCCACCCGCCGCTCGTGCCGCCCGCCCTCGAACGGCGTCTCGAGGAACGTGCGCAGGATCTCGAGCGCCTGCTGCTCGCTGGTGAAGCGGGCCGGGAGCACGAGGATGTTGGCGTCGTTGTGCTTGCGGGAGAGCGCCGCGATCTCCGGCGTCCACACCACGGCGGCCCGGACCTGCGGATAGCGGTTCGCGACGTACGACATGCCCAGACCGGTGCCGCAGGTCAGCACCCCCCGGGCCGCGGTGCCGTCGCTCACCGCCTCGGCCACGGGCTTCCCGTAATCGGGAAAATCGTCGGCCGGATCGAGCGTCGAGGGCCCCGCGTCCACCGGCTCGTACCCCATCCGCCTGAGCTCCGCCACCAGGGTCTGCTTCAGCGCGAACCCCGCGTGATCGGCCCCGATCCAGATCTTCTCAGACAAAGTTCTGCCTCACCTTCGCGATGGCGTCGATCCGCTGCTGCGCCAGCCGGTCGGCGGCGCGGTACGACGGAATCTTCTCCTCGCCGGCGATTTCGTACACCCGGAGGATGGTGTCGTAGATCTCGCCCGCCTTCGCCCGCGCCCGCTCCATGCTCCACCCGTGGAGCTCGGCGTTCACGTTGATCAACCCGCCGCCGTTGATGACGTAGTCCGGCGCGTAGGCGATCCCCTTCCGTTCCAGCTCGTCCCCGTGGCGGTCCTCGGCCAGCACGTTGTTCGCGGCCCCGGCCACGATCGCGACCTTCAGCTTGGGAATCGTGGCGTCGTTGATCACCGCCCCCAGCGCGCAGGGCGCGAACACATCGGCCTTCTGCGCGTAGATCTCGTCCGCCGACACGGCGGCGGCGCCGAAGTCCTGGACCACCGTCTTCACCCGCTGGGTGTCGATGTCCGTGACCACCAGCTTCGCCCCTTCCCCGTGCAGCAGCTTGCAGAGATAGTAGCCCACGTGGCCGCAGCCCTGCAGGGCGATGGTCTTACCGGTGAGTGAGTCCGTGCCCCAGCGATGCTTCGCCGCGGCCTTCATCCCCTGGTACACGCCGTAGGCGGTGACCGGCGACGGATCCCCCGACTTGCCGATCAAGCCGGTGACGTGCTCGGTCTCGGCCCGGATGAACTCCATGTCGGCGGTCGAGGTCCCGACGTCCTCGGCCGTGATGTAGCGGCCGCCGAGCGATTGGACGTGGCGGCCGTGGGCCCGGAACAGGGCCTCCCGTTTGGTCGTCTTGTTGTCCCCCAGGATCACGCTCTTCCCGCCGCCCAGGTTGAGCCCCGCCACCGCCGCCTTGTAGGTCATGCCGCGGGAGAGCCGGAGGACGTCCGTCAGCGCTTCGGCGTCGGACGCGTAGTTCCAGAACCGCGTGCCGCCGAGGGCCGGCCCCAGGGTGGTGTCGTGGATGGCGATGATGCCGCGGTAACCGGTCGACGGCTCCCAGAAGAAGCTCACCTGCTCGTGGCCGTGCTCGCCCATGGCCTGGAACAGACCGGGCGTGCGGGAATCAGTCATGACGGGTAAGCCCCCTGGCGATGATGAGCCGCTGGATTTCGCTGGTGCCTTCGTAGATCTCGGTGACCTTCGCGTCGCGGAAGAGCTTCTCCACGGGAAAATCGCGCATGTAGCCGTAGCCGCCGAAGAGCTGGACCGCCTGCGTGGTGACCCACATGGCCGTCTCGGACGCGAACAGCTTCGCCATGCTCGCCTGGACCGTCACGTCCCGGCCGGCGTCCTTGAGCGCGGCGGCGGCGTGCGTGAGGCCGCGGGCCGCCGCCACGCGCGTGGCCATGTCGGCCAGCTTGAACTGCACCGCCTCGAACGCCTCGAGGGGCTGATCGAACTGCCGCCGCTCGGCGCAATAGGCCACCGCATGCTCGAGCGCCCGCCGCGCGATGCCCACGGCCTGCGTCGCGATGCCGAGACGGCCCGCCACCAGGCCCTCCATGGCGTACACGAAGCCCATGCCTTCTTCGCCCAGGAGCGCGTCCGCCGGCAGGCGGAGGTTCTCGAGGACGAGCCCGACGGTATTCGAGGCCCGGAGGCCCATCTTGTCCTCGGGGCGCGCCGGACGATAGCCGGGCGCGTTCGTGGGCACGATGAACGTCGAAATCCCCTTGGCTCCCCGCCGGGCCTCGGGACGGTCGGTGCGGACCATGATCATCATCACGTCGGCGGTCCCGCCGTTGGTCGCCCAGGCCTTGGTGCCGTTCAGGACCCAGCCGTCGCCGTCCCGCACGGCCTGAGCCCGCATGGAGGCCGGGTCGGAGCCGGCGTCCGGCTCGGACAGCGCGAAGCCCGCGAGCAGCTCCCCCCGCGCCATCGGCTTGAGCCAGCGGTCCTTCTGCGCCCGCGTGCCGTGCCGGAGCAGCATCGTCGTCGGGATGGCGCAGTGGATCGACACCGACACGGCGATGCTCGCGTCCGCCGCGGCGATCTCCTCCAGGGCCAACAGGTAGGTCGTGGTGTCGAGGCCCAGGCCGTCTTCGGTGTCGGGAGTCGCGATGCCGAGGAAGCCCAGCTTCCCCAGCTCGTCGATCACCGGGCGGTCGAAGTGATGGGTGCGGTCCCACTCCGCGGCGTGCGGCTCGATCCGGGTCCGCGCGAACTCGCGCGCCAGGGCGACGATTTCGCGCCGGGCTTCGTCGAGATCGGGGTGTTCAACCGCGGTAGTCATAGAATCCGCGATGGGTCTTCCGGCCCAGCCGGCCCGCGGCCACCATCTTCCGGAGGAGCGGCGCGGGGCGGTACTTGTCCTCACCCAGATCGCGGTGCAGGACCTCGAGGATGGCGAGGCACACGTCGAGGCCGATCAGGTCCGCGAGGGCGAGCGGACCGAGCGGGTGGTTCATCCCGAGCTTCATCACCGTGTCGATCGCCTCGGGTGCGGCGACGCCCTGCTCCACGCAGAACACGGCCTCGTTGATCATCGGCATCAGCACGCGGTTCGACACGAAGCCCGGCGCGTCGTTCACCTCCACGGGGGTCTTCCCCAGCGCCTTCGACACGTCCATCACCCGCCGCGTCGTCTCGTCGGAGGTCTCGAGCCCGCGGATGATCTCCACGAGCTGCATCACCGGCACCGGGTTCATGAAATGCATGCCGATGACCTGGGCGGGACGGCGGGTCTGCGCGGCGATGGTGGTGATGGAAATGGAGGAGGTGTTCGATCCGAGAATGGCGGCGGGAGACGCGTGCGCGTCCAGGCTCTTGAAGATCTCGAACTTGGTCTGGGGATGCTCCGTGGCCGCCTCGATCACGAGCTCGGCGCCCGCCACCGCGGCGAGGCTGGTCTCGGTCTTGATGCGTCCCAGGGTCTGGGTCTTCTGCCCCGGCGTGACGGCGCCCTTCTTGACCTGGCGGTCCAGGTTGGCGCCGATGGTCGCGAGCGCCTTCTGCAGGGCCTCCGGCGAGACGTCGATGATGGTCGTAGCCCAGCCCGCCTGCGCGAATACGTGGGCGATGCCGTTCCCCATCGTTCCCGCCCCGACCACCGCCGCCTGACTCAACGTCCGCCCCCCTGACGTGCGACGCGCGCCCTTACAGGCGCGCGCGGAGGGAAGGAATGGAGGGCCGGAGCAAGGCGATGGCCGCCACGACCTTGCCCAGGTCTCCGAGCAGGAAGGGCCAGGTCCCGAGGACCGCGGCTTCCTTCACGCTCCCCGTCAGCAGGGCGAGCTGGGCCAGTCCCCCCAGGTGGATCAGGAGCATGCCGCCGAGCGCCCCCGCGGCGACCCGGAGGGTGCTGCGGCCGTCACCCGCGATGTATCCCACCGCGGCCGCGGCGAGCGGGAACGCCAGCAGGTATCCACCCGTGGGGCCGATGATGCTCAGCACGCCGCCCGGGCCTCCGTACGGCGAGAATACGGGCAGACCCGCCACGCCCAGCAGGAGATAGAGGATCAGGCTCGAGGCCCCGAGCGACGCGCCGAGCGCGCCGCCGACCAGGAGCACGCCGAGCGGCTGCAGCGTGATCGGCACGGGCGTGCCGGGCACGGGGATGGCCATGTGGGCGGAGACCGCCATCAACACCACACCAAGGAGACCCGCCGCGGCGCGGGCACCGAGCCGGGAAGGAGAGCGCGCGGCGACGGACGAAACTTCGTTCACAGGACCTCCACGCTGAGGGCGACGGCGTTGCCGCCGCCGAGGCAAAGGGTCGCGAGGCCGGTGGTCTTCTTCCGGTCGCGGAGAGCGAAGAGCAGCGTCGTGAGGACCCGGGCCCCGGAAGCGCCGATGGGGTGGCCGAGGGCCACCGCGCCGCCGTTCACGTTCACCCGGTCCCAGTCCCAACCCAGCGCCCGGCCGTCGGCCAGGGCCTGCACGGCGAACGCCTCGTTGGCCTCGATCAGATCGTAATCCGAGATCTTCGTCCCGGCCTTCGCCATCAGGTTCTGCACGGCCACGATGGGCGCGAAGAACAGATCCTTCGGCTCCCCGCCGCCCGTGGCGTACGCCGTGATGCGGGCGAGGGGCGCCAGCCCGTGCGCCTTGGCGAACGCGAGCGACGCGACCACGAGCGCCGACGCGCCGTCGTTCAGGCCGGGCGCGTTCCCCGGCGTCACCGAGCCGTCCTTCTCGAACGAGGGCTTCAGGCTCGCGAGCGCTTCGAGCGTCGTATCCTTCCGGGGACTCTCGTCCTTGTCGACGACGGTCGGTCCCTTCTTCCCCGGGATCTCCACCACCACCGTCTCCGCCTTGAACCGGCACGCTTCCAGGGCGGCCACGGCCTTCTGGTGACTGGCCAGGGCGAAGGCGTCCTGGTCGGCCCGGGAAATCCCGGCCTTTTTCGCCGTGTACTCGGCCAGGTTGCCCATGTGCTGATTGGAGAAGGAGTCCCACAGGCCGTCGCGGATCATGCCGTCCACGAGCGTCTGGTCGCCGGCCTTGACCCCGCCCCGCATCCCATAGACGTAGTGCGGCGCGTTGCTCATGGACTCCATGCCGCCCGCGACGACGCACTGCTCGTCGCCCGCCTTGACCGCCTGCGCCGCGAGCATCACCGCCTTGAGGCCCGAGCCGCAGACCTTGTTGATGGTCAGCGCGGGGATGATGCCGGGAAGGCCGGCGTGGATGGCGGCCTGACGGGCCGGCGCCTGCCCCACGCCGCCCTGGAGCACGTTCCCCAGAATCACTTCCTCGACCGCCCCGCCGTCCACCCGGGCCCGCTGGACGGCCTCCTTCACCACCAGGGCGCCCAGGCGGGGCGCCGTCAGCGGTGCCAGCCCGCCGAGGTACTTCCCGATGGGGGTGCGGCAGGCGCTCAGGATGACGGGAGTGGTCTGGTCATTCATCTATAGGAGTCTCCGCCCTCAAAGTAACGAGGCCAGCGCCCGCGTGCGAACCTCTTCTTGCAGCTTGCTGACGAATTCACCGAGCGGGAGCACCACCTGCTTCTTCCCTTCCCCCCGCGCCCGGATCGCCACCGCGCCCGCGTCCGCCTCCCGCTGCCCCACCACCGCCATGTACGGCACCTTGTGGGTCTCGGCGTCGCGGATCTTGTAATTCAGGGTCTCGCTCCGGTCGTCCAGCCACACCCGGAGCCCGGCGGCGCGAAGCGCGTCCGCCGTCTTGCGGGCCGCCTCGACCTGCGCGCCCGCGATGGGCAGCACGCGCACCTGTTCCGGCGAGAGCCACAGCGGGAACGCGCCCGCGAAGTGCTCGATCAGGAATCCGACGAAGCGCTCGAGCGTCCCGTAGATGGCGCGATGGATCATCACCGGCCGGTGCGGCTTGTTGTCGGCTCCGGTGTACTCGAGCTGGAAGCGCTCGGGAAGCTGGAAGTCGAGCTGGATGGTGGCGCCCTGCCACTCCCGGCCGATCGCGTCGTTGAACTTGACGTCGATCTTGGGGCCGTAGAACGCCCCGCCCGCCACGTCCATCCGGTACGGCATCCCCCGGCGCTTGAGCGCCTCTTCGAGCCCGCGCTCCGCCACGTCCCACATCGCGTCGGTGCCGAGCTTGTCGGGGGGCCGGGTGGCGAGATCCAGCCGGTACGCGAGGCCGAACGTCTTGCCCAGCACCAGCTCCACGATGTCGAGCAGGTTGAAGATCTCCGGCTCGATCTGATCTTCACGCAGGAAGATGTGCGCGTCGTCCATCGAGAGGCCGCGCACCCGGAGCATCCCGTGCAGGGTCCCCGATCGCTCGTTCCGGTACACGTTGGCGATCTCGGCCAACCGGATGGGCAGGTCGCGGTAGCTCCGCTGCTGCGAGGCGTACACCAGGATGTGCATCGGACAGTTCATCGGCTTCACCCGGTAGCGCACGTCCTCGCCCTCGCCCTCGCCCGCCGACATGGGCGGGAACTGGTTCTCGGCGTAGAGGGGGATGTGTCCCGACCGGATGAACAGCTGCTCGCGGGTCAGGTGCGGCGTGTAGACCAGCTGGTAGCCGCGCTCGAGGATCACGTCCTCGATGAAGCGGCGGAGCTGGAAGTTCACCATCGCGCCCTTGGGGTGCCAGAAAATCAGCCCGGGCCCCACGTCCTCCTGAATGGAGTAGAGGTCGAGCTGTTTGCCGATCACCCGGTGGTCGCGCTTCTTGGCCTCTTCGAGCCGGTGGAGGTACGCCTCGAGGTCTTCCTTCGAGAACCAGGCCGTTCCGTAGATCCGCTGCAGCATCTGGCGCCGCTCGTCGCCGCGCCAGTAGGCGCCGGCGGCGTGCAGGAGCTTGACGTGCTTGATCCGCCCCGTGCTCCCGACGTGGGGCCCGCGGCACAGGTCCACGAAGGGACCATCGGTATAGACGGAGATGGTCTCGTTCTCGCCCAGGTCGTCGATGCGCTCGAGCTTGAGCGGATCGTCCGTGAAGCGCTTCTTCGCCTCCGCCCGGCTCACTTCTTCCCGTACGAAGGGGTAATCGGCCGCGGCGACCTCTTTCATCTTGGCTTCGATCCGCTCGAGGTCGTCCGGCGTGAACGGCGTCGGGACCTCGAAGTCGTAGTAGAAGCCGTCCTCGATGGGCGGGCCGAACCCGATCTTCGCGTGCGGAAACAGCTGGCGGACCGCCGTGGCCAGGACGTGGGCGGACGAGTGCCGCAGCACGTCGAGCGCCTGGGGATCTTTTTCGGTCAGAATGGAAACAGCGGCGCCGTCGGGGAGCGGGCGTGAGAGGTCCCGCACCTCGCCGTTGACGCGGATGGCCAGCGCGGCCTTCGCGAGCCCCGGCCCGATGGCCCGGGCCAGATCGGCCCCGGTGGCGCCGGCTGGCAGCGTCTTGAGGCTCCCGTCGGGGAGTTTGACCTGCAGGTCGGCCATCCCCGCTACTCCGTCTGGGCCGACGAGGCCCCGGCGTCCATGGTGGGAATGCGCTGGCCGTCGCGGAAGTAAAAGAAGATCGCGATGAGGATCAGGAGGGCGACGGTCCCCCACCGTACCAGGCGGCTGACGGGCATGAGGTCGGAGTCGGAAGGCATGCTGGAAATTAGTCGGTTAGGCGGTTAGGCGGTTAGTGGGTTGGCGGCTCCGGACTACTGACCGACTAACCGCCTAACCGAATATCCCTCTAGATTTCCGCGATGCCCGATTTTGCCTTACCTCCCCAGTACGATCCGTCGTCGGTTGAGAAGCGGCTCTATGGTCGCTGGCTCGACGCCGGCATCTTCACGGCCCACGTCGACTCCCCCAAGAAGCCTTATGTGATCGTGATCCCGCCCCCCAACGTGACCGCCGTTCTGCACATGGGGCACGGGCTCAACGACACGCTCCAGGACGCCCTGATCCGGTTCGAGCGGATGCGGGGCCGCGAGGCGCTCTGGCTCCCGGGCACCGATCACGCCGGCATCGCCACCCAGAACGTGGTGGAGAAGCTGCTGGCCCAGGAAGGCAAGACCCGGTTCGACCTGGGGCGCGACGCCTTCGTGCAGCGGGTGGCGGCCTTCGTGAGCGAGACCGGAACCACGATCCTCGAGCAGCTCAAGACCATCGGCTGCTCCTGCGACTGGAGCCGGACCCGCTACACCCTCAGCCCCGAGCTCTCCCGCGCCGTGCGGGAGGTGTTCGTCCGGCTCTGGGAGGAGGGGCTCATCTACCGGGGCCACCGCGTCATCCACTGGTGCCCCCGCTGCCTGACCGCGCTCTCCGACGAAGAAGCGGAGTTCCAGGAGACGAACGGACACTTGTACTACATCCATTACCGGCTGGCGGACGGCTCGGGCCAGGTCACGGTGGCCACGACGCGCCCCGAGACGCTGTTCGGCGACACGGCCATCGTGGTGAACCCCGAAGACCCCCGCGGGGCGCCCTACGTCGGCAAGAAGGCGTCGCTCCCGCTCACCGGCATCGAGATCCCGATCCTCGCGGACGAGAGCGTGGACAAGGAGTTCGGGACCGGCTTCGTGAAGGTGACGCCCGCGCACGACGCGAACGACTTCGAGGTCGGGATGCGCCACGGGCTCGCGATGCCGCTCATCATGACGGAAGACGGGAGGATGGGCGACGTCGGGAAGCGGGAAGCGGGAAGCGGGAAGCGTGTCCCACCCGAGCTCGAAGGGGTCGACCGGTTCGAAGCCCGCAAGAAAGTCGTGAAGATGCTCGAGGCGGCAGGACAGCTCGCCAAGGTCGAGTCCCACCAGCACGCGGTGCGGCGGTGCTACCGGTGCGACTCCATCGTCGAGCCCCGGCTCTCGGATCAGTGGTTCGTGAAGATGAAGCCTCTCGCGGAGCCCGCCCTGGACGCGTTCCGGACGGGCGAGGTGCGGTTCGTGCCCGAGCGCTGGGAGACGACCTACACCCAGTGGCTCGAGGGCATCCGGGACTGGAACATCTCACGCCAGCTCTGGTGGGGCCACCGGATTCCGGTGTTCACCTGCACGGCCTGCCAGCACCAGTGGGCCGACCGCGTGGACCCGACGGCCTGCCCCAAGTGCGGCGGGCCGGTGACGCAGGATCCGGACGTACTGGACACGTGGTTCTCGTCGTGGCTCTGGCCCTTCTCCACGCTCGGCTGGCCCGACGACACGCCCGACCTCCGGCACTTCTATCCCGGCCACACGCTGGTCACCGCCCCGGAGATCATTTTCTTCTGGGTGGCGCGGATGATCATGGTCGGCATCCACGTCATGAAGCGCGCGCCCTTCGGAACCGTGTATCTGCACGGGACGGTGCGGGACACGAAGCACCGCAAGATGTCCAAGTCCCTGGGCAACGGGATCGATCCGCTCGACGTGGTGCGGCTCTACGGCGCCGACGCGCTCCGCTGGACCGCCGTCGCCGGCGTGTCCCTCGGCTCGGATCTCATTCTCGACAACGAGGACCTGGAGGCGACGTTCGCCCCCGGCCGGAACTTCGCCAACAAGCTCTGGAATATCGGGCGCTTCATCCTCTCCCAGCTCCCGGACCAGGTGCCGGCGATCGCGTCCGTCGACCGGTCCACGCTCACGCTCGCGGACCGCTGGATCCTGTCGCGCTGTCAGACGACGATCGAGGCGGCCACGCGGGCCAACGAGCAGTACCGCCTCGACGAAGCCGCCAAACTCTGCTACGAGTTCGTCTGGGGTGATCTGGCCGACTGGTACGTCGAGACGGTCAAGCCTCGCCTGGCGGCGGTGCCCGCCGCCTACGCCGTCCTTGGATACTGCTTCGATATGGCGCTGAGGCTGCTGCACCCCGTGGTGCCGTTCATCACGGAAGAGCTGTGGCAGAAGCTGCCCGGACGAAAGGCGGGCGAGCTGCTCGCCGCGGCGGCGTGGCCGGCGCCGAGTCCGGCGATGCGCGACGCCGCGGCCGACACCGCGTTCGGCCGGGTGCAGGAGCTGATCACGGCGATCCGGAGCATCCGGGCGGAGTATCGCATTGCGCCGAAGACGAAGCTCGGCGCGGTGCTGACGAGCCGTGACCCGAAGGACTACGAGGCCGAGAGCGATACGATCTGCCGACTCGCGGGGCTCGAGGCGTTCAGCGTGGGAGCGGCGCCGAACGGCGTGGGCGCGCACGCGGTGCTCCGGGACGGCGGCGACGTGTTCGTGGGGCTCGGCGGGTCGATCGACGTCACCCAGGAGTGCAAGCGTCTCACCACCGACCGGGACCGCCTCGACAAACAGCTCGCCGGCCTCTCGGCCAAGCTCGCGAACGAGAGCTTCGTGGCCCGCGCGCCGGCGGAGGTCGTGGCCAGGGAACGGGAGAAGGAACAGGCGTGGCGGGCGCAGGTGGCCGCGCTGAACGACAAGCTGAAGGCGCTCGGGTGCGCCTGACGGCCCTCGGCGCCCTCCTGGGCCTCGCGGCGTGCGCCAACATGGGCGCCCCGCCGGGCGGCCCGCCGCGCCTCATCCCGCCCGCCGTCCTGATGACGTCCCCGGATTCGGGCGCCGTGCTCGCCACGTATACGGGCGACGCCGTCATCCAGTTCGACGAGGTGATCGACGAGATGGCGGGGGGCGGGGGCGGCGGAGGTGGAGGGGGCGGCGCGGTCGGAGGGCTGGCCAAGCAGATCCTGCTCTCCCCCGTCGCGGGCGACGTGAGCGTGTCCTGGCACCGCTCGTCGATTCACGTGAAGCCCAAGGAAGGCTGGAAACCGGGCCGAGTGTACCGTCTCCAGCTCCTGCCCGGCATCATCGACCTGCACCGCAACGTCCTGAAGCACGGCAAGACGATCATCTTCTCCACCGGCCCCGCCATTCCGACGGCGTCGCTCCAGGGCATCGCACTGTCGTGGGTGGAGCAACGCGCGCTCCCCGCGGGGCTCGTCCGCGCCGTGTTGAAGCCGGACACCGTGGCGTATCTCGCGCTGACCGACTCCACCGGGCGCTTCCGCCTGGACGGCGTGCCCCCCGGCCAGTACGTGGTGTACGCGGTGAACGATCAGAACTCGAACCGGCGCCTCGACGGGCGGGAGGCCTACGATTCGGTGACGGTCTCCCTGGACACCGCCGCGCACGTGGCGCTGTGGACCTTCGTCCACGACACCGTCGGCCCCCGCCTCCGCGCCTCGGACCCGATCGACTCGCTGTCGTTCCGGCTGAACTTCTCCGCGCCCCTGGCGGTGACCGGCCTTCCGGACACCTCCCGCGTGCACCTGTTTCAGCTCCCCGACACGGTCCCGGTCGGAGTCACCGCCGTGCTCCTGCCCGCCGCCAACGACTCCCTGGTCGCCCGCCTCCGCGCCGCCCTCGACTCCGCCCGGCGCGCCGCCGATACCACCCACGCGGCTCCCGCGCCCGTGGACACCGCACTCAAGAAGAAGCCCAGCAAGCTGGTACGGGACACGACCGCCCGGCGCCCGGCGGCGCCCGTCGCTCATCCCGGCGGAGGGCCGGGAGGCCCGCAGGCCGTGGACAGCGTCGTGATCAAGCTCCTGGCCACGCGGCCCGTGCCGACCGACCGTCTGGTGGTTCGCACCGCTCAGCCGCTCCTGCCCGGCACCAAGTACTTCGTCCGGGTCAGCGGCGCGACCAACCTGAGCGGCGTGTCCGCCGACGCCGTCGGTGTGATCACGATTCCGGTCCCCAAGAAGCAGCCCGCGGACTCCTCGAAGGCCAAGCCGGCGCCCGTGCCGCCGAAGCCGTGAGCGACCCCCGCCGCCGGCTCCCCTCGGTGGAGGCGATGCTCGCGGACGCGGGCGTCGCGCCCCTCCTGTCCGCGCATCCGCGCTCGCTCGTGGTGCGCGCCGTCCGGAGCGCCCTCGACGACGCGCGGGCGCACGGCGGAGCCGAGCCGCCGGAGGGATGGGGAGCGGCGGTCGGGCAACGGCTGGCCGCGTCGGCGGCGCCCTCCTTCCAGCCCGTCATCAACGCCACCGGCGTCGTGCTGCACACGAACCTGGGCCGCGCCCCGCTCGCCGGAGCCGCCGTTCAGGCGATGACGCGGATCGCCTCGGGCTACTCCACCCTGGAATACGACGCCGGCGTGGGCGCGCGGGGATCGCGCCACGTCCACTGCCGCGATCTCCTGGTGGAGCTGACGGGCGCCGAGGACGCGCTGGTGGTGAACAACGCCGCGGGTGGCCTCCTGCTCGCGCTGTCGGCCCTGGGACGGGACGGCGAAGCGATCGTCTCCCGGGGTGAGCTGGTCGAGATCGGCGGCGCGTTCCGCATTCCCGACATCATGGCCCGCTCGGGAACCCAGCTCGTGGAGGTCGGCACCACCAACCGCACGCACCTGGACGACTACGCGCGGGCGGTCACGCACCGGACGCGCGTCCTCTTGAAGGTGCACCGGTCGAATTTCAAGGTCTCCGGCTTCACCGCGGACGTGCCGGCCCTCGAGCTCGCGCAGCTCGCGCACGCGAGCGGAGCGGCCGCCCTGTACGACCTCGGCAGCGGACTCCTGCTCGACCTCGGCCCCTGGGGGCTCACCGGCGAGCCCCTGGTCAAGGAAGCCGTCGCGTCGGGCGTCGACCTCGTGGTGTTCTCGGGTGACAAGCTGCTGGGCGGGCCGCAGGCCGGCGTGCTGATCGGGACGCGGGCGGTGATCGACGCCTGCCGGAAGGACCCGATGGCGCGCGCCGTGCGGGCCGACAAGCTGACCCTCGCGGCCCTCGAGGCGACACTCCGGCTGTATCGGGATCCGGAGGCGGCGCGGTCGGAAATCCCGGTGCTGCGGATGCTGACGAGCGACCTCGACAGCCTCAGGCACGCGGGTGAAGCGCTGGCGAACGATGTCGGCTCCGGCGCGGACCTGATCGCGGGTGAATCGGAAGTGGGTGGCGGGTCGTTCCCCGGGGTGCCGCTCAAGACCTGGCTGGTGCGCCTGACCTCGCGCCGCTCCGCCGACGACCTGGCGGCCCGCCTGCGCGCCGGTACGCCCGCCGTGATCGCCCGGATCGCGGACGGCCACGTGGTGCTCGATCCCCGGACCATCCTGCCCGACCAGGTCGCTCCCACGGCCCGCGCCCTCCGCGCCGCGCTCGATGGCTGAGCCGGGCCGGCGCCGGCGCGCCGTGTTTCTCGACCGCGACGGCACCATCGTGGACGACCCCGGCTTCTTGTCCGATCCCGCCGCCGTGAAGCTTCTGCCCGGTGCCGCCCAGGCCGTCCGTCGCTTCAATCAGGCCGGCCTGGCGGTGGTGGTGGTCACCAACCAGTCCGGCATCGCGCGCGGCCTGATCACGGTCCCGCAGTACGAAGCCGTCCAGGCCCGCCTGGTCCAGCTCCTGGCGGGCGCCGGCGCGCGGATCGACGCGGCGTATTACTGCCCCCACCATCCCGATTTCACCGGGCCCTGCGACTGCCGGAAGCCGGCCACCAAGCTCTTCCGGGATGCCGCGACGGCGCTCGACCTGGACCTGGGCCGATCCTTCTATGTGGGGGATCGGATGTCGGACATCGAGCCGGCCCGCACACTGGCCGGGCGCGGGATCCTGGTGCGCACGGGCCGGGGCGCCGAGCACGCCCAGGCGGCGATCGAGGCGGGATTCACGGTGGCGGCCGATCTCCAGACCGCCGCCGATCTCATCCTCGAGCACCCGTGAGCGGGGCCCCGCCGGTTCGCGTCGCGGTCATGGCGTCGGGATCTGGAACCAACCTCCAGGCCCTGCTCGACGCCCTGAACGGCGCGCCGGACGCGCCGGCCCGGGTCACCCGGGTCGTGTCGAATCGGGCCGATGCCGGGGCACTCGACCGGGCCCGCCGGGCCGGGGTCCAGGCCGTCACGCTCGCCGACCCGGCCGACGCCGGGCAGTGCCTCGCGGCCCTCGGCGACGCCCAGCTGGTGGTGCTGGCCGGGTACCTGAAGCTCATCCCGGCGGCGGTCGTGTCGCGGTTCCGGTGGCGGATGATTAACATCCACCCCGCCCTGCTTCCCGACTTCGGGGGGCCCGGGATGTACGGGGACCGCGTGCATCAGGCCGTCCTCGCGTCGGGCGCCCGGGAGTCGGGCGCGAGCGTCCACTACGTCACCGAGGAGTACGACCGCGGCGCCGTGATCGCCCAGGCGCGGGTCCCGGTGCGCCCGGGCGACACGCCGGACGCCCTGGCCGCCCGCGTGCTCACGGCGGAGCACCGTCTGCTCCCTCGCGTCGTCATCGCGCTGGCCCATCTCGGACTCCCGAGCCGGGCGGTGCGCCTGGAGGATACGGAATAGTGAGAGCGTTGATTTCGGTGTCGGACAAGCGCGGCGTCGCGGCCTTCGCCCGGGAGCTGGCGCAGCTCGGCTGGGAGATCGTCTCGACGGGCGGGACCGCCGAAGCGCTCCGGCGCGAGGGGGTGCCCGTCATCTCGATCGACGAGGTCACCGGCTTTCCGGAAATGATGGATGGGCGCGTGAAGACCCTGCATCCCAAGGTCCACGGCGGCCTGCTGGCCCGGCGCGACCATCCGGCCGATCTCGCCGCGATGAAGAAGCACGGCATCACCGCCATCGACCTCGTGGCCGTGAATCTCTATCCCTTCCGGGAAACCGTCGCGAAGCCCGACACCACCTTCGCCCACGCCATCGAGAACATCGACATCGGCGGCCCGTCGATGCTCCGGTCCGCGGCGAAGAACCACGCCTCCGTGATCGTGGTCGTGGATCCCGCGGACTATCCCGGCGTGATCGCCGGGCTCAAGGCGGGCGGCGTGCCGGCCGACGAGCGCCGGCGCCTGGCCACCAAAGTCTTCACGCATACGTCGGCCTACGACGCGGCGATCACCAACTACCTCGCGACGCGCGGGGGCGAAGCGTTCCCCCCGTCGGTCGCGCTGGTCCTCGAGCGGCGCCAGGCGCTGCGCTACGGCGAGAACCCGCACCAGCCGGCGGCCCTGTACGCCACCGACGAGGCGCACGGCGTCCGCGAGCTGGAGCAGCTCCACGGAAAAGAGCTCTCGTTCAACAATCTCCTCGACGTGGACGCGGCAGTGAGCGCGGTGCTGCCCTGGGCCCGGCGCCCGGCCTGCGCGATCATCAAGCACACCACCCCCTGCGGCCTCGCCCTCGCCGACACGCCCGCCGAAGCGTACCAGCGCGCGCTGGCGACGGACCGGCAGTCGGCGTTCGGATCGGTGATCGCGTTCAACGTGCCGGTTGACCGCGCCGCGGCCGAGGCGATGCGGGAGCTCTTCGTGGAAGTGGTGGTGGCGCCGGCGGTGGACGAGACGGCCCTGGCCGTCTTCCGGGAGAAGAAGAACCTGCGGGTGGTGACCCTGCCCCGCCCGGACGCCACGCCGACCTGGGACTACAAGCGGGTGCGCGGGGGATTCCTGGTGCAGGAGCGGTTCCGGCCGGGGGGCCCCGAGGCCGAGGCGGCCTGGACGGTCGCCACGAAGCGGCGCCCGACGGACGCCGAGTGGCGGGACCTGCGGTTCGCGTGGGCGGCGGTCGGGGTAGTAAAGTCCAACGCCATCCTCCTGGCCCGGGGCGAGGCGGCCATCGGGATCGGCGCGGGTCAGATGTCCCGGGTGGATTCCTCGTTCCTGGCGGTCCACAAGGCCCGGCAGCAGGGGCACGATCCGGCCGGCGCGGTGCTCGCGTCGGACGCGTTCTTCCCCTTCCGGGACGGCGTCGACGAAGCGGCGGCGGCGGGCGTGCGCGCGATCATCCAGCCCGGCGGCTCGGTGCGGGACGCCGAGGTGATCGCGGCGGCGGATGAGCACGGCCTGGCGATGGTCGTGACCGGCGTGCGGCAATTCCGACACTAAGCGTGAGAGGCGACATGGACGAGCGCGAGAACCGGCCCGCCTACGATCTGGCGGCCCTCGCCACCCTGACGGTGCTCGGGCTGTACATCCTGACCCTGGCGCCGACGGTGCAGTTCTGGGACGCGCCCGAGTACATGGCGGCGGCGCACAGCCTGGGCATTCCGCACCCGCCCGGGAATCCCCTGTTCGTGCTGATGGCGCACGTCTGGGGGCTCCTGCCGCTCGCGGCGGACTACGGCAAGCGGATCAACCTGTTCGCGGCCACCACCAGCGCGCTCACCGCCGGGTTCTGGCTGCTGATCACCGAGCGCTGGCTCCGGCCCATCGTGCCGGCCCGGCTGACCCGCCGCATCGTGGCGTTCGCGGGCACCATCGCCGGCGCCACCGCCTTCACGGTCTGGAATCAGTCGGTGGTGAACGAGAAGGTCTACACGGTCTCGCTCCTCACCATCACCATCGTCCTCTGGCTCGCCATCCGCTGGGCCGACCAGCCCGCCGGCGCGCGCCGCGACAACTACATCGTCCTCATCGTCTACCTGTTGATCCTCACCACCGCGAACCACCAGATGGGCCTGCTCGCCGGACCCGCGGTGCTCGTGCTGGTGCTCGCCACCGACTGGCGGGTGATGGTCAGTCCGCGGGTGCTGGTCGCGTCGGCGGTGGCGGTCGCCCTGGCGCTCACGGTCTACCTGATCCTCCCCCTGCGGGCCATGCATCACCCCTACCTGAACGAGGGGGATCCGCAGAACTGGCAGGCGCTCTCGGACGTGCTGGGGCGCGCGCAGTACGGCAAGCCGCCGGTGACGGCGCGGCAGGCGACCTTCGCGGCCCAGATCGGGATGTGGCTCCAGTACTTCTCGTGGCAGTGGGGCCGGGACCTGAAGGTGCCCCAGCTCAAGGCCCTGCTCGCCGCGCTGTTCGGCATCATCGGCCTCCTCGGCGCCATCCGCCACTGGATCGCGGAGCGCCGGCAGGCCATCGCGATGACCGCGATGATGTTCACGGTCACCATCGCGCTCATCTTCTACCTCAACTTCAAGTACGGCTACTCCCAGTTCCCCGGCGAGCAGCTGATCCGCGAGGTCCGCGAGCGCGACTACTTCTTCATCGTATCCTTCTCGGCCTGGGGCGTGTGGGTGGCGATGGGGCTCGCCACGATCATGGAGTGGCTCCAGGAGGGGCTGGCGGTCCGGGTGCCGTCGGTCGAGCGCCGCTGGGCGCTCGTCACGCCGGTCGCGGCCGTGGCGCTCATCCCGCTCCTCACCAACCGGCTGAGCGCGCCCCGCAGCGGGGAGACGATGGCGCGGGACTTCGCGCACGACCTCCTCAATTCGGTGGAGCCCTACGCCGTCATCGTCACCGGGGGCGACAACGACACCTTCCCGCTCTGGTACGCGCAGGAAGTGGACCACGTCCGGCCCGACGTGACCGTGATCGTCACGTCCCTCGGCAACATCAACTGGTACCTGCGGGAGATGGAGAACCGGGTGGTGCCGACCTTCGATTCGGCGGCGGCGCCCGCGTTCCTGCGCACCCGGTCGTGGCCCCGGCCCGCGGGTCCCTGGTTCGCGCAGTACTACCGGAGCCCGGGTGACACCCTGCCCGAGGTCGTGGGCCTCGACTCGACCGTCAGCGGCTCGCTCGGCCCCCTGCGCGTGACGCTCGACCCGCGCCAGCTCCCGCAGCCCGGCTATCTGACCCGGGTGGACCTCGCGATCTTCCAGATGATCAAGGAAGATCTCGGGCGCCGGCCCATCTACTTCTCCACCACCACCGCGAGCTACGGCGACCAGCTCGGCCTCGGACCCTATCTGGTGACCGAGGGGATGGTGCGGCACCTCCTCACCACGCCCGTGAAGGCGACCGACAGCATCAAGGTGAGCTCGGTCCAGGGACGCTTCATCAACCTGCCCCTGACGGTCACCCTGGCGAACGACGTCTATCACGGCGCCACCGCGGCCCGGCCCCGTCCCCGGGGCTGGGTGGACGAGGCGTCCCAGAACGTCCTGGTGCCCTACATCATCACCTACGACACCATCGCCGAGGCGCTGGCGAAGGACGATCCGGCCAAGGCGCGGGCGGCGTACGCGACGGCGCTGGCGATTCTCGGCAACACCCGGTTCCAGTTCCAGCTCGCGCCGCCCACGCCCGGAGGCTGATCGATGGACGACACCGCGAACGCGCGACCGCCGTACCGGATGGCCCTGGGCGTGGTCCTCGGCACGCTGCTGCTGTACATCGTGACCCTGGCGCCCACGACGCAGTTCTGGGACACGTCCGAGTACATCGCGGCCGCGAAGGTGCTGGGCATCCCGCATCCGCCGGGCAACCCCCTCTTCACGATGATGGCCCACGTCTGGGGGATGATCCCCTGGGCCGCCGGGTACGCGGCGCGGATCAATTTCTTCGCCGCGGCGACGAGCGCGGTGGCCGCGGGGTGCTGGTTCCTGATCGGCGAGCGGTTCCTGCGGGACATCGTGCCCGCGCGCTGGCCGCGCCGCCTCGCGGCCCTGGCCGGCGCGGTCGTGGCCGCGACGGCGTTCACGGTGTGGAACCAGTCGGTGGTGAACGAGAAGGTCTACACGCTGAGCCTGCTCTCCATCGCGCTGATCCTCTGGCTCATCGTGCGCTGGGACGACCAGCCCGCCGGGGAGGCCCACGACCATCACCTGCTGATGATCGTCTATCTCCTCGCGCTCACGTCGACCAATCACATGATGGGCGTGCTGGTCGGGCCGGTGGTGGTGGTTCTGCTCTTCCCGCCCCTGATGCCGAACCGCGCGTCCACGGATGTGGAACGCCGCGTGGAATGGAGCCAGTGGCTCACGTTCTGCACCGTGTACGCCGTGATCGTCTCGACCGGGCTCGAGAGCGAGCAGTTCGTCTATCTCAAGATCGCCCTCGTCGCGTTCCTCGGCGCCCTGGCCTACGCGTATTACGCCAAGAACTGGCGCTTCGCGCTGGTCGCCCTCGGCGTCGCGGCGCTGGGCCTGTCGGTCTACGTATTCCTCCCCATCCGGTCGGCGCACTTCCCCGCCATCAACGAAGGGGAGCCCACCACGTGGGACGCGCTCCGCGCGGTCCTGACCCGGGCGCAGTACGGCAAGCCGCCCCTGTCGGACCGGCAGGCGTCGCTGGGGGCCCAGCTCGGGATGTGGGTGCAGTATTTCGGCTGGCAGTGGGCCCGCGACTGGAAGCCGGTTCTCCAGGGCGGCTTCGCGGTGATCTTCGGCCTCCTGGGCCTGGGCGGCCTGTACCGCCATTGGCGGGCCAACCGCCGCCAGGCGCTGGCGCTGCTGCTGCTGGTCTTCACGTTCACCGTGCTGCTGATCACGTACCTGAACTTCAAGTACGGATACTCGTGGGCGCCGGGGACGGCCACCTGCGACACGAATCCGGTCGCGGGCTGCATCCAGCGGGAGGTCCGCGAGCGGGACTACTTCTTCATCTGTTCGTTCGCGCTCTGGGGCATCTGGGTGGGGATGGGGCTGGCCGGCGTGATGGAGCTGATCGCGGACGCGCTCGCGCTCCGCGAGCCCGACGCGTCGCGCCGCTGGATGCTCGCGACGCCGGTCCTCGCCGTGGCGCTGATTCCGCTCGCCGGGAATCACCTCTCCGCGTCCCGGCGCGGCGAGACGCTGGCGCGCGATTTCGCCGTGGACCTGCTCCAGTCGGTGGAGCCGTACGGCATCCTGGTGACCGCCGGGGACAACGACACGTTCCCCCTGTGGTACGCCCAGGAAGTCGAGCATGTCCGGCAGGACGTGACCGTGGTGAACCTGTCCCTGGCGAACACCGACTGGTATCTGCGGCAGATGCAGCGCCGGCCGGTCGGGACCTTCGATCCCGCCGCCGCGCCCGCGCTCTACCGGAACCGGGTCGTGGCCCGGCCCTCGGGGCCGCCGATGGCGATGAGCGGCGACTCGGCGGCCGCCATCGCGCTCGCCTACCCCATCCAGCAGAAGTCGATGATCCACTTCGGCTCCCTGCCCGTGCTCATCGACCCCGAGTACCTGCGCAAGGATTATCTGGAGCGCGCCGACGTCGTGGTGCTGATGATCATCCGGGATCAGCTGGGCCGCCGTCCCATCTACTTCTCCCGGACCACCGGGTACTATCCGGACCAGTTCGGGCTGTCCGCGTATCTCGAAGGCCAGGGGTTCGCGCGGAAGCTCTCGGCGACGCCGCTCGCCTCCAACGACAGCCTCGTGCTCACGCCGGACATGGGGTACGTCAACGTGCCGCGGACCACGACGCTCCTGACGGACGTCTACCATCACGGCACGACGACGCGCCAACGCCCCCGCGGATGGGTGGACCACCCGTCGGAAGGGATTCTCTACACGTACGGCGTCCTGTACCAGAACCTGGCGCAGGCCGTGAAGCAGAAGAACCCGGCGCTCTCCACGCTTCTCCTGGCCCGGGCGGACTCGGTATTCCGGAACACGGCCCCGCTCCGTTGACGGAGGCGGGCCCCGCAGAGTAGGATGCCGCGTGGGGAGGGCTAGACCTAACTGGTAAGGCGGCGGTCTTGAAAACCGCTGGGAGCAATCCCATGGGGGTTCGAATCCCCCGCCCTCCGTTGCACTTACGCGATTGTCGCCTTCTGGCTGGTCAGAGTAGTGGTCAGGTACCTGCTCCAACCTGGGGTCGCGGAGCGTGGCCCTTCTACAGCCCGCGCCCGCAATTCACGAGGGGATGACGACTGGCTCATGGGGGTCGACTCCCGCGCCTCCCTGACCTTAGGGTGGTGCAGCGTGGACGGCTTGGGCAGACCTCTCGGGCAGAATGCATTCTGCCAGGCCTACTCAATATCCGACAATGACTTATCTGCACAACGAGCGAATGCGGAGGCGTTGGGTATTCGCGTTCGGCCGAGGTCCTTGCGACATTTCACCTCGTGAGGCTCGCCCCAATTGCCACCTCAATCTCCCCAAGCCCAGACCCGATCTCGGGCAGTCCCCACTCGTGAAAGCAAACTCCCTGAGGACGCGTGGCCTTACCTTCGCGTACCTTTTCGGCCCACCCAGGATGATCACACGCGGTGAGGCTACGCCGATCTATGACGCGATTTGCTCCGCTCTCGAGAATGATGACTTTTCCTACAAATACTCGAGCAATGCGGAGAACGAAGCCGAGATCCCAGGCACGGGGGGGGGATTCTCGATCCAGATGGAACGAAAGACCGGCGGCAGAGGAGCATTTCGCGTAACCGTCGACAATCCTAGCAGGATTCAGCCGATCCGATTCTTGGTTCAAGCGGACTTCCAGGGGGCGCCGGATCCGATACTCGAGGACTTCGATGCTGTGGCAGAAGCCGCCTTTGGCGCCCTACCAGGCCAATGGTCCCGCGTGATGGCCGAGGCGCGGATGACCGCCCAACTTGAAGCTCCAGGCGGCTCAGCCACGGACTATATGCTGAAGCATGCCGTCAAGCTCAATGCAAACGGCCTGGAGGCACTAGACTCCTCCCCGGTCTACTTCGGGTTGGCTTTCGAGACGGCCGCGGGGTATGCAACGGAGTCCGACCAGCTCGCGCAGCCAAAACGGGAGGCTAAGCTTGAAGTGCTCCGAGAGGACGTCCGATCCCTGTATATCGAGGTTATGTCCCAATGGACCCAGGTACCTCCGGTGGTATTGCAGCCCGACACTCCTAGCCCTCAATTAGAGGTGGATCCGGCGCGGATCCGCCGTTTCGAGGAGCCGCCGAGCGCCTACGTCCGGAACACGATCGACTTCGTGCACGAAGTGTTCCTGCCTTTGTTCGCCTGACTGGAGAGCCACCGAGGCCGCATGCACACGACCACCGCCCCAGCACCCAGCGCCCCGAGCACCGGCACCGCGCGAGCTACATCCTCGAAGGACAATCAAGCTGAGAGTTGGCAGTCGCAATTCTATTGGCCCTCGGCCACGGAAGTGAAGAGGTCGGAGGAGGTCGTGTGGGCCCAGGTTGCCGCACGGGCCCGATCGAACTGGATGAGGGACAATCCGTTCTAGGCAAGTGTGGCCTAAGCGGGGTGAAATCTACAAACTGTTTGCGGGCGCCGGAAATGAAGATAGACCGGTTCTCGTGGTTTCCCGCGATGAGTTGAATCGAGGCGGCCGTTTCATTGCTGTTCCCTTCACCTCCCAGCATCTCGAGACTCGGCGGAGCCTTCCAAATTGTGTTCTCTTCCCCAAAGGCGCCTTCGGCCTCTGGAAAGAATGCGTGGCGCAGGCCGACGCTGTGACGTTGATGGAGGTGAGTGAACTCGCCCGACCACAGAAGCCAATCGGCCGGGTCAGCGACGTCTGGATGAAGCGGATAATCGAAGCAATCAGCAACGTTGTTGGAGCCGACCTAGCGCCTCCGCCACCGGAGCCCTCCGACCCACATCCGGAGCCCTAGGATTGGGAACCGGCAGGGCTTCCCTGTGAGCAAGCTGGCCGGATCGCTAACCGAGACCCTCCAGCAGCGGCTGGGATTGCAGATCTGTCGGTATTCACCACTGGTTGCCCCCCTGGCCTAATCCCATACCCGGTTACATGATGGTGCGCCCAGCACCATTTGATGAGGTATGCTCATGGAGTCTGGCTGGCTCGAGGCGGCTGCTACCGCCGTTCTAGCAGTCATCGCCACGATTCAGATCAGGCGCGAGCTCGATGCGCCCAAGTCAGCCTGGGCGACGGCAGACGCCCAGGTGGGAGCGATCGCTTATCTCTTGCGAAGGCAGATCCGCTCATGGTTGGGATCGGGCGAAGCTGGGTCCCTAATGAAATGGGTCGATCGACAATCGCCGCAGGCGCTAAGGAGTCATCTCGACCGGGCCGAGAATAGGGCAGAGCAACTCGCTGCTTTGGCCCCGGCCGCGTCCCAAAGAGTGATGACCAACGTTAGCGAGGCGTTTGTTTTTCTGTTCTCTGGAACTGAGGCGATGAACCAGTACGCACTCGAGCGCCAACCTCCATCACTGGAGGTAATAATGCGGATGCTGGATGCTCAGCGCGACCTTGCATCGTGCGTCGAAGCCTTGCAACGCGGGCCCATTCCGGTCTATCTCGATAATAGCGAGCTCATCCTCAAGCACGTCCACGAGCAGGAGAACCCGTTCCTTCGCGAGGCTGATCGCATCCTCCGCGAGGAAGATGAGCCAGCTCGCCTAGGGGCAGCCGCAGAAGAACCGCGCCACAGTGACTGATCGCATTAGGCCCTAGGTAGCAGGCTCCGTCGCCCATTCCCCAGTCTTAGGTCGCCTCGGCAGTCCGTCGATGCGCGCCACATCTGTGGCGAACTTGGGTCCAGGACGAGCGACTTGCGGCCGATCGTCCCGCGCAGGCGCCCTGCAACCTGGCCGTCGAAGACACTGACCCACGGTACCCTTTGCAGTGCCTTCACCTCGGAGGCGAGCAAGCTTCGACGGCAGACGATCTCAGTCGACTGGCAGGTTTCGCGTACAACCTGCGACGTCAGCTCGCCGGCTGGCTGGAGAGGCGCGGATCCGGGTCAGAGTCGGGTCAGTCCGAGGCGTGAATTACGGACAATATCGCCCCATGATGGGACGACGGAAACGCGCTAGCGGCTGACGCCGTAAGGGGATGACGAAAGTCGGCGAGACATGGCGAAGGGGTCGCCCGGTCTTGAAAACCGCTGGGAGCAATCCCATGGGGGTTCGAATCCCCCGCCCTCCGTCCCCGCCTTCACAATCTCCAGTGACGTCAGTCACATCCGGAAGGGTCTCGTGTACGGGTTAACGCGGGAACGCGGTGGGCGTCTCCCGGGTACTCGCAGCCGACTCCTTCCAACGGAGCCTGACCGATGAAACGCATCCTGCACACCTGTTCTCTCACCGCCGCCGCCCTGCTGCTGGCCGCCATGGTGGCGTGCGTTCCCCCGCCGCCCCCGGGCGCGATCATCGTGGAGCGCCGGCCTCCGCCGGACCGCGTCGAGGTGATCGGCGTGGCGCCGAGCCCCGGCTACGTCTGGATCGCCGGGCACTGGGGATGGACCGCCGGTGACTTCGTCTGGATCGCCGGGCGGTGGGCGCCTCCCGAACGCGGCTTCCGTCGCTGGGAGCCGGGCCGCTGGCGCCATCACGACGGCCGCTGGTATTGGGTCGAGGGACGCTGGCGCTAGATCGGCCGGCGGGCGTTACGAAACCCCGGAGCGCGGTCGCTCCGGGGTTTTTCTTTCGAATCGGCAGCGCGTGACCGACATCACGGAGAGCGTGGTCGGACGCCCCGGAACGCGTGGGCCGGTGCCGTGTACCTCGCAGCGCCGGATCACCATTCGAAAGGACCTGTCGATGTTTCCGACGCACCCGATGAAATGGATTCTCGTGGGCACGCTGGCCGCGTCTCCACTCGCCGCACAGGCGACGGGGACCACGACCTTCAATGCCCCCTATCGCGCCTTCACGCAGTCCGAATTCGGCGTGCTGGTATCGTTTCCCGACGGCGGCGGCACCGCCTTCGAGGGCGACTACCGCATCGCCGCCGGGCACTTCGATCTCGGATTCAAGGGTGGCCTCCTCGCCCCCGGCCATGGCGGGAGCACCGCCCTCCTGCTCGGTGTCGAGGGCCGGGAGCGGGTCCTGTCCCACACCGACGACTTCCCGCTCGACGGGGCGCTGATCCTCGGGGCCGGGGCCAACCTGGTCTCCGGCGCATCCCGCCTGATCATTCCCGTGGGCCTGTCCCTCGGCCGGCGGCTCAACGTGCAGGATTCGCAGGTGAGCATCATCCCCTATGCCCAGCCGACCGCGTTCTTCGTCGCGGACGGCGGGGGGCACGTCGACTTCGCCCTCGGGCTGGGTGGAGACTTCCGGCTGTCACGGCGGTTCGACGCGCGGCTCGCGGCGGGCATCGGAGACGTCTCCGGCATTTCGGTCGGAGCCGTCTGGGTCCACTGAGCGGGCCCGACCCGCTAGATCAGGCGGCCCAGGTTGGTCGTCAGTCCGATGAACAGCGAGTTGGGTGAGCCGCGGGTGGTGCCGTGCACGCCACCCAGGTCGAGTACCGCCCACGGTGCGAGCCGGTAGGTCACGGCGCCGAGCAGTCCGGCGAACCGCGCGCCGGCCCCGCCCGGCGTGAAGTCGAAGCACTCCCCGGTCAGGCCGAGCGACCCCGCTCCCCAGGACCCGGACGTCGAGAAGAACCACTGGGTGGCGCCGGCGCCCACGCCGGCGGGCCCGGCGTTCAGATCCACGTGGAACGACGCGAGCAGGTCGGCGCTGAACACCGCGGTGGCGGCGCCGAGCGCCCGGCCGGCGCCGAGTCCCTTGGCGACGCTTCCGGTGGGGACGGTGACCGCCGGAATGAGCGCGACCGCCGCGTGGGGTGAGAGATCGGTGCGGAACTTGAGCGCCAGCCCGAGGTCGCCGACGCCTCCGCCTCCCGGTCCCCTCACGTAGAAGGGCCCGAACACCTCGGCCTGCAGGTGGGGCGTCACGCCGACCTTCAGCGCCACGTCCCAGCTCGTGCCCTGGGCATACGACGACTGGCCGCGCACGCTGAAGCCCTGCTCCGCCTCGAAGTACCCGGGAGCCACGGCGTAGGCGTGCGTGGCGTAGGTGGGCCGCTCGGGATTGGCGTCGCGGGGTGACTGGGGCGCCGCCCGGGTCAAGGGTATCGCGAGGACTGTGAGGACCGTCACAATGCGTGGCACGGGCGAAAGGCTAATGCCGAATCACCCCTAGCGGGAGCGCGGGCGACGGGGCAGCTTGGGATTCATGGAAACCAAACCACCCGCGCAGGCCGAGCGTCGTCGGCGCCCCTTCGATCGGCGGGGACTGTTCCCCAGGCGGAAAGCCGCGGACCGGCGGGCCGGCGATCGGCGTGAGAGCTCGGGTTCGGGCAACGGCGAGCGGCGAAAGAAGGACAGGCGGGACGACGAGCGGCGTTCGAGCGGCGAACGGCGCAGCTGGGCGGAGCGCCGGCGCCCGCACTGAGAGGTCCTGCTACTGGCGGGTCATCTCCCAGGTGATCTGCAGGGAGTAGTGGCGGGCCGAGCTCGAGTCGACGAAGTCGCAGACCCCGGTGCCGGCGGTGATGGCGTCGTGGGCCGTCGACAGGAGACCCGTGTAGGAGCAGAGATCGGCCGCCGTGAACTGCAGGCGGATGTTGGTGACCGTGCCGTTGGTGATCCAGCCGTGCCCGTCGTTCAGCAGCGTCACCCCGTCCGAGCGGCAGCGCCCCGTCTGCACGAACATGCCCCCGACCTTCGGCCCGTCCTGGGTGAACGTATACGTCCCCGTATCCGCGCAGGTCACCTGATAGAGATTGTCGGCGAGGGTTTCGTGATAGAGCCATGTTCCGGCGACGGCGGCCGGCGTGGGCGGATCGTCCACGTTCTTGCAGGACGCGGCGACGACTCCGATCGCGGCGAAGGCGGCGATGACCGTCGGGAAGTGGTGCCCGGCCATGATGCCCTATCCTACGGGCCGCGGCGTGGACGTCAAGATTCGCAGCGGACGCGCCTTGTGCCACCCATAGCCCCCGGCTAAACTGCTCCCCCGGTCCGTGGAAGTTGCTGGGAGGGGTGGCCGAGTGGCTGAAGGCGGCGGTTTGCTAATGGCGACCTCGAAATTGCTCTCCGTTGTATCTCGTTGCTATCACGTGTACATAGCCCGCTGACGTACCCCCGCCGTTTGCTAGGAATTGCCCTCCATTGATAGCGTAGTGGTTCAAGAAATGGTTCATAGGCCACTCGAACACGCGCGGGGTCGCTACATGGACATTCAGGTCTACTGGCATGCTCCGTTCGACTTACTCGACACGTCACCCGAAGGCATCTACGGCGTGGAGTACGACGAAGAGATTCCCGATACCCCCGGGGTGTACATCTTCGCTCGTGTACACGGGAGATCCGTGGCACCGCTCTACATCGGCCAAGCCACCGATCTTCGGAGGCGAGTAGGACAGCAACTGAACAACCTGCATCTCATGCGGGGCATTGAGAATGCCCCAGCCGGGCACCGTGCCCTGTATATCGGTGAGATTCAGTTCAAACGAGGGCAACAGGAGCCAGTAGTGTTGAACCTCGCTGAAACCGCGCTCATCAGCGCAGCGCTCGCCGAAGGGTACGAATTACTCAACATTCAGGGCACCAACACACCCGTTGACACAATAACGTCCTCGGGCAGCCGTGAAGCTCGACGCTGGCTACCCGCATCTGAGATTCATTTAAGCCGCACCTAGTAACCACCGCGCCTCGGCCAGTGACATGGTCTCCTGCCCAAGCGCAGCCTCATCCCCTGACTAGCGCCGAAGCACGGGTGCCTCATATTCTGCACAACCCCTCTTAAGAGGCTGTAGGCCGTGGGCTTCTACATTCGAAAAGGGTTTAACTTCGGCCCCCTGCGACTCAACCTCTCCCGCTCCGGACTGGGAACGTCTGTCGGGGTAAAGGGCTTTCGCATTGGACTCGGCCCCAAAGGAGCATATGTTCACGCGGGCCGTGGCGGCCTCTACTACCGACAGAGCCTCGGCACACTCTCTCCGCACGCTTCGCAGCAACCGCTCCCTGAGCAGGTCGCCGACCCACTTAGCCCGATAACTACCGAATCTGCTGAGAACCTTGTCGACGCATCTGATACGGAGGTTCTAACCGAACTCAATCGGGTTCAAGGTCGCATCGACCTAATGCCCCTGGCGATTGCGAGTACAGTCGTAGTCTCGTTTGTTGAGATTGCCTCCACCGCCCCAAACTTGGTTGTGTTCGCTACGATCGTGGTCGGTGCGTTGGTCTCACTCCTCGCCCGCAACCGGGACGTCAAGAACGGTACGGCCATCCTCAATTACGACCTAGAAGGAGAACCGGCGATGCGCTTCAAGGCCCTCACCGATTCCTTCACTGCCATGTCACAATGCCAGGGGTTCTGGCGAGTCGATGCTACTGGGGACACTTCGGATTGGAAGCGAAACGCGGGAGCGTCGAGGATACTGAGCAGAACACCAATTCGCCCATCCCTCAACCTGCCACGACGGGTTCAATCAAACATCACGGTCCCAGCACTCAGAAACGGC
>DATJQI010000037.1:0-64187 GCA_035505915.1 Gemmatimonadales bacterium | reverse complement strand
GAATTCACGCAGGCCGATTCCTCGACGACGCGGCGGTACGGGGGCACCGGGCTGGGCCTGGCCATCGCCCGGCGGCTGGTCCGTCTCCAGGGCGGCGAGCTGCGGGTGACGAGCGAGCTGGGCCGGGGCACCGAGTTCACGTTCTCCCTCGGCTACCCCCTCGAGCGCCCGGCCGCCCCGACCGCCGCCGCGACGCCCGGCGCGCCGCTCCACGCCCGCATCCTGGTGGTGGACGACAACCCCACCAACCGTCGCATCGTCCGGGACATGCTCCGGGCGGCGGGCGCGGACGTCGACGAATTGGACCAGGCCATCGAGGTGCCCGCCTTCGTCCGCAATGCGTTGAAGGCGGGCACGCCCTACCAGCTCCTGATCCTCGACGCGCAGATGCCCGACTACGACGGCTTCGACCTGGCGGCGGAGCTGCGCCGGGACCCGGCCCTGGCGGACCTCCGGCTGATGCTCCTGACCTCCGCGGCCCGGCCCGGCGACGGCCAGCGCTGCCGGGAGCTCGGCATCCAGGGATACCTCCCCAAGCCCGCGTCCCGGTCCGACCTGCTCGAGGCCACGGCGGCGGTGCTGGCCGGCACCGCCGGGCAGGCGGTCGTGACGCGGCACTCGATGGCGGAAGCCCGCCGCGGGCTCAAGATCCTCCTGGCCGAGGACAACCCGGTGAACCAGCAGGTGGCGGCGACGATGCTGCGGAAGCGCGGGCACGAGGTGGACGTCGTGAGCAACGGCCGCGAGGCGGTCGACGCGGTGGCGCCCGGCCGCTACGACGTGGTCCTGATGGACATCCAGATGCCGGAGCTGGACGGGCTGGCCGCGGCCGCCGAAATCCGCGCCACGCCCGGCGGGACGCAGCTGCCCATCGTCGCCCTCACGGCGCACGCCCTCCCGGGCGAGCGCGAGCGCTGCCTGGCGGCGGGGATGACGGGCTACCTCAGCAAACCGTTCAAACCCCACGAGCTCTTCGCGGCCGCCGAGGGTGTGGCGCTCGCGGACCCGGAACCGCCCGCATCCGACGGGGGCGGGCCCCTCGCCCCCGCCGCCGACCTCGACCGGCTGCGGCGCGAGCTGGCCGACGCCGGCGCGGCCGACGCCCTGGGGCCGATCCTCGACACCTACCTGCTGGACGCGCCGACCCGGCTCCAGGCGCTTCTCGCGGCCGTCGCGGCCGGAGACGCCCCGGCCACCGCCCGCGCGGCGCACGCCTTCCGTTCGGCGGCCGCCACCATCGGCGCCGCGGAGCTCGCCGCCCTGCTCACCGGTGTGGAGGCCCGGGCCAGGAGCGGCGGCATGGTCGAGGCCCGGGAGCTGGTCCTCCGGGCCCGCGGCGAAGCGGACCGGGTCGTCGCCCAGATCAGCGCGGCCCGCGCGAGCCCCTGACCAACGCGGCGGGGGCGGCCACCGGCCGCCCCCGCGCACTGCCCTCCCCGCGTGCCCGTCAGTCGATCCGGTACGGAATGCCCCACTCGTTCGCGGCGTAGTTGTTCAGCGTGCCGCGCTCCAGCGTGGCGGCGTCGATGGCGTCGATGATGAAGCGGTCGATGCCGGTGCGCTGGACGACCCACGTCCGCGACCAGGTTCCGTCGCCGTTGTTCCGCATCGGCACCCGGTGCCACAGCAGGTCGTTGAAGGCGTGGTGCACGTGCAGGAACACGAAGGTGGCCGGCGCATACGTCGGGTCACCGCTGTTGGTCACGGCCGCGGTCACCGACACGCTGTCTCCCACGTGCAGGTGCAGCACCTTGCCCACGGTGTAGAGGGAGTCGGGATTGTCCGCGGTGATGGTCGTGACCCCGTTCACCTTCACGGTGACCTGGGTGACCGCCACCGTCTGCGCCGCCGAGGCGGTCGGCAGCCAGTTCTGCAGGGTCAGCGCGACGGCGCGCCAATGATGGGGCTGGCTCGCGTCACGCGCGAACACCGCCGACTGGGTCATCCCCTCATCGAGCGGCTTGGAGGACGGATTGAACACCGAGTCCCTCGTGGTGTCCACCAGGAAGAGTCCCTGGAAGCTCACGGTCTGGGTGAGCCGGGCGGTGTCGCCCTGGACGGTGACCGTGCGGGTGAGCACGGGCTTCGGCCCGCCGGGGACGATCCGCAGGCGGCCCCAGAACATGGGCACGACAGCCGTGTCGAGCTCGACGGAGGCGAAGAGATTGCCGGTGGCGATCGGGGCGCTGGCGTCCCCCGTCGTGCCGCCGGATACCCCGAAGTCGGTGTCCATCATCGCGCCGAACTGATCCGAGACGGCCGCGACGACGTCGCTCTGGTCGCTGGCCGGTGACGTCGAATCGCTGCACGCGGCCGCCGCGATCACGACGAGCGCCGCCGGGACGACGGCGCGCAGGGTCTTGCGCATAACCACGGTCTCCTTGACGAGAGGAACGGTTGCTTCCGAAACTCGCGAGAGGAGACCGACTCGGACGGAAGTTGTTAAGGTGTGACCGACGTCACGGGCCGGGCGGTCGCCCGAGCGTTCTAGGCTGCGACGCGGCTCCCGCAGCGGCCGCAGAATGCCGAGTCCGCCTCGAGGGGCTGACCGCAGGCGCCGCAATACCCCGCCGCCGCGCCGCCCAGCCGCCGGCCGCACGTCGGGCAGTACACGGCGCCGCGCGCGGGGACGGGACCGTGGACGGGACAAGCGGCTCCAGCGGGCGCGGACGCCCGAGCGGGCACAGGAGACGCGAGGGGCGCGGGCGGGGGTGAGGGCGGGAGCGGGGCGGACGCCACGGGCGCGGGCGCAACCGCCTGCGGCGCGCGGAGCGCGTCCACCGCGTCACGCGTGTACCGGGCCTTGAGGCTCTCGTAGTCTCCGGCGGACAGCTTCCCCGTCGCGCGGTCGAACTCGATCTCGGACAGGGCCCGGAGGGCCACCGCCCGGGGTGTCAGGTCGTCGTCGGGATCGGCCGCGGCGTCATCGGCGGGAGTGGCGTCGCCGCGCGGGCCGGGCCGGAGGATGGGATCCAGCACCAGCCACACCATGCCCACGGCGAGCAACAGCCCCGCGATGAACCCGTACACGGTGGTCAGGACTCGAAGTGCTGGAGCTCGCGGCGGACCAGCTCGAGCTCGGCGGGCGTGGGCACGGGGGACGCCGGCGATTCGACCACCGCGACGCCGGCCGCGCGCCGGGCCCAGGCGCGGAGGAGGAGGACCAGACCGACGGCGGCGAGCCCGACCAGGGTCCACGGTCCGTAATAGCCGACCAGCGCGAATCCGCGCCGCGGCGGGGCCATCAGGATGCTCTCCCCGTGCTCCTTCACGAACTCGGCCACGATCTCGTCACCCGTCATCCCGGAGGCCGCGAGGGCCAGCACCTGGCGGTGATATCCGGGGCTGTAGGTGCAGGAAAAATCGGTCGTCCGGCAGGTGTAGACGTCCAGGCCGCAGCCACAGGTGCACTGGAGGCGCTTCTCGATGGCCTGGATGGCGGCGTCGTTGTCCCGGGCGGTGACGGGGTCGAGCGGACGGCCGGCCCGGTCCGGATCGGCCAGCTGACCGGCCGCGCCGCCGTCGGCCAGGGAGTCGGCGCCGGGCGGCGGCGCCACCGGAGGCCGCGCGGGCGTCTGCAACAGGACGAGGCCCGCGGACATCGCCATGAAGGAGCGGCGGGAGACCGCGACGGGCTCCCTCATTCCCCCGCCCCGACGGCGTTCGCCGCCGCGAGCTTGGCCGTGTATCCGGACGCCACCCGGTTCGATCCGACGGTGCCGCCGGGCCACATCACGATCACGCCGCCGAACGCGACGACGATGCCCCCGTACCAGACCCACCAGACGAGCGGGTTGATGGTGAAGCGGTAGACCGCCGTCTCCGTGCCGCCGACCACGCCGCCCAGGACCACGTACAGGTCCTCGCGGAGATCGCTGCGAATCGCCACCGCCGTGGACGGCTGGAACGTGGGCCGGCCGAACGAGTCGACGTGCTGGCGCTTCTCGGGGACCATGGTGCCGATGGTTTTTCCGTCCCGCGACACCACCACGGTGCCGGCCGTGACTTGGCGGTTGAGCGCGTCATACTGCGAGACGCCGAGATGCTTGAAGGTGTAGGTCCAGCCGTAGGGGCTCCGGAGCGACACCGATTCGCCGGGCTTGAGCGACGCCTCGGTCTCGATCTTGAAGGCCATCCCGGTGAAGGCGACGAAGAGCATCACCATCCCGGTGTGGACCACGTAGCCGCCGTACCGGCGGCGGTTGCGCGCGATGAGCCGGAAGAACGCGAGCGGGTACATCTCCCCGTACTGGCGGTGCCGGGCCCGCACCCCGCGGGCGAACTCCTGCACGACGGTCCCCATCACGAAGCAGGCGAGCCCGATGGTCACGATGGGCGCGACTTGCCGCATCCCCAGCACGAGGACGATGAGCGCGCCCGCCACTCCGGCGGCCACGGGGACGGCGAACTGGCGCTTCAGGTTCGGAATGGACGCGCGTCGCCAGGCGATCAGGGGCCCGATGCCGGTGAGGGCCAGAAGCGCGAGCCCCAGGGGGACGTTCACCACGTTGAAGGCCGGCGGCTTCATCTGAATCTTGTTGCCGGTGAACAGCTCCGAGAGAATCGGGAAGATGGTCAGGGTCAGCACGGTCACCGCGATCCCGACCAGCATCAGATTATTGAAGAGGAAGCTGGCTTCGCGGCTGACCAGGGATTCGAGATAGGCCTCGGTCTGGAGCAGCGGCAGCCGGGTGACGTAGAGGATCGTGAGGAGCACGATCGACACGAACAGGAACACCGAGAAGTAGCTCCCCACCGGCGACTGCGTGAAGGAGTGGACCGACTGGATGACCCCGGACCGGGTGATGAAGGTGCCGAAGATCGACAGCACCCAGGCCGCCAGAATCAGCCCGAGGTTCCACTTCTTGAGCATCCCGCGCTTTTCCTGGATCATCACCGAGTGCAGGAACGCGGTCATCACCAGCCACGGCAGGAACGACGCGTTCTCCACCGGATCCCAGGCCCAGTAGCCCCCCCACCCCAGCTCGACGTACGCCCACCACATGCCCAGGCAGATCCCGATGGAGAGGAAAAGCCACGACAGGATGGTCCATTTCCGGATCGCCACCAGCCAGTCGACGTCCAGCCGCTTGGACAGGAGCGCGGCCACGGCGAAGGCGAACGGGATGGTGATGGAGATGTAGCCGAGGTAGAGCATCGGGGGGTGGAACACCATCCCGGGGTTCTGCAGCTGCGGGTTCATCCCGTTCCCGTCCGGCGGCGTAAACGGGAGTCGGGCGAACGGATTGGCGGCGCCCAGCATCACGGTGATGAAGAAGACCGCGACCACGCACACCACGCCCGCGACGTACGGCAGGTAGATGCGATGCCGGGGAGCCGTCAGGAGCATCGCCAGCGACCCGAAAATCGACAGCACGGTGGCCCAGAAGAGCAGGCTGCCCTTCTGTCCGGCGTACAGGGCCGACCACGTATAGAAGGTGGGAAGGTTCCGGCTGGTCTCCGCCGCGACGTATTCGACGTTGAAATCGCGCGCGAACAGGAGCCATTCGACGGCGAACATCGCGATCAAGAGGGTGATGGCGAGGGCGAACACCGCGTTGCGGGAGCTGCGCTGGAGGTCGGCCCGGCCGGTGCGGCCGCCCGTGAATCCCGCGGCCGCTCCCCAGATGCCGATCAGGAAGGCGATCCAGAGGGCGAACTCACCCAACAACGACATCCGTCAGGCTTTCTTGGGAACCGACTCGTAGTGCGACCCGCACTTCGCGAGTACGTCGGTCGCGTAGATGGTGCCGTCCTTCTGGAGCCGTCCCTCCACCACCACCTCCACCGAGTCGTTGAAGGTGTCGGGCGGCAGGCCGTGGAACACCACGGGATAGGTCGCGCCGCCGTCGCCGACCGTGAACCGCAGGGTCGAGGTGGCGACGTCGCGCTGCACCGAGCCGGGGACCACGTGCGCGCCCACCTTCATGCCGACGTCATAAAAGGCGGGATCGAGCGCGATCTTCCGGGACAGCTCGGTGGGGGTGAGGAAGTACTGCCCGGACTGCTTGATGCCGGTGGCCATCAACCACCCGGCCGTAACGACGACGATGCCGACGCCGATGGCGAACTTCGTGCCGGTCTTCATGGCTCAATCATATCCACGGTTCCCCCTGCTTCGCCAGTAGCCACTTTCATCTTCATCGCCCCGTCACGCTCCCTTCACGGCGGCCCCGGGAGATTGGCTTCGTCACCTCTACCGGAGACCCGGTCATGTCAAATCCACCGATCATCGTCGGTGTGGACGACTCCGATGCGGCACCCCGCGCCGTGGCGCTGGCGAACACGTTCGCGGCGGCGCTCGGGGCCTCCTGCCGGCTGGTCCACGCCGTCCGCTCGCCGTGGGCGTCCACGCCGGCTCCCGACGTGTCCCAGGTGGAAGCGCTCGAGGCCGCCGCGCTCTCGGCGGCGCACAACCGCGTCACCGCCGCCTTGAAGGATCACGTGCCCCCGGCGCTCCTGAGCGGACTCACGGTCCGGCTGGGGCGTCCCGCCGTGCAACTGCGGGACGTGGGCGATGAAACCGAGGCCCAGCTGATCGTCATCGGCGGCAAGCGTCACAGCACCTTCGGGCGCTGGTTCGGCTCGTCCACGGGACACGGACTGGCCCGCCTGGCCGACCGGCCCGTGCTCGTCACCGGTCCCTCCATCGCGCCGGTGCGGCGCATCCTCGCGGCCGTCGACTTCTCCGAAATCGGCAAGTCCGTCCTGGCCGCCGCCGAGCGGTATGCCCGAGCCTTCCATGCCGAGCTCCGCGTGGTGTCGGTGATCGAACCGCTGCCGGTGACGCCCGGCGTGACCACCATCATCGACGCCGACGACTACTACCACTGGGCCGAGAAGCAGCTGACGGCCGACGTCTGGCCCCTGGTGACCTACCCCGGCGCCGACAAGGTGGTGCGCGTCGGCCATCCGGTCGAAGTCCTGCTCCGCGAGCTCACCGATTGGGCGGCCGATCTCGTGATCCTGGGCTCCCACGGCCGCAACGCCGTGGAGCGGGCCCTCCTCGGCAGCGTGAGCGAGAGCCTGCTCAACCAGCTCCCGGCGTCCCTGCTCCTGGTCCCGCCGGGCAAGCGGGCGCCGGTGCGCGCCCGGGCGCTCGAATCCCAGCTGGCCGGAGCGCCGTAGCGAAGGGTCAGCAGATCCGGGGGAGCTGATCGCCGGGCAGGAGATCGACGATCCGGGTTCCCCCGATCCCCGTCTCGAGCACGACCATCCCGCGGTGATCGGCCACGACCCGGCCGATCACCGCGGCGTGTTGCCCCAGGGGATGACTCCGGAGCGCCGTGAGCGCCGCACCGGCCCGGGCCGCCGGCACGAACGCCGCGAGCACGCCCTCGTTCGCCACGTACAGAGGATCGAAGCCGAGCATCTCACAGGCGCCGGCCACCGCCTCCGGAATGGGGATCGTTCCCTCCCGCAGGGCGATGCCGACGTCCGAGGCCGCGGCGATCTCGTTGAGCGTGCTGGCCAACCCGCCCCGGGTGGGATCGCGCAGCGTGTGTACGTCGGGTCCCAGGGCCTCGCGCAGCCGCTCGACCAGCGGGCCGAGGTAGGCCGAGTCGCTCTCGAGATCCACTTCGAAGTCGATGCCGCCGCGCGCCGCCAGGACGGCGATGCCGTGGCGCCCGAGCGGCCCGCTCACGAGCACCACGTCTCCCGGGCGGGCCTGATCCGGCGCGGGGCGGAACTCGGCACTGACCAGGCCGACGCCGCTCGTGTTGACGTACAGACCGTCGGCCTTGCCGCGTTCCACCACTTTCGTGTCTCCGGTGGCGACGATCACGCCGGCCGTCCGCGCCGCGCGCCCCATCGCCCTCACGACGCGGTCCAGGACGTCGAACGGCAGACCCTCTTCCAGCACGAAGCCCGCCGAGAGCGCCTGCGGGCGCGCCCCCATCATCGCCAGGTCGTTGAGGGTCCCGTTCACCGCGAGGTCGCCGATGTTGCCGCCCGGAAACTCGAGCGGGTGGACCACGAACGTATCCGTGGAGAGCGCGAGCGCCGCTCCGCCCACCGCGAGCACCGCGGCGTCGCCGAGCTGCGCCAGGGTCGGATTGCCGAGGTGCGGCAGAAACCGGTCGCGCAGCAGTGTGGCCGACATCTTCCCGCCCGAGCCGTGGCCCAGCTGGACGCGATCCCCGGCCGTCGCCGGCGCCGGGCAGGTCAGGCCGCCGGCCGCGAGGGTGTCGGTGCTCATACCGGGAGCGAGGCGCGGAAGCGCCCGTAGTTGTAGTACGCGGCGCACGCCCCCTCGGACGACACCATCGGCGCGCCCAGCGGATGCTCGGGCGTGCAGACGCGTCCGAACGCGGGGCAGTCCATCGGCTTCAGCACGCCGCGCAGGACGTCGCCGGCGCGGCATTCCGCGGGCTCGATGGTCCGGATCCCGTCGAGCGCAAACCGCCGCTCGGCATCGTACCGGGCGAACTCCTCGCGCAGGCCCAGCCCCGAGCGCGGAATGGCCCCGATGCCGCGCCAGGAGCGGTCCACGAGCTCGAACACCTGGGAGATCAGGTCCTGCGCGGGCTGGTTGCCGTCCCGGCGCACCGAGCGGACGTACTGGTTCTCGACCTCGTGCCGCCCCTGCTCCAGCTGCCGGACCGCCAGCAGCATCCCTTCCAGGAGGTCCAAGGGCTCGAACCCGGTCACCACGATGGGCACCCCGTAGCGGGCCGCGATCGGCTCGTACTCGGTCCACCCCATCACGGTGCAGACGTGACCGGCCGCCAGGAATCCCTGGACCCGGTTGTCGGACGATTCGAGGATCGCGGTCATCGCCGGGGGAACGGTGACGTGCGAGACCAGGACGCTGAAATTGTCGAGTCCGAGCTCCCGGGCCCGCCACACGGCCATGGCGTTGGCCGGCGCGGTGGTCTCGAAGCCGACGGCGAAGAAGACCACGTGGCGGTCGGGGGTCCGGCGGGCCAGCTCGACGGCGTCCAGCGGCGAGTAGACGATCCGGACGTTGCCCCCGCGGGCGCGGATCTGGTGCAGGTCGCACTCGCTCCCCGGCACCCGCAGCATGTCCCCGAACGAGGTGAACACGACGTCGGGGCGGGCCGCCAGCGCCAGGGCGCGGTCGATCTGCTCGAGCGGCGTCACGCACACCGGGCAGCCCGGGCCGTGCACCATCTCCACCGCGCCTTCGAGGAGGGCGTCGAGCCCCTGCCGCACGATGGTGTGGGTCTGCCCCCCGCAGACCTCCATCAGGACCCAGGGCCGGGTCGCCTCCCGGCGGATCTGCTCGATCAGGCGCCGCGCCAGGACGGGGTCGCGGTACTCGTTCAGGTATTTCACGTGGCCTCCGCGCGGTCGGCGACGTCCTTCATCCAGTCCAGCTCGTCGAGCCGGCTCATCTCACGGAGGGCCTGGTAGGTCCGGCGCGCCTCTTCCTCGTCGACCTTGCTGATGGCGAAGCCCACGTGCACGATGGCGTAGTCGCCGACCTGCACCTCGTCGGCCACGTACGCGAGGCACACGTCCCGCCGCACGCCGCCGAAGTCCACCACGCCCATCGGCAGGCCGCGGTCGTCGTGCCGCTCCACGATCCTGCCCGGAATCCCGAGACACATCGCCGTCACCCCTCTCCTGCGAGAATCGCCGCCGCCACCGCCGCCTGGCCGTAACTCACGGCCCCGTCGTTCGGCGACAGCCGACGCGGGACCAGCACCTCGAAGCCGCGGGCCTCGAGGCGCGTCACGCACGCTTCCAGGAGCCGGACGTTCTGGAAACAGCCGCCTCCCAGCGCCACCACCCGGAGATTCGCCCGGCCCGCCACCCGCCCGGCCACGTCGGCCGCGGCCGCCGCGACGCTCTCGTGAAAGCGCGCCGCCAGGTCCCGCACGTCCGCCCCGCGCTGTGCCCGTTCTCCCAGGGCGACGAGGAGCGGCACCGGGTCGAGCTCCCAGCCTTCGGGGGTCTCGGTCACCGGGAACGGGAGGGGAGCCGCCGCGCGCCGTCCCGCGAGGCTCTCGAGCCGCATCCCGGCCTCGCCTTCGTACCCCGCGCTCCGGCATACGCCCAGCACGGCGGCGGCGGCATCGAAGAGCCGCCCCAGGGACGAGGCGAGCGGCGCGTTCACGTGCTCGCGCACCTGCCGCTCCGCGACCTCCCGCTCCCGCTCGGACACGGTCGCCAGCGCCGGGGCGAACGCGCGGGCGTCCCCGCCCAGCGACGCGTAGCCGAGGGCGGCGCGCCAGGGGTGCCGGACGGCGAGGTCGCCACCCGGCAGCGGCGCATATCGCAGGTGCGCCGCTCGGCGATACCGGCGAAGGTCCGCGACCAGCACTTCCGCGCCCCAGACCTTGCCGTCGGCGCCGTACCCGGTGCCGTCGAACGCCAGCCCCACCGCCGGGGTCGTGCGCCCCCATTCCGCGAGCACCGCGGCGACGTGGGCGTGGTGATGCTGGACCGGGATCACCCGCCGCTCCGCCCCGGCCAGCTCCGCGGCGATCCGCGACGAGAGGTATCCGGGGTGGAGGTCGCGGGCGACGACGGCGGGCTCCACGTGAAAGAGCCGCCGGTAGGTCTCGAGGGTCGACCGGAAATGCTCGAGCGTTTCGAGGCTCTCGAGGTCGCCGATGTGCTGGCTGACGTAGGCCTCGCCGCCTTGCGCCAGCGTGAAGGTGTTCTTGAGATGCGGGCCGACCGCGACGAGCGCCGTCGGCGCGGGAACGGGCAGCGCGATCGGGAGCGGCGCGTATCCGCGGGCCCGCCGGAGGAACAGCGGGTGGCGGCGGCTGACCCGGATCACCGAGTCGTCGTACCGCGACGTGATCTCGCGGTCGTGAAGCAGGAAGGCGTCCGCGATGCCGTCGAGCCGGTGCCGGGCCTCGTCGTTGTCGATGGCGATCGGCTCGTCGCTCCGGTTGCCGGAGGTCATCACGAGCGGGTGACCGACGCCCTCCAGCAGGAGATGGTGCAGCGGCGTGTACGCCAGCATCAGGCCCACGGTGTCGAGCCCGGGCGCCACGGCGGGGGCGAGGCCGCTCCCGCGCTTGGGCGCCACCAGCACGATGGGCCGCTCCCGCGACTCGAGAATCACCCGCTCCGCGTCCGTGAGGGCGGCGAGCGCCCGGGCGTCGGCCAGGGTGCGGACCATCACCGCGAGGGGCTTCGCCTCGCGGTGCTTGCGCTCCCGGAGCCTCCGCACCGCCGGCTCGTCGGTGGCCGCGACGGCCAGGTGAAAGCCTCCCAGGCCCCGGAGGGCCACGATGGCTCCGGAGCGCAGGGCGCGGGCGGCGGCCGCGATCGCGTCCGCGCCGCTGACCGCCGGCTCGCCGGCGCGCTCGAACCAGACCTTCGGTCCGCACGCGGGGCAGCTGTTGGTCTGCGAATGGTGGCGGCGGTCCCCCGGGGTCTCGTACTCCGCGAGGCACGCCGGACACTGCTGGAACGCGGCCATGCTCGTCGCGGACCGATCGTAGGGCATGGCCTCGATCACCGTGAACCGCGGGCCGCAGTCGGTGCAGGTGATGAAGGGGTAGTGGTAGCGGCGGTTGGCGGGGTCGAAGAGCTCCGCTTCACACGCGGCGCAGAGGGCGACGTCGGGCGGAATGGCCTGGCGCCGGCCCGCCTCCACGCGGCTCTCGAGAATGAAGAACTGGTCGAGCCCCCGGGCGGCGCGCCGCGAGCACTCGACGCGCTCGATGCGCGCCAGCGGGGGCGCGTCGCCCTCGAGGTCCCGCGCGAATGCGTCCAGCGCGGCCGGCACTCCCTCCACCCAGATCCGCACGTCGCCGGAGGCGTTCCGTACCCAGCCGGCCACGCCGTGCCGCTGGGCGAGCCGGTGCACGAAGGGGCGGAACCCGACGCCCTGTACCACGCCGGTGACGCGCAGGTCGAGGGCGGCGCGCGGCGCGCCGGCGACGGCCGTCATGCGGCGCTGCGGCGGCGGACCTGGTTCCGAAGGAAGCCGTACCACTCCTCCAGCCCTTCCGGCTCCGTCGCCGACGTGAACAGGAACTGGAGGCGGGGGTTCACCTCGGTGGCGATCGCGACGGCCTCCTCGATGCTGAAGCCCACATGCGGGAGGAGATCGAGCTTGGTCATCACGACGTAGCGGGCTTCCCGGAACATCTTGGGATACTTCGCCGGCTTGTCCTCACCCTCCGTCACCGAGAAGAGCACCACCTTCGCGTCTTCCCCCAGATCCCAGCTCGCGGGACAGACCAGGTTGCCGACGTTCTCGATGAACAGGAGGTCGGTCGCCGGGAGATCCACGGCGTCCAGCGCGGTGGTGATCTGGCGGGCGTCGAGATGGCACGCCCCGTTCGTGACCACGGCCTGCACCAGGCGGTCCGTGTGCCGGGCCAGGCGGTCCGCGTCGTTCTGGGTCTGGACGTCCCCCGTGACGACGGCGATCCGCAGCTCCCGCCCGAGGTCCGCGAGGGTCCGCTCGAGCAGGAGCGTCTTCCCCGCCCCGGGGGAGGACACGAGGTTGAACGCCGGCACGCCCGCCGCGCGGAGGCGGGCGCGGACCCGGGCGGCGAGCTCGTCGTTGCTCGCCATCACCCGCTCACGGACCTCAATCGTCCGGACGCTCATCGTCCACCTCCAGGTAGAGAAGTCGCAAGCCGTCGCCGGCCCGCCGCTCGAGGACCGGGCGCGCCCGGCGGAAGGGCGGCGTCGCCAGCACGGCTTCGAGACAGAAGGCCAGGTTCTCGGGCTCGACGCCCGCGCCGTCCCCCACCTCGACGCCCACCGTGACGACGTGTCCCACCGCGTCGCCCGCGCGCTCCTCCGCGATCCGCCCGATCTCCAGGGCCAGGCTCATCTCATGCACGGGACACCGCGCCGTGCGCGATCCGCCGCCGGCAGGCGTGGCCCCGCTCCGCGAGATCGTCCACGATCCCGGCGACCAGGAGGTCCAGCGCCGCGTCGACCGGCGGGCTGAGCTCGCTGCCCAGGGCGACCTTCGCGGGCTCGAGGCCGATGGCGGTGGTGTCCGCCGGCAGGGTCCGGCGCAGCTCGGCCAGCGCCAGCACGTCCCGGAGATCCACTTCGTGCGGCGAGATCTTGCTGGCGAGGTAGCGCGGGAGCCGCTCGCGCGGGATCCGGACCAGGGTGCCGGGCGCGGTCCCGGCGGTGATCGCGTCGATGAGGATCAGGCGTCCCGCGTCTTCGATCACCGGCAGGAGATTCAGTCCCCAGGTCCCGCCGTCCACGCACTCGACGCCCGCGGGCAGCTCCCAGTCGGCCTGCAGCCGCGTGAGCGCCGCGAGGCCGAGGCCGTCGTCGCCCATGAGGGGGTTCCCGAGGCCGATGACGACGGTCGGGCGCTCACTCATCGACGTAGGTCACGTCGGCGCGCACGAAGCGCCCGCCGCTGATGATCGAGGAGATGGTGCCGGTGCGCTCGAGCAGATCGGCCCGCATCGCCAGGTAGACGTGGATCGGAACGAAGATCGGGAACGCCCAGGCGGCGACGTGGTGGACCACGCGGATCACCTGGATCCCGCCGGCGAACGAGACGTACCATTGCGTCGCCGAGTACCAGAAGCCGCCCGGCTCGTACTGCCCGAACATCGCGAACCCGGTCACCGCCATCAGGGCCGCGACGGCGTACATGCCGGTGTAGGAGAACTGCTGCAGCGGGTTGTGCCCGAGGTAGTGCGGCGCCTTCTCGGGCTGGATCATCAGGTAGAACTTGACCTGGCGCCACGCGTTGCCCCAGTCGCGGGGCCGCACCGGGAAGAGCGCGGGCCAGCGCTCGAACTGATTCCCCGCGAGCATCCAGTAGGCCCGGACGATGCCGGTCGCGACGAATACCGCGGCCGCCGCGAAGTGCAGAAAGCGGACCCACCCCATGGCGAAACCCGGCCGCGCCTCGGAGCCGCCGGCCAGGAAGGCCGGCTCGCCGATGTAGAACCCGGTGAGGAACAGCACCAGGATGGATCCCGCCGCCGCCCAGTGCATGGCGCGGATGGGCCACTCCCACAGATACACCCAGTGATAGTCGCCCGAGGGAGGCGGCGCCTTGTGGGCCAGCGAGACGCCCCGTTTGGCACGGGGACGAGGCGCGGGCCGCGAGCCCGGGGCGGTCATTGGACCTTCACCGACATCACTTCGGCACCGGTGGCGTCGAGGACATGCACCCCGCACGCCATGCACGGGTCGAAGGAGTGGATGGTCCGGAGGATTTCAAGCGGCTGATCGGGCCGCACCAGCGGATGATGATCCATCAGCGCGGCCTCGTAGGGGCCGGGTTGTCCCTCCTTGTCCCGGGGCGAGCAGTTCCAGGTGCTGGGCACGACGCACTGATAGCGCGCGATCTTCTGATTCTCGATCTGCACCCAGTGCCCCAGGGCCCCGCGCGGCGCGTCGAGGAACCCGTAGCCCTGGGCCTTCATCGGCCAGGTCGAGGGATCCCACTTGTCGCCATTGTGGGTGCGGGTGTCTCCGCTCTGAATCCGGCCCACCAGCGCGTCGTACCAGTGGCTCATCCGGCGCGCCAGCAGGACCGTTTCCATTCCGCGGGCGGCGGTGCGACCCAGGGTCGAAAAGAGCGCGGCCGGCCCCACGTTGAGCCGGTCCATCACTTCCTTCACCATCTCCCGGACGTCCCGGTGCCCCGAGGCGAACGCCACCAGGGCGCGGGCGAGCGGGCCGACTTCCATCGGGTGCCCGTCGTACCGCGGCGCCTTCATCCAGGAGTATTTCTTTTCCCCCTGCAGGTAGGTCCACGGCGTCGCGGGGCCGGTGTACTTCGCCTGGGTCTCGCCTTCATACGGGTGGAGACCCGCATCGTCGCCCTTCGAGTATTCGTACCAGGAGCTCGAGATGTACTCCTTCACCAGCTGCTGCTCGTAGGGCCAGACCTTGGTCAGATCCCGGTTCATCACGATGCCGCGGGGGAAATACATGGAATCGAGATCGCGCACGTCGCTTTCCGGGAATTCCCCGACCGCCAGGTAGTTCCCGGTCCCGCCCCCGATGGCGCCCCATTCCTTATAGAAGCCGGCGATGGCCAGGAGATCGGGCCAGTAGACCTGCTCCACGAACGCGCCGGCCCGGGCGATCAGGTCGTGAATCTCCGAGAGCCGGGCGGCGTTGATCGTGGCCCGGCCTTCGAGGTTGATCGCCGAGGCCATTCCCCCCACGAGGAAGTTCGGGTGCGGGTTCTTGCCGCCGAAGATCGTGTGCAGGCGGATGACGTCCCGCTGCCAGTCGAGGGCCTCGAGGTAATGCGCCACCGCCATGAGGTTGGCTTCGGGCGGCAGTTTGTACGCGGGATGGCCCCAGTACCCGTTGGTGAAGATTCCCAGCTGGCCGGTCCCCACGAACCCCTTCAAACGGTCCTTCACCTCGCCGAAGTAGGTCGCCGAGTTGTTGGGCCACGGGGAGATCGACTGCGCCAGGCGCGCCGTCCCCGCCGGATCGGCCGAGAGCGCGCTGACGACGTCCACCCAGTCCAGCGCGTGGAGATGGTAGAAGTGGATGACGTGGTCCTGAATGAACTGCATGCCGTGAACGAGATTCCGGATGAGGTTGGCGTTCGGCGGGATCCGGATGTCCAGGGCGTCCTCGACGGCGCGGCAGGACGCCACCGCGTGCACGACGGTGCACACGCCGCAGATGCGTTGCGTGAACGCCCATGCGTCCCGCGGATCGCGGCCCTGCATGATGGTCTCGATGCCGCGGAACTGGGTCGACGTGGCCCAGGCGCCGGTGATCCGGCCCGCGTCCGCCTGGGCTTCGATCCGGAGGTGCCCTTCGATCCGGGTGATGGGGTCGACGACGACCCTAGTGACGGCCATGGGGCTCCCCCTTCTCCGTATCCGGCGATTCGATCACCGGCAGGTTCCGTTTGCGCTCCCGGTACTGGTGAACGCCGGTCGCGGCCGCGTGGGCCGCCACCCCGGCGGTGGCGCCGATCGCCAGCGCCGCGCCGAGCGTGTCCGCATACCGCTCCACGGCGAACCCGCCGACGTTGGGCAGGCGGCCGTAGAACGGCGTCATGGTGTCCCAGAAGTGGCGCTCCGTGCAGCCGAGGCAGGGGTGGCCGGCCCCGATGGGCCAGCTGGTCTTGTCGTTCCAGAGGAAGATCGGACACGGCGAGAACGTCTCGGGGCCTTTGCAGCCCACGTGATAGAGGCACCAGCCCCGCCGGGCCGCGTCGTCGTCGAAGCGCTCGACGAACTGTCCGGCGTCGAAATTGGCGCGTCGATTGCACTGGTCGTGGATCCGGGCGCCGTACGCGAACAGAGGCCGGCCGTCGTAGTCGGTCACCGGGAGGCGGCCGAACGTGAGGTAGTGGACGATGGTCGCGGTCACGACGTCCGCGATGGGCGGGCACCCGGCGATGTTGACCACCGCCCGGTCCTTCAGGACCTCACTGACGCCCACCGCGCCGGTCGGGTTGGGCTTGGCGGCCTGGACGCTGCCCCAATGGGCGCAGGCGCCGATCGCCACCACCGCCTTGGCTCCGCGCCCGGCCTCGAGAAGGATCTCCTTCGCCGTGCGCCCGCCTACCGTGCAGTAGATCCCGTTGTCGGCGAGCGGGATCGATCCCGTGACCACGAGCAGGTACTGCCCGTGGTTCTTCTCCTCCGCGGCCCGCAGCGCGTCCTCCACCTGCTTGCCCGCCCCGGCCATCAGCGTGTGCTGATAGTCGAGCGACACCAGGTCGAGGACGAGGTCGCCGATGGTCGGCGCTTCGCTCCGGAGCACGCTCTCGACGCAGCCCGTGCACTCCTGGAGCTGGAGCCAGATCACCGAGGGCCGCTTCTGCGCCACGAGCGCTTCCGCCACGCGCGGCGTGACCGCGCTGGCGAGGCCGAGCATCGCGGTGATCTCGGCGCACCACGCGAGAAAGTCGCGGCGATTGATGCCGCGACGCTCGAGGTACCCCGTCAGCGATTCGCCGTCCGACCAGGGGTGTGACTGCGGGTAGAACATGGGGCACGCTCCGACGGGTCGACTGTGAAGGAACGCCGACGGGCGGGCCCGGGCTCGTCCGCCGGGAGACACCTGCAATCCTCTCTCAGAGTGGCAGGTCGGGTCGACGGAAACGACCAAGAAATCGTGAAGAGATCTTCACTCCTTCGGGGCCGAGTCCCGACCGGCGGCCCGCAGACCGAGCCCGCAAACCACGACGAGCGCGGTGTACATGACGAAGCCGTATACGCACGCGGGATATCCGAGGACGGTCCCCGGCGCCCCGGGGGCCGGGCACTTGGCGGCCCCCGCGAACAACTCCCGATAGGTCAGTCCGCCCGAGAAAATCGCGCCGAACAGGCTGATGGCGAGCGCGGCCTGGAGCCACCGTTTCGCCCTCATCGTCCGTCCTCCCCCGGTGCCGCACGGACCGCCGCCACCCGGATGCCGGCGAGCGCGGCGGCCAGCTCGTCGTCCCACGCGTAGATGTCGTCGCGGAATTGCACCACGCCTTCGGCGTCGACCCAGGCGGTCTCGTAGGTCAGGAGCACACGGAGCCGCCGCGGCAGCCCGACGGTCCGGCTGGAATCCCCGCGCATCGCGTTCCGCACGTCGTCCGCGGACCACCCGGGGAGCAGCCGCACCGCGAGGAGGGCCGCGCTGTCCACGCGCACGCAACCGTGACTGAAGAGCCGGACCCGGTCGCCGAAGAGCGCGCGCTGCGGCGTGTCGTGGATGGCCACGTTGAACGGATCGGCCACGACGAACCGCAGCGCGCCGAGGGGATTGTCCGGACCCGGCTCCTGCACCAGGCGGTAGGGGAATCGGGCGGTGTCCACCGTCACCCAGTTCACCGAGTCCGGATCGACCGGCGTCCCGCCGTCCACGGAAATCACGCGGAACCCCTCCCGACCGAGATATCCGGGGTGGGCACGCTCGAGCGGCAGGATCTCCAGCAGCGCGATGCGGGGCGGGACGTTCCACTCCGGCCGGAAGGTGATTCCATCCATCCAGGCGGTGGTAATCGGAGTGGGCCAGTCCTTCCGGCCCACGATGGCGCGCACGCTCATCTGCACCCGCCCGCTGTCGTGCAGCTCCAGCCGGAAAGCGGGGATGTTCACCAGGACATACCGGAGACCGACGGTCCGCGGCACCCAGCGCCACCGTTCGAGGTTGAGCTCGAGCGTGGCGATGCGCCGCGCGACCGGCACGTTCAAGGCGGCCCGCGTCTCGGGACCCACCACGGCGTCGGCCGGCAGACCGTGGCGGCTCTGGAAGCGGCGCACGGCCCGGACCAGCTCGTCGTCGAACCGGGCCGAATCGGTGCCGCCGATGGGGCCGTCGGTCAGCGCCAGGCGCGCACGCAGAATCGCCACGCGGGTCCCGGAGTCTCCCGGCCCGAGATCGGGTCCCGCGGGGACCAGCGGCCACCCGCCCCGCGCCGCGAGAACGCGGTAGCGGGCCAACACCTGACGGAGCGCGGCGTAGTCCGCGGCGCGAGGCCTGAGGCTCGCGAGCGCGCCCGAGACGTCGTCCCGCCGGACCGCCTCGTCGAGGACGGCGACGACGTTCGGCGGCGTCACCGCACCGGTCCAGAGGGAATCGACGCGGGCCGGCACGACACGCCCGGCGGACAGGTCGTGCCCCAGGCGCAGAAACGCTTCCGACAACCGCTCGTCCGCGACGGCCAACACCGAGTCCCCCGGCAGGCGCCACAAGGCGCGGATGCCGGCGGCGTCGTAGGCGTCGGGGTCGAGCCCGTCCGCCGCCGACCGGTCGATCCACGCGAGGAGTGAGTCGGCCCGGGCCAGTGGCCCCTGACGACCCATCCAGAGCATGCGCCACGACCAGCCTCCGTAGAGACGCTCGAGGCTGGCGCGGCTGGCCGAGTCGGACACCTGCCCGACGGCGCCGCGAAGAATCGCCGCCACGCGGTCCTGCGCGGGTGCGCAGGTCGCCGCCAACCCCAGAAGCGCCGCGGTCAGCAGGACGCGGCGGCGGACGTCCGTCACCGCGCTAACCCTGCCGCGGGACAGCCGGTCCGACCGGCGCCGGGGGCTCCTTCCGCGTGCTGCAGCGGAAGAGCCGATAGAGCGGGCACCGCTCGCTGAGCGCCGTATACAGGAGAACCAGCGCAATCACCACCGCCGCCGCGGAGAGAATCCACTTCGGCGCCAGCGCCGCCGCCGCGAACAGCAGGACCAAGCCGATCATCACGCGGATGACGGAATCCACGCTGCCGACGTTCTTTTCCATACGTTCCCTCGGAGTTCGGGACGGTAGAACGATGGGCCGACCTCAATGAAGACCCGGTGGGGTGACTGATGAGCGGACCTTCACGCCTCCTTCACCCGGGGGAACGACGAGGGCGGTCAAGCTTGCTGCATGAGCCGGGCCCCCTTGGCTCCCCGTGATCAATCCGGGGACCTGACCGCACTGCTGGAGCTGGAGCGCGCCCTATCGGAACGTCTGGCGGCCGCCCACGCCGAAGCCGACCGGATCGTGGCCGACGCCCGGGACGAAGCCGCCCGCCGGGAAGCCGGGATCGAGGCGGAGATGGCGGCCGCCCGTCGCGCGTTGGACCTCCGATTGGCGCAGGAGCGAGAGGGCCGGCTGCGCGCGGTGAGTGAGGAGGCCCGCCGGCGGGTGGCGGGATGGGACGGCGTGGGGGCGCCCGCCGTGGATCGCGCGGCGGCGGCGGTGGTGGCGGCCTTGATCGCCGGCTCCGAGGGAGACGGGCCGTGATCATCGCGATGGCGAAAGTGCGGGTGATGGGGCCCCGGGACCGGCTGGCGGCGGTCTTGAGCGCGATTCAGGACCTGGGCGTCCTGCACCTCGCCTCGCCGGCCGCGGGCGACGTGCGGCCGGCGGCGCGCGACACCCGCCAGGAGCGGGAGCGACGGCAGATCCGCCGCATTCTCGACGACCTCGACTGGGACCTGGCGCAGCTCGCGCCCGCGGGCGGAAACCGCGCCTCGGCCGAGGGCGCGCCCGCGTGCGTCCGGTGGGCGAGGACCGCCCGGCGGGTGCGCCGGACCCTCGAACGGATCCGCGCGCAGACGGCCGCGATAGAAGAAGAGAAGGCCTTGATCCTCAAGTACCGCGCGTTCTTCGACGCCTTCCGGTCCCTCCTGGAGGCCGAGCAGCGCTGGCCGCGCACGACGGCCTACCATGTGCTCCTGCGGCCGGGCGACCACGACGCGCTGCCCCGCCTGCGGCAGGCGCTCGCGACCCTCCTGGCGGGTGCCTTCGAGCTGTACGATCGCCCGCTCCCCTCCGGCGAGACCGCCGTCCTGGTGGTGGTCCCCGCCGATGGCTCGGCCAGCCTCGAGCGTCTCTTTCAGGAGGCCCGGGTCGAAGAGATACCGGTACCGGCGGCCTACGGCGGCGGCTCCCTGGCCAAAGCCATTCCCGAGATGATCGCCCGCCTGGGGGACATTCCGCGCGAGGTGGATGCCCTCCGCCGCGAGCGCGAGGGACTGGCCCGCACCGAGCGGCCGGAGCTGGAGCGGGCCCGGGCGTTCCTGAACGACCGGCTGGCGCAGCTCGACGCGCTGTCGCTGAGCGGGGTGACGACACACGCCTTCGTCGTCGAAGGGTGGCTCCCCGCGGACTCGGAGTCCGGTTTCGCCCGGCGACTCCGCGCCGCGTGCGGGGCCGATGTGGTGGTGAGTGTCGAAGGCCGGGAGGAGTGGAGCTCGGCCGAGGCGCCGGTGGTGCTCTCGAATCCCCGCTTGTTCCGTCCCTTCGAGCTCGTCCTCAAGATGATGCCCCTCCCGGTGTACGGCAGCCTCGATCCGACGCCGTTCGTGGCCATCTTCTTTCCGGCGTTCTTCGGCCTCATGGTGGGGGACGTCGGCTACGGCCTGGTACTCGGCGCGGTCGCACTGGTGCTGCGCTGGCGGTCCCGCCCGGACACGACGTGGCGATCGGTGTCGGAGATCGCCGGCGCGTGCGCCCTCTTCGCGGTGCTCGCCGGCGTGCTGTTCGGGGAGGTCTTCGGCGATCTCGGCGCCCGGTGGCTGGGGCTCCACCCCATCCTGTTCCGGCGAGAAGACGCGATCCTCCCTTTCCTTATTCTGTCGGTGTCGATCGGCGCCGTGCACATCGTCCTGGGCCTGGTGATGGGCGCCGTCTCCAGCCGGCACGATCCGCGCAAAGCCCTGGGGCGCGGACTGACGGCGGCGATGCTGGTGGGGATCATCGTCGCGCTGCTCGCCGTGGTCGAGGTGCTACCCCACGCCTTCCTGACGCCCGCCGTGATCGCGCTGCTGGTGGCGTTCCCGGTCCTGATCCTGGCCGAGGGCGTCACGGCGCCGATCGAGCTGCTCTCGGCCCTGGGCAACATCCTGTCCTATGCCCGTATCATGGCCCTGGGCGTGGCGTCGGTCATGCTGGCCGTGGTCGCCAACCAGATGGTGGGCGCGATGGGCAGTGTGGCGGTGGGCGTCATCTTCGCGCTGCTGTTTCACGTCGTGAACTTCGCGCTCGCGCTCTTCAGTCCCACGATTCAATCCCTGCGTCTCCACTATGTCGAGTTCTTCGGGAAGTTCTACAGCTCCGGCGGGGTCCGATACGCCCCGTTCGGCCGCTGGACCGACGGCGCCGGACGGCGCGCCACCTGAGCCGCTCCAGAAAGGCTGGGAGGATATGAGCATCATATGGATTGTCCTGGGAGCCGCCGTCGCGATCGCGGTGCCCGCCGTGGCCACCGCCTGGGCCCAGTCCCGGATCGGATCGGCCATCGCCGCGAGCATGGCGGAAAAGCCGGAGCTCGCCACCACGGCGATCCTCATGATCGCCATCCCGGAAACGATGGTGATCCTCGGCTTCGTGGTGGCGCTCGTGATCCTGCTGAAGGCCGGCGGGACGGGCTGATCGGTGCCGTTGGACGACCTGCTGCAATCGCTCACCCGGCGGACCGACGCCGAGGTCGCCGCACTCCTGGCGGCCGCGCACGATGAGGCGGCGGGGATCCGGCGGGAAGCGGACCGGCGCTCCGCCGACCGCTCCGCCGTCCTGCTGCGGGAGCACACCCGCGTGGTGACCGACGCGATGGAGCGGGCCGTCACCGACGCGGTCCGGGCGGAGCGGACCGCGGAGCTGAACGCCCGGGCCCGCGCCCGCGACCGGGTCTTCACCGCGGTCCGGGACCGTCTCGCCGCCGTCGGACGGGGAGAAGCCTACCGCGACTCGCTCTCGAAGCGTTTCGGCGCCGCCGTGTCGGCGGTCGGCGGAGAGGCGGCCGAAGTGCGCTGCGCGCCGGGCCTCGAGTCCGCGCTGGCCCCGCTTCTCGCGGGCCACACCGCCCTGCGGGTCGCCACCGATCCGGCGATCGTCGCGGGGTTCCTCATCCGTACCGACGACGGGCGCCTCGTCGTCGACGAGACCCTGGAGCAACGTCTCGCCGCTGAAGCCGGCGCCCTCAGCCTGGCCGCCGTGCGAGCCCTGGGAGAAGTCCGGTGAGCGTCTGGGTGGACGTCGTCGCCCGGGCCCGGGGCCTCCGGACGCACCGGCTGGCGCCGGCGTCCCTGCACGCCCTCCGGCAGGCGCCCGACCTGGCGGCCCTCGGACGCGCGCTGCGACAGACCGGGTTCCCCGTGGACGAGGGAGAACGTCGCGCCCCGGCGCTCGACCTGGCGGTGCGCCGGCGCGCGGCGTCCGAGCTTCGGATCTTGGTTCGCTGGTGCGGACCACGCGCGGCCGAGCTCCCCGTGATTTTCGAAGACGAAGACCGCCGCAGTCTCCGCGCCCTCCTCCGCGGCAGCCTGCAGCGGGCGCCCACCGATGCGCGCCTCGCGGGCCTGGTCCCGACGCCGACGCTTCCGGAGCGTGCTCTATCGGAGCTTGCCGAGGCGCCGTCCCCCGCCGCGGTCGCGGCGCTCCTGACGATCTGGGGCCACCCCTTCGCACCGGGTCTGCGGCTCGCCGCCGGAGCCGCCGCACCGGATCCACTGGCCCTCGACATCGCCCTCGACCGTGCCTGGGCGGCCCGCGCCCGGGCCGGCGCGAAGCGGGGGGGACCGGAGCTGACCCGCTTCGTCGCGGACGCCGTGGACCTCGCGAACGCCGGAACGGCGCTCGTCATGGCGGGAAGCCCCCGCCCCCGTGTCACGGAGCAATTCCTGGAGGGAGGCCGGCACCTCGATCGCGCGCGTTATGTGGAGCTGCTCGCGAAGAGCCGCGCCACGGCGACGGGTCTCCTCGCCGCGACGTTCGCCGAGACGCCGTACGCCCCCGTGTTCCGTACGGCCCCGCTCCACGGCCTCGACGAGGCGATCCTGACGGCCCGCGTCGCCGTCCAGCGGGCGGCCGCACGCCGTGCCCCGCTGGGTCCCGCTCCCGTGCTCTGGTACGCGCTCGAGCTGCGGGCGGAGACCGTCGCCGTGAGCCGGATCATCTGGGGAGTCGCCCTCGGCGCCCCGTCCGAAATCCTCGCGCCCGCGGGAGCAGCCGGGTGAGCCTCCCGGTCCGCGTGATCTGCCGCCCCGAAACGGCCGCCGGCTTCCGCCTCGCCGGCCTCGCTCCGCGCGTGATGGATCCGGACCCGGCGGGGGTCGCGGCCGCGCGGGCCGAGACCCGGGGCGCCGGAACCGGTGTGGTGTTGATGGACCAGGCCCTGTTCGACGGCCTCACCGCCGAGGACCGCCGGCGGCTCGGAAAACGCCCCCTGCCGATCGTCGTGCCCATCCCGCCGCCGGCGTGGCGGTCCGCCGCCGAGACCGCCGAGGCCTACGTGCTCGACCTGCTCCGGCAGGTGATCGGGTACCGGGTGAGGCTCAAGTGAGCGGCCCCCGCATCGTCCGAGTCGCGGGGTCCCTGGTGGAAGCGCGCCCGCTCGGCGACGTGGCCTTGTATGAGCTGGTCCGCGTCGGGACGCGCGGGCTCTTCGGTGAAGTCGTCCGCCTCTCCGGGGAAGCCGCCACGATCCAGGTCTACGAGGAGACCGTCGGCCTCCAGGTGGGCGAGCCGGTCGCCCCCGCCGGAACGACGCTCACCGTCACCCTCGGCCCGGGCCTCCTGGGCAGCGTGCTCGACGGCGTGGGCCGCCCGCTCGCCGCGCTCGCGGCACTCCGCGGCGACTTCATCCGCCCCGGGCTCGTGGCGCCGACGCTCGATCCCACGCGGCGCTGGACCTTCACGGCGACGCTGGAGGCGGGGACGGCGGTCGGCGCGGGCGACGTGATCGGCACGGTCGAGGAGCGTCCCGGGTTCGTCCACCGGATTCTCGTGCCGCCGGGCGTGTCGGGCGTGCTGGCCACGCTCGCGAGCGGGGACTACGACGTCACGCAGGTGATCGGACGGCTCGAAGACGGGACGGACCTGCGCCTCGCGCACTCGTGGCCGGTGCGGATCCCGCGACCCGCGGCCCGCCGGCTTCCGGGCGAGCGGCCGTTTCTCACCGGCCAGCGGGTGTTCGACCTCCTGTTTCCCGTGGCGGAAGGCGGTACGGTGGCGGTGCCGGGCGGGTTCGGCACCGGGAAGACCGTCATCGAGCAGTCCCTCGCCAAGTACGCCGAAGCCGACGTGATCGTCTACGTCGGCTGCGGGGAGCGGGGCAACGAGATGGCCGAGGTGCTGCAGGAGTTCCCCCGGCTGTCCGATCCCCGCACGGGGCGGACGCTGAGCGACCGCACCGTCCTGGTGGTGAACACGTCCAACATGCCGGTCGCCGCCCGCGAAGCGTCGGTGTTCGTCGGCGCCACGGTGGCCGAGTACTACCGGGACATGGGATACCGGGTGGCGCTGATGGCGGACTCGCTCTCGCGCTGGGCCGAGGCCCTCAGGGAAATGGGGGCCCGGCTCCAGGAGATGCCCGGTGAAGAGGGCTACCCCACCACCCTGGGGAACCGGCTCGGGAAGTTCTACGAGCGGGCCGGGCGGGTCACGGCCGCGGGCCGCCCCGAGCGGGTCGGCGCGCTCACGATCATCAGCGCGGTCTCCCCCCCGGGGGGCGATTTCTCCGAGCCGGTGACGCAGGCCTCGCTCCGGGTCGCCGGCGCCCTGTGGGCCCTCGATCCGTCGCTCGCGCATCAGCGCCAATTCCCGGCCGTGGATTGGGACGCGAGCTACAGCCTGTACGCCGCCTCCCTGGCACCGTGGTTCGCGAGCGCGGAGGGGGCGGGAGCCGGCTGGAACGATCTGCGCGGGGACGTGATGCGCCTCCTGCACGACGAGCGGGAGCTGCGAGAGGTCGCCGGCCTGGTGGGGCCCGAAGCCCTGCAGGACGTGGACCGCCTGCGGCTCGAGGTCGCGCGGTCCCTCCGCGAGAGCGTGCTGGGCCAGAGCGCTTTCGATCCCAACGACGCCACGTCTTCCCTCGACAAGACGCGGCGCCTGGCGGCGGCGGCGATCGAGTGCCTGCGGGCGGGAACCGCGGCGGTCACGCGGGGGGTGCCGTTCGAGCAGCTCCCCCTTCCGGCCGCCACGCAGGCGCTGGCCGACCTGCGGCGCGCGGGCCCGGACGAAGTCGGCGCGCGCGGCGGCGCGGCCCTGGCCGCGGCGCGGGCGCTCGACCCGGCCGGCGCCGGAGGCCCCCGGTGAGCGTCCTGCGCCGGTACCGGGGCGCCGACGCCGTCCGCGGCCCGCTGGTGTTCGTGCGCCGGACGCCGGCGGCGATGCTCAACGAGTGGGTGACGATCCGTTCGCCCGGCACCCCGCCCCGGCGGGGGCAGGTGATCGACGCCGGGGAGGAGGTCAGCGTCGTCCAGATGCTCGAGGACACGGTGGGCCTGGCGCCGGCCCGGAGCGAGATCGAGCTCTCCGGACGGGAAGCGCAGGTGGTGGTGGGGCGCGAGCTGCTGGGCCGCGTGTTCAACGGGACCGGCGACCCGCTCGACGGACTGCCGGCGCCGATCGGGGAATCCCTGCGGCCGACGTGGGGAGCGCCGCTCAACCCCGTCCGCCGGGCCCGTCCCGGCGATACCATCGAGACCGGACTGTCGGCCATCGACGGCATGAACACGCTGGTCCGCGGCCAGAAGCTGCCCGTCTTTTCGGGGCCGGGGCTCCCGGGACTCGAGGTGGCGGCGCGGATCGTGGCCGGCGCCCGGGCGCCCCGGGACGAGCCGTTCGCCGTCGTGTTCGCGGGAATCGGCATCACGTCCCGCGAGCTGGATCAGTTCCTCGCGAGCGTGGACCGGAGCGGGGCCCTGCCCCACACCGTCCTGTACCTCAACGAGACACGGGATCCGACCATCGAGCGGCTCCTGGCCCCGCGCGTCGCGCTGGCGCAGGCGGAGTTTCTGGCCTTCGAGGCCGGCATGCACGTGCTGGTGGTGCTCGCCGACATGACCAACTACTGCGAGGCGCTCCGGGAGATCGCCACGGCCCGGGAGGAGATGCCGGGCCGCCGCGGCTACCCGGGATACATGTACACCGATCTCGCCGGGCTCTACGAGCGGGCCGGGATCGTCACCGGCGGCGCGGGCTCGCTGACGCAGATCCCGATCGTCACCATGCCGGACGACGACATCACTCATCCCATTCCGGACCTCACGGGATACATCACCGAAGGGCAGGTGGTGCTCTCGCGCGACCTCCAGCGGCTCGGTGTCTTCCCGCCGGTCGACGTCTCTCCGTCTCTTTCCCGCCTGATGAACGCCGGCATCGGCGCCGGCAAGACGGTCCCCGAGCATCGGGAATGGGCCGACCAGCTCTACGCGGTGTACTCCCGCGGCCGGGAAGCCCGGCAGATGGCGGCGATCGTGGGGGAGGCCGGGCTCTCGGAAGCCGACCGCCGGGCCACGGCGTTCGCCGACCGGTTCGAGCGGGAGTTCGTGCACCAGGGCGCGGAGCGGCGATCGATCAGCGACACGATCGCGCTCGGCTGGACCCTGCTCGCCGGCCTGCCCCGGACCGACTGCTCCCGTCTGAGCGACGCCTCCTGGGCGGCACACGCGGGGACGCCGACGTGATCGGGTGGGGTGCCGCCGCGACCCGCGACGGCCTGCTCCGGACCGTCCGGCGGGCGGCTCGCGTGCATCACGGGATGGGGCTGCTCCGCAAGAAGCGCGAAGCGCTGGTGGCCGAGCTCTTCCGGGCCGCCCGACCCGCGGTGGATGCGCGAAGCGCCATCGACGCGCGCAACCGGGCCGCCTACGAAGCGCTCCTGCCGGCACTCGCCCGGCTCGGCGCGGACGGAGCCGAGGCCGCGGGCTGGCCCACGCGGGAGCTTTCGGTCGACGTGCGGGCCGCGTCGGTCTGGGGTGTTCCCATCGCCGAGATCACGGCGCGGGCACCGGTGCCGCGCGACCTGGAGGCGCGGGGCCTCACCGCGGCGGGCGTGGGGGCCGACGCCCTGGATGCGGCGCGTGGCTTCGAGGAGCTGGTGGAGACCCTCCTCGACGCGGCGCCGCGGGAAGCGTTGCTCCGCAACCTGGGTGAGGCCGTGGCTCGAACGTCCCGGCAGGTGAACGTCCTCGAGCGCCGCCTGGCGCCGGCGCTCGAGCGGACCGTGGCCGTCATGCGGCAGACCCTGGACGAGCGCGAACGGGAAGAGCGGGTGCGCCTCGGGATCCTGGTCCGGGGAGCCGGATCGTGAAGGAATCTTCATACGAACTTTCTTGCGCCTCCATACCTGGAAGAGCACTCTCCATACGTACGGAAGAGTACTGAACGAATTCCGTGGCCTGCGGACATCTACAGCGAGTGTGGCTATGAAGCACCGCCCCTGGTTGGTGAGCGCTCTCCTCGTGGCGAGCGCGTGTACCACGACGGACATCGTGTATCGCACCCGGCCGCCATTCAACCCGCCGCCGGATTCGGCAAGTGGATTCCTCGGGTACTTCACGGTCTCGACCAAACAGACCACATGCGGAAACTGCCACGTCGAGAAGCAGGCGGCGTGGGTGACCACCAACCACGCGCACGCGTGGGCGGACCTCCAGGGCTCCGGGCACGCGGCGGCGTATTGCAACAACTGTCATAGCGTGTCGCAGAACGGGAACAGCTACGGCAAGCCGGGCGGGTACGCGGTGAAGGCCGACTCCGCCTATCTGGACGTGCAGTGCGAGAACTGCCACGGGCCGGGCTACACTCACGTACAGAATCCGACCATGGCGACCGAGCCCCTCGCGTCCGCCAACGTCGACACGGGCCTGGTGAGCACCTGCGCGGCCTGCCACACCGGTGTGCACGAGCCGTTCGTCGATCAGTGGAAGCAGTCGGCCCACGGCTCCGGCCCCGGTTGGGCCGTCGCCACCACCGCCGCCAACCTGCCGACCTGCGGCACCTGCCACGAAGGCAAGATGGCGATGGAGACGAAGTTCGGCGTCACCGGGAACTTCGTGGAGAAGACGAGCGCCACGCCGCTTCGCATCACGTGCGTCGTCTGTCACGACCCGCACGGCGGAACGGGCAACCAGCACCAGCTCCGCGCGTCGATCTCCACGCCGACGCTCGACAACCTGTGCGTCTCCTGCCATTCCCGGAGCGGCACCCCGCCGTGGAGCGTCGCTGCCGGCGCGACCGGGACCTCGCGGGGCGCGCACGGCGCCCAGGGACTCCTGGTCCTCGGCATCAACGTCGGCTGGATCCCGCCCGGCTTCGCGTACGACACCGGGCAGATCGTTTCGAGTCACGGCAGCGCGGCGAACCCCAACCTGTGCGCGACGTGCCACGTGGCCCAAACCACGTATACCGACGCGGCCACGGGAGCCTTCGCGCTGCAGAGCGTCGGGCACCTGTTCACCGCGACGCCCTGCCTGGACTCCGCGGGCCTGCCGACCGCGACCACCAACTGCGCGGTGGCGCAGCGTGATTTCTCCGCCTGTTCGAACAGCACCTGTCACATCGGCGGTCCGTCCGTCGCCAGCACGGCGTTCCAGGTCTTCCAGGCCCGCATCGACAACCTCCTGGATCAGATCTGGACCGACACCAACGGAAACGGCGTCATCGACCCGACCGACGGCGGCCTGATCCCGCAGCTCCTGGCCCGCGCCGATTCGGCGGATTCAGCGCAGCTCAACTTCAGCACCAACGTCACGACCGTGGCGAAGGGCGTGCTGTTCAACGCCGCGCTCGCGGCCACCGACGACCGCCAGCAGTTCCTGAGCGGCAAGGTCCTGGGCCGGACCTTCGCCACGCACATGGCGTCCGGAAACGGGGTGCACAACCCGTTCCTGCTCGAGGCTCTGCTGACCTCGTCGATCACGGCCCTCCAGACCACCTACGGCCTGACGCCGCCGATCGGGCAGGACTTGCGAGTTCACGCGACACCCCCGCCCGGCGTCCGGTTGAGCAGCATCCGGGTGGTCGGATCCCGGTGACGTCACCGCGTCGCCCGCCGGCCGGCCTTCAGGCCGGACCCGGCGGGCGGGCGCGGGGATCGCTACCTTCGCCGTAAATGCTTCCCTCCCCGCCCGACCCCCAGGTGGCGGTGACCTCCCCCTTGCCCGGGGGATTGTCGGCCGTCGTCCGGTTCCTTTTCAACCTGCCGGCGTGGCTCCAGATCACCGGCTTCATCCTCGGAATCCTCGTGGCGGCCGCCGTCGTCTGGTGGCTGTGGCGGAAGCGCCGGCCGATCGTGTTGTGGCTCGCGAGCCGGCCGTGGGGCGAGAAACTCGCCCTCGGCGGCATCGCCGCGGCCATCGTGCTGCTCGGCTCCGGTGGCGGCGCCTACGGCTGGCACTACATGCAGCACGACAACGGCTTCTGCACCGGATGCCACGTGATGGGCCCGGCGTACCAGCGCTTCACCCAGTCGAAGCACGACTCGCTGCGGTGCCACCAGTGCCACCAGCAGTCCCTTTTCGCCAGCATGCGACAGCTCTATCTCTGGGTCGCGGAGCGCCCGGCGGAGATCGGACCGCACGCCAAGGTGCCCAACCAGGTCTGCGCCGGATGCCACGTCAACGGCGATCCCGCCAAGTGGAAGATCATCTCCGCCACCGCCGGGCACCGGACCCATCTCGAGTCCGACTCGAGCGTGCTCCGCGGAATCCAGTGCGTGAAGTGCCACGGCGAGGAGGTGCACCGCTTCCTGCCGGTGGACTCGACCTGCGGGCAGGCGCACTGCCACGTGGGCGTCCACATCGAGCTGGGCAAGATGGCCCAGCAGACCGATCTCCACTGCGTGACCTGCCACCAGTTCACCGCCAAGGTCCCGCAGCTCGCGACGTACGACTCGGCGAAGGGCACCCTGGTCCCGAACGTCAAGCAATGCTTCGGGTGCCACCAGATGCGCGCGATGCTGGCGTCGTTCGATCCCACGCGCGACCCCCACCGGGGGACGTGCGGGATGTGCCACAACCCTCACGTCCAGGCCCGCGCCGCCGACGCGGCGAAGACCTGCACGTCGGCCCAGTGCCACTCCACCTGGCGGAACGAGCCCTTCCATGCCGGCGCCCGGCACCGCGCCATCGCCGGTCCCGGCAACTGCCTGGTCTGCCATCAGCCGCACATTTGGAAAGTGGATCCGAGCGACTGCGCCGGCTGCCACGCGGCGGTCCGGGCCCGGCGCGCCGGGGGCGGCAAGCTCGCGCCGCCGGTGCCGTTCGACACCACGAAAGCCAAGGCCGGAATCTCGATGCGTCCGCCGCCGGAGCCGCTTCCCAAGGGCAAGGGTGACGCCCGGCTGCCGGATCCTCCGGCGCCTCCCGTCGTCGCGGCCCCCGATTCCTTTCCGCACGCCCCCCACAAGTCGCTCGCCTGCATCACCTGCCACTCGTCCCAGCGCGAGCACGGCCTGCTGACGTTCCAGCCGCCCCGCGGCTGCCAGATCTGTCACCATCAGGGCGCGGACACCGCGACCTGCGCCCGCTGCCACTCGGCCGATTCGCTCGCCCACCCGGAGTCGGTGACGGTCCGGGTCGCCGTGGCCAACGCCCCGCCCCGGGAGCACGCGGTGCGCTTCTCTCACGCGACGCACCAAGCGCTTCGCTGCGTGACCTGCCACACGACCGCGGTCTCGATGGATCCGGCGCCCGAGACCCGGGCCTGCGCGTCGTGCCACGAGAGCCACCACACGGCGAACCGCGCGTGCGTGGTCTGCCACACGGATACGGCGTCTCCCGCGGTCCGGGCGGCGCACGCGCCGCCCGCCGACGCGCACGGCTCCTGCGCGGCGTGCCACACCCCCGCGGCCGTCGCCGGGCTGGTGCCGGACCGGGGGCTCTGCCTGTCCTGCCATCCGTCCCAGACCAACCACCACCCGGAACAGGCGTGCGCGGGCTGTCACCGCACCGGGGGCGCCGGGTGACCCGCGCGCGGCTCTCCTTTCTTCTGGCCGTCCTGATCCCCGGCGCGGTCCGGGCGCAGGGGTACCGCCTGCGCGTGGACCTCCGGGGCCAGGCGGTCTCGTACCGTGGCGTCACGCTCGACAGTGTCCCGGTCGGCGACACGGTGCCCGGGGTCGGCGGCGGACCGGTTACGCCGGACGGCATCGCCGCGCTCTGCGTCCAAGGCGAAGCGTACTGCTCGTTTTACCGGCCCGGCGCTCCCCAGCGCAGCGACCCGGTCAGCACCACCGCCGACTTCACGGCCTGGGGGTTCGGACTCCCCGGACTCTCCCTGCACGTGCTGGCCCGGGGCGGCGCCGACCTGGGGGACGCGGCCGTCAGCTGGCCGGGCACGACGCCCGCGGTGCAGCTCCTCGAGGGATACGCGGAATACGCGCAGCCCCGCTACGTGATCCGGCTCGGACGCCAGACGCAGGCCGCGCCGATCGGCTTCACCGGCTTCGACGGCGCGAGCGCCACGGCGCGGGACGCGCGGCTGGGCCTCGACGCCACCGGCTACCTCGGCTGGGGACTCGCGGACGCGTCCGCGCTTCCGGTGACGAGCGCGGCGCTGAACCCGCTCGACGACTTTCAGCCGGTGGAGCGGCAGCTGGTGGCGGGCGCGGCGCTGGGATTCCGCAGCGCACCCTTCGATGTGCGCTGGTCCTACGAGCGGCAGGTGGATCGCCGGTCGGACTATTTCGTGTCCGAGCGGACCCGGGTCGACGCCGCGCTGCGCCCGCTCGCGGGATGGAGTCTCACGGCGAGCGGCATGTACGATCTGGCCCAGGCGCTGTGGGGCAACGTCGACCTCCGCCTCGCGTGGCAGGCGCGGTCCGGCCGGGCGGACGCGGCCGTCGGGGTGAGCCGGTACCGCCCCGACTTCGACCTCTGGACCATCTGGGGCGCGTTCAGCCCCACCGCCTACCGGTCCCTCGACGGATCCCTGGACCTGGTCCCCTGGCGGGCGCTGACGCTCCACGTCACCGGCCAGGTCTACAAGTACGATCCGACGGGGGCGAGTGCGCCGCTGGTCGACGTGCAAAGCTCGGGGTGGCGCTTCGCCTGGGACGGGGCGTACACCCTTTCGGCCCGCTGGCGGCTCGACGCCGGATACCACGCCGAGTTCGGCCCGGGCGCGTCGTCACGGGGATTCACCGGGGGGGCCGCCTACGCGCTGGGCGAGCGCGTCAACCTCTCGGCCCACGCGGGGACCCTCGATACGCCCCTCGAGTTCCGCGTGGATGACGCCTCGGTCTGGATGCTGGGCGCGGCGGTGGCCTACCGGCCGTCGGGCCGGTGGAGCCTCGACGCCGACGCGACCCGGTACGCGGAAAACCGGAAACGCCCCGACGCCGCGGGCTTCGACTGGAACCAGCTGCGGCTCTCGGCCCGGGTGACCCTTTACTTCGGCAGCGGGACCGGCGCGGGCGGCGTGCCCGCGGCGGTCGGCGCCATGCCGGAGGGGCCGAGATGACCCGCGCCCTCCTGTGCGCGCTCGCGCTGTGCTTCGCCGGCGCCCCCGCTCGCGCCCAATTCGATCACGCGAAGCACGCCAAGGTTTTCCCGAGCTGCGTCGGATGCCACGCCGGTGTGGCCCGCGCCGGAGCCCCGTTGTACCCGGACTCGGCCGCCTGCGCGGCCTGTCACGATGGGACGGTGGAACGCCGGGTCCCCTATGCCCCGCCCGCGGAGAGCCTGCGCACCAACCTGCGCTTCTCACACCTCACCCACGCGGCGAAGGCGCCGAATGCGAAGTGTGTCTCCTGCCACCAGGACGCCGACAGCCTGTGGATGGCGGTGCGCCCGCCGGTGGTGAGCCGCTGCCTCGACTGTCACGGGATCCGGACCGCTCACCTGGACGCGCCCGACACGGCGTGCGCCACCTGCCACTACCCCCTGGCATCCGCCCCGCGGCTCGCCCGCGCGGATGTCGCCCGCTTCCCCGAGCCACCGTCGCATCGCGCTTCCGGCTTCGCGGGTGGCGGCCACGGCGTCCTGGCGAACGCCGGCACGCCGGTCGCGGCGAGCTGCGCGACCTGTCACTCCCGGAGCTTCTGTCTGGAGTGCCACGTCGATGCGCCGGAGCGCCCGCAGATCCAGGCCCTGGCCGAGGATCCCCGCGGTGACGCGATCGCGGTGACGCTCCAGCCGCCCGTCACGCACGCCGGCGCCGACTTCCTGCGGACCCACGGCGCCGCGTCCCGGCTCCCCAGCGCCACCTGTGCCACGTGCCACACGCGGGAGAGCTGTCTCACCTGCCACGTCGCCACGCCCGCGGTCGCCGTGGCCCTGCATTCCGCCGAACCGGGCCGCGGCGCGGGCGCCCAGCTCAGCCGGCACCGGCCGGCCTGGCACACCGCGGATTTTCAGCGGCACCACGCCCCCTCCGCCGAGACCGCGGTCCAGACGTGCGCGGCCTGCCACACCCGCCGTGATTGCCTCCAGTGCCATCGTCCCGACGCCGCCGGCGCCGGCGCCTATCACCCGGCCGGGTTCCTGAGCCGGCACCCGGCGGCCGCGTACTCCCGGGAATCGTCGTGCAACACCTGCCACAACCCGGGACAGTTCTGCGTGAGCTGTCACAAGAGCGCCGGACTCGTCGCGACGGGCACCCTGGGCTCCGGCTATCACGACGCCAACCGCTTCTTCCTGGCCGGGCACGGCGTCGCCGCACGCCAGAGCCTCGAGACGTGCACCAGTTGTCACGTCGAGCGGGACTGCCTGACCTGTCATTCGGCCCTGGGCGGCCGGCGCTTCGATCCCCACGGACCGGGATTCGACGCGGCCCGGATGATCAAGAAGAACCCCGAGGTCTGCACCGCCTGCCACGGCACCAGCATCCCCACACAATGAAGAACGGGGTTCGAGCCGCTCATCACGGGTTCACGCTGGTTTCAAGACCACGGCGCTATCCTCCCGTCGTACTCTAACGGAGGCAAACGCCATGTTCTCGATCACGAAGCGCCCCACCGATCCCATGCTCGACCTGCTCTATCGTCTGGAGCAGCGCATGGGCCGCGTGCTCGAGCCCTTCCGCAGCTTCGATTGGGAAGTCGGTGAGCCGTCGTCGGCCTGGGTGCCGCCGGTGGACATCGTGGAAGAGCCGGAAACGATGAAGATCACGGCCGAAATCCCGGGCGTGAAGCCCGAGGACGTGAAGGTGACCGTGACGGATAACCTCCTGACCCTCAGCGGCACCAAGCTGCAGGTGAAGGAAGAGAAGACGGCGAAGCTGCATCGGTTCGAGCGCGATTACGGTGCGTTCCAGCGCACCTTCACCCTTCCCGCCACGGTCGATGGGAAGGGCGTCAAGGCGGCATATGCCGAGGGCCTGCTGACCATCACGCTGCCCAAGATCGAAACCGCCAAGCCGCAGACCGTGTCGATCGACGTCGTGCCGGCGAAGAAGTCCTGAGCCTTCCGGTCGCGACGTTCCACCTCCTCCCGGAGAGCCTCCGGGAGGAGGTATGTTGTCGGTTCACCACCCGGGAGCCACGATGACCTGTCCGTCCTGCGGCGCCACCATTCCCGATACGGCCCAGTTCTGTCACAAGTGCGGATCTCGCCTCGGCGCGACCGCCGCTTCCGGCGGCGGCTGGCGGGCCGGGGTGCCCTGGAGCCTGGGGGGCTTCGTGGTGGGTGCCCTGGTGGGCGTCCTCGCCGGCGGCGCGATCCACCGGCCCCCGGCGCCGGTCGCAGGCGAGGAGGCCGCTGCCGCGCCGCCCGCGATGCCGGCGGTGAGCGGTGGCGGAGCGGCCGCCGTCGACATCGCCAGCATGACCCCGGACGAGCGGGCGCGGCGGCTCTACACGCGCGTGATGAGCCTCCACGCCGCGGGCAAGACGGACTCCGCGGAGTTCTTCCTGCCGATGGCGTTGCAGGCCTACGCGATGTTGCCGGATCGGAACGCGGACGCCCACTACCACATCGGCGTGCTCGAGCTGGCGTCCGGCAATCTGCCCGGGGCGCTGGCGGAGGCGGATACCATCGCGCGGCTGGTGCCGACGCACCTGTTCGCCGACATGCTGCGGGCCCGGGTGTACGGACTGCGGAAGGACACGAAGGACTATCAGACGGCGTGTCGCAGCTACCTGAAGCACGAAGCGGCCGAGATCGCCAAGAAGCGCCCCGAATACACCGAGCATTCCGGCGCGATCGCCGCCTTCCACGAGGAAGCGTCGGGCGCGGTCACGACCTCCGGCGGAACGAGGGGCTGACCCTCCTCAGGCCGCGGCCGTCCGCTCGACGGGGCATTCTCCGTTGCGGAGCGGCGAGAGCCGCGGCTCCGCGCCCAGCCAGTAGAGCCCGTTCGCCATGATGCAGAAGCCCGTGGACGCGAACCACACCATCGCGCCCCCCACGAACGCCGTGAAGGCGAGGAACCAGGGCGTCCAGACGAGCGAAAGCACCGACGCCACCGAGATATTGATCCCCACCGCCAAATAGATCCGCCGCTCCAGATACCACGCGTCGGTCTGCATGAAGTACCAGCGGGACATTCCGGTCCGGCCCAGCTTGGGCTTGAAGCCCAGCCGGTAGAGGATGTTGCCGACCATGCAGAAGCCGGTGAGGGCCACCGTGATCGACGCCAGGCCCGTCACGATCACACCCAGGACCAGGAGGGGTTGCACCCACAGGGCGAGCGCCGTGAACGTGAGCAGAACGACGCCGGCGATGAGCCAGACCGTCCGCTCGATGTACCACCGATCGATGGGAACCATGTACACGCCGGAGCGAAGCGCCATACGGACCTCGGAAGTGCGGTGAGCCTGATCGCGTGAACCCTGCGAGTATATCGCGGCGCCGGCCCGAAATCTCTCGATCAGTATGAAGATTTCTTCATATTGCTCGCGGGCGTCTCCACATCCACCACCCGCTACCCTCCCACGCGATCATGTCCACCTCCCGCTTCCTCGCGGCCAATCCCATCGTCGCCATCGCCGGGCTCGGGCTCACGGCCGGAGGGGTGGCGCACGTTGCATTTCGCGCCGCCGGGGTCGCCGGCTGGTGCTGGCTCGCGGTGATCGTAGGCGGCGGTACGCCGCTCGTGTGGAAGACGATCGTCGGACTGGCCCGCGGCCGATTCGCGGCCGACCTGGTCGCCGCGCTCGCGATCGTCACGGCCGCCGCCGTCGGGCAGTACTTCGCCGGGGCGGTCGTCGTGCTGATGCAGGCCGGCGGTGAAGCCCTGGAACGGCACGCGTTCGCCCGCGCCTCCGACTCGCTCGAAACCCTGCTGGCCCGCGCCCCCCGCGTCGCCCGCCGGCTCCGGAACGACGTCGCCGCGGACGTGCCCGTGGAGGCCGTCGTTCCGGGAGACCGCCTGCTGATCCGCACCGGCGATCTCGTCCCGGTCGACGCGACGGTGCTCGAAGGCCGGTCGGCGGTGGACCAATCCGCGCTCACGGGAGAGCCGCTGCCGCTCGCCGTGGGCCCGGGCTCCACGCTGTTGTCGGGGAGCGTGAACCTCGACGGGGCCCTGACCGTCCGCGCCGACCGGCCCAGCGCCGAAAGCCAGTACCAGCGCATCGTCCAGCTGGTGGAGAGCGCCCGTCGCGAGCGCGCGCCGATTCAACGCCTGGCCGACCGCTACGCCGTCTGGTTCACTCCGGTCACACTCCTCGCCTGCGGCGCCGCGTGGGTCGTCACCCGCGACATGACGGGGGTGCTGGCGGTGCTCGTCGTCGCCACGCCCTGTCCCTTGATTCTCGCCACGCCGGTGGCCGTGATCGGCGCGATCAGCCGGGTCGCCGACCTCGGCGTCATCGTGAAGACCGGCGCCGCCATCGAGCAGATCGGCCGGGCGCGGGTGGTCGTATTCGACAAGACCGGGACCCTCACCCTCGGGCGCCCGACCGTGCGGCGGGTGGTGGCGGAGCCGGGGTTCGACCGGGGCGACGTTCTCCGCTATGCCGCGGCGGTCGAGCGCCGGTCGGCCCACCATCTCGGCCAGGCCATCGAGGAGGCGGCCCGGCAGGACGGGGTCGCGCACACCACGGCGGACTCGGTGCGGGAATGGCCGGGGTCAGGGGTCGGCGGGCGGGTGGACGGGTCCCGGGTGCTGGTGGGGTCCTCGGCGTTCCTGGCCGCCCAGGGCATTCCCGCGTCGGACGGCGACCCCGAGCGGACCGCCGCGTACGTCGCGGTCAACGGCCGGATGGCCGGCGCGATCGAGTTCGCGGACCGGATCAGGCACCAGGTCCCGGCCCTGATGCAGCGGCTCGCGGTGCTCGGCGTCACGGACACGGTCATGCTCACCGGGGACCGCGAGGCCGCGGCGCAGGTGATCGCCGCGCAGGCCGGGATCCGCACCGTGCGGGCCGGCCTCCTGCCGGCCGACAAGGTCACGGCCGTCATCGCCCTGAAGAAGCGGGACCCGGCGGGCGTCGTGGTGATGATCGGCGACGGCATCAACGACGCGCCGGCCTTGGCCGCCGCGACCGTGGGCGTGGCGCTCGGCGCGCACGGCGCCGCAGCGTCGGCCGAGGCCGCCGACATCGTGCTGCTGGTGGACGACATCGGCCGGGTGGGCGATACGGTCGCCATCAGTCAGCGGATGCGCCGGATCGCCCTTCAGAGCATCGGCGCGGGCCTGGGGATCTCGGCCGCCCTGATGGCGGTCGCGGCTTCGGGGCATCTCACGCCGCCCCTGGGCGCGCTCCTCCAGGAGGCCATCGACGTCGCCGTGATTCTCAACGCGCTCCGGGTCCGGACCGGATGAGCGCCTAGTCCTCGATCTTCAGCTCATCCTCGACCGCGATGACGCCGGGAGCGGCCCAGACGGCCGCTTCCACGAGCTCCCGGTCCTTCCACGAGTGCACCTTGCCCCGGAGCACGACGGTACGGTCCCGCGCCTGCACGTCGACCTTCGCGGCATCCAGATCGGCGCGGCGATGCAGCGCCGCCTCGATCTTCGCCTTGATCTCGGAGGCCCGCGCCGGCGGCCGCACGGTGATCAGGTTGGAAACCCCGAGGACGCCCAGCAGCGGACGGACCGCGTCCTCGGCCGCGCCCCGCTGATACTGCGCGTCGACCACGCCCTCGAGACGGATCCAGCCGTCCGAGACGTGCACCCGCACGGTGTCCGGCGGCACCATCGCGTTCCATTGCAGGGCCCGCACCGCCGCCTCCGCGATGTCGGTATCCACTTTCTGATGAGTGACCAGGAGCTTCACATCCAGGTCGTTCACCACGCCCCGCACGCCCCGCACGCGCTTGACGGCCCGCTCGGCGGCCACCTTCTCCGCATAGCTGCGGACCGTGCCGGTGAGCGTCACGACGTCCGCGCTCGCACCGACGGTGATGGCGTCCGAATAGATGCTCGGCTCCCAGTTCAGCTCCTCGCGCACCTGCTGCTCCAGGCTGTTCGTCTCGGACATACGGTCCCCTTTCCCGCCCCCGGCGGTCATGGAAAACGGAGTAACGCGGCCAAGCCGTCGATTTCCCGGGCGACCGTCGGATCCTGGATGACGATCACCTGGGCGCCCTGCCGGACCGCTTCCCGGGTCGCGGCCCGGACGATGTCGGCGACTTCGCGGGGGCCCCCCTCCCCGCGGCATTCGGCGGCCGTGAGCACCAGCCGGCCCGACTGGAGGCACCGGTATCCGGCGCCGCGGGCGTGGGGGTGCGTCACCAGCGTGCGGACCTGTCCGTGCGCCAGGGCCCGCAGCGTTTCCCGGAGTCCGTTCGTGGCGCGCCCCGTCCCGAGACCTTCGGCGACCGCGGCCATGACGGTCTGTTCCGCCTCGTGGTGGTGGTGCCGCTCCGCCTCCCGGGCGGCGGCCGCCACGATGGCCGGGGTCGCCTCGAGAGGATTGAGCTGCTCGGCGCCGATCACCCGGGAGCTCAGGTCGACGGTGAGGTGGTGCCGGAACACGGTCGCCATCGGCCCCGGCCCCGCGATGAACAGGTGGTCGCCCGGATGCCCGACGAGCTCGGCGGTGAGCACTTCCGACACCGCGCGGAAATGGCGCCGGCACTCTTCTTCGAGGCGCTGGTGATACGCGTGCTCCCCCCCGCCGGGGGCGCCGTGGCGGTCGCTGTGGAACCGGCCCCCGCGCGTGGCGGGAGACGAAATGTCGGCGATTTCGACGGCATCCTGGGCCGTCACGGCGAACACCCGGGCGTGGGACCGGTCCAGCACCACCGCGAGAACCCGCGGGGACGTCCGGCCGACGCGCGGCCGGGAAGCGAGAGGAGAGGTCATGGGGGAAGCTTGCGGGGGCGCCGGTGAACGCAGAGTGAAGGACCCGCGAAGATGCCTCAATGACGGGACGCTCCCGGCCCCTTCATCGTGCATTCACGTCCCCTCGGACACCCTTCGGTACCCGATCGAAGGAGCCCCCATGCGCGTCGCCGAGCTGATGCGGACCAACCTGAAGACCGTCGCCGCCGAAGCCACGATCGCGGACGCGGTCTGCCTGTTCGCCGACGCCCGCGTGTCCGCCCTGCCGGTGATCGACCGGTTCGGCCGGGCGGTGGGGATCGTCACGACACGAAACGTTCTCGAGGCCGAGCGGCGCTGCAGCGACCCGGCGAGCCGGGACCAGCTGTTCGAGCGGACGCTCGTCCTCGAGATCATGACGCCGTGGCCCGTGACGGTGGGCCCGGACGTGGACGTGCGGGACGCCGCGCGGCAGATGCTGTATCTCGACGTCCAGCGGCTTTTCGTAGAACGGGACGGGGCCCTCGTCGGGGTCATCTCGCAGACTGACATCGTCGGTGCGGTGGCGACGGCCGGGGTCTAGCCCGTCGCCCCGCTCCGGCGGCATGTTTGAGAGCGTGAAGCGCGGCCCGCGACCAAAGCCCCCGGCCAAGTCCGCCCCGCCGCCCGCGGACGTCGTGCGGGTCCGGGACCGCTTCGAGCACCTGCTGTCCGCGGGTGTCGAGATTTTTTCGCAGCACACCCTCACCGCGGTACTCCAGCAAGTGGTCGACGCCGCGCGGGAGGTGGTGGGCGCCCGGTATGCGGCGCTGGGGGTTCTGTCCCCGGACGGCGCGTCGCTCTCCGAGTTCGTCACCTCCGGTATGACCGTCGAAGAACGGGCGAAGATCGGCGCGGCGCCGCAGGGTCACGGGCTGCTGGGCGTCATCATCCACCAGCCCAAAGCGATCCGGGTCCCCGACATCGCGGAGCACCCCCAGAGCGCCGGGTTCCCCCGGCACCATCCCCCGATGCGCTCGTTCCTCGGCGTGCCGGTGCTGGCCCGGGGCCGCGGGAACACGGTGTTCGGCAATCTTTACCTGACGGAAAAGATCGGCGCGGACCGGTTCGACGACGAAGACGAGGCCATCGCGACCCTGCTGGCCTCGTCCGCGGCGGTGGCCATCGAGAACGCGCGGCTGTCCGAAGAGACGCAGAGCCTCCTGGCCCAAGTGCAAAGCATGCAGCGCCAGCGCGATCTGTTTTTCGCCATGATGAACCACGAGCTGCGGAACTCGCTCACCGGCGTGTTCGGGTGGGCCGAGATGCTGGTCCGGGCCCGGGATGGCGGGCCGGTGCCGAAGGCCGCGCGCGAAGTGTACGACGCGGCCGAGCGCACCATCGGCCTGCTGAACAATTTTCTCGATCTGACCCGTCTCGACGCCGGGAAGGTCCGCCCGGTGTGGCGCGAGCTGGACGCCGCCGCCGCCGCGGCGCAGGCGGCCTCCACCATCCGCCTGGCGGCGGAGGCCAAGCAGGTGACGGTCGTCACCCGCTGCCCCGCCGATCTCCCCCACGCCGTGACGGACCAGGTCCGGGTCCAGCAGATCCTCGTCAACCTGCTGTCCAACGCGGTGCGCCACACGCCCACGGGGAGCACCCTGACGCTGTCGGTCTCCGCGCGAAAGAGCGTCCTCGAATTCCGGGTCGCCGATCAGGGCCCGGGCGTTCCCGAGTCCATCCGCGCCGGCGTCTTCGAGCCCTTCGAGCGGTTCGATCCCCATTCCGGGATGGGAACGGGCCTGGGCCTTCCCGTGTCCCGGCGACTCGCCCATGTGCTGGGTGGGGAGCTGACCGTGGAGCGCTCGGGCCCTTCAGGCGCCACCTTCCTCCTGACCCTGCCCCTCCAGCCTCCGGAATCGTGAAGCCCTCTTCAGGGAATCTTTAGAATGGGCTCACCCGGTCCGGCATAACCTGCCTTCAAGTCCATTTCATGGGGATGGTATGAAGCTGCTGGTGGTGGAAGACGACCGAAAGGTCGCGGGATTCATCGAGCAGGGTCTGCGGGAAGAAGGCTACGCGGTGGACGTGGCCGGCGACGGGGAGCAGGCGACTATGCTCGCGCACGTCAACGACTATGATCTCATCCTGCTCGACCTGATGCTCCCCAAGAAGAACGGGCTGCAGGTGGCGAGCGAGCTCCGCGGGGAGGGCCGGTCCACGCCGGTCCTGATGCTGACCGCCCGGGACACCTCCGAGGACGTGGTCCGCGGCCTGGACGCCGGCGCCGACGACTACCTCACCAAGCCCTTCAAGTTCGACGAGCTCCTGGCCCGGGTGCGCGCGCTGGTGCGCCGGGGCGGCGCCGGACGCACCGAGCTCCTGGCCTACGGCCCGGTGACGATGGACCGGCTGAAACACAAGGTCCTGGTCAAGAGCAAACGGCTCGAGCTCACGCCGAAGGAGTTCCAGCTCCTCGAGCACTTCCTGCTCCATCCCGAAGCCGTGCAGCGTCGCACCGAGCTCCTCGAAAAGGTCTGGGACATGCACTTCGACCCGGAGAGCAACGTCGTGGACGTGCACGTGGGCAACCTGCGGCGGAAGCTCCAGGAGGCCGCCGGCGTGCAGCTGATCCGCACCGTCCGGGGCGTGGGATTCATCCTGCAGCAGAGCGACGACACCGAGAACTGAAGGGCACCTGACCACGAGGAGGCCGTCCATGCCGGACCATTCGCCGTCGGGTGGGCAGCACCCGAAAGGCACCCTCGCGATCATCGGCCTGTACGGGCTTCTCTTCGCCCTGGGCTGGTTCGCGATGTACGTCCTGATTTACCTCCGCCGCGGGGCGGTGACCCCGTGAAAGTCGACTTCTACGAAAAGATCTGGCTCTGGGCCGCCACGGTGCTGATCATCGCCTTCGCGACCACGGTGCTGTTCGGCGCCGTCGCGGAAGGCTTCGCCCCGCCCAGCCACGTCGAGACCATCAATCCGGCCACGGTATGGTCGGATCCCCGGTTCGCGAACCGCGGGGTGACGGTCGACTCGACCCACGTGACGGTGGTGGCGATCGGGATGACGTTCGCGTTCCTGCCCGGCGAGATCCACGTGCCCGCCCACCGCCCGGTGACCTTCCGGCTCACGTCGGCCGACGTGACCCACGGGTTCGAGATCGTCGGCACCAACGCGAACACGATGCTGATCCCCGGTTACGTGAGCCAGTTCACGGTGACGTTCGACACGCCGGGGGAGTATCTCATCGTCTGCAACGAGTACTGCGGGCAGGGCCATCACACGATGTCCGGCAAGCTCATCGTCGAGGAGGCCAGGAAATGACCCGCGACGACCGGCTGTCCGTCGCCCATCTCTGGGTGGCCATCTCCGCGTTCGGCGTGGCGGCCTGCATGGCGCTCATGCAGGCGCTGTCCCGCGCCAACCTGGACCTGCCCTGGCGCTCGCCGAAGATGTACTACCTCTCGGTGACCGCGCACGGCGTGCTGATGGCGCTGGTGTTCACGACCTTTTTCATCATGGGGTTCGGGTACGTCACCGTCTCACGGTCGCTCAACCGCCCGGTGTCCCGTCCCGGCCTGGCCTGGACCGGGTTCTGGACCGCGCTGGTCGGGACCCTGATGACGGCGGTCACCATCCTCGCCGGCAAGGCGTCGGTGCTGTACACCTTCTACCCGCCCCTCAAAGCCTACCCCACGTTCTACATCGGAGCGGCCCTGCTGGTGGTGGGCTCCTGGTGCTGGGTGTGGAGCCTGTTCGCGAGCTACCGGGCCTGGCGGAAGGAGCACCCCGCCGACAAGACGCCGCTCCCGTTCCACGCCATGCTGGCCACGGCCATCGTGTGGCAGCTCGCCACCATCGGCGTCGCCGTCGAAGTCGTGGTGCTGCTGATTCCCTGGTCCCTCGGCTGGACCGCGACCATCGATCCCCTGCTGGCGCGGATGCTCTTCTGGTACTTCGGCCATCCCCTCGTGTACTTCTGGCTGCTCCCCGCCTACGCGGTGTGGTACACCGTCTTCCCGCGCGTCGCCGGCGGCAAGCTCTTCAGCGAGCCCCTGGGCCGCCTCACGTTCGCGCTCTTCATCATCCTGTCCACGCCGGTCGGGTTCCACCACGAGGCGCTCGACCCCGGAATCCCGGCGGGCTGGAAGCTCTTCCACACCATTCTCACGTTCGGGATCCTGTTCCCCAGCATGGTCACGGCGTTCACGATCACCGCCTCGATGGAGCTGGCGGGGCGGGCCCGCGGCGCGACCGGCTGGTTCGACTGGATCGGCAAGCTGCCCTGGAAGGACCCGCTCTTCTCGAGCGTCGCGCTGTCGATGCTGCTCTTCGCGGTGGGGGGATTCGGCGGCGCGATCAACGCGTCGTTCGGGATGAACGCCGTGGTGCACAACACCGCCTGGATCCAGGGACACTTCCATCTGACGGTCGGGAGCGCGGTGGCCCTGACGTTCATGGGCACGGCGTACTGGCTGATGCCCCGGCTCCTGGGCCGCGACCTCGAGCTCGGGCTCCTCGCGAAGATCCAGCCGTACTTGTGGTTCTTCGGGATGATGCTCTTCTCGTTCTCGAACCACATCACGGGCCTGATGGGCATGCCCCGGCGCATCTACGACGCGAGCTACGGGGGATCCCCGGTGGCCGCGGGCTGGAAGATGCTGACCGGGGTGTCGGCGGCGGGCGGGCTGCTGCTGTTCGTGAGCGCCGCGTTCTTCGTCATGGTGATGGTGGGGACCGGCCTGGCGGGCAAGCGTCGGGCGCCGGAGCCCATTCTCTGGGCCGAGCCGCTCGAGGACCCCGGCCCGGGCCGGACCATCTACGATCGCTACGGACTGTGGGTGCTGGCGGCCGTCCTCATCATCCTGATCGCCTACGCCGTGCCGCTGGCGCAGCATCTGGCGATGCCGCGGTTCGGGTCGCCGGGGGTGCCGCAGTACTGAGGGGTCAGGGGTCAGGGGTCAGGGGATTGGTTCAGCGTCGCTGATCCCTGACCCCTGGTCCCTGGCCCCTCAGTATTTCGACGTCATGAAGCTGATGCCCACCGCCAGAATCTCCCGCCACGCCTTCTCTAGCTGATCGCTGAACGAAGGATCGCATTGCCGCAGGGTCATCACCAGCGCGTCCACGAACGGCGGGTACATCGACGCCGGGATGTCGAGGTCCTTCCGGCCGTGGCGCCGGGCCAGGCGGGACAGGATGTTGGGTTCCTCGTTCACGTGTTTCGGGTAGATGAGCAGCATACCGATGGCGTGGTGCAGCAGCTTGTGCTGGCGCTCGAAGTCGGTCTTCGCGAACCGGGGACGGGCGTCGGGACAGACCTTGAAGAAATTGGCGTAAAAGCTGGCGTAGAACTCCGGCTTGGCCGACGCGCGCTCGTAGCTCGCGTGCGCGGCACTCAGGGACTCGGCGTCGGTCATCCAGGCTCCTTGGAGGTCCGCTCAATATCGTCCCGCCCGGCCCGCGCCCACCAGAGCGCGGTGTCCACCGCCCGGCGCCAATCGTGAAGGCGGGACGCTGCGGCGGCGACGCCCGGGCCCGGTGAAAAGCGCCGGAAGGTGCGGCGCGCCAGGAAATCCTCCGCCTGCCCCCACACGCCCGCCGCGACCCCAGCGAGCCCCGCCGCGCCGAGGGCGGTGGTCTCGACCAGATCGGGCCGGGCCACCGTCACGCCCAGCACGTCGGCCTGGAACTGCATCAGCCAGTCGTTGGCGGAGGCGCCGCCGTCCACCTGCAGCGCGCTCAGCGCCAGCCCCGAGTCGGCCACCATCGCCGCGAGCAGGTCCTGGGTGGAATAGGCCATCGCCTCCAGGGTGGCGCGGACCAGGTGCGCCCGCGTGGTCCCCCGCGTCAGCCCGACGATGGTCCCGCGCGCGGCCGTTTCCCACTGCGGCGCCCCCAGCCCCACGAATGCCGGCACGAAGGTCACGCCGCCGGAGTCCGGCACGCTCCGCGCGATCGCGTCGGTTTCGTCGGCCCGGCCGATGATCCCGAGTCCGTCGCGCAGCCATTGCACCGCCGCGCCGGCGATGAAGACGCTTCCCTCGAGCGCATACGCCGGCCTGCCCTTCGCGTCGCAGGCGACGGTGGTGAGCAATCCCGAAGTCGAGCGCGCCGGCCGGTCTCCCGTGTTCAGCAGGAGGAACGCCCCGGTCCCGTAGGTGTTCTTCGCCTCGCCGGCCTTCCAGCACCCTTGGCCGAACAGCGCCGCCTGCTGGTCTCCCGCGATCCCGAGGACGGGGATCTCGAACCCGAAGTGCTCCGCCGTCGCGACCCCGAAGTCGCCGCTCGAGGCCCGGACCTCGGCGAGCGCGCGCTTCGGCACGCCGAAGATCCCGAGCAGGTCGTCGTCCCACGTCCGCCGGTGGATGTCGTAGAGAAGCGTGCGGCTGGCGTTGGTGTGATCGGTCGCAAATGTCTTCCCGCCCGTGAGCCGGTACAAGAGCCAGCTGTCCACGGTCCCGAAGACCGCATCACCCCCCGACACCTGATCCCTGACCCCCGGCACCTGCTGCATCAGCCATTCGATCTTCGTACCCGAGAAGTAGGGGTCGAGGACCAGTCCGGTGCGGTCACGGATCAGGGCGCCCTGCGGCGAGGCCGCCAGCGCCGCGCAGCGGTCGGCGGTCCGCCGGTCCTGCCAGACGATGGCGCGGGCCAGCGGGCGCCCCGATTTCCGGTCCCAGACGCAGACCGTCTCCCGCTGGTTGGTGATGCCGAGGGCGTCGGGCCGCGTGCCGGCCTGGCCCAGCGCGTCGCGGGCGGCGTCGAGGGTGGCCCGCCAGAGGTCCTCGGGGTCGTGCTCCACCCACCCGGGCCGGGGAAAATGCTGCGGAATCTCACGATAGCCCCGGCCCAGCACGCGTCCGTCCTCCCCGATCACGAGTGCGCGGGAGCCGGTGGTCCCTTCGTCCACGGCCAGCACCGATTTCATGGCGCGAACGTACGGGTCTTGGCGGGAGACGGCAACGGCGATACCATTGCGAGCCTATGACCTACCAAACCCTGCTGTTCGACCTGAAGGACGGCGTGGCCGTCGTCACCATCAACCGCCCGGACAAGCTCAACGCGCTCAACGACCAGGTGATGGCCGAGCTCGCCCACGCGGCCGACCGGATCACCAGCGAGGCGGAGATCAAGGGCGCGATCATCACCGGCTCGGGCCCCAAGGCCTTCGTCGCCGGCGCGGACATCTCGGACCTCGCCAAGCAGGGGCCGTTCGACGGCAAGGCGCGGGCGATGCGGGGGCAGGCGGTGCTCCGGCGCCTCGAGACCTGCGGCAAACCGGTGATCGCCGCGGTGAACGGCTTCGCGCTGGGCGGCGGGTGCGAGCTCGCGATGGCCTGCCACATCCGGATCGCCAGCGAGAACGCCAAGTTCGGCCAGCCTGAGGTCAAGCTGGGCATCGCGCCGGGATACGGCGGGACCCAGCGGCTTCCCCGGCTGGTGGGCAAGGGTGTGGCGCTCCAGCTCATCCTGACGGCCGAAATGATCGACGCCGCGGAGGCGTACCGGATCGGCCTGGTGAACAAGGTGGTCCCGGCGGATCAGCTGCTGGCTGAATCCGAACGGATGGTCCGGGGTATCCTGTCGATGGGCCCCCTGGCGGTCCGTCTGTCGATCGAGGCCGTGGACCAGGGGTTGGAGATGACGCTGGACGAGGGGCTCCTCCTCGAGGCCAACCACTTCGGCCTGCTCGCCGCCACCGAGGACACGAAGGAAGGGTTATCCGCCTTTCTCGAGAAGCGCGCCGCGAAATTCACGGGCCGGTGACCCTCCGGGGTCCCGGCCTGCTCCTGGCCGCGCTCCTGGCCGCGGGATGCGGGGAAGATCGCCCCCGGCCCGCCCCGCCCGTTCTGTCCATCCAATTCCAGAAGGACTCGGTGCTTTCGCCGGACACGCTTCGGGGGACCATCAGCGCCACCGACGAGGCGGGGATCGATTCCCTCTGGCTGTCCGTGGGGAATGCGGAAGTGGGGGTGGACGGGGGGTTCGACTTCACCTTCCAGGCCCCGTTCCTCTTCTTCATCGACAGCGGCCTGATTGCGGGCGCCAAGATCCCGGTGGAGCTTCGGGCCCGCAACATCATCGGGTATCAGGACGTGCTGGACACCTTCGTGGTGATCAAGAAAGGGCCCTGACGAAATCAACTAAGTCTTGACCTGACAATAACTTCAGGGTATTTTTCGCCGTACTTCACGAGACTCCCGAGCCCACTATGACCGACCCCAAACGCCAGGCCCCGATGGCTGTGGCGGAGGTGCTCTCCGGCTACCTCAAGCGGTCGGGGCTGGCCGGTCGTCTCGCCCAGGCCCGCGTGATTCCGGACTGGGCCACGCTGGTCGGCCCGCAGATCGCGGCGGTCACGCTGCCCGAGCGGGTGACGCCCGACGGCACGCTGTTCGTCGGGGTCCAGACCAGCCCCTGGATGACGGAGCTCATGATGATGACGCCCACCATCATCGCCCGCGTGAACGCCGGGCGGGGTGACGGACGCATCAAGGGCATCCGCTGGTTTCTCTCAACCGAACGAGACCATGGCGAAGGCAAAGCCTGAACCCAAAGGGAAGTCCAACGGCGGCTATCAGGCCGACTCGATCCAGGTCCTCAAGGGGCTCGAGGCGGTCCGGCGCCGGCCCGCGATGTACATCGGGTCGGTGTCGGCGCGCGGCCTCCACCACCTGGTGTACGAAGTGGTGGACAACTCGGTGGACGAGGCGCTGGCCGGCTACTGCACGCGCATCGACGTCACCATCCACGCGGACAACGCCATCACCGTGGCCGACAACGGCCGCGGCATCCCGGTGGACATCCACAAGACGGAGAAGAAGCCGGGCGTCGAAGTGGCGCTCACGGTGCTCCACGCCGGCGGCAAGTTCGACAAGAGCACCTACAAGGTGTCGGGCGGACTCCACGGCGTCGGCGTCTCTGTGGTCAACGCCCTGTCGGAGAAGCTCGAGGTCTGGGTGGAGCGGGACGGCAAGCGCTACCACATGGCCTTCGCCAAGGGCGACACCACCAAGAAGCTCGAGGTGGTGGGCAAAGCCAAAGCCACGGGCACGACGGTCTGGTTCAAGCCCGACTCCACGATCTTCACCGAGACCCGCTTCGACTACGCCACGCTGGCCAACCGCCTGCGCGAGCTCGCCTTCCTGAACAAGGGCCTGACCATCACGCTCAAGGATGAGCGGAAGGGCGGGAAAGAAGAGACCTTCTTCTACAAGGGCGGGCTCACCGAGTTCGTGAAGTGGCTGCTGGGCAACCGGAAGCCGCTCCACCAGAAGGTCATCACCTTCGAGGCCACGCGTGAAGGCGTGGAGGTCGAAGGCGCCGTCCAATACGACGACCAGTACGGCGAGAACACGTTCACCTTCGTGAACAACATCAACACGCACGAAGGCGGGACGCACCTCACCGGCTTCAAGTCGGCCCTCACCCGCACCATCAACGAATGGGCCAAGAAGGACGGGCTCCTCAAGAAGGAGGAGTTCACGCTCTCGGGCGACGACGTGCGCGAAGGCCTCACGTGCGTGATCCACGTCAAGGTCAAGGACCCGCAGTTCGAGGGCCAGACCAAGACCAAGCTGGGGAATTCCGAGGTCGAGGGGATCGTCAAGAGCGTGGTCAACGAGGCGCTGGGGGACTTCTTCGACAAGAACCCGAGCGTGGCCCGCGCCATCATCGCCAAGGCGGTCAGCGCCGCCCGCGCCCGCGAAGCGGCCCGTAAGGCCCGCGAGCTGGTGCGCCGCAAGAACGCCCTCGAGGGCAGCCTCCTCCCGGGCAAGCTCGCCGACTGCTCCCTCACCGACCCCAAGCTCTGCGAGATGTACCTGGTCGAGGGCGATTCGGCCGGCGGCTCCGCCAAGCAGGGCCGCGACCGGAGCTTCCAGGCCATCCTGCCCCTCCGCGGCAAGATCCTGAACGTCCAGAAGGCCCGGATCGACAAGATCCTCTCCAACGAGGAGATCCGGACCATGATCACCGCCATCGGCACCGGCATCGGCGAGGACTTCAAGATCGAGGACGCCCGGTATCACAAGATCATCATCATGACGGACGCGGACGTGGACGGCGCCCACATCCGCACGCTGCTCCTCACCTTCTTCTACAAGGAAATGAAGGCCCTCTTGGACGCGGGCTACATCTACATCGCGCAGCCGCCCCTCTACCGGGTCGCCAAGGGCAAGGAGGAGTTCTACGCCTACGACGAGAAGGAACGGGACGGATACACCAAGCGGTTCGGCGGCGGAGACGAGGCCAAGGCCAACGTCATGATCCAGCGCTACAAGGGACTGGGCGAGATGAACCCCAGCCAGCTCTGGAAGACCACCATGGATCCCGCCGCGCGCACCATCCTCAAGGTGACGATGGAAGACGCGCTCGAAGCCTCGACCCTCTTCGAAACCCTGATGGGCGACGAAGTGGAGCCGCGGCGGAAGTTCATCGAAGACAACGCGAAATTCGTGAGGAACCTGGACGTCTAGGGTCCGCCGATGGCCGTCTCCCTCACCGTCGTCGGGCTCATCCTCGCCGCGCTCGCCTGGCTCATCTTCGGCGGCGGGGACGATCCCGACACCAAGGTCGACCTCGACATCGATCGGGACGAGCTGAGCCGGGCGGAAGCCGAGGTCCGGGATGCTCCCGACCCCGACCATGTCCGTGATTGGGGCCCCGGCGCGCCGAAGCCCCAGCCCCCCGAATCCCGCTAACCCAGAGTCCCATGGCGAATCCGCAGTACATCTACACGATGGCCGGTGTGGGCAAGGTGGTCCCGCCCTCCCGCCAGATCCTGAAGGACATCTACCTCTCGTTCTACCCGGACGCGAAGATCGGCATCCTGGGCTCGAACGGCGCCGGCAAGAGCTCGCTCCTCAAGATCATGGCCGGCGTCGATCACGATCACCTGGGCCAGGCCAAGCTCGCCGACGGCTGCACGGTCGGGTACCTGCCGCAGGAACCGCTGCTCGACCCGAACAAAGACGTGCGCGGCAACGTGGAAGAAGGACTGGCCCACATCCGCGATCTTCTGGTCCAGTTCAACGACATCTCGGCCAAGTTCTCGGAGCCGATGTCCGACGACGCGATGGCGGCGCTGCTCGAGAAGCAGGGCACGCTCCAGGAGCAGATCGATCACCTCGGGGCCTGGGAGCTGGACAACAAGATCGACGTCGCCATGGACGCCCTGCGCCTGCCGCCGGGCGACGCCGACGTCACCACACTGTCGGGCGGCGAGAAGCGCCGGGTGGCGCTCTGCCGCCTGCTCCTCACGCAGCCCCAGCTCCTCCTGCTCGACGAGCCCACCAACCACCTGGACGCCGAATCGGTGGCGTGGCTGGAGCACCACCTCCACACCTACCCCGGCTGCGTGATCGCCGTGACGCACGACCGCTACTTCCTCGACAACGTGGCGGGCTGGATCCTCGAGCTCGACCGCGGCGAGGGGATCCCCTGGAAGGGCAACTACTCCTCGTGGCTCGAGCAGAAGGAGAAGCGGCTGGCGACCGAGGAGAAGCAGGCCTCCGCGCGCCAGAAGACCCTCGAGCGGGAGCTCGAGTGGATCCGGATGGCGCCCCGCGCCCGGCAGGCGAAGTCCAAGGCCCGCATCACCGCCTACGAGCAGCTCGCCGCCGAAGAAGAGCAGCGCCGGGACGACACGGCGGAAATTCTCATTCCGGTCCCGCCGCGCCTGGGCGACGACGTCGTCACCGCCACGAACCTGACCAAGGGCTTCGGCGACCGTCTGCTCTTCGAGAACCTGAGCTTCACGCTCCCCCGCGGCGGCATCGTCGGGATCATCGGGCCGAACGGCGCCGGCAAGACCACCTTGTTCCGCATGATGGTGGGCACGGAGAAGCCGGACGGCGGCTCCCTGACGGTGGGCCAGACCGTCCAGATCGCCTACGTGGATCAGAGCCGCGAGGCCCTGAGCGCCGACAAGTCGGTGTATGAAGAGATCTCGGGGGGGCAGGACACGCTGATGTTCGGCAAGCGGTCCGTCAACGCGCGCGCGTACGCCGCGTCCTTCGGGTTCCGCGGCGCCGATCAGCAGAAGAAGGTGGGCGTCCTGTCGGGCGGCGAGCGGAACCGGCTGCACCTCGCCAAGCTCCTGAAGAGCGGCGGCAACGTGCTGCTCCTCGACGAGCCCACCAACGACCTGGACGTCGACACGCTGCGGGCCCTCGAGGACGCGCTGCTCCGGTTCGCCGGCTGCGTGGTGGTGATCAGCCACGACCGGTGGTTCCTGGACCGGATCGCGACACACATTCTGGCCTTCGAGGACGACGGCGAGGTGCGGTGGTTCGAGGGGAACTTCCAGGACTACCACGCCGACCTGATCAAGCGGAAGGGCGCGGACGCCGACCGGCCGCACCGCCTGAAGTACCGCAAGCTGGTGCGCGGCTAGCCGGCCGCCTTGCCGAGCACCTCCACCCCGCTCTTGGTCACGCGGTGGGAGATCAGGGGCAACGGCTTCTCCTTGAGCTTGTCGCCGATCACGATGGCCTGGCCCAGGGAGTCGAAGCCGAGCTTGATCCCGGCGGGGTCCTTGGCGAAGACCGAGGCGATCGGCTCGCCGGCCAGCACCTTGTCCCCCGGCTTCACCGTGATCACGAACCCGACCGTGGGATCCACGACGTCGTCGACCTTGGTACGGCCCCCGCCGAGCTGCACCACGGCCCGCCCGATGATCCGGGGATCCACCCGCTGCACCACCCCGGTGGCCGGGGCCAGGTAGACCTCGACGGCGCCGGCCTGGGGGAGCACCGAGGGATCATCGAGGGTCTTCGGATTCCCGCCCTGGGCCTCGATGATCTGCTCGAACTTCTCCGCCGCCAGCCCCGACCCCAGCACCGACTCGAGCTTCTTCCGGGCCTTCTTGGCCGTGGTCTCCACCTTGGCCTGGAGCAGCATCTCGACCCCGAGCGCGTAGGTCACTTCCATCAAGTCGGCCGGACCTTCACCGCGGAGCGCCAGGATCGCCTCTTCCGTCTCGAGCGCGTTCCCGCAGGCCCGGCCCAGGGGCCGGTCCATCGCCGTCAGGAGCGCGACCGTGGGACACCCCCGGTCTTCTCCGAGCGAGATCATCGTCTGGGCGAGCTCGAGGCCCTTCTCCGTGGGCGGAAGAAACGCCCCGCTCCCGTGCTTCACGTCCAGTACCAGTCCCGTGAGCCCCTCGGCCAGCTTTTTCGACATGATGCTCGCCGCGATGAGGGGGATGGCTTCCACCGTGGCGGTGACGTCCCGGAGCGCGTAGAGCCGCTTGTCCGCCGGGGCGATCTCGGGCGTCTGGCCGATCAAGACGCAGCCGATCTTCATCACCTGCGCCTTGGCCTCCGCCAGGGAAAGGCCGGTGCGGAACCCCGGGATGGCCTCGAGCTTGTCGAGGGTCCCGCCGGTGTGCCCCAGCCCGCGTCCCGACATCATCGGCACGGCCACGCCGCACGCCGCCACCAGCGGCGCCAGCACCAGGGAAACCTTGTCTCCCACCCCGCCGGTCGAGTGCTTGTCGATGCGCGGCGTGGCCCAGCCGTCGAATGCGAGCCGGTCGCCGGACGCGAGCATCGCGTCCGTGAGCGCCGCCAGCTCGTGCCGCTCGAGACCGCGAAACACCACGGCCATCAGGAGCGCCGAGATCTGGTAGTCCGGCACGCGGCCCGCGGTGTAGGCCGCGATGAGGGCCGACCACTCCTCGGCCGTCAGCGACGCGCCGTCGCGCTTGCGTTCGATCAGAGGGACGACGAACATTGAACCCTTCCTCCGCCGGAGACCGGCTCGATGCGCTGCCCCACCCTGCTCCTGTCGCTTGGTCTTGCCGTGGCCCCGGCCGTTCTCGCCGCCCAGGAGACCGTGGCCACGCGAATCGCCCGCGGCGACTCGCTGCGTCTCGCACTCCAGTCGGCGGCGTCCCTGGTCCAGTTTCAGGACGCGCTGGCGCTCGACTCCACGAGCTACGAAGCGAATTGGAAGGCGGCCCGCGAAATCGCCGACGTCGCCAAACAGCTGCAGGGCGACTCGCTGTCCTCGCGCCGCGACAGTCTCTACTCCATCGGCCGGAGCTACGCGGAACGCGCCGTACGCCAGGACTCCCTGGGCGCCAACGGCCACTTCGCCCTGGCCCTCGTGCTGGGGCGGCTCTCGCTCACCAAGAGCAAGCACGACCGCGTCAAGTACGCCAAGATCATCTACGACCAGGCCCTGCGCGCCCTCCAGCTCGACACCACGCTCGACGGCGCGGAGCACATTCTGGGACAGTGGAACGCCGAGGTGAAGCGCCTGTCCGGATTCGAGCGGTTCTTCGCCAAGACGCTCTTCGGCGGCGGCTTCATGGACCGCGCGAGCTGGGCGGACGCGGTGAAGTATCTCACGCGCGCCGCGGCGCACAATCCCGCCTATATCTACCACCACCTGGCGCTGGCCGCCGTTTACGTCGATCTGGATTCCCTGCCCCAGGCCACGCAAGAGCTCGAGGCCGTCGCCACGCTCCCGGTGAGCGACCCGATGGATCCGACCTACAAGACCTGGGCGGCCGAGGCGCTCGCGGATCTGAAGAAAGGCGAGACCGGCGACGCGAAGGACCGCCTCCACCACATTTAAGTCCTTGACGGACGCCACGTTGCGGCGACAAACTATTCAGTATGACCATTTCCTCGGCACTCACCCACGCGGAGGGCGAGCGCCTGGCGGCGCGGATCGCCGAGCTCGAGCACGAGCGGAAGCACTTACTCGCCGTGATCGAGATCCTCAAGGAAATTTCCGGCACCCTCCACTTCACCGACATCCTCCAGTCCATCGCCCGGAAGCTGGGTGAGGCGTTCGGGCTGGACCGGTGCTCCATCTTCCTCGCGGAGCGGGGCGGGAAGTCGGTGCGGCTGGTGGCGTCGTACGAAGACCCGACGATCCGGAACTACGTGGTGGACCTGGAGCGCTATCCCGAGCTGAAGCGGGCCATCCAGGGCGCGGAGACCGTCTTCATCCCGGACGCCGCGAACGATCCCTCGCTCAAGCACGTCCGCACCGACCTGGTCAACCGCCGGGTGAAGTCCATCACGGTGGTCCCCATCAATTGGCGCAGCGTGGCCATCGGCGCGATTTTCCTGCGCACCTTCCGCGACGGCCCGACCTTCTCGGACTCGGACGTCCGCTTCGTCCAGGTCGTGGCGTCGCTCACGGCGCAGGCGCTGCGCAACGCCCACCGGTACGAGCGCCTGGCCCAGCGCCAGCACGACGCCGGCCGCGAGATCCGTCATATGGAGCTCGAGCGCGTCGCGCTGCTGTCCTTCCAGCGCCGCCTGATGGAGGCCTTCGGCCAGCGCGAAGGCGCCTGGGCCGAGGGACTCCTGCCCCGTGCCTCGGCGGACGAGCTGGACCGCCTGGTGGGCGTGGCGCTCGCCGTCATCCAGGAAGAAGCCAAAGGACGGTGATGGACCCGGCGGCCCGCGCCGCCACTCTGCGGCAAGTCGTCGAGCGCGCGGCCCGGGCCTACTACGTGCTCGACCGGCCCGAAATGTCGGACGCCGAGTACGACCGGCTGTTTCAGGAGCTGGAGGCGCTCGAAGCCGCGCACCCGGAGCTCCGCACACCCGATTCCCCCACCCAGCGCGTCGGCGCGGAGCCGTCGGCCGCCTTCAAGAAACACCGCCACCTCGTGCCGATGCTGTCGCTCGACAACGCCTTCGACGACGCCGAGCTCACCGCCTGGGAAGAGCGAAACGCCCGGCTCGTGGCCGAGGTCACCCGGGCGGGCTACACACTCGAGGTGAAGATCGACGGCGCCGCCATCTCCCTGACCTACCAGGACGGCGTGCTGGTGACCGGGGCCACGCGCGGCAACGGGATCGAGGGCGAAGACGTCACGCCCAACCTCCGGACCATTCCCGACGTGCCGCTCCGGCTCCAGGGGTCGGGGTGGCCCAAGCTGATGGAAGTGCGGGGCGAGGTCTATTTCGAGAACTCGCGGTTCGCCAAGCTGAACGCCGAGCGGGAGGCGGCGGGAGAGCCCACGTTCGCCAACCCGCGGAATTCGGCGGCCGGCTCGCTCCGCCAGCTCGACCCCAAGATCACGCGGAGCCGCCGCCTCCGGCTCTTCTGCTTCCACGTCGAGGCGCCCGGAGCCGCGTGGCCCTTCGACACCCAGCAAGGCCTTCTGCAGCACCTTCTCGCGTGGGGGTTCCCGGTGGAGCCCCACCATCGCACCGTGGCCGACCTCGCCGCCGCCCGCCGGGCCATCGCCGAGCTCGAGGCGCTGCTGCCGACGCTCAACTACGGGGCCGACGGCGTGGTGGTCAAGGTGGACCAGCGCCGCCTGCACGACGAGCTGGGCGCGATCGGCGACCGCGAGCCCCGCTGGGCCATCGCGCGGAAGTTCGCGCCCGAGGTCCAGATCACGAAGCTCCTGAACATCGGGATCAACGTCGGGCGCACGGGCGCGCTCAACCCCTTCGCGGTGCTCGAGCCGGTGGACATCGGCGGGGTCACGGTGTCGAATGCGACGCTCCACAACGCCGACCTGATCGCGGCGCGCGACATCCGGATCGGAGACTGGGTCGAAGTCACCCGGGCCGGTGAGGTGATCCCCCAGGTGCTGGGACCCGTGCGGGAGCGGCGGACCGGAAGCGAGCCGCCCTTCGAGATGCCCGAGCAGTGCCCCCGTTGCGGATCCACCGTCGAACATCCGGTGGACGAAGTGATGTCCTACTGCCCCAACGTCTCCTGCCCGGGCCGCGTGCTCGAGTCCATCGTCCACTTCGCCATGGCCATGGACATCCGGGGCCTGGGCTACGAGCGGGTCCGGGCCTTTCTCGACGCCAACCTGATCCACGACGTCGCCGACCTGTATCTCCTCCAGGCCGATCAGCTCGTGGAGCTCGAGGGATTCGCGGCCAAGTCGGCGAAGCTCCTGGTCGACGCCATCGCGGCGTCGAAGACCCAGCCCCTGTCCATCGCCCTCTACGCCCTGGGGATCCGCCACGTCGGCGCGCAGGGGGCCAAACTCCTCGCCCGTCACTTCGGCTCCATGGCGGCGCTCGCCGCCGCCCCGGCCGAGGCGATCGGCGCCATCCGGGGCGTGGGGCCCGCGATCGCCGAGGCGGTGTGGCACTTCTTCCGGGAGCCCCGGAACGCCGATCTGATCGCGCGACTCTCCCGGGCCGGCCTGACTCTGGTGGAGCCGGACGCGGCGGGCGGAGACGGCGGCCCCCTGGCGGGGCAGACCTACGTCATCACCGGCACCCTGCCCACCCTCTCCCGCAAGGCCGCGACCGAGCTGATCACCGGCGCCGGAGGCCACGTGGCGAGCACGGTATCCAAGCAGACCAAGGCGGTGGTGGCCGGAGGCGACGCCGGCTCGAAGCTCGACCGGGCCAAGGCGCTCGGCGTCCCGGTCATCGATGAAGGGGAACTGTTGCGCCGCGTCCGGCCCGAACACTAAGTTGGGCTCCCATATGAGACCCTCCCCAACGTCCGCCCGCGCCGACGGCCTCGCCATCGGGCGGGCGTCGCTGCATCAGCTCCACCACTCCCTGCTCCAGCACGCGCCCGACCAGGCGGTCGCCGTGCTGCAGGAAACGGGCTACGCCTCGGGGGAAGGGATCTACCACGCCTTCTGCGCCTGGCTGCCCGCGGCCACCGGGGTGTCGAAGCCCGAAGAGCTGGACACCGCCCACGTGAACCACGTGCTCGCCGAGTTCTTCCGAGCGCGCGGCTGGGGAACGGTCACGGTCCAGCCGGTGGGCGGCGCGGCGCTCGCCGTGGACTCCACCGACTGGGTGGAAGCCGAGCCCGGCACCGCCGAGGCTCCGATGTGCTTCTTCTCGGCGGGCATGCTGGCGGACTTCCTGGGCCGGCTGTCGGGGGAGCAGGTCGCGGTGATGGAAGTGGAGTGCCGCTCCAAGAACGACGCGCGGTGCCGCTTTCTTTCGGCGGCGCCGGAAACGCTGCAGCACGTGTACGAGCAGATGACGGCGGGAAGGACCTACGAGGACGCGCTGACGGGCTAGATCAGCGCCCGGCCACCGATACTCCCTCGAGCCTCAAGGACGACGACCACCGGGCCCCCACCCAGCGTCCGTCGTTCCCCCAGCCTCCGATGCGCTTCAGCAAGTCGTAGACGTTGCCCGCCACCGCGGCGTCCTTCACCCGCCCCGTGACTTCGCCCTTCTCGATCCGGTAGGCCAGCGCGACCGGGTGGCTGAAGGCCCCGCCGATGATGTTGCCTTGTCCCACGCCGATCAGATCGTCGATCAGGAGTCCTTCGGCGATCCCGTCGAGCAACCCGCCGCCCAGGGTCACGCGCGACGGCCCCCGGGGCTCCGGACCCACGATCAGGTTCGAGTAGCCCAGCCTCGGCTTGCCGAAGACGCCCCGGTGCCCGTGCCCGGTGCTCCGGTGGCCCTTCCCGAGCCGCGCCGCGGTTTCCAGGTCGTGGACGAAGCCGCGCGGGATGCCGCGCTCGATCAGAGGCAGCCGCGCCGCGGCCACGCCTTCGTCGTCGAACGGGTAGGAGCCGGGGCGGTCCGCGAGCGTGGGGTCGTCCACCAGCGACAGCTCGGCCCCGAATACCGGCTCTCCCAGACGTCCCTGCAACGGAGAGATCCCCTGCACCAGGGTCTTTCCCGACAGCGCCTCTTCGAGGGGCAGGAGGATGGCGGACAGGCCCATCGGCGAAAACACCACGGGCAGGGACCCGCCGGGAGACGACGTGACGGTGAGTGCGAGCTCGAGCCGGCGCGTGATCGATTCGACGATGGCGTCGAGCGCCGCCGGCTGAGGAAGATCGGTCCCGACGTAGTAGTCATAGACCATCAGCACGTCGTTCTCGGCCACCCGGGTGACGTCGGCGGAGACGCTCACTCCCGTGGCGAGGTAGGAGCCTCCGGCGCCGGCGGTATTGCCGACGCTGGTCTCCTCGACCTCCCGCTCCACCGTCACGTTGATCTGGGCGTCGGGACGGAGCAGCCGCTCGACGAGTCCCCGCCCCAGGTCCGCGAGGGCGGCGGTGGATGCGCCCGCCGCGCGGGCCGAGTGGGTGGAGACGGGAGGGTAGACGCGGGAGGACGGGAACTCGAGCGCCAGCGGCTCACCCAGCTCCGCCGAGGCGAGCGCGCGCGTGATCACTTCCGCGGGCGGGCGGTCCGCCGCGGTGGTGCCGGCGACGCCGACCTTTCCGCCCTTCACGACGCGGACGTTGAGTCCGGATTCCTCCACCACCGCCGCCGATTTGAGCCGCCCCGACTCGAAAGCGATGGTGGTGCGCTCACTGCGCTGCCAGCACGCATCCCCGGCGTCCGCGGACTTCTTCAGGGCCTCGAGGGCCGCCGGGATCACCCGACCTCCCCGCCCACGAGCGCCCGCTCGATCCGGACGTGCGGGGCGCCTTCGGTCACCGGCAGGGGGGACTGGCCGGCTTTGCCGCACCCGCCGCCGATCTGATTCCACTGGAAGTCGCCGGCGATGCGCTCGATCTGGTCGAGGGTCTCGAACAGGTTGCCGGCGAGCACCACGTCCTTGACCATCTCGGCGACCTGGCCGTCCCGGATCATGTGCCCGTACGCGGCGGTAAAGGAAAAGCTCTCGAGCATGGTCTGCCCGCCGAAGGCCGAGCAGGCGTAGACGCCGAGCTTGATGTCCTTGATGAGGTCCTGGAAGGTCCCGTGTCCGTTGCCGATGTAGGTGTTGGTCATCCGGACGATGGGCGGGTGGCGGAAGGAGATGGCGCGGGCGTTGCCGGTGGGCCGCTCCCCCATCCGGGCCGCGGTTTCCCGGGAATGCAGGCGCCCGACGAGGATTCCGTCCTTGATGAGGGTCGAGTCCTGGGTGGGCACACCCTCGTCGTCGTAAGGCATGGTGCCACGGAGGCCCGCGGCCGCGCCGTTGTCGCCGACGTTCAAGACCGGACGTCCGAACCGCCGGCCCAGGGTCATCATTTCGCGGGCCTGCGGGTTCTCGTAGACGAAGTCCGCTTCCGAGAGGTGCCCGAAGGCTTCGTGAATGAAGACGCCGGCCATTTCGGGGTCGAGCACCACGGGATAGGTCCCGCCGCGGACCGTCGGGGCGGCCAAGAGCTGCGCGGCGCGCTCAGCCGCCTGCCGGAAGCCGGCCCCGGCGTGCTGCGCGCTCTTCCAGCCTTTCCGCAGCCCGATGGATTCGAGGCCCTTCTCGATGGTCCCGTTCTTCCGGGCCAGCGCCGTCCCGGACAGCGTGATCTCCGGACGGAGCTCGTGCAGGGCCGTGCCCTCCGAGTTCACGAACCAGTACTCGGTGACCTCGTCGTGGTAGTTCGCGATGGTGTCGGTGATGGCGCCACCCACGGCGAGCATCTCGCCGTTGTACGCCTCGATGAGCCGCGTCTTCTCGGCCAGGCTCACGCCCCGGACGTCCCCGTCCAGGTCGAGGAGCGCTTCGGCCGTCACCGGCGCGATGTCGGCCAGCCGGATCGGCTCGTCCAGGACGATGGCCTGGGAGAGCTCGTGGGCCCGGTCGATCATGGCGGGCAGGTGGTCGAGGGAGGTGAAGGCCGCGACGCCCCAGCCCCGCCCGCGGGACAGCACCCGGACGCAGCCGCCTACGTCTTCGGACGCGGTGGCGGTCTCGAGCCGGCGCCCCCGGAAGGACACCGAGGATGCCCAGGTGCGTTCGACGCGAATTTCGGTGTAATCGGCGCGCGACTTGCGGACGCCTTCCTCGAGGCGATCCCTCACCCGCTACAGCCCCCGGAGCTTGGCCGCGTAGTCGGGGCGCATCACGATCTCCCCGTTGACGATGACCTCGCGGTCCCAGGGGAGGATGATGAAGCTCTCGGTCTCCAGGGCGGAAAAGTCGGGCTGGTACGGGCCGGTGCGGAACGAGACCGCGGTCTTGACCGCCGCGGGCCGGAGCTCCCGGACCGCGTTCAGGGCCAGCTTCATGGTGTCGCCGGTGTCGCAGGTCTCGTCGACGATGAGGACCCGGCGGCCGGTGACCAGGCGCGGGGGGCCGGCGATGACCACCGGCCGCGCCTCCGATTCGGAGCGCGTGATGGCCATGGACGCGAAGTCGCGCTGCATGATGCTCGCGACCACGGCGCCCGGGATGACGCCGGCCCGGGCGATCCCGAGGACCAGATCCGGGTCGTAGGCGTGGAACACCTTGAGCGCGAGGACCCGGCAGAGCTCCCCGAAAAACGGCCAGTCGACTTCGAGAACCGCCGTCGGCGACGCCCGGCCGGGGCGCGAACGTCGGGGAACGGGGGGTGTAGGAGATCCGGGCGGGACGTACGGCATTCGGGAAGCTACATTGCCAACGCGAGAGGCCGCAAGCTATTTTCGCACCATGAGTTTCTGGCGCCGCCTCTTCGGCGGCTCGTCCCCTGACGAGATCGCGCCGCAGCGGCTCGACTATCTCAATGAAGCGCTCGCGCTGGAGCGCCAGGGAGACTTCGAGGCCGCGCTCACCTCCTACCGCCTCGCGCTCCGCGATCACCCCAACGACGCCCGCATCCTCCAGAACATGGCGATCGCGTTCACCAAGACCGGCCGCGTGGACGACGCCATCCGTCACTACCGGCGGGCCCTGGAGCTCGATCGCGCGCTGGCCGGGGCGCACTACGGGCTGGCCTTTCTCCTGCTGAAGCGGGGCGACCCCGACGGGGCGGCGCAGCACCTGCGCGAGTTCCTGGCCCAGCCGCCCAAGGGTCCCGACGCCCAGAAGTGGATCGAGCACGCCAAAGAGCAGCTGCGGGAGATGGGCGAGACGCCCACGCTCCGGGAGGCGCACTGAGGCCGCGCTGGCGCACGGGCGTGCTCCTCGCCGGCTTCGCCATCGCGTGCGGCAGCATCACGGGCGACCTCAACGGGGTGATCGCGATCGACGTGAGTCTTCCCGATTCGGGTCACGTCGAGCTGGGCGACACGCTCCGACCCAGCGCCCGGGCGGTGAACGGCCGGAACGACTCGGTCGGCGCCCAGGTCTACTGGGAGCACCTCGATTCCATCATCACGATCCTCGACAGCGGCACGGGCGCGCTGATCGGGAATGTGGTCGGCACCGGCCAGATCGAGGCCCGGGTCGGCAACCTGCGGTCCAACCCCCAGGCCATCACCGTCCTGCCCCGGGCCGACACCGCGTTCGCGGACACCACGCCCGTCGACTCGGTGAGTGTCGGCGCCAAGCCCGATTCCCTCTCCGATTCCCTGGGCGTCCGGATCCAGACCTTCACCGACAGCACGCCCGCCGGCATCGCCGGGCGGCTGGTCACCTTCACGCTCCTTTATCCCCCGGACACCACCTCGTTCACCCTGGTGCCGAACGACTCCGTCACCACCGATTTCTCCGGCCTGGCCGTGGTGCAGGTCCGGCTCAAGAAGCGCGCGTTGCCCGATTCCGCCGTGGTGCGGGCCACCGCCCTCCGGACCAACGGGACGACGGTCCACGGCGCGCCGATCACCTTCGTGGTAAGGTTCTACCCGTGACGAAAGGCACGCTCACCCAGCTCTATTTCGACGGCCTCGACAAATTCGGGGCGCGGGAACAGCCGGCGTTCCGGTCCAAGCGCGGGGGCGAGTACCAGCCGGTGACCCACCGCGCGGCCGCGGACCGCGTCCGCGCCATTTCCCACGGGCTCCGGGAGCTGGGCATCGCGCCGGGCGAGCGCGTCGCCATCCTCTCGGAAACGCGGCTCGAGTGGGCCCTGGTGGACTATGCCTGCCTCTGCGCGCACGCCACCGACGTCCCCATCTACCCCACGCTCCTGGTCAAGCAGGTGGAGTACATCCTCCGGGATTCGGGGGCGGTGGCGGTCTTCTGCTCGACCCCCGAGCAGGTCGCCAAGGTGGCGGAGATCCGCCGCGGCCTCCCCATCCGGCACGTGATCGTCTTCGACGGACCGGCCTCGGACGGCGTGATGACCCTGGTGGACCTGGAGCAGCGCGGCCGGTCGGCGGACGCGAAGTACCCCGACTACCGGGCCCGCGCCCTGCAGGTGTCCCCCGATTCCCTGGCGACGCTCATCTATACGTCCGGGACTACCGGGGACCCCAAAGGCGTGATGCTGACGCACGACAACCTGTACAGCAACGTCCAGGCCTGCGTCCACATCCTGCCGATCAACGATTCGGACGAATGCCTGGCGATGCTGCCGCTCTCGCACGTGTACGAGCGGATGGTGGACTACACGATGTGGGTGGCCGGCGTCGTGATCTCGTACGCCGAGTCGTTCGACAAGGTGGCGCAGAACCTGCGCGAGACCCGGCCGACGATCGTGCTGTCGGTGCCGCGGCTCTACGAGAAGGTGTACGCCAAGGTGCTGGAGGGCGCGTCCAAGAGCCCCCTCAAACACGCGATCTTCACCTGGGCGAAGAAGGCGGGTGACCGCTGGGCGACGCACCTGCTGTCGGGGGTGAAGATTCCGGTCGGTGTTTCGCTCGCCCACGCGGTGGCGGACCGGCTGGTGTTCCAGAAGATCCGCGCCGCCACCGGCGGGCGGATCAAGACCTTCATCTCGGGGAGCGCGCCCCTCTCGGCCGAGGTCGGGCTCTTCTTCTTCGCCGCGTCCCTCCCGGTTCTCGAAGGGTACGGGCTGACCGAGACCTCTCCCGTGCTCACGCTCAATCCGCCGCAGAAGCCCAAGCTCGGCACCGTGGGCGCGCCCATACCGGGCGTGACCCTCAAGATCGCGGCGGACGGCGAGATCCTCGCCAAGGGTCCGAACATCATGCTGGGGTACTACAACCAGCCGCAGGAGACCGCCGAGGCCATCGACCCCGAGGGCTGGTTCCACACGGGGGACATCGGCGAGCTCGATCCGGATGGGTACCTCAAGATCACCGACCGCAAGAAGGACATGATCAAGACGGCGGGCGGCAAATGGGTGGCCCCCCAGCCGATCGAGAACGCGGTCAAGGCCAACAAATACGTCGCCAACGTGGTCCTGCTCGGGGACAAGCGGAAGTTTCCGCTCCTCCTGGTGGTGCCGAACTTCGAGCAGCTCGAGCCCTGGGCGAAGTACCGGCGGATCGCCTACAAATCCCGGATCGAGCTGATCAATCTCCCGGATGTGAAGGCGAAGATGGAACGGGAGTGCATCGGCATGCTGCGCGACCTGCCCAAGTACGAAATGCCCAAGAAGGTCGCGCTGCTCGAGCACGACTTCACGATCGAATCCGGGGAGCTGACGCCGACCTTGAAGGTGAAACGGAAGATCGTGGAGCAGCACTACGAGAAGCAGATCAGCGCCGCCTACGCCGAAGCGGATCCGCTCGCGGCATCGGTCGAAGGCTAGACCGCCTCACCCACCCACAGGCCCTGCCCCGCCGCGAGACGACTGACGCCGGTCACGGCCGGCACGTTCTCGCTCTCCACCACCAGCCGGCGGCCCTTCAACAAGATCCGTCGTGCTTCCGCCAGCCACTTGGACGTCACCATGTCCGAGCCAACCAGCGCCCCGCGCGCCATCGACGACTTCAGGGGAATGGCGTGCTCCGAGCGGATGAGGGAGAGGATGGGGAGCTCCTCGGCGTCCAGGGGCGGATTCACACCCACGAAATGGATGCCCCCCATCAGGGCCGCGAGACCGACGGCGTAGCGGGCCGCGGAGCCGAGGAGGATGATGTAGCCGCCGGGGCCGGAGAGGTCGAGGAGGGCCTGGACGGTCAGGGGGTCGGCGGCGGAGAACGGCGGGGTGTGGTGGGTGGAGATCCCGCCGAACTCCACCACCCCGTGGACGACTTCGTACTCCTTGTGGCACACCGGGCAGCCGAGGAGTCCGGCCGCGACCATCCGCCCCGACATCTCGGAGGTCGAGAGCACCAGGAACTCCTCCCGGTGGTTTTCGGGACAGCGCAGCATTTCGGTCAGCTCAATGTGCATCGGGACGAAACTCCACCCAGGTGAGCTTGCCGGGTTCGACCGCAACGGTACGATAGACCTTCTGGCCCTCGATTTCGACCCCCATGGTATACGTC
>DATJQI010000036.1:0-6706 GCA_035505915.1 Gemmatimonadales bacterium | reverse complement strand
GGTTGTCATGCCCCGGAATGTATATTCGATCGATCCCATGACCCACTCGAACGTCGACCGCTGGGGCGACCGGCTCCCCCGCCGCCTCGGCTTCTGGAGCGCCGTCGCGGTCCTGGTCGGCTCCACCATCGGCTCGGGCATCTTCCGCACGCCGGCCGGCGTCGCGGCCCTCGTGCCGGACGTGCCGATCTTCCTGCTGGCGTGGGTCCTGGGCGGGGTGGTGGCCCTCTGCGGGGCGCTCACCTACGCCGAGCTCGCCGCGGCGTTCCCGCGGACCGGGGGCCTGTACGTGTTCCTCCGCGAAGGGTTCGGCCCCCTCCCGGCGTTTCTGTTCGGCTGGGGCGAGCTCGTGATCATCCGCCCCGGCGCCTATGGAGCCATCTCGATCACGTCGGCCGCCTATGCCCTCCGGGTGCTCCACCTCGATCCCTCCGCGCCGGCGCTCACCGTCGGGCCGGTGGTTATCGCCGCGGAGCAGCTCCTGGCCGCCGGACTGATCCTGATGGTGGCGGCCGTCAACTGGTTCGGCATCCACCGGGGCGCGTTGCTCCAGAACCTCAGCACCGCGCTCAAGGTGGCGGCGCTGGCGGCCCTGGTGGGCCTCGGGTTCTTCCTGAACGCCGGGTCCGCCGTGGTGCACGGCGTGTTCAGCCAGCACGCCCCGGTCTCGGTGTCCCCGTTCCTCGTGGCGATGGTGGCGATTCTCTGGGCCTACGACGGCTGGGCCGATCTCGCCTTCGTCAGCGGGGAAGTGAAGGACCCGCAGCGCAACCTGCCCCGGGCCATCATCATCGGCACCGCCGGCGTGGTCATCCTCTACCTCGGCGCCATTCTCGTGTACCTCCGGCTCATCCCCATGAGCCGCATGGGCGGCGCGCAGCTGGTGGCCGCCGACGCCGCGCAGATCCTGCTCGGGCCCGTCGGGGTCGTGCTGGTGGGGGCCGCGGTGGCGGTGAGCACCTTCGGCACCCTGAACGGCTCGATGATGACCGCGCCGCGGATCTTCTTCGCCCTCGCGGAGGACGGCCTTTTCCCGCGCGCGGTCGCCCGGGTCGACGCGAAGAGCGGGGCGCCCACCGGGGCGATCCTGCTCGCGGCCGGGCTCGGCGCCGTGTTCGTGCTGATCCGTCAGTTCGAGGCGCTCGCGGACCAGTTTGTGATCGGGATCTGGCCGTTCTACGCCCTGGGCGTGGCGGCCGTGTTCGTGCTGCGGCGGCGCCGCCCCGATCTGGAGCGGCCCTACCGGACCTGGGGCTATCCCGTGGTGCCCCTGCTGTTTCTCTTGGGGTCGGTCTTCCTGCTGGGGAACTACCTCGTCTCGCAACCGCTCACGTTCGCGGTGGACATCGGGCTCATCGCGGTGGGGATCCCGGTGTACCGCCTGACCGCGCGTTTCCGGACCGCAAAGTCCGCGTGACCAAAGCGTGACCTGGCTTGGTTGACGACCCTCCGGGGGCGGGTCATTTTCTACGCGCCCTTGAGGAACCTTTCCCAGAGTCCGTTTTCCGGAGACCCATCGCAATGAAACGGTTGCTTGTGTCGGCGTGCGCCCTCGTGCTGGCGGCCGCTCTTTCGGCCTCTCCCGCGCGGGCGCAGGGTGTGACCACCGCGGCTGTGGCGGGACGCGTGATGGACGAAGCCGGCGGCCCCGTGGGCCAGGCGGAGCTGACGCTCGTCAACGGGAGCACCGGTGTGCGGTACAGCGCCCGGTCGCGCGACGACGGCCGCTATTCGTTCGAGGTCGTCGAGGTCGGCGGGCCGTATACGCTCTCGGTGCGGGCCCTGGGGTACGAGCCGAAGACCCTCGATCAGTTCAGTCTCACGCTGTCGCAGCGCCTGACGCTCGACGTCTCCCTCAAGAAGAGCGCGGTGGAAGTGGCCGGGATTACCGTGGAGGCGAACTCGGATCCCCGGCTCTCCGCGGCGCGGACCGGAGCGTCGACGTTCCTGTCCGACACCGCCATTCACCGGCTCCCGACCCTGAACCGGTCGTTCACGGACTTCGTGAACACTTCGCCGCAGGTCGCGCCCGGCCCCAACGGGCGGTCCATCAACGGGCAGAACGACCGCTTCAACAACATCCAGATCGACGGCAGCGTGAACAACGACCTGTTCGCGCTGGGCTCGTCGACCGGCGTTCCGGGCGGCGCGGTGAATGAGCGGCCCATTTCCCTCGAGGCGGTGCAGGAGTACCAGATCCAGATCGCGCCCTTCGACGTGCGCCAGGGCGGGTTCGTCGGCGGCCTGGTGAACGCGGTGACCAAGTCGGGCACCAACGAATTCCACGGGTCGCTGTTCGGCTACATGCAGAACCAGAGCTTCGTCGGCTCGGACACCGCCGGCGTCTCGGTGCCGGTGGCGACCTACCAGCAGCAGCAGTACGGCTTTTCGGTGGGCGGCCCGATCATCAAGGACAAGCTCCACTTCTTCGCCACCGGCGATTTCCGTCACGACGTCCGGCCCTTCGCGTCCTCGCTGCAGATCGGGAACTCGGGCGTACCGTCGGACACCGCGGGGATCGGCATCACGTCCGCGCAGGCGGATTCGGTCGCCGGCTACCTGCAGAACCTCTACCATTTCGCGAACCCGGGCAGCTGGCAGGCCCCGACCATCCCGAACCCGGAGACCAACCTGTTCGGGAAGCTGGACTACGAGCTGGGCGAGAACAGCCACCTCGAGGTGTCCGGCACCTACGTGAACGCCAATCAGATCACGCTGATTCACAAGTTCACGTCCCCCTTCAACGGGCGGGACGGCTACGAGCTGTCCAACTCCGGGTACAACACGCAGAACCAGACCCGCACCGTCCGGGGCAAGTGGACCGCCACCTTCGCCAACAAGTACTCGAACGAGGCGATCCTGGCGTACACCACGATTTCGGACAACCGGAACCCCGAGTCGTCGATGCCGCTGGTGCTGGTGCACGTGAATCCGACCAATTTCAACGACTACGTGTCCGCCGGCGCCGAGCGGTTCTCGCAGAACAACATTCTGGACCAGAAGTCGTTCGAGGTGACCGACAACCTCACCTTCACCGCCGGCGAGCACCTGCTCACGGTCGGGACGCACAACGAGTTCTTCAGCTTCAAGAACGTGTTCTTCCCCGCCTCGTTCGGCGTCTGGAACTTCGGGAACATCGACTCGCTGTCGAAGGGCCTGCCGGACCGGTTTGAGCAGGCGAAATCGACGCTCGGTCCGCTGGGTCCGGTGGCCGACTTCAGCGTCAAGCAGTTCGGGCTCTATGCGGAAGACCGGTTCTCGCCGATCAGGAATCTGACCCTCACGGCGGGACTCCGGATGGACGTACCCTCCATTCCCGCCCCGATCGAGAACACGGCGATCGACACGATCCACCTGTCGTCCCTGGGCGGCGGCGTGATCCACACGTCGAACTCGCCCACCGGGAACATGCTCTGGTCGCCCCGGCTGGGGTTCAACTACGACCTGAACGGCTCCCAGCAGACCATCTTCCGCGGCGGCGTCGGCATCTTCTCCGGCCGGCCCCCGTACGTCTGGGTGTCCAACGCGTTCGGCAACACCGGCGTGGGTTCGTCGACCCTGCTGTGCACCACGCCCGGCACCGTCCCGGTGCTGACGCCGGACGGCAGCGGCGGCTTCACCTTCCCGACCAACCCGTCGACCTGCAACGGCGGAGCCGGCCCCACGTCCTCCGCGACGTCCATCGTGTTCTACGATCCGAGCTTCAAGTTCCCGCAGGCGTTGAAGGTCGCGCTGGGCCTCGACCACCAGCTGGGCTGGGGGATCCTCGGGACCGCGGACTTCATCTATACCCGGTCCATCAACCAGTTCTACCTGACCGACGTCAACCTCCCCGACGTGCAGACCACGGCGGCGGGTGAGGGTGGCCGGCCCCTGTACGTGCAGCCGACCGCGTTCAACGCGGCCACCGGCGCGGTGTCGGCCCACCGGCTCACCGCCGCACTCGGCCAGGCGATCGAGAACGTGAACAAGAGCGCCGACCGGGCCACGCAGCTGACCTTCCAGCTGCAGAAGCGGTTCGAGAACGGCCTCGAGTTCAACGCGGCGTACACCTACTCGCACGTGCTCGACCTGTTTTCGTACACGTCCGACATCTCGGGCTCGAACTTCAACTTCGGCGCCCTGGACGGGACCATCGCGAACCGCAACCTCCGGACCTCGGTGTACGACCGGCCGAACAAGATCACGATCTCGGGAACGGTCAACATTCCGTTCGACATCCGGTTCTCGCTGATCTACGCCGGGATTTCGGGTACGCCCTTCACCTACGTCGTGGCCAACGACGTCAACGGCGACGGGGTGGGCGGCAACGACCCGGTCTACGTGCCGAAAGACCAGACCGACATCGAGATGAAGAACGGCCTTGCGGATTACAACAAGCTGAACGCCTACATCAACGGCGAGCCCTGTCTCCGGGACGCCCGGGGCTCACTGCTCGAGCGGGACACGTGCCGGAACCCCTGGCAGAACTCGCTGAACGCGCGGCTCTCGAAGGTGGTCCCGACCATCCACGGCCAGTCGGTCGAGATCACGATCGACATGCTGAACGTGCTCAACTTCGTCAATTCGAGCTGGGGTCTCATTCGCCAGACGAGCGGCTTCGAGGAAGCCAACTTGCTGCGGCTTTCGGGATACGATCCGGTGGCGCAGCGCGGCATCTACACGCTGTCCCTGCCGGTGAAGAACGCCGTGGCCCTGAACAGCCTCGGCTCCCGGTGGGTGTTCCAGCTCGGGGCGCGGTACGCGTTCTAGTCGCTAGTCGGTTAGTTGTTAGTCGGTTAGGCGGTTAGTGAAAAGGCAAAGGCCCCGGGAAGATGTCCCCCCAGGGCCTTTTGCCTTTTGCCTAACCGCCTAACCGCCTAACCGCCTAACAACTAGTCGCCTACGTTCTCACCCTTCGCATGAGCCAAATGGCCGCCAGCCCGAACACGATGTTCGGGAACCACGCCGCGAGGGTGGGAGGCAGGAGGCCGCCGGCTCCCACCGCCTTGGAGAGCTGCACCATCAGCAGGAAGACGAACGTCGTCGCCAGGGAAACCGCGATGCCCCAGGCCGCGCCGCTCCGCGGGTTGGAGACCGCCAGCGGCGCGCCGAAAAGCGTGATGATGATGCACGTGAAGGGCACCGAGATCTTCAGGGCCAGCTCCACGCCCAGCTTCTTCGTGTCGGACCCCGACCGGGCCAGCGCGTCGATGTAGTGCCCCAGCTCCGCGTACCGCATCTCCTCCGGGGCCTTGGGCTCGGCCAGGAGGTCGGTGGGCGTTTCGCGGATCGCATCGGTGCGCATCCGGTCGAACGCGAAGGCGGCCTCCTGGCCGGCCCCGATCAGGTAGCGCAGGGCGCCGTGGTCCAGGGTCCAGCGGCGGCCCGCCGAGTCGTACCGGCCCTGCTGGGCGACGATGATGATGGTGGGATTGTCCCCACCCGTGCCCTGGCGCTGGAGGAGGAGGTCGGTCATCGAGCGGGTCGCGACGTTCAGGGTCTGGGCCGCGTACACCCAGCCCGAGTCGGCGCGGTAGACGAAGTTCACCCGCATGCTCGTGGAGTGGACCGCCCGCTCCTTCAGGAGCTCGGCCTTCCGCACCGACGCCACGGGCGCCAGCTCGCCGATCCCCACGCCGGCCACGAACGCCACCACCGAGACGATCACGAGCGGAAGGATGATCCGGTGGAAGGAAACGCCCGACGCCTTCGCGGCGGTGAGCTCGGAGTGCCGGCCGAGGGTCCCGATGGTGAAGACCGTGGCGAAGAGCACCGCCGCGGGGAGCACCATGAACATCATCTCCGGCGTGTAGAAGACGTACGCCAGCGCGATCTCACCCTTGGTGAGCCCCGCGGCGAGATACTTGTCGAGCTTGTCGGTGATGTTGATGACGATGGTGAGGACCGGAAACCCCAGCATCACCACCGCGAAGACCCGGCTCCACTCCCGGAGCACGTACCGGTCGAGGGTCCTCACGCCCGGCTCATCCGCCGGCGCCGCACCGCCGCGAGCCACGACGCGACGCCCCACGAGCCGCCGCGGGCATGCCCGCCTTCGTGCCGCACCAGCCAGAGCAGGCCCGCGCCGACCACGGTGAAGATCACGTTGGGCATCCACATCGCGACGAACGGCGTGACGATGAGCCGGTCGCCCAGGTCCTCCCCCGCGATCAACCCCACGTAGTAGACCGCGAACACGGCGACGCTGACCCCGATCACGAGCCCCGCACCCCCGCGCGAGAAGCGCAGCGCCAGCGGGAAGCCCAGGAGCGCGAAGACGACGCAGGCGATGGAGATCGCCAGCTTCTTCTGGATCTCGACTTCGTACGTCGCGGCCCGCTGCCGGGCGCCCCGCTCCCGCACCGACTCGCCCAGGCCGGCTCCCGGCGTCAGGCCGGGCAGGAGCCGGGGCCGCGTGGCGATGCTCGGGGGCAGGATCACCGGCGGGCGGGCCGGTTGCTGGAGATGCGCCGGCACCTGGGCGTGCGCCGCGCGCGGCAGCAGGAGCCCGGCGAGGTGTCCCAGGAGCCCGCAATACCAGCCCGGGAGGGTGTCGGCCCGAGAGGAGTCGACGAGGCCGGGGGGCACCGCGATGCCGCCGAGGCGGCCCAGGTCGCGGAAGACCTGCGCCCGGGCTTCCAGGGGGGCGCGGGCCGCGTCCAGGCGCGCCAGGGAGACCTCGTGCGCCATTTCGCAGGTGCTCATTTCCCGCTCGCCCCGGAAA
>DATJQI010000035.1:0-4476 GCA_035505915.1 Gemmatimonadales bacterium | reverse complement strand
TGGACCCCGATCGGCGACGCGCTCGCGCAGAACCCGCAGGCGGAAACACTCCGGGGGATGCACTTCTTCTCCGCCGTCGCACGGCTCGCGCCCCGGGCGACGTTCGCCCAGGCCACGGCCGCCCTGAACGTCCTGGGCGCCCGCATCAACGCCGAGGATTCCGCGGCCAACGCGGCGGGAGGCCCCCGCCGGCGCCAGATGATCGGCATCTCGATCCGTGGCGGCGCGCCGGGGGCGCCCAATGCCGGCCAGCATGCGCGGCTGATCGACAACACCTTCGCGGCCACGCCGCTCCACGACGTCGCCATCGGCGACACCCGTCAGCCCCTCTTCATCCTCTTCGGCGCCGTCGCGCTCGTGCTCCTGATCGCCTGCGCCAACGCCGCCAACCTCCTGCTGGCGCGCGCCACCACCCGGCGCCGGGAAATGGCGCTCCGGCAGGCGTTGGGAGCCGGCCGGGGGCGGCTCGTCCGCCAGCTCCTGACCGAAAGCGTGCTCCTCGCCGTCGGTGCCGGCGCGTTCGGGCTGCTCTTCGCGCTCTGGGGCATCCACGCCCTCGTCGCGATCTGGCCCCAGGCGCTCCCGGGAGCCGGAGATATCGGCCTCGATGGAGCGATGCTCGCCTTCACCTTCGGGCTGGCCGTGGTGACCGGGCTCGCCTTCGGCCTCATCCCCGCCTGGCGGGCATCCGCCCCGGGGATCGAGGAGACGCTGCGGGAAGACTCGGCCGGCACCACCGGATCACGCCGGCGCCGCCTGCAGGGGGGACTCGTGGTCGGCGAGATCACCGTCGCGCTGGTGCTTCTCGTGAGCGCCGGACTCCTGGTCAGGAGCTTCATCCGCCTGAGCAACGTCAACCCCGGCTTCGATACCCGTGATCTCCTCGCGGCGCGGGTGCGGCTCACCCCCACGCGCTACGCCTCCGGCCCGGCGCAGACCCAGTTCTTCGACCAGGTCCTGACCGCGCTCGCGTCGCACCCCGGCGTCCAGTCGGCGAGCCTCGCGGGAACGCTCCCCTTGTCCGGCTCGTTCCGGATGCTGGCGTTCGACCCGCGCACCGTGCGCCCCGACTACCCCGAGCCCTTCATGGTGCTCGGCTCGTTCGTGGTCTCCCCGAGCTACTTCTCGGCTTTCCGGATCCCCATTCGGCAGGGCCGCGCGTTCACCGCGGAAGACCGCGAGGGCGCGCCGCTCGTGGCCATCGTGAACCGGGCGACGGTCAAGGAGCTGTGGCCCAATCAGGATCCCGTGGGCCGGCAGCTCAACTTGGGGATCCCGGGCCGGGGCGGGCCGGGACCGTCGGTCATCACGGTGGTGGGAGTCATCGACGACATCCGGTCGGCCGCCCTCGACGCGACGCCCCGGCCGGAGATCTACCTGCCCGCGGCTCAGCAAGGTCAGATGGACCAGATGTGGGTGGTGTTCCGCGCCGCCAACGGCCGGCCACTCCAGATGGTGAGCGCCATCCGGGACGCCGTCCACCAGGCCGACCCCGACCAGCCCATCGGCGAGATCGCGAGCCTGAACGAGATCGCCGACCGCCTCACCGCGGCCCGGCGGTTCAACACGTCGCTGCTCACGATGTTCGCGGCGCTGGCGGTAGTCCTGTCGCTGGTCGGGATCTACGGCGTCACCTCCTACGCGGTGACCCAGCGGACCCGTGAGCTGGGCATCCGCCTGGCCCTCGGCGCCCGCCCGGCACAAGTGGTGGGGCTCCTGATTCAGGAGAACCTGAGTCGCGTTCTGCTGGGAGTCGGGCTCGGCCTCGCCGCCGCCTTCGGCGTGACCCGGGTGCTCAAGTCGATGCTGTTCGAAGTGTCTCCCGCGGACGCGCTGACCTTCGGGTCGACGGCGGTCCTGCTCGCCGGCGTCGCGCTCGCCGCGACCTGGTGGCCGGCGCGACGGGCGACCCGGGTGGACCCGATGATCGCGCTGCGCACCGAATAGGTGTCAGGGGTCGGGTGCCGGGTGTCAGGGGTCGAAGCACGTGCACCTGACACCCGACACCTGACACCTCCCAAGGGGAGTCTTCAATGGAAACGCTCCTGCAGGACATTCGCTACGCCGCTCGGACTCTCCTCAAGTCCCCCGGCTTCACCGTGGTCGCCGTCCTGACGCTGGGACTCGGCATCGGCGCCATCACGACGATGTTCAGCGTGGTGAACGGCGTCCTGCTCAAGCCGCTCGCGTACCAGCAGCCGGAGCGCCTCGTCCAGGTCGCGGCCACGGCGCGGGGGGTGGGGGCCGGCGGCGAACAACTCTCCTTCCCCAACTTCCGGGACCTGCGCGCCGGCACGCGTTCGTTCTCGCAACTCGGGGCCTTCCGGTACTGGCTCTTCAACCTCTCGGGCCAGGACGGGGCCGAGGCGGTGCTCGGCGTCTATGCGGGTGACGGGGTGTTCACGGCGCTCCGGGTACGCCCGGCCCTCGGCGCCCTGCTTTCCCCCGGCGCCGACGCGCCCGGGCCCCGTGAGGCGCTCCTTTCCTACGGACTGTGGATGCGGCGGTACGGCGGCGACCCGAGCCTGATCGGCACCAGCATCACCGTCGACGGCGCCCCCGCGACGGTGGTGGGCGTGCTGCCCCGGGCGTTCCGGTTTCCCGAGCTCGTGCCCGCCAACACACCGCTTCCCTCCCGCGAGCCGGACATCTATATGCCCGTCGGCGTGGAGCCCCAGATCGGGGATCACGATTCGCGTGGCAGCAACAATTACTGGGTGATCGGCCGTCTCGCGCCGGGCGTCACGGTGACACAGAGCACGACGGAGGTCGAGGCGGTGGCCGCCCACCTGAAGGCGGCCTATCCCGACAACAGCGGCAATCTCGGTCTCCGCACCTACGGGCTGAAGGATCAGGTGATCGGTGAAGCCTCCCGGCCGCTCGTCATCCTCCTGGGCGCGGTGGGTTTGGTGCTCCTCATCGCCTGCGCGAACGTCGGAGGACTGTTGCTCGCCCGCGCCGCCGGCCGGGAGCGGGAGATCGCCGTGCGGACGGCCCTCGGCGCCTCAGCCTCGCGCTTGGCCCGGCAGATGCTCACGGAGAGCGTCCTTCTGTCCGTGTCCGGGGGTCTCCTCGGCATCGCCCTGGCTGCCTGGGGCGTCCAGGGGCTCCGCGCCTTCGCGCCGTCCACCCTGCCGCGGCTCGCGGACGTGAACCTGGACCTGCGGGTGCTCGCGTTCACCATCCTGACCTCGCTCGTCAGCGGGTTGTTTTTCGGGCTCTGGCCGATCCTGCGCCGGGACCGGCGGACCAACGAGGCCCTACGTGAAGGCGGGCGACACTCCTGGAGCCGCGAACGGCGCCGGGTGCGGACGGCGATCGTCGTCGGCGAGGTCGCCCTGTCCATCGTGCTCCTCACCGGCGCGGGACTGCTCCTGCACTCCTTCACCCGGCTGGCCGCGGTGAACCCGGGATTCGAAGGCAAGAACGTTCTCACGATGTTCAGCCTGATCCCGCCGGCGCGATACCCGACCCCGGCGAGCTGGGCCGCGTACGAGCGCACCGTGCTGGACGGCCTCAACACCCTCCCCGGCGTGGTGGAAGTCGGGGCGGTGAACACGTTGCCGCTCTCCAACCTCGGAAATACCACCACGGTCGACATCATCGATCACCCGCCCAAGGACATGGCGGACATGCCGCTCGTCGGCTACCGGTCCATTGGAGGCGGGTACTTCGCGGCGCTCAAGATCCCCGTCGTCCGGGGACGGGCGTTCGGCCCGCAGGACACGGCCGGCGCGCCGCCGGTCGTCGTGATCAACGAGACGGCGGCACGGCAATTCTATCCGGGCGAGAACCCGCTGGGTCGGAAGATCCATCTCTCGAATGGAGACACGGTGGCGCAGACCATCGTCGGCGTGATCGGGGACACGCACGGCGAGGCCCTCGACGTCGCTCCCGTGCCCGAAGTGAGCTTCCCCTATCAACAAGGTCCTCAGCCGCTCATCACTCTGGTGATCCGGACGGCCGGCGATCCCTACGGCCTGGCGCCCGCGATCCGTCACGAGCTGGCGGCCATCGACCCCCAACTTCCCTTCTACGCCGTCCGCACGATGGATGATCTCCTGGTGGCCTCGTTGGCCCAGCGCCGCTTCGATCTGGAGCTGCTCGCGGGGTTCGCGGGTGCGGCGTTGCTCCTCGCGGCACTCGGGCTTTACGGCGTGATCGCGTACTCGGTGGCCCAGCGGACCCAGGAGATCGGCGTCCGGATGGCGCTCGGCGCGGCGCGGCGGACCGTGGTGGGACTCGTGATCCGGGACGGCCTCTGGCTCACGGGTGCGGGGCTCGGGATCGGGCTCGTCTTCGCGGCGCTCGTCTCCCGGGTGCTCCAGAGCCAGCTGTACGGCGTCGGCACCCTCGATCCGGTGGCGTATGCCTCGGTGACGCTGGTCTTCGTCGCCGTCGCCCTCGCCGCCAGCTATATCCCGGCGCGCCGGGCGGCGGGGGTGGATCCGATCGTGGCGCTGCGAACGGAATAGG
>DATJQI010000034.1:0-13497 GCA_035505915.1 Gemmatimonadales bacterium | reverse complement strand
GATGGACTCGCTCGACACCGGCGATCTTCTCTTCGGAAACCTGGAGAGTCCGATCGCCCCGGACTCGCACCCGGTGGAATCGGCCGGGATGAGATTCACGGCCCCGGTCCTCGCCGCCCGGGCGCTGGCCCGGGCCGGATTCGTCATCGTCTCCACCGCCAACAACCACGCCTGGGACGGCGGTGCGGGCGGCGTGGTGGAGACGATGGAGCGCCTCTCCGCGCAGGGCGTGCGATTCGTGGGTTCGGGGTTCGGCCGCGCGATGGCCCAACAGCCGGTCATCGTGGAGCGCCGCGGGTGGCGGATCGGCTTCTTTGCCGTCACCCGGGCCTGGAATCCGGCCCCCGACGATTTCTACGGACACGCCGGAGCCCGGTACATTGCCTGGGGAGACCCCGCGTGGCTCTACCCGGCCATCCGGGCACTCAAGGCCAGCGGCCGGGTGGATCTGATCGTAGTCAGCGTGCACGGAGGCCCCGAGTATCAGGAGGATCCGAGGCCGTCCGACCAGCGCTTCCTGGAAGGGCTGGTGGACGCCGGGGCGGACCTGGTGCTGGCACACCACCCGCACGTGCTCCAGCGGGTGATCTTCTGGCACGGGACGCCGATCGTCCAATCTCTCGGTAACTTCGTGTTCTCACAGGACCGCCCCTGGACCCGGCTGGGGGCGATCGTCCGGATCACCGTGGCGCCCGACCGGCGGATGACGGTCGACGCCATCCCGGTGCGGGCAGGTTATCAGGTGACGTTCGCCGATGGCGCCGCCGCCGACAGCGTTCGGGCGCGGCTTGGGCTCCTTCCTTCTTCCAGGACCACACGCCGATGACGCAAGGCTCGGTCGGATTCCTGAAGCGCCTGCTCGACACTCCCGGTCCCTCCGGATTCGAAAGTCTCCCGGCGCGCCTCTGGCGCGACGAGGTCAAGACCTTCGCGGATCAGGTGGAGAGCGACGTCCGCGGCAACACCATCGCCGCGATCAATCCCAAAGGCTCTCCGCGGCTGATGTTGGCGGGCCACATCGACGAGATCGGCGTCCAGATCACCCACATCGACGACGACGGCTTCCTCTATTTCGCCGGCATCGGCGGGTGGGATCCGCAGGTGCTGGTCGGCCAGCGGATCACCCTGCTCGCCAAGAACGGACCGGTGCTGGGCGTGGTCGGCAAGAAGGCCATTCACCTGATGAAGCCGGAGGAGCGCGACAAGGTCTCGAAGGTCACGGACCTCTGGATCGACATCGGGGCTGCGAACCAGGAGGAGGCGGCGGCGCGGGTGCGGGTCGGGGACGCCGGCGTCCTGGCCACCGACGTCCGCGAATTCCCCAACGGGCGCATCGTGTCCCGGAGCATCGACAACCGCATCGGCGCCTACGTGGTGTCCGAGGCGCTCCGGCTCCTCGCGCAGGACCGGCCCAAGCACGCCGCGGTCTTCGGCGTCGCCACCACCCAGGAAGAGATCGCGTGGACCGGCGGCGGCGCGCGCACCAGCGCCGTCGCGCTCGATCCCCAGGTCGCGCTCGTGGTGGACGTCACGCACGCCACCGACTACCCCGGCGCCGAGAAGAAGCACGCCGGCGATCACAAGCTGGGCGGCGGCGTGGTCCTGTCCCGCGGATCGGCGACCAACCCGCTGGTGTTCGACCTCCTGGTCGAGTGCGCCGAGGCGGAGAAGATCCCCTTCACGCTCCAGGCGGCCCCGCACGACACCGGCACGGACGCGGACGCGATCTACAACGCGCACCGCGGCGTCGCCACCGGCCTGGTGTCGGTGCCCAACCGGTACATGCACAGTCCCAACGAGATGGTGGCGCTGGCGGACTTGGAACGGGCGGCGCAGCTCCTGGCGGCCTTCGCGCGGCGGCTCAACAAGAATTCGAGCTTCGTCCCCTAGACGTCAGGCGAGGCCTGGCGTTTGATCTCCTGAGCGGCGGCCCCGGCCGCCGCTTTCACCTGCTTGTCGGAATCCTTCATCAGGCCCTGGAGCGTCCCCAGCGCGGCCGGCGTGGCCGCCAGGCGGAGCGCCTCGACGGCCGCGAGCCGAAGCGCCGCGGGCTTCCGGCCGATGAAACGCCCCGCGGGCTGAGCCAGCTTGATGAGGGCCTGCACCGCGTCGGGGCTCCCGATCCGGCCCAGCGCCAGGATCAGCTCCTTCACGACTTCGGGATCCTTCTCCTCGTCGAGGGCCACGACCAGCGGCATCGCGAGCGCGTTGGCTTTCCGGCCGCCGACCCCGAGTGCCGCCTGCATGCGGACGTCCGCCGACGAGTCGCGCAGGGCCCGGCGGAGCGGCTCCGCCACCGCCCGGGTGCCGATCTTGGCGAGCGACAGCGCGGCGGCCTTCCGCACGCGCTCGTCCTCGTGGTCCAGCTGCCTGGTCAACGCCGGCACCGCCTCCTCGAGCCCCAGCTCCCCCGCCAGCTCGGCGACGTTGCGGGCGACGTACCACTGCGAATGCCCCATCATGGCGATGATCTGCCCGCCCGCTTCCTTCATCTTGGACAACACGTCGAACGTGTGACGGCGGACCGAGACGGTGGTGGACTCGGCGAGCTGCTCCAGCAGAACGTCGACGGCGTCGCCGCCCCCGCGCTGGAGCGCCAGGGACGCGTCGGCCTGGTGCCCCGGCGCGTCCAGCAGCTCCACGAGCCCGTCCAGAAGGGGCCGCGAATACATCCGCTTCAGCGCGATGCCGTACTGCCGCCGCGGACCGGAGTCCGCGACCTGCCGCTCCGCCCGGGCGATGGCGGCGATGATGCGCGCCGCCTCCTCCGGGCGACCCGAGCGCACCGCCGCCTCCACTTTTTCGCCCAGCACGGTCAGGACGTCCCCGACCGCCGGGGAGTTGGCCAGCTCCTCGAGCCGGGCCAGGGCCTCCTCGATCCCCGCGGTCCGCGGCACGTCGCGCCCGCCCGCCAGCGGCGGCCCCAGATCCGGAGGGAGGACGCCCAGATCCGGCGTGCCGCGCGGCATCCGCGGGTCGAGCGCGCCGGGGGGCGCCATGACCGCCCGCGAGAGCGCGTCCGACGGCGGCGCGGGAGCCGGCATCGGCATGTCGTCCATGTTGCCCTGCAAAATCCCCTCCACGCCGAGGTCGATCTTGGGGGTCTCGGCCGGAGGGGCGTTCGCCGCGGCGGGAGCGGGGGCGCCCGCCGTCGTGGACTCCCCGGGAAGGGCCGGCGCCGTCTCGACGAGCGGCTCGGCCGGGATGTCGGCGAAGAGCCGCGCGATTTCCACGGTGACACGCTTCGAGCCGGCGGACTGCAGGCGCTCGGGGACGCCGGCCCCGGTCGGTTGATCCGCCAGGGTCTTGAGGAGATTGAACACGTCGGAGGGCGGGGCATCCGACGGCAGCGCGATCTCCTTCACGTTGTGGAGGGACAGGCGCTCGAGGAGCGGGCGATACATCACCCCTTCCACGGCGACGTCGTTGATGAGGAGGCGCTCCGGATCGGCTTTGAGAACCACCGGGGCCAGGCGCAGCAAACCCATCAGCGCCCGCAGCTCGGTCTTCTGCGAGGCCTTCGCGCCCGGGTCGCGGAACAGCTCCACGGCGCGGGCGAGGTGGGTGGCGAAGGTCTGGGGTGAGAGCATCCGGGTCCGGCCCAATCTAGGGAGCGCCGGAAACGCGGGCAAACTGCGGCTCCCGAAAGCTCCGGCCCGTGGCTAGATATCATCGACTATGCTCTCACTCCTGCTCGCGCTCGCCGTGCAGTCACCCCAGGTCCCGGCCTCCGATTCGCTCACGCCCGCCGCCCGCCGTGAGCTCGCCGACGTCCGGTATCTGGCCGACGACGCCCGCCAGGGCCGCGGCGTCGGCACCGCGGGGCTCGACTCCGCTCTCGCCTACGTGGCCCGTGCCTTCGCGGCCGCCGGCCTGGCGCCCGGCGGAGACCGCGGGTCGTATCTCCAGGGCTTCATCATCGCGCCCGACGCGCCCGGCGTGATGCACACCGATCTGGGAGGCGCCCGGACCGCCAACGTCGTCGGTGTGCTGCCGGGATCGGCGCTGGCGGGTGAAGTCCTGATCATCGGCGCCCACGTCGACCATCTGGGCATGGGCGGCCCGTTCGCGATGGACAACCCGGACTCCACCGGGAAGCCGCACGACGGCGCCGACGACAACGCGTCCGGCGTCGCCGCCTTGATGGAGATCGCGCGGGACCTGGGGCACCGGCACCCGGCGCGCACCGTGGTCTTCATCGCCTTCTCGGGAGAAGAGCTGGGCGACCTGGGGTCGGAGTACTTCGTGAAGCATCCGGTGCCCGAGCCCATCGACTCCGTCTACGCGATGCTGAACATGGACATGGTGGGCCGCCTCCGGAACGACCGCCTCCTGGTCCTCGGCGCCGCGACCGCCAAGGAGTTCCCCGCGCTCCTCGATTCCCTCAACCGGACCGCGGGCTTCGACCTGCGCGCGTCGGGGGACGGCTGGGGCCCGAGCGACCACGCGTCGTTCTACGGCGCGCACCGGCCGGTGCTCCACTTCTTCACCGACCTGCACGAGGACTACCACCGCACCACCGACCGCTGGCCCAAGATCAACGCCCCGGGGATGGCGCGCGTGGCCGATCTCGTGGCGGCCACGGCCTGGTCCCTCGCCAACCGCAGCGGCGCCCTCACCTTCGTGAGCGCCCCGCCGCCCCAGACCTCGATGGGGGGCTCCGGATACGGCGCCTACCTCGGCACCATCCCCGACATGAGCGAGTCGCCCGGCGGCGTGCGGATCACGGGCGTGCGCTCGGCCAGCCCCGCGGAGAAAGCCGGGCTCGCGGGCGGCGACGTGATCACCGCCATCGGAGCCAAGGCCGTGGCGAACCTCTACGACCTGACCGACGCGCTCCGGGCCCACCAGGCCGGGGACACGGTGGTCATCGTGGTGAAGCGCGGCGATCAGACCCTGCGGCTCACCACGGTGCTGGGGAAGCGGTCGTGACCGCGGACCGGGACGCCCGCGGCGTGGTCCGGGCCCTGCGGGCCGCGCACCTGCACGACCGCCCGCGGGCGGAGCTGCTGCGGGAAGCGTGCGAGCGGATCCGCGCCTGGGGCCCGCCGTTCACGTCGGTCTATGCGTACATGCTGCACGGCGACGACCTCTTGCTCGAGGCGCACGCGGGGCGGGAGACGGAGCACACCAAGATCGCGGTGGGCGTGGGCGTGTGCGGCACGGCGGTGGCGGAGGGAGCCGATCAGAACGTCGCCGACGTCGCGGCGGTCGGCAACTACCTCGCCTGCAACATCTACACCAAGTCCGAGCTCGTGGTGCTGATCCGCCGCGGGGCCACGATCCTGGGACAGATCGACATCGACTCGGACGTGCCGGCCGGATTCGGAGACGCCGAGCACCAGGCGGTCAAGGAAGTCGCCGACGCGCTGGCGGTGCTGCTCTAGGCTCCCCCGGCCTCCGCGGTCTCGGGGGCCTCCGGCTGCACCAGCACCAAGCGCTTGTCCCGGGTGCTGTGATCCAGCAGACCGACGTAGCGCCCCCACTCGATCACCGTCCGGTAGACCATCGACGCTTTGCTGAACGGCAGCATGATGGTGAGGTCCGCCAGCACTTCGTCGTCGTCCAGCGCTCCGCCCTCGGCCTCACTCAGCATCATCACCACGCGCGCGAACAACGGATGCTCGGCCACCCGACTCCGGACGATGGGCTTGCGGTCGGCGGTGTCCGCGGCCACCAGGGTCCGGCCGGCCGGCGTCAGCCTCACCTGCTCGCCCGGCGTCACCACCCAGCCCAGCTGCTCGGCCGCCCGCACCACCGACGTCATCCGGTCGTAATCGACCGCCAGCTGCTCCGCGATGTCGAAGACCGAGCCGCTCTCCTGCTCCCGGCCGGCGAGGTGGTCGAGGAGACCCAGCACCTCGGGCACGTGGACCCGGGGGAAGCCCACCAGCCGGGTCGGCACGCCAGGCGCCGCGGGGCGCTCGGCTTCCGGCAGCAGCGTGGCGGTGAGGATCGCGTGCAGGCGGTCCACCATCGCCTGGAACGCGGGCGCGCGCGGATCCCGCGGGTACGGCAGGGGGACGTCCAGGATCTCGCGGATGTGACCGGGATTGGTGCCGAAGACCACCACCCGCCCGGCGAGGAATACCGCCTCGTCCACGCTGTGCGTGACCACGATGAGCGTGGAGACGCCGGTCTGCGGATCCTGCCACAGCTCGGTCACCTGGGCGCGGAGGTTCTCGGCGGTGAGGGCGTCGAGCGCGCCGAAGGGCTCGTCCATGAAGAGGATCTCGGGCTCCACCGCGAGCGCCCGCGCGAACCCCACCCGCTGCTTCATGCCGCCGGACAGCTCGCGGGGATACGCCTGCTCGAAGCCGGACAGGCCGACCAGGTCGATGGCCCGGGTCACGGCGGTCCGATCCGAGGCCTTCAGGTCGCGGCCCGCGGTCAGCCCCATGGCGACGTTGTCCTCCACCGTCAGCCAGGGCAGGAGGGCGAAGGACTGGAACACCATCGCGGCGCTCGTGAGGACGCCTTCCACGGGGTGCCCGCGGTAGAGCACGCTGCCCGACACCGGCGCGGCGAGGCCGGCGAGGATTCTCAGGAACGTGCTCTTGCCGCAGCCCGAGGGACCCACCAGCGCCACCACTTCGCGCTCGCGGACGGCCAGGGAGACGTCCCGCAGGGCTTCGAATTCGCCGGCGTTGGGGAGCCGGAATCGCTGGGTGACGTTCCGCGCCTCGAGCAGGACCGGTCCGGTGGAGCCGGTGCCGGTGCCCGGAGTCGCCGCCGTCGGGGCCGTGCCGGTCATTGCGTCACTCCGAATCTCGTCTGCGCCTGGGTCGCGAGCCGCCGCCACACCAGGCGGTTCCAGCCGACGACGATGATGCTCATCACGGTAATCCCGCCCGCGAGCAGGGGGAAGTTCGCCTTCGCGGTCGCCTCGCTGATCAGGCTCCCGAGCCCGAGGGTGGTCCGGACGCCCCCGCCGACCTCGATGTACTCGGAGACGATCGACGCATTCCAGGCGCCGCCCGCCGCGGTGATCCATCCCGTCACGAGGGCCGGGAACGCCGCCGGGAGGTAGAGGGATTTCCAGCGGCGCCATCCCGTCAGCTTGAACACGTCCGCGGCCTCGGCCAGCTGAGGCGGCAGGGCCGCCACGGCCGAGATCACGTTGAAGAGCACGTACCACTGGGACGACAGGATCATCAGCACGATGGAGCCGACGGAGAGACCCACCCCCAGGAACGCCAACCCGATGACCACGATGGGAAAGATCATCGGCGCCGGGAACGACGCGACGATCTGAATGAAGGGCTGGAAGAACTGGGACGCGCGCGGGGACTTGCCGATCAATACGCCCGCCGGCAAGGCCCACGCCGTGGACAGGGCCACCGCCAGGATCACCCGCACGAAGGTGAGCCCGGCGGCTTCGGCCAGCCTTCCCCAGGCGGGGAGCGACAGCTGCGCGAGGAGCGTGGCGAGATGCCAGATCCCCCACGCGCCTCCCGCCAGCAGGAGGAGCACGCCGATGCCCGAGCCGATCTTGATGAGGAGCGCCCGCCCCGGACGCGGACGCGGCACCCGGCGTAGAATCCGATTGGCGCTCCGCAGCGAGCGCCGGAGCGGCTGGGTCGCCCGCTTGGCGGTGCGGACCGCCGAATGCCGGACCGCGTGGGTCCGCACCCGCAGCCGCGACCGACGGAAGAACTCGAGGAGCCAGGACGTGGCGGGCGCCTCCCCGGCCGAGTCGTCCAGGCGGAAGCGCTGCGCCCAGACCACGACGGGCCGCCAGAAGAGCCGGTCCACGGACACGATCATCGCGGTCATGGCGACCAGCGCGAGGATCATCGCGCGGCGGTCCCCGTGCTCCACGGCGACGCTCATGTACGAGCCGATGCCGGGGAGGCGGAAATCGCGGTCGCCGAGCTGGAACGCTTCGTTGACCATCAGGAAGAACCAGCCGCCGGCCATCGAGAGCATGCCGTTCCACACCAGGCCCGGCATGGCCGAGGGGACTTCGAGGCCGCGGAAGATCTGCCACGAGCCCCATCCGGCGATGCGGGTCGCTTCCCGCAGGGGCTCCGGGACGCTCTTCAGTGAGTTGTAGAAGGAGAAGGCGAGGTTCCAGGCCTGCGCGGTGAAGATCATGAGGATGGCGGCGAGCTCGAGACCCGCGTTCCGGCTCGGGAACAGCGCCACGAGGCCCAGCACGAGACCCGGCAGAAAGCCGAGGACGGGAATGCTCTGCAGGATGTCCAGCACGGGGAGCAGGAACCGCTCCCCGGTGGCCGACGACGCCGCCGCCCATCCGTAGACCAGCGCGAAGAGGAAGGAGATCGCGAGCGCGATCACCCCGCGCGACAGCGAGTACAGGGTGTAGCGGGGGAGGGCCGCGGGCGAGAGGTCGATCTGGATCGCCTGCGTGTAGGGCGCCTCGAACTCGCGCGCGAACGCCACGACGGCGCCGATCGCGGCGCAGATCAGGCACAGCACCACGAGGTCGGCCGCCGAAACCGGACGCCGGCGGGCGCCGCCGAGGAGATCGGACGAATCCATTGTGATGAAGATTACGGCGCCCGAGCGATCCACCAACCCCCCGAAACACCCGGCCGTTGCTTGCGGGGCCCCTCCCCCGGGCGTATACTGGGCGCCGGTCGGCGATGCCGTTATTCACCTAATGGAGGAGCTCCTGATATGCGCAAGCAGCTCGCGGCGGCAGTGCTGGTCGCTCTGTTCACCCTGGCCGGAACGAAGCTCGTGGCGCAGGACGTCCACTTCGGCCCGCAACTCGACTTCGGCACCAACAACCTGAACCTCGGGATCGGCGGCCGGGTGGACCTCGGCCTCGCCAAGTCCGTCGGCGCGCCCATCGACGTGGTCGGCTCCTTCGACTACTTCTTCGGCACGTCGCCGGTCACGTTCTGGGAAATCAACGTGAACGGCTGGTACAACTTCAAAATCCCCCAGTCGCCCGTCATGCCGTACGTGGGCGGCGGCATCGCCATCGACCACGCCAGCGTGAACTGCGGTGGATTCTCCGGATGCTCGGCCACCAACGCCGGGCTGAACCTCGGCGGCGGCGCGAAGTTCAAGCTCCACGGCTCCAAGATCACGCCCTTCGCGGAAGCCCGCCTCGAGATTCGCTCAGGCTCGGCCTTCGTGCTCACGGGCGGCATCCTCTTCTAAGCGCCCGATACCCGCGAAACACGGGGGGCGGCCACCGGCCGCCCCTTCGTGCGTTCAGCGGTTAGGTTCCGACCGTGCTCGAGGTCAACGGGATTCCGCTCTTCACGCGGCGGCTCGGTACCGGCCCCCTCGTCGTGGTGCTCCACGGCGGGCCGGGGGCGAGTCACGACTACCTCCTCCCCCAATACGATCTCCTGGCGTCGGGCCGCGAGCTCTTCTATTACGATCAGCGCGGTGGAGGCCGCTCTCCCGCGCCGCGGGAGGCCCCCCTCGGCTGGGAAGCCCACGTCGCCGACCTCGAGGGCATCCGGATCGCCCTCGGCCGTGATCGGCTCACGCTCTGCGGTTACTCCTGGGGCGGACTCCTCGCCCTCCTGTATACCCTGCGCCACCCGGAGCGGGTCGAGCGGCTCGCGCTCGTCGCGCCGGCCGCCATCACCCGCCAGTGGCGGGACGAGTTCGAAGCGGAGTTCGCCCGCCGGATGAGCGCTCCGGAGCGTCAGGCGGAACGGGACGCGCTGCGCGCGAGCGGCCTCCGCGAGCGCGATCCCGAAGCGTACCAGCGCCGGGCGTTCGAGCTGTCGGTGATGGGCTACTTCAAGAACCCGGCCGACGCCGTGCGCCTGACGCCCTTTCGCGTGGTCGCCCGAACCCAGAAAGCGGTCTGGGACTCTCTCGGCGACTGGGACCTTCGGGCGGACCTGGAAGCGCTCGCTTCCCGCTTCCCGCTTCCCTCCTCCCGCATCCTGCACGGCGAATCGGATCCCATCCCGATCGCGTCGTCCCGCGAGATCGCGCGGATCACCGGGGCCGGGTTGATCCCGCTCGATTGCGGGCATTGTCCCCACGTGGAGGTGACCGAGGCCTTCGCGCGCGGGCTCGACGAATTCCTGCCCCGGGCGTAGCGGGTTAGCTTCCCTGCAATGGACAAGCCGGCGGTGCGGCAGGCGCTGGACGAGATCGCCCGGTTCCTGGAGCTGAAGGGCGCCAACCCCTTCCGGGTCCGCGCCTACGAGAACGCCGCCCGGGCGGTGATGGCGTTCCCCGGCGACCTGGCCGAGGGGTTCCGCTCGGGGGAGCTGGCCAGGGTTCGGGGCCTCGGAAAGGCGACGCTCGAAGTCGTGACCGAGATGCTCACCACCGGCCGGGCGTCCACGCTCGACGAGCTGCGCGAGGAGATTCCGCCCGGCCTGGTCGAGATGATGCGGATCCCCGGGCTGGGCGTCACCAAGATCCGGCAGATCCACGACACACTCGGCATCGACTCGCTGGCCGAGCTCGACGCCGCGGCCGCCGACGGCCGCCTCGCCACCCTCCCCCGCTTCGGCGCGAAGACGGCCGAGAACATCCGTCGCGGCATCGCCTTCCTGGGCCGTTCCACCGAGTTCCGTCTCTACCACCATGCCGCCGCCGAAGCCCGCACGGTTCAGGAGAGCCTCGCGGCGCTGGAGGGCGTGGCCCGGGTGGAGATCGCCGGAAGCCTGCGGCGCCGCCGCGAGCTGATCCGGGACCTGGACTTCGTCGTCCTCCATCGGGACCCGGGGGCCCGGGACGCGATTGCCCGCCGGCTCCGGTCGACGCCGGGGGTGATGGAGTCCTCGGGCGCGGGCGGCGCCGTGACGCTGCGCTTCACCTCCGGCACCGTGGTCGACGTCTTTCTCACCCCGGCTCGGGCGTTCGGGAGCACCTGGCTCCGGGCCACCGGCGCCGCGGCCCACCTCGCGCAGCTCGACGCGCGGGCCCGGGAGCGATCGGTGTCGCTCGAATCCGGCGCCTACGCCGAGGAGTCGGACGTCTATCGCGCGCTGGAGCTTCCGTGGATTCCTCCCGAGCTCCGGGAGGGAACGGGCGAAATCGACGCCGCCGCGCGGGGGCGACTGCCCCGCCTGGTGGAGGAATCCGACCTCAAGGGCTTTCTCCATTGCCACAGCAACTACTCGGACGGCACCACGACCGTCGCCGAGTGGGCCGGCGCCTGCGGGCGCGCGGGGTACGCGTGGATGGGGCTCACCGACCACGGCCCCGCCGCGTTCGCCGGCGGTCTCAAGGCCGAGGACGTCCCCCGGCAGCACGAGGAGATCGACGCGGTGAACCGCACGTCCTCTTCCTTTGTGGTACTGAAGGGAGTGGAGGCGGATATCCTGGCCGACGGCCGGCTGGACTACGGCGCCCCGACGCTCGACCGCTTCGATTTCGTCATCGCCTCCATCCACACCCGCTTCGGGATGTCCGAGACCCAGATGACCGAGCGGGTCCTCACCGCGATGGACGACCCCCACCTCACCATTCTCGGGCACCCCACGGGCCGGCTCCTGCTCTCCCGCGATCCCTATCAGATCGACCTGGAGCAGGTGCTCCGCAAGGCCGCCGACCGCGGGATCGCCGTGGAGGTCAACGCCGATCCCCACCGGCTGGACCTCGACTGGCGCCGGGTGCGGGAAGCCCGCGATCTGGGGGTGACGGTCTCGATCGGCGCGGATGCCCACTCGGTGGCGGGAATGGCCAACGTGACCGTCGGGGTCGGCGTGGCGCGGAAGGGATGGCTCGAGCCCGCCAACGTCCTGAACACACGGGACGCCGACCAATTCCGCGCCTTCGCCCGGAGCCGCCGGTCGTGACCGCCAAAGCGCGGAAGCGGGCCGAGTCCCTGGTGGCGAAGAAGGAGCGCGCCCGCAAGATCGTGGACCGGCTGTCGCGGGAGTTCCCGGACGCCCACTGCGCGCTCGACCACCGCAACCCCTTCGAGCTCGTGGCCGCCACCATTCTCTCGGCCCAGTGCACCGATGCCCGCGTGAACCTGGTGACGCCGGAGCTCTTCCGGGCCTACCCCACCCCCGCGGCGCTCGCGGACGCGGAGCCCCGCGCGGTCGAGCATCTCATCAAGAGCACCGGGTTCTTCCGTAACAAGGCCAAGTCGCTGCTCGGCATGGCCCGGGCTCTGGTGGAGCGTCACGGGGGTCGCGTGCCGGACACCATGGAGGAACTGGTGCGCCTCCCCGGCGTCGGGCGGAAGACGGCGAACGTGGTCCTGGGGAACGCGTTCGGAAAGAACGAGGGGATCGTCGTGGACACCCACGTCCAGCGGATCTCCCGGCTCCTCGGCCTGACGCGGGAGACCGACCCCGTGAAGATCGAGCGCGATCTGATGCCCCTGGTGCCGCGCCCCCGATGGACGCTCTTTTCTCATCTCCTGATCCTGCACGGGCGGAAGACCTGCATCGCCCGCCGGCCGGCCTGCGGCGAATGCCGGATCTCGGACCTGTGCCCGAGCGCCGACCCGTGACCTTCGCACTCTCTCCCGTCGATCGCGATTCGCTCGTCGCCACCCGCCGCGACCTGCACGAGCATCCCGAGCTCGGCAACGAGGAGATCCGGACCAGCACGCTGGTCGCGGAACGCCTGCGGGCCGGAGGGTACGCGGTGACGACGGGCGTGGGGAACACCGGCGTGGTCGGGGTCCGGGGATCGGGGCGCCGGTGCGTGCTGATCCGCGCCGACATGGACGCCCTTCCCGTGCAGGAAGCGAGCGACGTCCCCTACAAGTCCCGCCACCCGGGCAAGATGCACGCCTGCGGGCACGACGGGCACGTGGCCATCGGACTCGAGGTGGCCCGCCGGCTCGGCGGAGTCGCGCTCCCGGGGACCGTGAAGTTCGCGTTTCAACCCGCCGAAGAGATCTCGGACGGAGCGCAGGCCATGATCCGGGCCGGCGTGCTCGAGTCCCCGAAGGTCGACGCGGCGTTCGGGATCCATCTGTGGAACGACATCCCCGCGGGCACCATCGGGCTGATGCCGGGTCCCGTCATGGCGTCCGTGGACGAGTTCGAGATCTCCGTCATCGGGAAGGGCGGGCACGCCGCCGCCCCGCATCAGACCGTGGATCCGGTGCTCGTGGCGGCGCACCTCGTCACCGCGCTGCAGAGCCTGGTCTCCCGGCGCCGCGATCCCTTCGAAGAGGGCGTGCTGTCGGTGACGCAGATCGGCGCGGGCCACGCCTTCAACGTCATTCCCGGGACGGCCGAGCTCCGCGGAACGGTCCGGACGTTCGGCGGCAAGTGGTGGGAGGAGGCGCCCCGGCTGGTGGAGGGCACGGCGCAGGGCGTGGCGGCCGCGTTCGGGGCCAGGGCGGAGGTCCGGTACCGCCGCCATACCGAGCCCCTCGTGAACGATCCGGCGATGACCGCCTTGATGAGCGAGGTCGCCGCCGGCATCGTGGGCCCCGGCAACGTCCGGACCGGCGTACGGACCATGGGCGGCGAGGACATGTCGTACTTCCTGCGCCGGGTCCCGGGCTCGTTCGCGTTCGTCGGCTCCGCGCCGCCGGGGCGGGCCGCGTCTCCCCATCACAGCCCCACGTTCGAC